>NZ_MTHB01000121.1 GCF_002220365.1 Caballeronia sordidicola | reverse complement strand
ATCACGTCGACGCTCAGCAGTTCCGTGCATGGCATGCTCGGCGCAACGTCGAGTGCAGGGACGACGAGCTTGCCTTCACGATATTGCTTGCGCCATCCGAACACTACATTGGCGTTGATGTCGTGCCGGCGCGCAACAATCGACACCGACATGCCAGGCACCAACGTCTCTCTGATCACCTGCTGCTTGAATTTTCGCGCGTACGTGCGACGGGGATGGGCTGCGCCCCCTGCGTTCGACATGGCTGACTGGCTCCGTTGATCTGAACGCCCTCATCATGCTTTGGAAAAGTCAGCATGGCGAAACGGTCGGGCCGAGCCGCTTACTAGCAAAGTGCTTTAACGTCAGCTTCTCGTACCTGCGAGATTAAGTGCGGGTTAAGGTCTGGCGACTAGCATTGCTAGTGTCGCAGCGCGAGTTGGGATGGTGCTTGGCGGTAATAGATATTGCGGCGCAATGCGTCGTAGACGCATTGGAGGAAACAGAAAATGGTTCTACATATCAGCGCAGATTTATTGTTCGAGGAGAGCTTGGCGCATCGCGCCGGGCGTCGGACGTTCGGGGCTCGACTGGACCATTGTCTGAAGCGAAACAATATCTCTTCAAGTCAGGCTGCCAAGCGAGTCGGAGTGGCAGTAGAAGAAGTGACTTATTGGCGTGCTGGTATTACTGCTCCAACGCGTTCGGCGTACCGGCGTCTCTCGCGAATGCTCGACGTGGACGTATTTTGGCTGTGCCTGGGGATAGACGGCGAAAGATCCGATACCCGCGTTCTCTAAGGGGACCAAGATGTCCCGCCGGCAGTTCTGAGTCGCTATTGTGTCGGCTGTATGCGCTAGTATCGGTGTCCCACCGTTCATTCGCTAGCCAACAGATAGTGACCATCGGGATCTCGAAACAGGAGAGCTAGTTCCCCGGTCGCCGACCGGATGAGCCGCGACGCCATGCCGAGGTTCATCGCGAGCCCGCTCACATCCCTGCAGCCGATGACGATTCTGTCGCTGATGATATCTGTGGCTTCGGCTTGCGTATGGGGTGCAAGCGAAAGGGGCCTGCGGTATCCCAGCAACTCAAGATGAGGTGACAACTTACCTGTTGTTTGGAGAGAGACGACATCGACTATCGGGCCTTCGAGTGCATCCAGCAGTCCCTGCTCGCTTCCAGAATTGGTTTGATAAGCGCTCGTGGTCAGTCCCAGCGAGTCCGCATAAAATGCGATGCTCGACGGGGCACTGGATACGGATATGGCGGTATGGTCGACGCCCGCGCGCACAGTTGATCGCGCATTTTCATCGCCAGCAGGCTGCAGCAATTCGAGCGGGTGACCATCCGGGTCACGAAACTTGAATGCCGTGACGCCGCCGCTGCCGTCGGGCAGACGAATCGGCGCCGGACCGCCATCCGAACCGCGTGAAATTGCCGTCGGACACGCCGAGGCGCTGTCTTCACGATAAAGCCGCTTGAACGCGGTGTCGATATCCATGCAACGTACTGCCAGATGTTGAAACACAAGATCTGCTGAGGTGTTTGGCGAGGGATAAGGGCGTGCGTTCGGCCCAGCTTCGACAAGCTCGACTTCCTCCTCGCCAAGCCGCAAGCGTTGCACGTTGATATCACGCGCGCCGAACCCAAGTTCGTCCGCGAGCGCTCGATCCATGATGAACGCTGGACCAGTGGCCTGGAAGCCGAGCCGGTCCTGATAGAACGCAGTACTACGGTCAAGCTCAACGACGTTGCGGCTGATTCGGATAATCCGGGTGATGGGCGCGGGCTTCACGGACGCTGCGCTCCCCGCTGATTGGTGTAGATAGCAAACAGGGAATGTGAGGCGCAGATAAACAAGCGGCTTCGATTACGCCCGCCAAACGTCAAGTTTGAAACGGTGAACGGCACGTGAATCTTGCCCAGTAGTTCACCGGATGGCGCGATGCAGTGCACGCCATCCGCCGCGCTCGACCATACATTGCCATCTTCATCACAGCGAATGCCATCGGCGAACCCAGGATCGATCTTGTGGAATACGCTCGGCTTGGAACACACGATGCCCTCTGCGTCGACATCCATCACGGCAATGTTCTGGATCGGGCTCGGATCGAACTGCAGACCACTTTCACAGACATAAAGGCGCGTCTCGTCCGGTGAGAAGCACAGACCGTTGGGACCCACGAACTGGTCAGAAACGACACTGAGTTCGCCGCTGCTCGGCACGAGCCTATATACGCATGCGGGACGCTCCGCCACCTGCTTGCCTCCTTCATAGTCTGTCTGAATGCCATAGGGTGGGTCTGAGAACCAGATGGTGTCATCGCTCTTGACAATCACATCGTTGGGCGAGTTCAAGCGCTTGCCTTCAAAGCGATCCGCCAGTATCAGCACACGCCCGTCGAGTTCGGTACGCGTAATACACCGCTCGCCGTGCGAGCACCCGATCAGCCGGCCCTGACGGTCGCGCGTATGCCCGTTGGCAAAGCCCGACGGCTGCCGGAACACGCTGATGCCGCCGTTTTGCGTCCATCGCATGATCCGGTCATTCGGCAGGTCGCTGAACAGCAGGCAATCCTGGTCGGCAAACCAAACTGGCCCTTCAAGCCAGCGAAAGCCGCCGCCGAGTAATTCGAGCGGCGCATTGGGAAGGACCATCGCCTTGAAGCGTGGGTCAATGATTTCGACATCCGAATGCGTGCCCATGTAATGCTCGCTAGCGAAAGTGTCCCGGCAAATGCACCGGAGCCACGTGCAACTGGATCGTCATGAGCACCGCAGGCTGATCGCCAATCGTGCCTGAACGATGACCTATGCGCCCCGCGCCATCGGCGATGCTGCCCTGGTCCTCTCCCAGCGAGAGATCGCCCGGACCCATTTCGATGCGCGTGCCGTCCATGGACTCTACCCACCACCGACCCGATATCGGGATGATCCACTGAGGCGCCGGGTTCTCGTGCCAGTCACCGACCCAACCGACTGGCTGGACTGTGACCACCACCGTGGCCTCAGACCGGTCCTGGTTGTCGTTCCATTGGGGAGCAGCATTGCCGACGCCCTTCAGTTCAAACCGGTCCAGTTCACAGCGGACTTGATGACTGACCCCCAGATTGTCTGTCCACAAATGCCAATAGCCCACCCTGGGGGCTTCACCTTCTTTCGCGGGCGATTGCGTCGTTGCGTTTGAAACTGAGGCGGCCATGAATGCGCTCCTTGGCTGGATGATTTTCCGTCGCTTTACTGATTGCTGGAAGAGGCGGGAGAGCCCATCGACGACACACTTCCGTACGGTGCAGACGAAAGTGGATGTTTGAGTACAGCGGACGCACTCATCGGCGTCCCGCCGACTGTAATCAGAAGCAGGCCTCCCACCAGGCCGAAATTCTTTAGAAAGTCCCAGAAGTGGCTTCGACCGTCGCCCGCTTTGGCCCAGAAATGCGGATATCTCCAGAACGGGTGATACAGGAGTGCCGTGACTGCGCAGAAACCCGCAAGGACGAATGCGGCGAGACGATCGTGCCAACCAATGACGATGCAAACGGGCGTGACGAACTCCACAAAAATGGCGATCACGAGTAACACGGCGCCGCCGGGCAGGAAGGAGGAGGTCGCTTGTTGCATCGCTTCCTTCCAGTGGGCGATCTTGTCGAGCGCACTGAAGGGAAACATCACGACCAGGCACACGCGCGCGATCAAAGGGATAGCGACCATGTCGAAGAAATTCATCTTCAATCCCTCGCGGTGAGCATCATGCGGCCACCGGCATCACGCCCAAGCGTTCGCCGATCTTGTCCGCGACCCGCAGCGCATTGGCAATGATTGTCAGGGTCGGGTTGACTGCACCGATCGACGGAAAGAAGCTGGCGTCGGTCACGTACAGATTGTCGAGTTCATGTGCCTTGCAATTCACGTCGAGCACGGAGGTAGCCGGGTCGACACCGAAGCGTACGGTGCCTGCCTGATGAGCGGTGCCCCCAATCGGTATGTCCTTACCCAGATAGAGCTTACGGTCCATCATCGTAGCGTGGGCGCCAGCGTCGGCAAGCAGGCCCTCGAGCTTCTTTCTGAGCCGGTGATGCGCTTCCATATTGCCTTCCTCGATCTCCAGCACGACGCGTTCGCCATCGTATCGAATGCGATTTTCGGGGCGAGGCAGATCTTCCGTCGATAGCCAGAAGTCCATCGAATGCCGTGCCATGGTTTCGAAGGGCATCTCCGGAAGCCATTCGAGCCATGAAGGGACGGCTTCGCCCCGGATCTGATCGGCGTGGGAAGTCGCGCACATCTGGATCAGGCCGAGCGGATAGTCCCAATCGTCCGCACCGAAATAGAAATCGCTGATCGCGAGAGTCTTCTGGAAGATCGTATCGTTAGGTTCACGCATCAGTGCCATCAGGATGGACTGGTTATGCCGCATGTAGTTGCGGCCGACCTGGTCGGACCCATTAGCCAGACCCTTAGGATGTTTGTCAGTGCCCGAGCGCAACAGCAGAAGAGCCGACGACAACGCGCCGCAAGCAACCACGACAATATCGCCCGTATAGCGCTCCTCCATCCCCGCGCGCTTCACATGCACACCCGTCACGGTGTTGCCTGATTCGTCGGTTTCAAGCCGGGAAACGTAGGCATTCGTCATCAATGTAAGGTTCGGATACGCCGCGAGCGCAGGATCCACGCACATGACCTGCGCGTCGGCCTTGCCGTTGAGCAAGCAGGGGAATCCGTCGAAGGCGTCGCACCGGATGCAGCGGCTAGTGGGCTTCACCTGGCCGTCTTTCTCGTCTAGCAGGATTCCCAGGGGCAAATGAAAAGGATGCAATCCCGCTTTGATCAAGGAATCGTTAAGGGCCTGGATGCGCGGCTCATGGGACACCGCCGGATGCGGGAAAGGGGTACTCGCATGCGGCTCGTACGGATCTTCGCCGCGTTGCCCGTGTACATGAAACAGACGCTCGGCCTCGGCGTAATAGGGCTCGAAGTCCGCGTACTTGAGCGGCCATGCGGGCGACACGCCGTCCTTGTGCTGCAGTTCGTCGAAGTCGCGCTCCCGAAGCCTGAAGAGCGCCGCGCCGTACACCTTGGAATTGCCGCCCACATAGTAATGAAGACCTGGGTGGAACTTGCTGCCGTCACCGCCGTACCAAGTTTCGCTGGTCTGATACATGCCCTCGACGAACACGGCCTTCGAATCCCAGTTGGCCGGCTCACGCTTTAAGTAGTCGCCGCGTTCGAGTAGCAGAATGCTTTTGCCCGTTGAGGCAAGTTTGTGCGCGAGAGAAGCCCCGCCTGGTCCGCTTCCTATCACGACGACGTCGTAGTGACTCATGTTTTTCCTTTCCCGATCACTGGTGTCATCGATCATCGATTACGGATTGGACCAGCAAGCGTTGAATACGCTTGCGTCTGGATGTCCAGGTCATTTAGGCAAGAAGCGGTCCTGTTGGTGTTTAGTAATGCAGGGTGTCGTCCAGCAACCGCGGTACAAATTTTGCGCTTTAAGAGCATGGTGCTCTTTATATTTCGTCCCTATGAACCGCCGTCGCTTCCAGTCGAGCCCGCGTTTTCATGTGACCATTCAGTGAGAAAAAAACAATGTCAAAAGTGGTGGTAGTGACGGGGGCTAGCGCAGGTGTCGGTCGCGCAACGGTCGAAGAGTTTGCTCGGCGGGGGTATGACGTAGCCTTGCTGGCACGGGACCCTGACCGACTGGCGCACGCGGCTTCGGATCTCGAATCGCGGTACGGCGTCCGTACAGTTGCGATTCCCACCGACGTCGCCGATGCTGATGCAGTCGAGGCTGCCGCGACTCGAGTCGAGGAGGGATTGGGACCGATCGACGTATGGGTTAATGTCGCGATGGCGACGGTATTTGCGCCGGTTTCCAAACTCACCGCACCAGAGTTCGAACGCGGCACCAAGGTGACCTACCTTGGCCAAGTGCACGGAACCATGTCGGCGCTGTCGCGCATGCGCAGTCGAAACCGTGGAACTATCGTTAATGTGGGCTCGGCGCTTGGCTATCGATCGGTTCCACTGCAGTCCATTTACTGCGGCGCCAAATTTGCGATTCGCGGTTTCACTGACGCGCTGCGTTCTGAGCTTATCCATGACAAGCTGAACGTCCACCTGACGATGGTCGATTTGCCGGCGGTGAACACGCCTCAATTCGACTGGGCGAGGAACAAGATGGGCGTGAAAGCCAAGCCGGTTGCACCCATCTTCGAGCCCGAACTGCCGGCGCGCGCCATCTACTTTGCTGCCACGCACAAGCGCCGCGAGATTTGGGTTGGCTTTCCCACTGTAAAGGCTATTCTGGCTAACCGCATCGCTCAGGGTCTCATTGATAAATATCTGGCTTCGACCGGTTATACGGGTCAACTGACGGAGGAGCCGCTCGCGGCGGACGCACCGGACAACTTGTTCGAACCGGTGCGGGGCGACTATGGCGCGCATGGTCGCTTTGACATCGAATCGAAAGCACACAGTTGGGAGATGTTCACTGATCGGCACCGAACTGTCTTTTGGACTGCCGCTGCGTTGGGTGTGATCACCGGTGTCCACTGGTTAGCGAAGAAATACAAAGTCTGAGCCAACGCAATCACGGTCCCGGAAGACACCCGAATGAGCAAACCGATCGAGGATTACGCCCTGTTGGGCGACGGTGAAACCGCTGCGTTGGTGAGCCGGGATGGCTCCATCGACTGGCTGTGCTGGCCGCGATTTGATGACGACGCCTGCTTTGCCGCGCTGCTAGGCACAAATGAAAACGGTCATTGGTCGATGGCCCCCGTTGCCCAAGTGATCCATCAAAGCCGTCGCTACCAGGAAGATACCCTTGTCGTGGAAACCGATTTTGCGACGGAGGAAGGCGCGGTCCGGGTCGTCGACTTCATGCCGATGCGAACAACGTTCTCATCGGTCGTGCGGATAGTCGTCGGCTTGCGAGGCAGCGTGAAAATGCGATCGACCCTATGCCTGCGGTTCGACTATGGTGCATTGCCACCCTGGTCGACAGCAGACGGCAACAGTGTGGTCGCGAAAGTCGGGCCCGATTTGGTGGTCCTGCGCGCACCGATGCCACTCGACGTTAAGTCTCATGCCACGGAAACCGAATTTCTTGTTACGCAAGGAAGCCGGTTAGCGTTCGTAATGAGCTACGGGCCGTCTCACCAGCCGCCCCCGGCGGCCATCGATGCTGAAGCCGCGTTAGTGTCGACTCAGGGGTTCTGGCGCAACTGGATCACTCATTTTGACAATTCAAAGACTGACTGGCCGAGCGAGGTGAGGCGCTCATTGCTGACGCTCAAGGCATTGATCCATCAACCGAGCGGCGGGTTGATCGCGGCGCCCACGACCTCGTTGCCCGAGGCCCCGGGCGGCGAGATGAACTGGGACTACCGATACTGTTGGCTTCGCGATGCGAGTTTTACGCTAGGTGCACTAATCAATGCAGGGTTTCGTGTCGAAGCGCAGGCTTGGAGAGATTGGTTACTGCGCGCCATTGCTGGCTCGCCCGAACGAATCAGGATCATGTATCGCGTTGACGGCGCGCGCCATCTTAATGAGTGGATCGTCGATTCGTTGCCGGGATACCGATATTGCCAGCCGGTGCGTGTTGGCAACGCCGCGTCGACACAGCATCAGATTGATGTCTTCGGAGAAGTTCTCGATTGCCTCGACCTCGCTCGCCGGGGCGGCGTGCCTGCTTCGACACAGGAGGCGGCGATCGCGCTAAAGATCGTCGAACACCTCGTGGCAATGTGGGACAGCAAAGGATCCGGAGTCTGGGAGTCCCGCGCCGATCCGCGACAGTACACGTATTCGAAGGTAATGGCCTGGGTCGCGTTCGATCGTTTCATTCGCCATCATGAAGCGCTCGGTAGCGCAGGTACCGCGGATCAGCGCGTGCTTGAACGCGTTATAGCATTGCGACCGATGGTGCACGAACAGGTTTGCCACGAAGGCTGGAATGAAGGCTTGGGCAGCTTCACACAGCACTATGGAGGCCAGGAAATCGACGCAAGCCTGCTCCTGCTGCCTCTCGTGGGCTTTCTGCCGGCTGACGATCCGCGCATGGCGTCGACAATCGCGACGATCCAGCGTGAACTCTCAGAAGGGGGTCTCATTCGCCGAACCAAGGCGCGCCAGGACGGCCCGAGCGAGGGCGTGTTTCTCGCATGCTCATGCTGGATGGCCGACTGCCTGATCCTACAAGGTCGCACCGATGAGGCACGGGCGCAATTTGAACGCGTACTTGCTGTCAGTAATGACCTTGGATTGTTGTCCGAGGAATACAACGTCGCGGGCAAACACCTTGCCGGCAATTTTCCGCAAGCTTTGACCCACCTTGCTATCGTCAACACGGCGCTCAACCTCTGTGGTCCGACGCTTAACCGAGGCGGTAGCTGACATCCTGTGCTCAACCTTTAACCCAGGATTTGCGACAGGCGGCTAATGTAGGCAAAAAAGCGCTACCGAGTGTCAAGAGGCTGGCATCGCCATACGCAGTGCCAAGCTGGCCATGATCCAGACCGTGCCGGCCACCATAATCGTCAATAGCAGCGCCGAGAACAGGATTAGCGGCAGATCCTCGCGCTTGTGCGCAAAGCTGATGTGCAGGAAGCAGCGGAAGTGCACGAGGATCTGCACCAGCGCAAATACGCCAATAACGATCAGAATCGGCAAGCGCGGTAAGCCACCCCAGTGCACCAGCGCAAACGGCACCACGGTGAGCAACAACGCGATGCCCGCGCCCCAGACGTAAGATCGGAACTCCCAGCGTTCCTCCTGCATTGGGTCTATGCCATCCACTGCGACGTTTCGTTGTTCGCTCATGTGAGCCCCGCCAGATAAACCACGGAGAAAATCGCGATCCAGACAATGTCCAGGAAATGCCAGAACAGCGCGAGCCGCATGATGCCGAGCTTCGCCTTGGTATCAAGACCGTAGCGGGCAATTTGGCCCACCAGACAGATCAGCCAGATGCAGCCGCCAGCGACGTGCAGGCCGTGCAAGGGCACCAGGTCGAAGAAGGCGGACAGAAAACCGCTGCGACTGGGTACGCCGCCCTTGGCGAACATGGTACTGAAGTCATGCAGTTCGAAACACAGGAAGGCAACGCCCAGTATCAGGGTCGCCGCTAGCCATCCTATCAGCCGCGGCGTACTGTGCTTGTACTTGAGCGCCAGCGATGCCATCCCGAAGGTGAAGCTGCTGGCCAGAAGCAAAAATGTCTCGACGAAGATGCTCTTGATGTCGTAAAGCTGGAAGGGCCCTGGGCCACCGGCAGTGGCATGCACCGAGGTCACATAGGTCGCGAACACCATGCCGAACAGGATGGCGTCGCTCATGAGAAATACCCAAAAGCCGAACATCAAGCTTTCGGCGGCTTCGTGATCTTTGCCGTGCGCGGAACTCAGGTTCAAGCCCGGGTACTTGGCGGCTTTGCGGCTCATGGCACAACCCCGTCGATTTCGTGTTGGGCCAATCCGTCGTTAGCCGGCGCGTTCGTCAGCGCGGGATATCGCCGTCACCGAGGTTATCGCATCGATCCAGCAGTGATGTTCCTTGCGCACCTGCTGTGCGCTGACAATGCGCGTGGTGTCTCGCGCGAATCCGCGCACGATCATGGTGGCCACGGCGGCCAGGAAAGACAGGATCACCATCCACCAGATATGCCAGACCAGGCCAAAGGCGAGGGAGAAGCCGATGGCCGCAATGACCGGACCCATGGCGCTGTTCTTCGGCATCTCGATGTCTTCATAGGTGTCAAGCCGCTGATAGGCGCTGCGGCCTTCCTTGGCAACAGCGAATGCATCGCGAGCGGTGACTTGCGGAATCATCGCGAAATTGTATTCCGGCGGTGGCGCAGAGATCGACCATTCGAGACTGCGCCCATCCCACGGATCACCGGCAAACACCCGATTCGCGTTCCGCTGCCTGATCGAAACCCACAACTGCACGATTAGGGCTGTGAGGGCCAAGATAATGAGAGCGGCACCAAGCAAGGCCACCATTTCCAGCGGCACGTAGGCGGGCTCGGAGTAAGCAACTGTACGACGGGGCATACCCATTAGCCCCAGTGCGTAGAGCGGAAAGAACGCCAGCATGAATCCGGCTATCCAGCACAGTGCCGAAATTTTCCCCCAGCGCTCGTTGAGACGAAAGCCAAATGCCTTGGGAAACCAGAAGTGGTAGGCGGCGATCATCCCGAACAGTACGCCCGGCACCGCCACGTTGTGGAAATGCGCGACCAGAAACACGCTGTTGTGCACTTGGTAGTCGATGCCCGGGTCAGCCAGCAGGATCCCGCTTATGCCTCCTAGCACGAAAAGCAGCATGAAGCCGATTGAATAGATCATTGGCACGGTAAAGCGTATCCGGCCGCGAAACATCGTCAACATCCAGTCGTAGATTTTGACGCCGGTAGGAATGCCGATCAGCATCGAGGCAATGCCGAACACCGCGTTGATATGGGCGCTTTGTCCCATTGTGAAAAAATGATGCAGCCAGACAGTGAACGACAGGATTGCAATGGCCATGGTGGCCATCACCAGCGTGCGGTAGCCAAACAGCACCTTGCCGGAGAATGTCGAGACGACTTCGGAGTAGATGCCGAACGCCGGCAGTATCAGGATATAAACTTCCGGATGGCCAAATAGCCAGAACAGATTGGCGAAGTGCATCATGTTGCCGCCAAGCGCATTGGTGAAATAGTGAAACCCAAGATAGCGATCCAGCGCAAGCTGGGCCGTGGCAACCGTCAGCGGCGGCATGGCAAAAATCATCAGGATGCTGGTGCACAACGCGGTCCACGTGAAGAGTGGCATGCGCATGAACGTCATCCCGGGTGCTCGGTGTTTGTAGATGGTGACCGCGAAATTGATGCCAGTGAAGGTAGAGCCGAGAGAGGCCAGCGTAAGCGACCAGATCCAATAATCCGGGCCCACGCCGGGGCTGAAGGTTGCCTCGGTGTAGGGTGGATATCCGAACCAGCCCCCGGTAGAGAAGGTGCCGATGCAAAGCGAAATCATCACCAGTGCGGCGCCGGCGACGGTCAGTCCCAGACTGATCGAATTAAGCACGGGGAAGGCGACATCGCGCGCGCCGATCTGCAGCGGCATGACGTAGTTGATCATGCCGGTGAGAAACGGCATCGCCATGAAAAAGATCATGATGGTGCCGTGAGTGCTGAACAGCTGTGCGAAATGATCCGGTGAGAGAAAGCCGCCGCCGAGGCCGAATGCCTGCTGGGTGCGCATCAGCAGCGCCTCGATCAGCGCACGCGCCAGCATCACGAAGGCCAGCACGACGTACATGATGCCGATCTTCTTGTGGTCCGGGCTAGTCAGCCAGTCGGACCAGAGCACGCCCCACTTCCGGTAGCGGGTAATCAATGCAAAGGTGACGATTGCACCGATCACCACCATCGAGGCGGCTCCCGCGGCGATGATGCCGTTGATCACATTGGATTCGCTGGGATCTTGCAGCATCTGCCAGAACGGCAGGGATTCCAGGCTCAGCAGTCCCAGGGGATGCGCCAAAACGTAGGGAAGGTTCACGGCTTTTGCTCCGCAGAGGGTGGGGTCGCGTTTCCAACGACGTGCACCGCTGTCGATGTTGCGGCATGCCCCATGGTCTGAAGATCGGCCACGGTACCGTCCATCGTCGCCCTGACGACGCTGGAGAAAACGTCGGATGTCGCGTGGTTGAAATAGATGCCGCCATCGCTGGCTTGACTTTGGCCCAGCGCGGCTGCTAGTTGTGCGCGGGTCGTGGGTTCCGATATCAGCTTGAGCGTGCTTGCATCCAGCGGCACGCCATGAGCCTGGATTTGTTTCACCCAGTCGTTAAACGCGTCGGGTGTCATCGCCACGGCGGTGAACCGCTGCTGGTGAAAGCCGTCGCCGTTGTACATGGTGTTTTCGCCCATGAAGCGCCCGG
Organism: Caballeronia sordidicola; assembly: GCF_002220365.1. Lineage (GTDB taxonomy): Bacteria > Pseudomonadota > Gammaproteobacteria > Burkholderiales > Burkholderiaceae > Caballeronia > Caballeronia sordidicola_C. The sequence continues at coordinate 2,147 of NZ_MTHB01000121.1, read as the reverse complement.
GTTTGTCCGCCTGCAGGTGCAACTGTGTGACCATGCCGCCCATGGCGTAAATCTGGCTGCCCAGCGCTGGTATCTGGAGCGACTGCATCACCGTGGCGGACGTTAGCTGCATTGCCACGGGCTGACCTGCGGGCAGTGGCAGCACCCCGATGCTGGCCACACCCTGGTCGGGATAGATGAATAGCCATTTCCAGTCGTAACCGATTACTTGCACGCGCAGTGCCGGCATCTCGGAGGCCAGGGGCTTGTACGGATCGAGCGCGTGCGTGCTGCGCCAGACAAGCACGGCCAATAGCGCCACGATTACCGCGGGACCGCTCCACGCAGCGACTTCCAGAGTTCTGGAGAACGCCCATTTAGGCGTGTAGCGTGAGGATTTCGCGCCATACCGGTAGCGCCAGGCGAACCATGGAAGGAGAACAAAGATTGGCAACGCAACGAAGATCGCCAGCAACGCCACCATCTCAAGAAAGTGCGTACGCTGTATCGAGGCCACGGGACCCTGCGGATTGAGAAAGCTGAGATGCGTGTCGCTAGCGCAAGAACTGAGTATGAGCGCAGCGGCGCAAAGCAAAACGCAACGGACAACGGCGTTGACTTTCACGAATGGCGCCGCTGTGCCACGCAGATGAGCATCGGTCGATCGCTCGCTCGGATACCCCGGCTTAAGTTGATGCGCAAGACCACGATGTCCGTTGCCGATGTTCACGATATTGCTGTCCGAGTATCCCTGCTTGCTGCCACACCACCAGAATGATGCCGGCGCCTTGGCAGGTTCAGTACAGCTAGCCACCGCCCAAGCCCAGCCGTTTGAATTCCTTCTTGAAAATTGCGGCGTTTCTAGTCTGTTCTCAGATCAGCCCGAGTGTATGTTTTCGGCGGTAGTGAAGACAAGGCTCTGATCGACACCGAAGGAAGCGGGTGCAACCCAGCCGTCGGAGCGTTCAGAAATAAGATAGGTCCGATGCACACCGATGAAATGCCTGCGCCGCGACAGCCTCTGAGCATTTAACGTACCGGGCGCCCGATATTCGGGGCGCCATGCAGCGCGGTCGCCGGTGGTGCCAGCGCCCTGTTGTGCGGACCGGGCAGTGGCGTCATGTGCGACACAGGCGGCAGGCACGAAATCAAGTGTCTAAGCATTACTAGCGGCCTACACGACCGAATTCGCCATTGGGTTGGATAGATGGTCGACTCATATTCTTTAGATTAAGAATCCAAATTTCAGGACGAAATCATCATGAAGTCCGTTCTTTCTACCTTACTCTTCTTTGCGGTTACGTCGGCGCGTGGTCAGTAACGTAGTCGACGCGAATTGCGTTAATGGCGTAGAGGGACGTCGCTGACTCCATCGTGAGTCTCAAGAAATCCTAGCACGATCAATTCACGAGTCGATTTAGTTAGGTTGCCATCCCTTCGAAATTCGCAAAGAGGATGCTGCATTCTTCATAGCTTAGGCGATCGGTCAGTCGCGGTTCTTTCAGCGCGGCGGACCGGCCCATGGGTTTCTGAGTTTCCACGGCTCCTTAGTTCACTGAAACGCCGTTCCAGAGCGATCAGTTCCTCAGGCGTGCCGACGGCGACGAAACCTGAGCAAATGACGGCATCGCTTTCGAATATACGCGACCGACTTTTCTGCGGTTCCGATCGTGTCTTCAGTCATGGCGATTTCGTGTTGGGCTTTCCGACCGGTGTCGCGCGTGACCTTGGAGCCGCTTTCCGGCCGCGCAGATTAGATTAATCCGTTAAGAGGTAGTCCTTGATGACGGAGATCTGCGCGTCATCCATGAGGGCCGGTGCGTGGCCGCAGTCGGGAAATTCGAAGGTGGTGACCTTGCCGGCTCTATGCCGTTTTGAGTGGAACTTGACGGCTGGCGCGATAGCGTTTAATCCCTTGATCACGCGAGGCGGCGGGACGCAAAGGGTTTTGCGGCAAATGTTTTAGCCTGGACATGCGGAGGTAGGCGATGGCCACGAAGTTCTTCACGGTTCGAAATCCGCGCGCGGCCCGCTTGGTTTGTTGGAGCATGCCATTCATCGCCTCGACATAGGCATTGCTGCGACCGTCGAGCATGCCGCGCACGACGCCCGGCAGACGCTCCTTGAGCGTCGTGGCCAGCCGCCTGAACGGCTCAAGCCGACAACGC
>NZ_MTHB01000205.1 GCF_002220365.1 Caballeronia sordidicola | reverse complement strand
TTCCTCGACAACGATAAAGCGCTTTGCAGCTACGCAGCATTGGCCCATGTTGTTCATCTTGCCCCACACAGCCCATTTGACCGTCCTTTCCAGGTCCGCATCTTCGAGCACGATGAAGGCGTCGCTGCCGCCAAGTTCCATTGTCGACTTCTTAAGGTTCATTCCAGCCCTTGCGGCCACCACTCTTCCGGCGTCCACACTCCCGGTCAGCGCTACGCCCTTGATCCGCGGATCATCGATCACCTGATTCACCTGGTCATAGGAAATAAGAAGGTTGGTGTAGGCGCCTGCCGGTGCACCTGCATCAAGCCATAGTTGCTCGAAAGCGATGGCACACTGCGGCACGCAGCCAGCGTGTTTTACCATCACGACATTACCGGCCATCAGATTCGGTGCGGCAAAGCGTGCGAGCTGGTAGTACGGAAAATTCCACGGTTGTACGCCGAAGAGCACACCCAATGGGCTACTTTCGACTTGCGCTTCCCCCGTAAGCGGTTGCAGGACTTGAGGCGCAAGGAACGACTCAGCATTCCTAGCGTAATAGTCGAGGATGTCTGCACTCAGCTCCACCTCACCTCGAGCCTGCGCGATTAGCTTACCCATCTCCAAGGTTATTGGCCGGGCAAACTCATAGACGCGCGCGCGCATCAGTGCTGCGGCTCTTGCAACAATTGCCGCTCGCTCGTAGAAACTAGTATGCCGCCAGGTTTCAAAGCAAGCCTGTGCATGCTCGATTGCCATCTCAAGCCGCTCATCGTCGAATTCTTCGAAGGTTTTCAGAATCGTGCCGTCGTACGGGTTCACGCTTTGATAGGACATGACCGGCTCTCATTGGTGAGGGTTGGCTAGCGAGGTGTAAGCACGTACCGCTCGACCTCGAAAACAGACTCCGACGCACGTTTCATCCGTATGGTCGAATGTTTCTTGACCATCAGGGAACTGATCGGACAGGACTCGATGTGTGGTCGAACCATAGGGTCGAACTTCCGGCTTCGCAGCGTGGGGAAGATAGCTGTCTCCAAGCATGCAATACGCGAGGGCGATGGTGGGCGACGATATTTTCGATGCATCGGTCTCGCGCGCAATACTGGGCATGCGCATCTCCATGGGAGATGCGCATGCATCCCCCGCTGCTTACAAGAGCAAGCATGAGGCCGGCCGATCATCTGCGATAGAGTCGGAAACTACTCAGGGCGTCTGGGGATAGGGGGCGCACCGGGGCCCATGCCCGGCGAAGTATTTCAGACAGCCTTTCGGTCCACCGTATCGGGCGGAGCGGATGAACGTGCCTCTAGCCGTGTGTTCCTGCGGCGACGCGCCATTTCGCTCACTCTCATCGAGTCTTGAGCCGGCACGCTCGAAGAAAGACGCGCGAATTCCTGGTCCACCATGCTGGCGAGATCGCCTTCGCTCACTTCCGCTCCGGGCCGCAGTGAAAGCAATGACTCGAGAAATGTTTGCGTTGCCATGTAGACTCCTTTGCTGGCTACGGCCAACTTGGAATGACGTTAATGAAATGCAACTGTTATCACCGGGCGATAGTTCACAATTCTTGCTGCGGAGGAATTGAATGGCCGGCGCAAAAGTCGTGCACGGTTAATCAGCACCATGAGACGAAAGACGGGTTTCGGTGCTGGCTTCGGGCCGCCATAGGCTTGGGTCGGTAGACGCTCGACGTGCTTTAGCGCCAAGTTGAGAGGCAACCGCCATAAAAGCGCTTAGTTTGCCAGCGAGTTCTATAGTCGAAAGAAAAGCAAGGGCGCGTGAGTTCGCGTATTCCGACGACACTGCAACGGCGATCACGGCTACGCTAACCAAACACAGAAATGCGAAGGCATATCTCGCTAGGGTAAAGCCCTTAAAGGAAAGAACGGCGATAGCAACAAGCAAGAGCTTCGAAGTCAATATCGCAGAAGACTGTTCAACGCTCATCCCACGATCCAATTCCCATGGAAGTTCGACTAAAGACCACAGCACGACAACGCAGGTTGAAATTATGGCCCACCTATCCACGCCAGCGGATAAGTGTCTAGTAGTTCGACCGTTATTCAGGTTCATATGGATCGGCTGTACATGAGTTTTACCTCTAATAAGGGCCTGCCAGGCCCAGCACCTAAGTCGTGAACAACTTATGAATTTGTAGGGCACATACGTGAATGATGCCGCCAAGCGGTCAGTAACCCTCGAATCGAAGATGCGATTTCGTCTAACAGGTAAGGAGTAAAAGCTCGCCACAGGATAGCTTCCGAAGTAGTAAAGCGAAAGACTCGGAATCTACTCAGATCAACTTGACCCGAGTAACAGGCTCCTAAGTGTGCAAGATTTTATTAGTCGCATGAATTAACCGTGAGTGAACTTGATCTGGCGCAAACCATTCGCAGTTGTAGCGGATATTGTTAGCTCACAGGCGCGCTGCCGAAAGGTACGCGACCATGTGTGGCAATCGAAAAGACCAACATCGGAGTGGAGTATGAACAGGCTTTATGGATACGTCCCCGTTTCGAAAGATTACGCACCCGAATTAATCGTGACTATCCCTGCTGGCATCGTTGCCCGCAAACGGTCGCTCGGCGGTGGTCCGGTTTCGCTAAGCGCGGACACGTTCGATAAGTATGTGGGTGCGTCCAATCTGCCAGTGGTGATTGATTTCTGGGCTCGATGGTGCAGCCTGTCAAAGGCGATGGCACCTCACTTTGCCACCGGCGCACGCAAGCTCGCTGGGCGCGCGATGTTCGCAAAAGTGGAAACGGACCAGGAGGCGTCACTCGCCGCACGCTACGGAATTGAATGTATCCCTGCACTCGTCGTGCTCCGCAATGGACAGGAGATAGAGCGCCACTGCGGAGCGATGACTGCGGGTCAGCTTGTTCTTTGGCTGCAACCGCATCTCCGAAAGACAACGTAGCGAAAGTATCCAGTCGAGCAACAAAGGTTGCTGTCGCCGCGAGGCCATTGCAGGTCAGCCGTGATAGCCGACTACCGTGCCAGAAGCGCCCGATCCTACTCTGATCACTGCTAATACGAAGAGGGTACCGCGAGGATCGCCGGGTCAACGCTTAGTCCTCGATATGCTTCGTCAAGGACGCTGTTGTTTACTTAGCCCGGCGAAATCGAGATCCCTTACGCGAAATTGATGGAGCAATGGACGATCGGAATGAACCTTCGAGGTGGCTGCTCAACTCACCCTAGGTCGTTGGTCTCGGACTGACGTGCTATTACAAAATGCATACCTCATTTTCTACTGAAGTTACCCCCTTCGCACCCCACGCGGTCGCCGTAGCCAAGTCTCGATCGTGGATCGAATGAACGGTGCCGGAAAGTCGGACCACCCCCCCTTCGGCGCGGACGGAAATCGTTCCGCGGTCGAACCATGACCGGTGTAGCGCACGGACAATATTATTTTGTATGTCTGTCGCGTTGACTCTAGGCCTAATGGAAATTTCATCGATTACACCGAGCACACCGAGAAGACGTCTCACGTCTTGCGACGCAGCCTCTTTCTGGAAATGCTGGTCGACTTCACCTGTCAAGGTTATCCACCCCTTTTCAACTTTCACTTCGATTGATTCGGGGGCGATGAAAACGTCCCATGCGAGACGGCTTACCGCCTCATTTGCTATCTGATCGTCGCTCCAGCTAGCCGTTAGCGGTAGCCTAACCTCGATCTCCTCGGCTACCGCCTTGACGCCCTTCACCCGGCAAGTAGCTACCTCCGCCGCTCGCTTTTGTGCGAAATTTTCGACATGTCCGGTGAGGGTCACAACACCTTCACTCGCGGTAACGCCGATATGGCCCGCTTTTATGCTTGGCTCCCAATCCAACTCAGCCAAGACAGCTTGTTGCAAGTCTTTGTCGTTCGACATGGTCTTTCCTTCATTCGTGATTCAAACTGTTGTTGTCAAAAAGGTGGCCAGCGGCACCGTTGCAGAAGTCAGTGGGTGTGGGGACGAAGCTGGCACATTGATGGGTTAGACCCATGCCGGCCGCTCATGGCTACTCGCGGAGTCGAGTTGATTGCGCTTCTCGGGCAGAGTGACCTTTACAACAGTTTCGAATGACATGCGGTCTCCTTTAGGACTCTAACAACGTCGGATTCCTAATAATCTACGTCATTTCTTGATGGAGAGCGATCGATCGATTCAATTCGTGCAGTGTACTCCAAAATCACATCCTCACTACCGGGGAGGTGTCATGGTGGATCAGGTTCACCCCGACCGGAAAGTTATCTTGGGACTCGTCAACGCGTAAAAGGCACGTTGCAGGTCGAATTCGAATCGTCTGGTCGATGAACGCTCTAAGTAGTTTCCGACTCTGTTGCGCCGCGCGGTAAGGATTTATCGTTAGCAGGTGGGGGTTGAGCGCATTCCGAGGCAGCTAGCCTCGCGGTCTACGAGAACCTTGCCTCGGGGCTCGGGGAGGCATGGATGACGGCGCTTACGATGGATCGAACAATCGGTTATGTAGACGGACAAGCCGAACTCGCGTGCGGTCAGCTGGAAGATCTATTTTGCGAGACTGCGTGGCGGAGATCGCGTTGATCACGATCGGCGGCGATCAGCAGATGTTGCGTTCTTGGCGCGAAACTGAGTAGTTTCCGACCCTATCGGGGAACATTTTATCGAGTCTATCCTGCACATGTCGCTTCTCGAAGCAAGCAAACGGTGCAACAGGGACGTACACATCCCGACTTTACGCGATTTGGTGCATTTCATTGCGCGCAGCGCGCGGTACGAGCGTTGTACCAACTTAGGACTGAGTTTGTAACACGCTCGAAATATGAAGGAGTATCGAACATGTTGAGAAGCATACAAAGCCTTAAAGGTAGCGCGGTCGCTGCGAGCGATGGGTTATTGGGTAGCGTTGACGAAGTCTATTTCGACGACGAGGCGTGGGGTGTGCGTTACCTCGTCGTTGATACGGGAAGTTGGCTCAAAGGGCATCGTGTATTGATTTCGCCCTATTCCGTAAAACATACGGACCCGGGGGCGAGCACCGTGTCCGTGGATTTGACGCGCGACCAGGTGAGGAACAGCCCGAGTATAGACACGCGACAACCCGTGTCCCGTCAACATGAGGTCGACTATCTCCGTTACTACGGCTATCCAGCATACTGGGGCGGGCGGGACTCGTGGGGAATGGGCGGTTTCCCGGTACTTGGTCCAATGCAGATAGGTCCGGGTATCCAGCCGGGACTATTCGAGCCGGTCGAGCCAGACGCGGATGCGTCACCAGAAGACGTGCACCTACGAAGTACGGATGCTGTGGCGGGTTACCACATCGAGGCGCGTGATGGCAGCATAGGCCACGTATCAGGCTTCATCTTCGACGATGAGGCATGGGTCATTCGTTATCTTACAGTCGACACCCGAAACTGGTGGCCTGGAGGGAAGACGGTGCTTTTGGCGACTGCGTGGGTTGACTCTGTCGACTGGTTCGGGTCCAGCGTTTTTACAGACCTCACACGTGAGGCGATCAAGAACTGCCCGGATTACGATGATCTGGTGCCGTTAAGTCGTACCTACGAAACGGCGCTACACACGTTTCATAGCAAAGACGGATATTGGACGAAAGGCAACAGTGCAGCGAGGTGAGGAGACTCTTGACGGAACTCCCGATGAACGGCGCGCGAGACTCGATCTCACGGAAATATTGGGACGTCGTTTGTTTTGGGCAACGCGTGCGGGCCCGGTGCGGCAGGGGGCCAATGTCTCGGTGAAGATGCCGGGACCGTTTGAAGTTTACGTCTTCGGATCATTATGATTTCTTATCCGGTCGTAACGCTGTCGCCGCGCGACTACGACGCGGTCCTGTTCGATCTGGATGGCGTGCTGGCAAAGACAGCGAACCTGCACGCCTGCGCGCGCAAGCAACTGCTTGGGAATCTCCTTGAGCAGCATGATGTCCGGACCGGTATGCCATCGGTTCCGTTTAACATTGACGCGGACTATGCCCGCTATGCGGACGGAAAATCGCGCTACGACGGTGTTGCAGCGTTCCTTGCGGCGCACGAGATTCATTTGCCGGTCGGCTCGCGTGATGACGGGCCCGAAGTGCAAAGTCAACGCTCACTGGGCAAGTTAGAAAGTGGATACTTTCTTCAGAACCTGAATGCAGAAGGCGTCGAGCTCTACGACGCGTCGATTCAGTTGGTGCGTAAGCTCCGTGCGCTGAACATCAGAACGGGCGCCGTATCCTTTGTTGGCAATTGCGCGGAGGTGCTCGAAGCAGCGGGTATCGCAAAGCTGTTCGACACAACCATGGACTGCCCGGACGTTGATGGCGGCAGCTCGGACGCGCAACCAGAATTCGACGTTTGGCGGGATGCGGTGCAGCGCCTTGGCGCAGACATCTCAAGAGTGGCTGTAATAACCCAGTGGGTCGCAGGAATAGAAGCCGATCATGCAGGCCGATTCGGGTGCGTCATCGGGGTTGATCGAGGTGGGCGCACACAGGAACTGCGCGACGCCGGTGCTGACGTCGTTGTCACAGACTCATCCCAGGTGCAAGCGACGGCGGAACCGCCTCCCGAATGGTCATTGGTATTCACAGGCTTCGAGCCCGCTCATGAAGGCGTTAGGGAGACGTTGTGTACCTTGGGCAACGGTTACTTCGCGACTCGTGCGGCCGCGCCATGGTGTATTGCGGACGACGTGCATTACCCTGGGACGTACCTCGCGTGTGCGTATAACCGGCTGCACACCGACATAGCCGGAAGAGTGGTCGAAAATGAAGACCTCGTTAATCTTCCCAACTGGCTGCAACTGAAGTTTCGCATCGGCACTGAGGACTGGTTCGACACGCGAGCCGTGACGCTCTCGTCGTACCGCCAGGAGCTTGATCTTCGTCGCGGCATGCTCTTGAGGTCGATATCGTTTGAGGACGACAAGGGACGCCGCAGCACGCTTAATGAGCGCCGCTTTGTTTCGATGAGAGACACGCATCTGGGCGCGCTGGAGCTTACGCTGACCGCCCACGATTGGTCAGCGCCGGTCACCGTGCGCTCGAGCATCGACGCACGCATCGTCAACAGCGGCGCCAAGCTATACCGCAAGTTCAACAATAAGCATATCGAGCCGCTAGGGGCACAGGTCATCGGGACAGATGGCGTGGTGATGAACGTACGCACAAGTCAGTCGCACGTGAACGTATCGCAGGCCTCGCGCACCCAGGCAACGCACAACGGGATGCTATTGGACCTACCACGGGGTGTGATCGAAGAGCCGGGATACATTGGCCATGAGTTTTGCAAGGATCTGGTCCCGGGCGAGTCGCTTGTCGTCAATAAAATTGCCGCACTCTATTCGTCGCGTGATCCGGCTATTTCGGAGTGCGGATTTGAAGCGCGCAAAGCTGTATCGCGGGCAGGATCTTTCGATGAGCTCGCAGCCGCTCACGCGTTGACCTGGAAGCACTTGTGGCGGCGTTTCGACGTGCGCATTGAGCCGGCGGACCCAAGCTTCAAGTTGAATGTGTCCATGTTATTGCGCTTGAACATGTTTCATCTCTTGCAAGCCGTGTCGCCTAATTCCATCGGTCTTGACATTGGCGTACCTGCTAGGGGTTGGACCGGAGAAGGGTACCAAGGGCATATCTTTTGGGACGAGTTATTTATCTTTCCATTCTTCAACTATCGCTTGCCGGAAATCACGCGGTCTCTGCTGATGTACCGCTACCGGCGCCTTGGGGAAGCCCGTGCGGCGGCTGCGGCGGCGGGCTACGCGGGGGCCATGTTCCCTTGGCAGAGCGGAAGCGATGGCAGCGAAGAAACCCAGGCATTCAATCTTAACCCGCGCTCGCAACATTGGGTGCTTGACAACTCTTACCTGCAGCGTCACGTAGGCAGTGCAATTGCGTATAACGTCTGGCAATACTTTCAGGTGACGCACGACGTCGAATTCCTGTACGCCTACGGCGCGGAACTGATCCTCGATATCGCCAGGTTTTGGTCGAGCATTTCGAAGTTCAACCCGGCGAGCGGACGCTTCGAGATCCACGGCGTGCTTGGACCCGATGAGTTCCACGACGGTTACCCCGGGTCCAAAACGCCCGGCGTTAATAACAATGCCTACACGAATGTCATGGCGGTCTGGGTACTGCGCCGAGCCCGGGACGTGCTCGATCTTCTGCCCGAGATACGTCGCGCCGAGCTGATGATCGACCTTGACTTGACGTCGAGCGAGATAGACCGCTGGGACGAGATCGGCCGGAAAATGGTCATTCCATTTCACGATGAAGGAATCATCAGCCAGTTCGAAGGCTATGAAAAGTTACGCGAACTTGACTGGGATGGCTACCGTGCTCGTTATTCGAATATTCAGCGGCTCGACCTGATCCTCGAAGGCGAGGGTGACAGCGCGAACGGCTACAAGCTTTCGAAACAGCCTGATACGCTGATGTTGTTCTTCCTGTTTTCCGCCGAAGAACTTACTGAACTGTTCCTCCACCTTGGCTACCCGTTTCCGAGCACTACCATTCCGCGGAACGTTGACTACTATACGGACCGGTCATCGGATGGCTCTACGTTGAGCCGGGTGGTCAACGCGTGGGTCCTCGCGCGATCGGACCGGCCACGGTCCATGCGATTCTTCGCTCAGGCGCTGCAAAGCGACGTGGCTGACATCCAGGATGGCACGACCGCCGAGGGTGTCCACCTCGGGGCAATGGCGGGGACTGTCGATATCGTGCAACGGGTCTGGACCGGTATCGAAATCAAGGATGACGTCTTGCGGTTCAAACCCCAATTGCCACATGACATCGACCACCTCGAGTTGCGCATTCGTTATCGCGGGCACTCGATCGAAGTGAGGCTCGATCACGACACGCTGACGCTACATGCCCATACAGGGGCTGCAGCGCCCATATCGCTTCTCGTTGGCGGGCAAACGTATGAACTGAAAAGCGGCTCGACTCGCGTTGTTCCGCTCACCACCCAGGCAACGGACTCCACCATGCAAGCGGATGGCGCCTAGACGCACAGTTAACGTGATGTTACCCAGGGCGACAAACCTGCAAACGCTTTAGGCATTTTCTTGTGAGTTGATCTGACTTCAACGACTTTCAAGACTTCACGGATGACCCCGGCGGCGTCGCCGATTCGGTTACACCCTCAGGTCGGAGTGGGGGAAACTGTCGCGCGTCCTGGCCTTGACGATTGCTTGGTCGCCTGCGTGGCGATTTGCCGGCAAGCTTACGTCGCAATCGATAGTTGACTCGATATGCGCCCCTCTGAGTAGTTTCCGATCCTTTCGAGGAAGGCACACTCGCCTCTATGATCAGCCTGTCCGTTTCGTAACAAGTCGCGACGCGGCACGGACACCGCACGAGATCGTCGTAATATTTTCGAGGCTTCGATTCTCGCGAAGCGTTTTCCAGTCACCCGTCGCTATCTCTGGCCTTACGCACCTTCGTCGGGATGTTCGTCACCGGAGGAGATTCTCTAGCCACTGCCGGAGTCAAATGGGAGTTGGTACTTAGAGTGCATCTGGCGATTGGCCCTCAAGCGCACTGCGAAGACTGACTACAAAAATGACTGAAGAAGAAAAGCATGAGGCGATTGTCGCCGCCGGTATTACCAAATGGTTTGGGGAGGGTGCGACACGCACGACAGCAGTGAACGGCGTCGAGTTCGTTGCCCACTTCGGCGAGATGCTGTTTATCGTCGGCCCGTCCGGTAGCGGCAAGACCACGTTGCTCAGCATGATTTCCGGCATCCTGCGTCCCAACGCTGGCACGGTGACAATCAATGGCGCCGATATCTGGAAAATGAACAACGATCAACTGGCGGATTTCAGGCTGAATACTATCGGCTTCGTCTTCCAGGACTTTCATTTGTTTCCGCGGCTTACCAGCGCCGAGAATGTCGCGATTCCGTTGATTCTCAAGCATCGCGACTGGGCGGAATCTATTGCCGCGGCGACGACGTGTCTTGAGATCGTCGGGCTTAAAGAGCGCAGCGAGATCCTGCCGGTGAAGCTATCGGGGGGAGAACAACAGCGCGTAGCGATTGCCCGCGCCATCATAAGTGGGCCGCAGATTCTGATCCTCGACGAACCCACCGCGTCGCTTGATGGCGACACCGGCAAGAAGGTCATCGCATTCGTCAAGGAGAAGATACTCAATCAAGACCGCTGCGTCATCATCGTGACCCACGATGCACGCATCAACGAATATGCTGATCGGATCATACACATGGAAGACGGACGCATCACTGGGTTGGACAAGGGTACAGAATGAGAAACAAGATCATCTTTGTCCTGTCGATAACCGGCATCCTGGCCGCGCTGGTGGGCGCCTACCTCTTCGGTATCACGCGCAAAGCCGAACCCCCTGTGTTCGCGCCGACAAGCAATCCCTATGCGACCGCAATCTACGCCGACGGCATTGTCGAGAGCGAGCAGGGCGGGGGCGAAAACATCAATATCTATCCGGAAGTCTCCGGTCCGATCACCCAGGTGTTGGTGCATGAAGGCCAGCAGGTGTCGGCCGGTACGCCACTGATGAGCATCGACGCTTCTGTGCAGCGAGCAACCACCCAACAACTGCGGGCGCAGTCCGAGGCGGCGCTGGTCGTCTTGCATGAGCTCAAGGCGGAGCCTAGAAAAGAAACCCTTGCTGTTGTCACAGCCCAGGTGGATCAGGCACAGTCCAATCTAAAAGCGTCACGCGACCAGTATGACAAGCGCCTTGCTTCCTACAACTTCGACAAGCGATCGATCAGCAAGGACGTCGTGGACACGGCGCAGGATGCAGTGGCGCAGGCACAAACCGCGCTGGAAGTTGCCCGCAAGCAATTCGAGCTGACTCGGGCAGGTGCTTGGAGCTATGACATCAGCAACCAGCAGAAGCAATATGAGGCGCTTACGCAGTCATACAACGCTTCCTACGCCTTACTGCTAAAATATTCGATTCGAGCGCAGGCCAACGGCATCGTACTGGCGATCAACGGCGGGACGGGAAGCTATGTGTCGTCGCAGGGTGTCTACGACGCCTATACCCAGGGACTCGATCCGTTGGTGGTAATGGGCACGCCGCAGGACTATCTGTCCGTGCGCTGTTATATCGACGAGATACTGGTTTCGCGCCTTCCTGCGCCGGAGCATATCAAGGCCGAGCTATCGGTGCGCGGCACCAGTACGAAGGTGCCCCTGGAATTTGTTCGCGTGCAGCCTTATGTCTCGCCAAAAATCGAACTGTCCAATCAGCGCGAGGAGAAAGTCGATCTGAGAGTCCTGCCGGTGATTTTTCGCTTCAAGAAGACAGACTTGCCCATGATTTATCCGGGCCTGCTGGTGGATGTCTTCATAGGGCCAAAATAATGCTCGTGCTCAAACGAAGCCGAGTTAAACGGCATGCACATCACACCTTGCGAGCACAGGTGCTTGGTGGCGTATCCGTCGGTGTGATCGCTGCTACGATGCTTGGCGGCTGTGCGGTGGGCCCGGATTTCGTGCGCCCGGCGCCGCCCACTGTCAGTCAATACACGAGAGAGCCGCTACCTGTGGCAACTGTCTCAGCCGACAGTAAAGAGCAGCGCTTCATATCCGGTGCTGCAATTCCGGCTGACTGGTGGCGACTTTTCCGATCGGACTCCCTGGACGCGATCGTCCAGCAGGCTATGGCGAATAACCCGACCCTTGAGGCATCCGAAGCCAGCCTGCGGCAAGGCCAGGCTAATCTTCAGGCCGGCTACGGCGTGTTCTTTCCGCAAGTCGGTGCTGAGGCAGAGGGTGGGCGACAGCGCGTCGCGCCGTTGGAAAACGGTTTGCAGACACCGGGTACGGACTTCAATCTAGTTACAGTCAGCGGTACTGTCAGCTATGTGCTGGATGTGTTCGGCGGCAAGCGCCGGGCGGTGGAAGGACTGCGGTCCCAGGCAGACTACCAGCGCTATGCCACCAAAGCGGCCTACCTGACCTTATCCGCCAATGTTGTGAACGCCGTGATTGCACGGGCCGCCTATGCGGCGCAGGTTAATGCGACCGAGACGTTGATCGAACTGGAAACCGAGCAACTCGAGGCGACTGAAGCGCAAGTTCGCGCCGGTACCGCAGCCTACGCAAACGTCCTGAGTGTTCGAAGCCTGATCGCTGCCAACCGTGCGTTGCTAGCACCGCTGAAGCAGAGGATCAGCCAGGCGGAACACCTGCTTGCGACGTTGGAGGGCGTGCTGCCATCCGAGGCGGCATTGCCCGACATCGACCTCGGTTCACTTTCATTGCCCGTCGATCTGCCCGTGAGCCTGCCGTCCGATATCGTGCGGCAACGCCCGGACATCCTGTCGGCCGAAGCGCAATTGCACATAGCGAGCGCAAACATCGGTGTAGCGACCGCCGCGATGTTTCCGAGCATCAGCCTGAGCGGCACCTATGGCGCCGGCGGCACGAGTTTTGGCAATCTGTCGGCGGACAGCTTCAGGTTCTGGAGTATCGGCCCGTCGATTACGGTGCCGTTATTTCAGGGGGGCAGCTTGTGGTACGGCCGCAAGGCGGCAATTGACGCATATCAACAGTCACTCGCCACCTATCGCCAAACCGTCCTGAGCGCATTCCAGCAGGTCGCAGATTGCCTCAACGCGCTCGAACACGACGCCCAGTCGCTGCAGGCGCAGGTCGGAGCGCAGAGCGATGCCAGTGCGGCGCTGTCTTTATTGCAAGCTAATTACCGCGCCGGCATGGTCGGTTACCTGGACGTGCTGACTGCCGACGTGCAGTTCCACCAAACAACAATTGCCTATGTGCAAGCGGTTGCGCAGCGCCATCAGGACACTGTCGCACTGTTCGTTGCGTTGGGTGGAGGATGGTGGAACGAGCAAGCTGGACCCCATGGCGAGGGCCAATGACAATGAAGTACTCCGGAATCATGCGCATCGGCTTCAAGCTGCTGGTCAATGATAAGGCCAAGTTCTCCGCGCTGTTGATCGGCATCACTTTCGCCGTATTTCTAATGATGCAGATGACTGCGATGTTCGCCGGTATCCTGAACCGTGCATACTCGACCGTCACCAATATCGGCGCAACAATGTGGATTATGGATCCGGCTGTCAATACGCCCACTACGCCATTTCCACTGCCGGACTATCTGCTGGACGCGGTACTCAGTATGGACGGAGTTCGCTACGCGGTTCCGCTGTTTATGGGCGGAGCGCAGGTCAAGCTCGCCGATGGCACCTTCCAATCGGTCAACGTAGTCGGCCTGGACGATGCGAGCCTGTTTGGCCGCCCTCAAATGCAACAGGGCAACATTCTCGACATCTATGCTGACGACGCCTTCATCGTGGTCGACGACCCTGAATTCTCAAAGATGGAGAATCCGAAGATCGGCACCACATTTGAGATCAATGATTATCGTGGTGTCATTGTAGGCATTGCGTCGGTTGCCGCGAACGGATTGAACGGCGTACCGACGCTTTACACCACTTACAATCGCGCCATCCAGTACATCCCAGGAACGCGTTTCACCATCTCCTATGTTCTGGTGCAGGCGAAGAACGACGCTGCGATTGTGGGTATCAAGAAGGAGGTGGCGAAGCTCGGCTACCTAGCGCTGACCAAGGATGAATTCAACCAGCGTATCGCCGACTACTACACCTATCAAACGGGCATCGGCACCAACATTCTGTTGATGACCATCATCAGCTTTATCGTAGGATTATCGATTTCGGGCCAGACTTTTTACACGGCGGCCTCAAAAGTGAACTGCAACACCTGCCTCGTATAAGGTGTCGCAATGTCCGAAAAAACTTCTTACCAACAACTGCAGCCTGAAGAACGCCTAACCATTGCAAGCTTGCATCTGCAGGGTTCGAGTATGCGGGCCATGGCCCGCATACTCGGGCGCTCACCGGGAACTATCAGCCGCGAGTTAATGCGAAACAGCTCTTCTGTTGGCTACACGTCGGTGCCCGCTGCGGCGCTTTGCAGCGCACGCCGCAGTGCGTCGCGTCCTCGGGCCAAGCTTTGCCCGCAAAGCGTTTGCTGGCGCATCGTTCTCACCCTGCTTGAGTGGAAATGGTCGCCCCAGCAGATATCGGGCACACTCAAGCGCATGTATCCCACCGACTCGAACCAGCACGTCTCGCACGAAACCATCTATACGGCGATCTATGCTCAGCCGCGCGGTGAACTGCGCCGCCAACTTATTGCCTGCTTGCGCCACGGCCACAGCACGCGTATGCCACGCGCGCGGGGCACGGACCGGCGCGGACAGATTCCGGACATGGTCAGTATCCACGTGCGACCGCCCGAAATCGAAGACCGCCTGCTGCCAGGTCACTGGGAAGGCGACTTCATTAA
>NZ_MTHB01000063.1 GCF_002220365.1 Caballeronia sordidicola | reverse complement strand
GCGGGAAATCATCCCGCCGCGCGTCGTCCTGGAGCATCAGTATTCTTTTACCGCGCTTTTGGCGCTACCGAACGATCAACCGTCGAGCCCGTCGAGCAGGTCGGCCATGTCATCGGCGTGCTCTTCCTCAACTGCCAGGATCGTTTCGAAGATCCGGCGCGTGGTGACATCTTTTTCGCCGAGATAGCGAATGATTTCAGCATACGTGTCGATGGCAATGCGTTCCGCGATGAGATTCTCGCGAATCATGTCGATCAGATTGGCGCCTTCCTTGTACTCCGAATGCGCGCGTGACGCGAGACTATCGGGCGCGAAATTTGGCTCGCCGCCCAACTGGACAATTCGCTCGGCGATGGTGTCGGCGTGTTCCTGCTCCTCGGTTGCGTGCTGCGCGAATTCCGACGCAACAGCTTCCGAATGGATGCCCTTTGCCATGAAGTAATGGCGTTTATAGCGAAGCGTGCAGACAATCTCTGTGGCGAGTGAATCGTTCAGCAGCTTCAGCACGACTTCCTTGTCGGCGCCATACGTCGACGTGACCGAACCATCGTCCATGTGCTGACGAGCGCTGGCGCGAATTTTCTCCATGTCCAGCACGAACGGGTCGGACTTACCGGCGGGACCCTTCGATTGTGCCGGTGCAGCTTTTACAGCAGACGATTTCGACATTGATGTGCTCCAGAAAGAGAATGGATTTTTTGTTTGGCGGTGGGACAGCTTCCTGACTGCAGCCTCGCCGGATAGAGGCCCCGACCAGCGTCCTGAGTCGCTCTTGCGATCGCTCGCATACGGCGTGCCTGCTCGTGCCAGGCGCTTATCGTTTATCTCGCTTGGGGCGGCACGGCCTGTCACCTGCATGGCCGGCCGCTCGCGACCATCACGTTCGAAACACGCCCAGCAACAACGTAACCACGAAAACGACGAGAAAGATGTAGAACAGGATCTTCGCGATCTCGGCAGCGCCTGCTGCAATCCCGGTAAAACCGAACACAGCAGCAATAATCGCGATGATGAAAAAAACAACAGCGTAATGGAGCATGACGACCTTCCCTCTTGGTGGGTTCTTATAGGCCTCGGATCGGGCGTCGAATCCGGCTTTAAGGATGACTCGGGTGGACACTTGCCTTAAAGCGTGAAGTCAGCGTGAAGTCGCCCGCCCGTAGCGCAGGGTTTAGATAAAACCGGTCGAAGCATGCGAGCTTCAAGTACCGATGGCGATGGCTAAGGCCGCTAATCGACTATTTTCTTCGTCACGATAAAACCGAGCACAAGAAATACGACGCACAGGATCAGGAACAGCACGAACAGGAACTTCGCAATGCTGGCCGCGCCTGCAGCCACGCCGGTGAAGCCGAGCAAGCCCGCGACGACGGCGACAATGGCAAAAAACAATGCCCACTTCAACATGATCGGTTCCCCAATGAGGTTGGACTACTAGCCGGATGTTATCGAGGTGGTGATGGGCTGCCATCTGGATGCACGCCGTTTTTCGTGTAGGACATCACTGACAAACGCTTTCAATTCACTTCTGGTTTAACCCGGCCTGTCGTCAATCAAGCACAAGTGACCGTAATTCGATCAGCCCGGCACGGCGTGAAAAGTTACACTGGCCGCACCGAAACCCGGCGCACTCCCTATGACCTCCTCTTTGCACGAAGGCGGCGCGGCGAATCCGGCAGCGGCCATCACGCGGCGCGCAACCCGCTTCAGCACGCGTTTGAACGGGTGGATG
The DNA here is from genome assembly GCF_002220365.1 of Caballeronia sordidicola. GTDB lineage: Bacteria > Pseudomonadota > Gammaproteobacteria > Burkholderiales > Burkholderiaceae > Caballeronia > Caballeronia sordidicola_C. Next base: position 213,788 of record NZ_MTHB01000063.1, on the reverse strand, counting down.
CGACGTTGGAGCTGGGCTGTCGCCATGACCGTTGCCATTGTGATTACCGTTGGCGGCCTGGTGATACTCGAATCCGGCCGCATGCGGATTGCCGCGGAATACGAGACTGCGCTCGACGCGAAAGGCGCCACCACCCAGTTGACAGCGCTGGCGGCGGACATCGCGTCGCTCACGGCCGATGAACGCGCGTTCCGCCTCGCGCCGGACAACACCTACACCGCCCACTACGACGCAGCGGCGGCGAGGATCAAACAAACGGTTGCGTCACTGGATGCGTACTATCGCCGCAAAGCGGACGACACCGCGCTCGCCAGTTTCAAGCAGGTCAGCGCGATCCTCGACGCGCGGATCAACGCGGGACTCGCTGCTCGCTCCGGTTCCGACACGGCATCGAGTACCGATATCCTAGATGGCGCACTCGCCCTGCTGCGTCTGAATGAAGAACGGCGGGCGCAGTCCGCGCTCGACGCGAGCCGCGCCGACCAGCGTATTTCCACGTTCTGCGTGGGCGCATTGTGCGCGTTGAATATCGTGTTGTTCCTGCTGTTGTTTCGCAATCTCGGTATCCAGCTGGACAAGCAAGACCGCGTGCAGCAAAAACTGATTACGCAGCAAGAGGAGCTGGACCAGCTCGTGTTCGACCGCACGCGGCAACTTGAGGCGCTTGCGTGGCATTTGCAGTCGGTGAGTGAAAACGAGAAGACCCAGCTTGCCCGCGAACTGCACGATGAACTCGGTTCCATCCTGACGGCCAGCAAGATGGATGTGGCGTGGGTCAACAACAAGCTCAAGGGCGCTGAGCCCGCAATGGCAGAAAAACTCGGCCGTGCGCTTGCGAATCTCGATCAGGGGATTGCGCTGAAGCGGCGGATCATCGAAGACATGCGGCCGACCGTTCTTGCCAATTTCGGGCTGGTCACGGCGTTGCGCACCCTCGCCGATGAAACCGCGCAACGCGCCGGCTGGACACTCGAACTCGCGCTCCCCGACGACGACATCAAGCTCGGCGAAGAAGTCGAAATCGCGTTATTCCGGGTCGCGCAGGAATCGCTGACGAACGCGGCCAAATACGCGCGGGCGTCAAACGTGTCGATCGCGCTGGCGCTGGATGACGAGCGGGTATCGATGCATATAGCCGATGACGGCGTCGGCATCCGCCCGCAGGATCTGCAGCGCACGCACACACATGGGCTGCTGGGAATGCGGCAGCGGGTCAGCGCGCGCGGCGGTCATATCGAGATCGAACGACGCCAGCCGCATGGCACCGATATCCGCGTCACCATGCCCCGCGTGCGGAACTTCGATGCTTGAGAGTGCACCGTCCGACGGCTCTTTACCGGCGCTCGCACTACGCATGTAGGACTGCGCTGACACAAGTTACAGAGTGCACCTACACGATAAAAACATCCGCGCCTACAGCTTGCGGGCGCGCAGTTTTTTATGATTCTTCAGACCGGTGTGGTCGATCGAAGCGGTAGTCGTCATGGGTTTTGTTGCTTGTTCAAACCCGGCAAAACCGTTTCAAGGATCGGCCTTCGCCAAGGCCGCAATGTGTCTGGCAACTACTTTCGCAGTCGCTTTTTCTGTCGGACACCGAGTGGCCAGGATTCGAACATCGGGCACGCCTTCATGGCCGAACGGCCAACGTACCCGCATCAAACTCAAGGGGAATTGCTCATGACTCGACTTATCGCTTTGCTGTTGATCGCCGGAACTGCCGCACTCGCAGCTTGCAACACGGTGGCGGGCGCCGGCCAGGACCTTTCGAAGGGCGGCAACGCCATCACGAATTCCGCCGATAAGCACAACGCGGAGTAAGTGAGGAAGCTGGCAACAGATCGTTGGCGGTTAGTGGCCGCCAGCAATTTGCTGACCGCTGTCTTAGTTGGCTCCAGGGTTTTTTGACGCCGTGCCGGCAACGGGACGGGTCGTGGGATTCAACCAAAGCGACGACCAAAAAGAACCTCCCCTAGGGGAGGTTCTTTTTTTGGGCTTCAGGGTAGGAACTCGCACATCCAGAGTTTTGGGTCGCACTCTAACTCGGGCTTTGTGCTTTTTTTAAGACCAAATTCGGCAGAAAGCCGGGTTTCAATCGGGTCGAACGAAAGCAAGTCCGAGGTTATGTTTTTCCGACTATTCGGTTGCCCTCAAAAAAACGGCGCACTGTTTTTTGTACCGCCTGTCGTCATGCCGAGGTCAAACCAGCCCTCGCCTCTTGTAATCGAACCAGAACGACAGACCCACGCTCGCCAGGATGATGAGGGTCGCCATCACGGTCCACTTCGTGATCACTTCGCCGAGAAACACCGCACCTATCACCACGGCCACCACGGGATTCACGTACATGCAGCTGCTCGCGATAATCGGACTCGTGTGGCGAATCAGGTACGCGTACGCGACATAGGCGGCCATCGAGCCGACGAGCATCAGGTAGAGGTAAGCCAAGAACGGCGTGAACCCCATACTCACGATACGTTCGCCCGACACCCACGCAACGATCGTCGCCATCGCGCCGCCGAGGCTGATCTGCAATGCCGTCGATACCAGCAGGTCGGACGGCAGCTTGAGACGCCCCGCGAGAAACGAGCCGCCCGCCCAGAAAATCGCGCCACACAGAATCGCGAGGCTGCCGGCGGTTGAACCCGACGATGGATCGCCATGATTGAGCAGCGCAATCCCGACCAACCCAAGCCCAACCGCAACCCACTCACCCTTCGCCACTTTGCGGCCTGCAATGGCGGCGATGACCGTGGCGAACAACGGCACGGTCGCCACCATGACGGCGGCCGTGCCTGTCTCGACCGTGCGCATACCGAACGCGAGCATCCCGCTCGACAAACCCACCAGCAACGTTCCGACCGCCGCGGCGTTTCGCACTTCGGCGAAAGTCGGCCAGACCGGATCACGACGCGCAGCAAAGATGAACAAACCGATGCCGGCGAACAAGTTGCGCAATCCGGACAACATCAGCGGCGGGAACGATTCCAGCGACAGATGCACCGCCATGTAGGTCGAACCCCATACGAGGTACACCACGCAAAGGGCAAGCGCCACGCGGCCGCTGCGCGTCGCGGGAAGGCGAAACGGGAAATGATCGGGAAGATTGAACGGGCGACGCGTGGGGGTATCGGCCAAGGCTTGCGGGCTCGACACGTCGGCCAAAACGTCCGCCGAGGGCAATGGCGATGCCGAGGGCGCGACGGCTGCTGCCTGCGGAAACGGCAGCACGTCAGCCGAGGGCTGCGACTGCGGCGAGTGTGCCGGGGGCACGAACTGCGAAGCTGGAGAATCGGAAGCAGACGATCGCGAGGGCGGCAACGGTGTAGACATCCGTTACTCTGCGACGAAGATGATTGCTACGTCAACCGGCCAAACGGCCAGGCTGACGGCCAGACTGACGGGCAGACTGACAACCGCCGGTTTCGCTTTACCCGAAACCAGGGAAAGCGAAGAACGGCGCGCATGCCGCTTGAGCGTCGCGGCAAAACGGGCAAGGCAGGACAACATGTCGGAAGCAGAAAAAGGGGTCGGGCAACAACGTGCCGAAGCTCGATAACGGCTTGAAAAGCCGGCAAGAGCCGCCGCGAGTTTGCCGGACCGTTTCCGGTGAAAGAAATCGGACGGTATCCGGGAAAACACGGTGGTCGCCATTATGCAGTAAGCCATGCAAACGCACGCGTGAGTGTTACAGATGGTTGCCAACACGCTACGGCGAGGTGTATTGTTGCGGCTGCTAACGCGGGGGTCCTGCGCTGCACATCGCAATCTGTCACCGGATTGTCCGTGTGTCGCGGGTGAGAAATACCCTTTGAACCTGATCTGGATAATGCCAGCGCAGGGAAGCGTTCGGATTTTGCCGCGCAGGGGTCTTTTGGGTCTTTCTCTTCCCCGCGCACCCCGCCTAATCCGCCCGCCTCCTTCTCTGCTTTTCTTCGGTCTCCCGTAGCTAGCGTTTGACTCAGCCGTTTCTCGTGCGATTCCCGTTTTTATCGCGGGCCGGCTGGGATATATCCGCCCCCACAGCAACCATCTGCATGGGACCGGAGTAAACGCCATGGGACCAGAGTAAGCGCGAAAGCGCCAACTCTGGTCGACACGCTAACTCGGGTCGACACAGGAGAGCCGCATGAACGCCAATCCGAAATTCCTCTCCGACGACGCTGTCGTCGACGCTGCCGCCATCGCGCCGCTGCCCAATTCACGCAAGATCTACGTGACGGGCTCACGCCCCGACATCCGCGTGCCGATGCGGGAAATCACCCAATCCGATACCAACGAAAGTTTCGGCAGCGAAAAAAATCCTCCGGTCTATGTCTACGATTGCTCCGGCCCATACTCGGACCCGGAAGCAAAGATCGATATCCGCTCCGGTCTGCCGGCCGTCCGCCAAGGCTGGATCGAAGAGCGCGGCGATACGGAATCGCTCGGTGGCCTTTCAAGCAATTTCGGCCGTGAGCGCGCCGCCGATCCGGCTACCGCCGACCTGCGTTTCAAAGGTTTGCATCGCACGCCTCGCCGCGCTGTGCCGGGCAAAAACGTCTCGCAGATGCACTACGCGCGCCAGGGCATCATCACGCCAGAGATGGAATACATCGCGATCCGCGAGAACCAGCGCCGTGCGCAATATCTGGAATCGCTGCGCACGAGCGGCCCGAACGGCGAAAAGCTCGCCACGATGATGGGCCGCCAGCATCCCGGCCAAGCGTTCGGCGCCCAGGCCTTCGGTGCAAACGCCCCCAAGGAAATCACCGCCGAATTCGTGCGCGAGGAAGTCGCCCGCGGTCGCGCGATCATCCCGGCGAACATCAACCACCCGGAAAGCGAGCCGATGATCATCGGCCGCAATTTCCTGGTGAAGATCAACGCGAACATCGGCAATTCGGCGGTCACGTCGTCGATCGGAGAAGAAGTCGACAAGATGACCTGGGCCATCCGCTGGGGCGGCGACACGGTCATGGATCTCTCGACCGGCAAGCACATTCACGAAACGCGCGAGTGGATCATCCGCAATAGCCCGGTGCCTATCGGTACGGTGCCGATTTATCAGGCGCTCGAAAAGGTCAACGGCAAGGCCGAAGACCTGACCTGGGAAATCTTCCGCGACACGCTGATCGAACAGGCCGAGCAAGGTGTGGATTACTTCACGATCCACGCCGGCGTGCTCCTGCGCTACGTGCCGATGACCGCGAACCGCATGACGGGCATCGTCTCGCGCGGCGGTTCGATCATGGCGAAATGGTGTCTGGCTCATCACAAGGAAAGCTTCCTGTATGAGCACTTCGAAGACATCTGCGAAATCATGAAGGCCTACGACGTGAGCTTTTCGCTCGGCGACGGCCTGCGTCCCGGCTCGATCTACGATGCCAACGACGAAGCCCAGCTCGGCGAACTGAAGACGCTCGGCGAGTTGACGCAGATTGCGTGGAAGCATGACGTGCAGGTGATGATCGAAGGTCCGGGCCATGTGCCGATGCAGCTCATCAAAGAGAACATGGACCTGCAACTTGATTGGTGCGACGAAGCGCCGTTCTACACGCTTGGGCCCCTCACGACCGATATCGCGCCGGGTTACGACCACATCACGTCGGGTATTGGAGCCGCGATGATCGGCTGGTTCGGCACGGCCATGCTCTGCTATGTCACGCCGAAGGAACACCTTGGTTTGCCGAACAAGGACGACGTGAAGACCGGCATCATCACGTACAAGCTTGCGGCCCACGCCGCCGATCTGGCGAAGGGTCATCCGGGTGCTCAGGTGCGGGACAACGCGCTCTCCAAGGCGCGTTTCGAATTCCGATGGGACGACCAGTTCAATCTCGGTCTCGATCCGGACAAGGCGCGTGAATTCCACGACGAAACCCTGCCGAAGGACTCAGCCAAAGTCGCGCATTTCTGCTCGATGTGCGGCCCGCACTTCTGTTCGATGAAGATCACCCAGGACGTCCGTGAATATGCCGCGAAGCAAGGGGTCTCGGATATCGAGGCCCTGAAGCAAGGCATGGAAACGAAGGCAATCGAGTTCGTGAAAAAGGGTGCTGAGATCTACCAGCGCACGTAATAAAGAGCGAGCAACGAGCACGCCGGGCGCCTGCAAAGGCGCGTCGACCCGGCGACAAATAAAAGCGGCCTGTCGCATGTCATGTGCGGCGGGCCGTTTTGCGTTGGGAGGACGCTCAATCCGATACTTGTCTGCTGAATACGATGGTCGGGCACTGTTTCTGCTTCTATCAACATTGAAAGAATCGGCAGGAACTGTCTTTTCGCCACCGGGTTGGACGTGGACAGTCGGCTCATCGGCACAGCGCAGACCATGCGCGGCATGGACGATAGAGAGCCCCGCCGTTCCGACACCAACCCGTCACCCCCTCGTGGTTCATCGATTTGGAGAGTTGAAATGGACAAGATCAAACAGATTGGCGCTGCTGCTCTCATCGCCGCACTTCTCGGCGGCCTGTCTGCATGCGATCAAATGAGCACCCGTCAACGCGATACGGCCGTCGGCGCGGGTGTCGGCGGCGTGGCGGGTGCGGCACTCGGCGGTAGTGCACTGTCAACGGTGGGTGGTGCGGCCGCAGGCGGCCTGATCGGTAATCAGGTCGGCAAGTAGGTTGATACGCCGTGCCCGGTTGCCGCCCTTTAACAACACGGTGATCGGGTGCAGCTGAACTTAAGTGTTTAGGTACGCCTACAATGCCGTCCAGTGAAACAGATCGAAACATTGGGTAACGCCCCGGTGCTTTCCCACGTTTCAGCGATGCGCTAGGCTCCTGACATCCCGTTCATTCGAGCGGTAGCGTTTCGACGCAATCTGGAGTCGCATCATGAGCCCGAAGCTCGCACTATCCGCCCTCGTGGGCGCTTTGAGCTTGAGCGCTTGTTACTACGTGCCGTACGGTTCGTATGGTTATTACCCTGCGTATCCACCCTACCCGGGTACCCCGGTAGTCAACACAGCACAAACGCAGCAAGAGATTCCTGTCGCGCCTGCGGGGGCGTCCAGCGGCGGCTATGCGCAGAGCTATCAAGACACCAGCAACACCCCGCCGCCCGCGTATGCGTCTACGACACCGCAATACGTTGCTGCGCCGCCTGTCCTTTATGCGCCGTATCCTGCTTATTACCCGAGCTATCCGGTCTACGCGCCCTATCCGGCGTACTACGGCGGCTACGGTTATCCCGCGTACGGTTACGGCCCCTCGCTGTCGGTCGGCTTCGGCTGGTATGGCGGCGGTGGGCGCGGACATTATTATCGGCACTGAGTGGTTCGCGCTCGGCGTTAATGCCCGGTAATCGCCGGGCGCGCCTTACCCGTTCGATGTAACGCTTTCACACAAACCGCGCTGCAATAGCGCGGTTTGCGTCTGTGCGCGCTTGTTGTTTGTGGTGTCCGATCGCGCCAGCAGTGCGCAACGGACCGTTCCGTGCAAGCTGACGTGATATGGCACGATTTTCGCTGAGATTCCTCGACGCCGCGCCACTCCGGACGCTGCCGCTCCAGGAATCCTCACCATGCTGGTCTTCGCGCTGGTCCTGCTCTGGCTTGCCGCCTGTCTTGGCGTGATCTCCATCTGGGTGTTGGGCTGGGTTTCGCACGGCTCGCGCGAGACCGACGCGTCAGAGACACATGAACCCATCACACGCTAAGGCTTCGATACAACCCCAGAGGTATGGTTAATCCTTCCTTGACGCGCGCCATCCTCCCTCTATCCTTAGTCCAGACGCATTAGGCAAACGCTTAGTTGCAACGATGTGTCGGGCGGCGGTGCGCTTGTTGGAAAGCGAACGACGCTCACGGGGCTCTCAGTACCGGTCGCCATGACCGAAGAACGCCACGCGTTCAGCAAAATAAAAACCAGGAGACGATATGTTTCATCAGATTCTGACGCCCGTCGGCGGCTCACTCGGCTTGTCCTTTCTCGTCGCAGTGCTGCCTATTGCCGTCGTGCTGGTCCTGCTCGGTTGGGCGCGCCGGCCTGCCTGGCAAGCGTCACTCGCCGGATTGATCGTCGGCATAGTTGTAGCCATCGCCGTGTGGCACTTCCCTGTGGGACTGGCGATTGATTCCGTCGCGGCGGGCGCCGTGTTCGCCGTCTGGCCGGTCATGTGGATCGTCTTCACCGCGATCCTGCTCTATAACATCGCGCAACGCTCGGGCCGCTTCGAAGCGTTCCGGGTATGGATGATCGACAACCTCCCCAACGACCGGCGCATCGTGCTGGTCGTGATCGGCTTTTCCTTCGGCGCGCTGCTGGAAGGTATTTCCGCGTTTGGCACGCCGATCGCCATTACGAGTTCGCTGCTGATCCTGCTCGGCTTTCCGACGCTCGAAGCGCTCACCTTCACGCTGATTTTCAACACTGCACCGGTCGCGTTCGGCGCGCTCGGCGTGCCAATCACCGTGCTCGGCGCCGTGACCCATCTCTCCCCTGACCTGCTCGCCAAGATGGTCGGCCGCCAGTTGCCGTTCTTCGCTCTGCTGCTGCCGTTCTATGTGATCGGCGTGTACGCGGGCTTTCGCAACATGCTCAAGATCTGGCCGGTGCTGCTGGTGGCGGGCGGGACGTTCTCGCTCACGCAGTTCGTCACGGCGAACTACATCAATTACTCGCTCACCGACGTGCTCGCGTCGATGGTTTCGCTGATCCTCACGATTGCGTTCCTGCGCGTCTGGAAACCTGCCCCGGACGCGCGCTTCGCCGTGAACGTTGATCGGACGGCGCAGGTCCGAGGCAAGCTTTCCGGCGGGCACGGCTGGGTACCGTGGATCGTGGTGTCGGTGGTGGTGATCGTGTGGACGGTCGCAAAGATCTTCCTGATCGGCGATGTCAAGGTGCCGTGGCCCGGCCTCGACAAAGCCGTCTTCATCACGCTCTATAACCAGCCGTACGGCGCGATCTGGGACTTCCAGCCGCTCGCGACCGGTACCGCGATCCTGGTCGCATCGATTATCACCGCCCTGATCGTGCGGCTGCCGGCGAGCGAATTCGGCGCGGCGATCGTGGATACATGGGTCCAGACGCGCATCGCCATTCTGACTGTCGCGACTATTGTCGGACTCGCGTACCTGATGAACTACTCCGGAATGAACTACACGCTGGGCCTCGGCGTGGCGTCGGTAGGAGCGTTCTTCCCGCTGGTGTCGGCGTTCCTCGGCTGGGTCGCGGTGTTCCTGTCCGGCAGCGATACGTCGGGTAATGCGCTGTTCGGCAATCTGCAAGTGGTCGCGGCACGGCAGCTCAATCTCAATCCGATCCTGATGGCCGCCACGAATTCATCGGGCGGCGTGATGGGGAAGATGATCTCGCCGCAAAACATCTCGACGGGCGTAGCCACCACCGAGCTGAAAGGGAAGGAAGGCGTGGTTTTCGCAAAGACCTTCAAGCACTCCATCCTGTTGACGGTGCTGCTCGGCGTGCTGGTCTGGCTGCAGCAGAATGTGCTGACGTGGATGATTCCGCATTAAGGCGAAAGCGGATGGGCTTCTCGTTTTTTGCAGGGTTGTTTTGAATGTCAATATTCCTGCTACTCGTGAATGCGCGTGGCAGGAATCGTCAATCGTTGACAGCGGCCCGACGCGGGCTGAATCTGCCTCAGTCCCCCACTACCCGGCCCCGCGTTGCCTTCACGGCGCCTCGTCGCACTTTCCCATCCACCCTTCGCAACTGCGACGCTCGAGTAGGTTTCGTCGCCACGCGCGTACGGCGTGTCACGCTGACGCGCTGGATCATCTCGTCGAGCCGCGCGAGCGCCGCCGCACGATTCATGTCCTGCGTGCGGTGTTCCTGCGACTTGATGATGATCACCCCGTCGCGCGTGATACGACTGTCGCGTAATGCGAGCAGGCGCATCTTGATGGTTTCCGGAAGCGACGATGCCTGGATGTCGAAACGCAGGTGAATCGCGCTCGACACCTTGTTGACGTTCTGCCCGCCCGCCCCCTGTGCGCGCACGGCGCTCAGCTCGACCTCGTTCGGCTGGATCACATACTCGATCGTATGATTCACAATGCCGCCTCCGCAATCCGCGCGGCCAGACCCGAGTCACGCCGCGTAGGTGTACGGACGGCCTGCGCAAAGACCTCCGTCGAGCCGATTACCTCTATGCGGCTACGCGCCCGCGTGATCGCCGTATAAACCAGTTCCCGCGACAACATGCGGCCGAACGCGCTCGGCAATACCAGCGCGGCGTGATCGAATTCCGAGCCCTGCGATTTGTGGACCGTCAGCGCAAATGCCGTGTCGTGGGGCGGCAACGCAGCAGGAGAGAGCATCCGTAACGTGCCGTCTGCCATGCGAAAGCAAACCTGCATGGCGCCGTTGGGCGCCGGCAGCGCAATGCCGATATCGCCGTTGAACACGCCCAACGCGTAGTCGTTGCGTGTCACGATCACTGGCCGCCCGGCGAACCATTGAGCGCCCGCGCCCAGCGTAACCGACGCAGCCGCCCGGACCCACGCCGATATACGCGCGTTGATTTCATCGACTCCACGCGGCCCGTGACGCGTGGCGGCAAGGATGCGAAAGCGGTTGAGCGCATCGAAAAGCGGTGCTGCCCCGGTTCCCGCTTCTAGCGTCTCCAGCGTTTTGGCGAGCATCCGCGCGTACGGCTCGAAACCCGCGTTCAGGCGCGCCAGCGTGCGCTCGGAGAGATGAGGCCCCGCATCGTCAATAAGCAGCGCCGCTTTCGTCGGGTTGTCCTGGCTACCGGGCGTCAAGGCGGCAAGCGCATCGTCAACGGAACCGCGACGAATGGCGACCGACAGTCTGCCAATATCCGAATCCAGGCCGAACCGGTAATTACGCTGCAACCACACGACGCAATCGGTTAATGGGCTTACCGCGGTTTGGTCAGGCTCGACATGCGCCACCGGATGCCAGTCGACTTCGGGCAAACCGGCGAATCCATCGTAAGCGTCATTGCCGTCGTCGGGGATCAGATAATCGGGTTCGTTGATCCACTGGGGCTCGGTTTCAAGCAGCGCGACCAGATCAACGGCGTCGCCGTCCCGGTCGTTCGGCAACGCGGCAATGAACCGCTCCGCCGGCATCGACAGCGCTGCCGCGATCCGTGCCGCGCCAGCATCGCTGTACACCGGCCGCGCGCTCAGTTCAGCGAACACCGCGCCCGCTTCCACGGCGGCAAGTTGATCCTTGTCGCCAAGCATCACGAGTCGCGCACCGGGCGCGACCGCTTCGAGGAGATGCGCGGCCAGCGCGACGTCGATCATCGATGCCTCATCGATCACGATCACATCGAACGGTAGCGGGTTATCGCGATGATGCCGGAAGCGCCCGTTCGCCTGCGTGCCGAGCAGACGCTGCAGCGTGAACGACGTGTGCGGCAATCGCGCTGCCAACTCCGGCGGCAACCTATTGGCACGTTCGACCAGTGCCTCCTGCATACGCTGCGCCGCCTTGCCCGTGGGCGCCGCGAGCGCGATGCGCAAAGCCGGGTTTTCGTCGAGCAGGCAAGCGAGCACACCGACAACCGTCGTTGTCTTGCCCGTTCCCGGCCCCCCGCTCACGATGGTGAGACGCCCTGACAACGCGACGAGCGCTGCCACGCGTTGCCAGTCGATGTTGTCATCGTCGTTCTCTGACCCGGCGAAATAGCGCCCTACGCGCGCTTTCAATTCAGCCGGATCGGGCGCATCAGCCGCGACCTGGGCACGTTCGACCAGTGCCCGCGCGAGCCGCCGTTCGTAGTCGAAATACCGGGCGAGATAGATACGCCGGCTGGAATCTATAACAAGAGGAAGCAGGTCCGCAGCAGCTTCCTGGCCGTCACACACCACGCCACTCGCCAGCAACGCGGTGTGAACCTTGCCGGCAGTTTCGCCGTACCGCTGCGCGAGTGCATCGAGCGCGATACAAACGTGCCCTTGCGTTGTCGCGCGGCTTACTGCAAACGCCGCGCGCTGGGCCCAGCGGACGTTGTTGGCGTCTCCCTGAAGGCGCTTCGATAACCCGCCTATCCGGCGCGCGAATCCGTCGGCGAGCGCAATACTGTCGTCGGAGACAAGAGTCAGGTCGGGCGCGTTCATGCGGCAACTCCTTGCATCAGTCGATCGATCGCTTCGATCAGTTCCAGCGATGGCTTGCCCACATGCACACCCGCCGGCCTGTCACCATCGCGCCAATCGGGTCGTACGCCGCGCACGAACAAATACAAATAACCGCCGATGTGCCGCTCAAACCCGTAGTCGCGTAACCGCAAACGCAGATAACGATGCAGCGCGACCGTGTAAAACAGCGCCTGCAAGTGATACGCATGCGAGGCCATTGCGGCGTCGAGAGCTTCCTCGTCGTAATCGGCGGGTGTCAGCCCAAGATGATTCGACTTCCAGTCGACGATCCAGAAACGCCCTTCATGCTCGACGATCAAGTCGATGAACCCCTTGACGAAACCGCGCAAGGTTCCGGCTTCCAGCGCGACGTCGGGGAAGCCATGCGCGACCAGTACGCGCCTCAAGGCCGTGAAATCCAAAGATTCTGCCGGGAACAGGAACTCGAGTTCGTTCATGCGTCGCTTGGCGGGAATGGTATCGAGGCGCATGCCGGGTACGAGTTGGGTTACGACCGTATCGGCGAGCAGGCGCGCCATCATCGCGGGCAGGTTGGCGGTCAGCGCGTCGGTCGCTGAAACAGGAATGGGATGCTCATGTAACGCGCGCTCGATCGCTTCGGGCCACTTTCCCGAGTTCGTGAAATCCGCGAGTTCGTACATGCGGTGCAGGCACTCGCCCGCCGAGGGGCCGCGCGGGAATAAGAGGATATCGTCGGTATCGAGTTCGACCGGAGGCAACGGCGTTTCAATCGGCGTCACTAGTGTAAGTGCCGCTACTGCGTCGATACGCCCGTCGTGGTCGGGGCGTTCGTCGGTGGGCTGCGCCTGATTTGATTCCTCACGTGCGCCGGCCGCGATCATGGAACTGAAACTGGCGGTCCGCCAACTGTCACGCAACACGCGACGACTGGTTCGCGGTTGCGGCGTGAAATCTGCGTCTCGGCTAACGATGAGCGGTTCACGCACATCGATCACAGGCAAGGGTTCGACCGAAATGGAGCCCGTCGCGAGCGCTTGCCAACTTCCGATCACGTCGTCTTCTTCGGGTGGTTCAGCGAGCCAGTCGCTGAATTGCCGGCCAGCGCCTGCGACCAGCCAGTTCAGCACGCTGCGCCGCGACTCCTTCGCTGATTTGCCGATCAGATACACGCCTCCAACCAGGTAACAGCGGTACACCGCACGCGTGAGCGCAACGTACACGAGCCGCGCGCGTTCGGCGGCTTGCTCGCGCGTGGCGAGTCCGGACGCGCGCTCACCCTCTTCGTCGGTGTAGCCGTAGTGCAGTATGGCCGCGCCGTCGTCGTGGTATTCGCGGGCATCGGGCAGTCCTGTGGACGGTGGGTCGCGCAACGCGCCATCGTTCAGGAACGGACAGAACACAACCGCGTATTCCAGTCCCTTCGATTTGTGCACCGTGACGATCTGAACGAGATTGCGGTCGGACTCGAGCCGCAACTGCGCATCTTCTCCGCCGCCCTGCTCTGCACGCTGCGCGGCTAGCCAGCGCAGGGTGGGCGCAATGCCGGGTTGAACCGCGCCACGTGCCTGGATCAGCTCGGCCAGATGATTGACGTTGGTCAGGCGGCGCTCGCCGTCCGGACCGACAACGAGACGTTGCGCGATCAGCAGCTCACGCGCGAGCGTGCGCCACATCACCGCAAAACCGCGCTCGTGCCAAAGCATCCGGTAACGCGAGAAACGTTCGACCCAACTCATGGCGTCGATCGCGGCGGAGCCTTCTACCGCTTCGCTATGCTCCATGCTCCACAACGCCGCGGCATCGAGCCCGAGCCAGTCCGTTGCAAGCGCCGCGCGCAGACGACGCAAGTCGCCAGGGGTATCGATAGCGGCTAGCAATCGCTCGATCTGCTCCGCATCGAAGGTACCGAATACCGATGCTTGCGCCAGTTCCACGCTGCCCACGCCCCAGCTTGCGAGCACCCGCTTGACGAGGCTCCCCTGCCGATGCGTCTGCACAAGTACCGCAATCTGGCCGGGCGACAGAGGCTTGTCGCCGATCGTTACTTCGCCGTTTTGAGCACCGCGCAACAACCGCACGATCTCCGCCGCGCAGGCCTGCGCCGCTTGGCGGTTCGCGTTCGTTTTCGACAGCGCCGAATCGCCTTGCGGCAACATCCACACGCAGAAATCAGCGGTGTCGGAATACGCCGCCGACGCGGTTTTGTCGTTGAACGGCTTGCGCTCGCGCGTGCCTGCGCGCACCGGCTGGTAAGTCAATCCGTCCAGGATGAACGCTGCCGGATTTGCACTGAAAATGCGGTTGCAAGCGTCGATGATCGGTTCAGTCGAGCGCTGGTTGACCGCAAGCGTATATCTCGCCGATGCCTGCTTGCGCGCCGTCAAATACGTATGCAGGTCGGCGGCACGAAAACTATAGATGGCCTGCTTCGGATCGCCGACCAGAAACAACGGCCCTTGCGGCGCGAAGATGCTGTTGAAGATGGCAAACTGCAGCGGATCCGTGTCCTGGAACTCATCGATCAATGCAGCCGGATAACGTGCCCGAAGTGCATCGGCAAGCCACGGATTCGCGTCGAGCGCCTGATAGAGGTTCGACAACAGATCGTCGAACGACACCACGCGCCTCGTCCGCTTGCGCACCGCCAGTTCCAGCGGCGCGTAGTTGAGCCACTCGCGCACGATGCCGAGCCATGCCGCGCGCTGCGCCGCTTCCGCGGCGGCAGCAGCGGCGGCAAGCGTCTCGGCGTGATCGAAGAAAGCATGCGTGGGTGGCTCGTTCTTCACCTTCGTGCCTTTCTTCAACGCGCTCGCCGTGAGCTTCAGCGCTTCTTTCGGCGGCGCGGCGTGACAATCGTTGTCGGCGAAATAGTCGGACCACGCGGCAATCGCCGCGTCGATCAGCGTGCGCTTATGCGTGGTCTTGCTGAGCTTCGCTTCGGCGTCGATCAGCAATTGCACGATGGTGTCGCGTTCGGCTTGCCACACCGCGCACGCCGTATCGAACAAGGCTTGCGCGTCCTCGCGGTGGGCGAGCTCCGACTCACCCCAGCGCAACATGGCGAGCGGTTTTTTAAGCCGGCGCGAAAGCTGCGCGTCGAGCGACGCCGGTCCTGCGCCCTTGCTCACGAGCCAGGCGGCAAACGATGAATCCCGCGCCGCCGCCGGTTCGACCCGTTCACGCCAGAAGTCCGCTGCCATCTCGAAGCGCAACGCGCTGTCGTCGGCTTCCAGATCGAACGCGAAAGGCATGGTTGCAGCGAACGGCGCCTCTTGCAGAGCACGCTGGCAGAACGCGTGAATTGTGTGGATGGCGGCCTGGTCGAAGGTATGCAGCGCGATTTTGATGCGCTTGAGCGCTTCATCAGGCTCGACGCGTTCAAGCGTGGTCTCGAACAGGCGCTCGAGGAAGGCGTCGCCCGCGGTGTCCCCGGTTTCCATTGCGTGCGCGATCTGGACGAGCCGCGAGCGGATGCGCTCATGCAGTTCAGCCGTGGCCGCCTTCGTGAAGGTGACGACGAGGATCGCGTCCGCGGCGAGCTTCTTTTCAAGTAGAAGGCGCACGTAGAGCGCACAGATGTTCCACGTCTTCCCCGTTCCCGCCGATGCTTCGATCTGGTTCACGCCGTCGAGCGAGCATTCGAAGACGTCAAGTTCGTCGGCGGCGTCGGCCGACGTGGCCGTCAGTGTGGTTGTTTCGGTACGCATCATGCGTCGCTCCGCATGTGCTGGATCAACGGCTCGAAGACGATCCTGGCCAACGTGGCGAAGGTTTCATCGAGTCTCAGTTCCGCGCCGCGAAACGCGATACGCAACGCGGGATCGTCCGATTCTCCGCGCGTCCTGTCCGACACCCACACGCCCTGCGCCTTGGACTCGCTCTCCTTGACCCACGTCCACGCGCTCTTTGGAAAGAACCGCAGCGGCAAGCGCTGCCCGGCGCGATACAACGCAGCGAGTGTTGCCAGGTGCGTGTGAGGATCGTCGACGGGCGTCAGTTCAAAGCCGCTCGATTGCGCGCCGCGCCCGTGCCACACCGTGCGTCGAGGGCCATCGGGCAATGCCGCGCAATAGGCAAGATGTGCAAGCCATGCACAGAGGTAGTCGCGAGCGCGGGGCACATCGTATCGGTAAATGATCTGGCCTTCGTCGGTGAGCAAATTCAACGTGCCGTGAAGCTGCAGGGGCTGCAAAGCGTCACCTTGCAACGCAGCGTCGTGGCGGCCGAACAACTCGACATCCGGCCAACGTGGCTTGATATCCAGCGTGAACGGCAAGCGCACTGCCCGTTCCCCCGTCGCGACCCGCACCCGATTGGCAAGCGAATGCAACGCGCCGATTTCCCGCGATTGCCATACACCGCCCGTCGCGCCGCCTGGCATTTCAGGACTTGCACGCGCGACCCGCCGTGCACGATCGAGCCCGCGTGCTTCATTGTGGGCGGTGAGTGCGAGCAGCGACGGCAGCACCCGATCTGCCAGCGCGGCACGGCCCGGATATTCGAGCTCGAACGGTTCTGCATCACCGAGTTCGGTCTCAGCGTCGAAGAGCGAAATGCCGAGCCGATCACGCAAGATAGCGCGCGCCGGATGACGCCAGAAACGCTCGAAGTCATCGAATGCAACGGGTTCCACCTCCTCCGCCGGCAACGGCTCAATAAAAAATTTCATTGACGGTTCGATCTTGCCGAGCGCGAGCGCCTGGGCCAGTTCCGCACGCTCCGGCTCGTAGGTGAACAACGGCGCGCTGAAGTACTCAGGCGCGAACGGCTGCAACGGATGCTCGAACACGAAGCGGCTGCGCGCGCTCTCGCGCTCGTTCGGCGGTGCACCCGTGCCTGCCACCGTTTCCTCAAGATAGTCGAGCAGTTCGTCGATCAGCGCGGCAGGCGGCAGCGCGGCGTTGTCGCGAATGCTGCGTCCCGTGTAGGCAATCATCAAGCGGTCCCGCGCCGACAACAGCAAGTCGAGGAACAGATTGCGTTCGTCGTCACGGCGTTGCCGGTCACCGAGCTTGCCGAAACTCGCCATCAGGTCGAATTCGTCGGCGCGCGTAAGGCTCGGCAACATGCCGTCGTCCATGCCGAGCAGGCAGACCACGCGATAGGGCAACCCGCGCAAGCTCGTCAGCGACGAAAACGTCACGCCGCCCCATGGGACACCACCACGCGCAGCGTCGTCGAGTGCGTCAGTGAGTGCCGTTCGCAGAACGTCGGCGGCAATTTCGGTGTCGACAGCGCCTTCACCCATGGAAAGCATCAGTGCATCGAGTGTCGAACGGACGTCGGCGATTGAGTCCGCGAATGGCAGACCGGCATCGAAGAACTGGGTGAGCGCGTCGAGCAGCAATTGCGTCCAGGCCTGCGGCGTACGCGCGGTGGCTATACGTTCGCCGAACGCGTCAATGTCGTCGACAAACCGCGTCAGCCGACCGAGCAATTGCGCATCCGATCCTTGCGGGCCGCCAACCGGCAGCCATTCGTCGACGGGCGCGCCGCCGTCGGGCAGCGCATAGCCGAGGAACAGTCGCGTGAGGGCATCGGAGAAGGTGTGACGGGCTGCCGGCACGTCGGCGCCCGTCACCACCGACGGCGTGAGCCCGCGCCGCGCGCCAGCCGCCGCAAGCCACGTCTGCGCGGTTTCCAGCGCGACGGCATCTATGCCATAACGTGCCGCGACCGCATCGACCCGCAACCATTCGATCAACTCGGGCGCGCCGACACTGCGTTCAGGCAACGCCAGCCAGTCCAGCAGCACGCGTGCGACCGGGTTTGCCTGCGAAGGCGGCAGACCCGTGATCCGATACGGAATCCGCCGACGCTCACCAGCCACGCCAGCGGGCGCGGTGCCGAACACCCCGTCGATGAGCGGACCCGCCGCCGCCAGATCAGGAAACGCCACGAGCACATCCGACGGCTGCAGCCCCTCTATCTCGTCGAACCAGCCGAGCAAACGGTCGTGCAACACTTCAAGCTGCCGCGACAAGCTATGGCACACATGAATTTCGATACCGGGTTCAAGCGCTTCGTGCGCTTCGTCCAGTCCCGCGACCTCCTTCAAATTGAGGATCGCGTTCTGCACGCGGGCGAGCCACGTGGGCGCGAGATTCTCCTCGAAATGGCTCGCTTCCCGCGACGCCGCGCTCTCCGTCAGCTCGCGCAGCATGTGCAATTGCGCCTGCGTCTGGCGGCCCCATTCGGCGAGCAGCGGATGGCCTACCTCCTGAAAGTCCAGCTTTCCCGCCAGTTCGAGCTGTTCCACGCGCGCCTCGCTCACAATGTCGAACCAGAACTCGCGACACGGGTCAATGGCGTAGATCCGTACGTCGATCCATCGCGACAACTCGCGCAACAACGCAATATGCAATGGCGGCATGGTCGGCAACGCGAACACGCTCACCCGCTCCGGCCACTCAGCCTTCATCACGGCGTCGAGATCGAGTTTCGGTGAATCGCTCAGGAACCGGTACGCGGGAGGCGTGGGATCGTGAGCGTCGGCGTTCTGTGCGAGGTCAGCGAGCAGCGCACGCCATAGCGAGGCCTGCCAGCGTTCGTCCTCGCGCTGGATAGCCGTGGCGTTCGGCAGGCGCGGACCGTTTGCATCGATTGCCCCGCCGGCGGACGCCAGGATCGACCCGCCGGCCTGCCAGTGCAGCAGCCATTCCGGCCGATACGTCAGATAGTGGTCGAACACCGTCGCGATACGGCGCGCGAGTTCATAGCGCATGGAGTCGTCGGCGGCGTCGAGGTAGGCGCCCAGTCGCGACGAGCTCTCCGGCGCAGCCTCTGTCATTGCGCCGAGCAGCCGGAAGCAGCGCCACACCAGCCGGTCGGGTGCAAACGGCGAATGCTCGGGTACGGGCAATACGTCCCCGATCCGGGCCCACAACCACTGCGCGAGATAACACAGGTCCACGTTTGCACAAATGCCAAAGCGGGCGGCCATGTCCAGTTCGAGCCGACGGCGCACCGCCGCGCTCGGCACAATGATCGTCTGGCTCGCGAACGGATCGCCGCCATTCAGCGCGAACGCGGCGACGTCGTCGAGCAGCGCCTGCGACAGCGTTTCATGGCGATTCGAATAGAAAAGTTCGAGCATGGATCCTGCTAGTTGGGCATGAAAGGCAACAGCTCGAACAGCCGAGGCCACGATCGTGTCGCGAGGTGAAACGACAGGATAGCAAAGGGCGTTCTTATCCGGGATTCGTCCGAACGGCCTAGGTTTGGATGCCGTCGAGTTGGGTTAGACTCGAAGCCACATTAAGTCAGGTCCGGGTGCGCCCATGTGGCGCGCTTAGACCATGGCGGGACCTGAGACACCCCGAAGATACCCGGGCAGCAAATTAGGAAGTCGATGCGTTACTCGCTAGAAATCAGAAAATTCATTTATAGCCAGTACTTCTTCGGTGGCTTGCGGATCGCGCTCGGCGTCTCGCTGCCAGCCATCCTGATGCTGACTGTATTTCACAATCGTGAACTCGGCTTCACCATTGCGACCGGCGCGCTGGGTGCAAGCGTTGTCGACATGCCGGGACCGTTGAAGTACAAGCACAACGAGATGCTGGCATGTACGGTGATCGGCTTCTTGTCGGCGCTTGCTACCGGGATCGCGAGCGCGAACGCGGTGACGCTGTGGCTGACCGTCGTGCCGCTCACCTTCGTGCTGTCGCTTGTCGTGGTCTACGGCAACCGCTGGCCGCAGATCAGCTTCGCCACACTCTTCATGATGATCGTGACGCTGGAAGAGCATTTCACGCCCATGCAAGCACTCGTCAACGCTTCATGGATCCTGCTCGGCGGCCTTTGGTACACCTACTGGGCGACCTTTGTCAGCCGTTCGCTTGTTTATAGAATCGAGCGCCAGGCGCTGGCTGAGAGCGTGTTCAGTTGCGCCGAGTATCTGCTCGCGCGCTCATCTTTTTACGATCTCGACGCCAATCTCGACGAGTGTTACCGAAAGCTGATCGAAAAACAGATCGCGGCGGTCGAGCGCCAGGATGGGGCACGCGACATCGTGCTGCGCAACCTGCCGAAACTGAGAAGCGGCAAGCTCGATGCCCGCCGCGTCATGCTCTTCAACCTCTTCATCAACGTGGTCGACCTGCACGAGATGTTTGTGGGTGCGCACACCGATTACCCGCTCGTGCGCAACACCTTCGGCGGGCAGGACATCCTGATCTTCTATCGCGACCTGATGAGAAAGACCGCGCTCGATCTCGAGGACATCGGTCTGGCCGTGCTGCAAAACCGGCCGGCGCGGGCACGAATCAACGTGAAGGCCGAGTTGCGCGCGATCGAATACGAACTCGACCAGATGCGCCGGCACGAGGTCCCGCAGAAGAACCCGGAAGCCTATTCGGCGGTGTCCTCCGCGTTCAGAAGGCTTTGGAGCGCGACTCGGTTGATCGACAAAATGCGCCGCCAGACGCGGCATGATCCGAGCATTACGGAAACGGTGATTCGCGTCGATCCGACCTTGTCACGTTTTGTGTCAAGCCGGCGCGTACCGTTCATGCAGATTTTTTCGAACCTGACGATGGCCTCGCCGAGCTTCCGGCACGCGCTGCGCGTAACCATTGCAGTGGGCGTGGGATTTTGGCTGGGCCGCCTGCTGCCGCTCACCAACGCGTACTGGATCGTGATGACAACGGTCATCATTCTTAAACCCGGTTATTCGCTCACCAAACAGCGCAATGTGCAGCGGATCATCGGCACGGCGATCGGCTGCACGGCGTGTGTCGGGTTGATCCTGGTGGTGAAGGATCCGCATGTGTTGCTGGTCGCCATGTTCGCCTGCATGGTCATGAGCTACAGCCTGCTGCTGTTCAACTACACGGCGAGCGTAGTGTTCACGTCGGCTTACGTGTTGCTGATGCTGCACCTGCTTGCGCCGGGCGGCATGCGGCTGATCGGCGAACGCGCCATCGACACCGCCGTCGGATGCGCCATCGCCATTGCCGCCAGCCATCTCTTCCCGTACTGGGAATACAGGCTCATGGGCAAGCAGGTGCGCGACATGATCGGCGCAATGCGAAATTATCTTGAGGCCAGCTGGTGGTGGACCGGCAAGCCCTCCGCTCAGGCGGAAGCCAAGAGCACGGCGGACGCCAATCTTTTCGCCGATGCCAACGCCGGAACAGCGCAAGCAGCAACGGCCGCGCTCGCGCGGGTGGAAGCCGGCGAAACGGAACTCACGACGGCGGTGAATGATTCTCTCAGTTTGGCAAGTGGCGGCGAGGCCGGGCCTTCACCCGTTGTGAGCGAGCGGTCAAGCGCTTTGACGCAGCGAGCGAGATCGAACGGAAGCGACGCCGCAGGCCTCGCGAGCGACGAGATAGCCGCAAACTTCGATAGGCAAGCGGTCGCCACATCAGCCATGAACACGTCCGGCGAAGCGCAGCCTTCTGCGGCCGCGAAGCAACCGGACAGCGCGGCCCAGACGCTCGCGGGTCCGACAGCGAACACCTCAGATCAACCTGTCGTCGCTGAAACGAGCAGCAATCGCCCGTTCGCGGCATCGAAGAAAAAAACCCTTACCGGCGAAAGCGCGGCCGCGGCCGCCATTTCAGGTGCCTCCGCCGCGGCAGCCATCGCAGCCGAGGCGCTCGACAGCGACTTCCGCTATCGCCTCGCGCGCAAGAACGTGCATATCGCGTTTGCGAATCTCGGCCAGGCGTTTCAGCGCATGATGCTCGAACCGAAAGCGCACCAAAAGTTCGTGCCTGAACTCAACGACCTGCTTATCCGCAGCCATGTGCTCGCGTCGCAGATCACCGCGGCGGGGCCGTTGCTCCAATCGGTAGGGAAGTCTGCCGCAGGGCATGCGGCGCAACCCGTGCAGCGCGCGCTGACCGTCATCCGCGACAATCTAACGCAGGCGCAGGACGGTGTGGCCGCCCCGGAAGATCAAGCCGAGCAGTCGAAGCTGCTCACGCGCGAACTGGATTCAATGGTGGTGGGTGCGGAGCGCGCCCAGGATATCCCGGCCGATGTCGTCCAGGATCTGAAGCTGCTTGCGCACCAGTGCAAGCAGATGCTGACGGCATCGCTCCTGATTCGCAAGGACGCGAGCTTGATCAACCTGCCAGAGTAACGGCCGGGGTACCCGGCCCATTAAGCATAAACG
Source organism: Caballeronia sordidicola (assembly GCF_002220365.1). Classification (GTDB taxonomy): domain Bacteria; phylum Pseudomonadota; class Gammaproteobacteria; order Burkholderiales; family Burkholderiaceae; genus Caballeronia; species Caballeronia sordidicola_C. Next base: position 191,619 of record NZ_MTHB01000063.1, on the reverse strand, counting down.
GCATGAACGCAGAAGCGGCATGAAAGCAGAAGCGGCAGGTCGAAAGAACGTTACTGGGAAGCAGCCGTCGCAGGCGCGGCAGGAACGGTAGCGCTCGCCGCCTCCGGTGGATTCTCTCTTTCGTACTCGCGCTTGTCGCGGATCGCGTTGAAGAACAATGTGCCGATCACAAGCAGCACCACGACCACGATAAGAATACTGATCGCGAAGGTAGGGTTCTTCCGCTTCGGGGCCTTTTTGCGGCGGTCATCGGTCATGAAATCGAAGCTCTGAGTGGTATTGGACGAAGCGCACGATCTTACCCGACATCCATTCCAGAAGGGTTGCGGCGGCCTTCTCTCCACCCCGCAGAACGCGTTCCATCTCACGCACAAACCCTCAGTTTCCCGTGACCCCGAGCGGGGAGCGCACTGGCAGCGCGGTGGAATATTTGATCTGTTCCATCGCGAAACTCGAACTCACGTCGTAAAGCGGCACGGCGCGAATCAGCGTTTTGTAGACACGGTCGTAATCGTCGATATCCGACACCACCACGCGCATCAGATAGTCCGTTTCCCCGCTCATTCGATACACCTCGACGACTTCGGGAATGTCGCGCACCGCGCGCGTGAAGTCCTCCGCCCAGGTCTGCGTGTGCTGATTGGTCTTCACCGCGACGAACACCGTGGTCCCGACCCCCAGCTTGCGCGGATCGCACAGCGCGACCTGAGCGCGGATCACGCCGGTTTCCTTCAGCCGTTGCACGCGCTTCCAGCATGGAGTCTGCGAGAGATTGACGCGCGTCGCCAGCTCGGCAATCGGCATTGTCACGTCTTCCTGCAGCAGCTCCAGCAACTTGCGATCGATAAGGTCCATGCCCACAGCCCGCCCCTTGTAGGAAATTATTCTACTTTTCCGTGCCTTGGCGAAATTATATGGAAACTTTTTCCACATGCAAACCGGTATAAAAGAAGCTCAGCTTTCCGCTCCTTTCTGTCTGATTCCGCCCTCCTGACGAGCCTCGCCATGACTTCTGCCCTTGATACAAAGTCGCCGCTCGCGCGGTTGTCCACTGCACTCGATCAAGCCTGTTGTCTCGATCCGTCGTCCGCGGGATTCGCGCTTGGTGTACGGGCGGCTCTCACCGGCTTGTCGCGGGAAGCCGGCCTTTTGTCCGATGCCCAGCGTGAAGGCGGGCTGGATTGTTATCGGCGCCATTTGCTGGTCGCCGATCCGCTCGGCCGCTATGCCGTCGCCGCGCTCGTCTGGCAAGCCGGTCAGGCAAGCCCGGTACATGGCCATCACACGTGGTGCGCTTATACCGTTATTGAAGGAACGCTTTCCGAGACGCTGTTCGCGTGGGATGCCGACACGAATCGGGCGGTTCAAACGCGCCGCCATGAACGGGCGCACGGCGCGGTGTCATTTGTAGGCGCGGGGCGCGGGGCAATTCACCAGTTGGGCAACGCGTCGGCGACGGGACGCACCGCGGTCTCGCTCCATATCTATGGCGTGCCCGGTGAGCGCATCTCGACGCACGTCAACGATCTCGTCATGGTTGCCGCTTGACACTCGTCGGCCCGCGTCAATCCGGTCCTGGAGCGGCGCTTCCCCCGCCCTACGCTTTCCCCGGTTCAGACGCTGTTGGAATCTGCGGCGGTATTTGCACGGATTGATCGGTCGGCGGCGGCGCGGCCTGGGATTTATGCGAAACATCGCGGGCCATGGCTGCCGAGCTGCGTTCCACCGGCGACAGCGGAGCCGCTTCCGTCAACTCCTCCAGATCGTTCAAGTCCGTGTCCATTGACCCGGATTCCCGTGATACCCGCAGTTGCATTTGCGGCACTGGAACATCCATCCCGATCTCGTCCATCTTGCGCTTGACTCTGACGTTAAATGCCCGCGCGACACTCCATTGCTTCAGCGGCAAGGTCTTGATCTGCCCTTTCACGACCATCCAGTTGGGATCGAACCGGTCCAGCCCCCACACTTCGATCGGTCCAAGCATCTCGCGCCGGTATCGGAAATCGGCCATCAATTCCGCGCCGACCTCACGAATCATCTGCGTGATCTGGTCGACATCGGCGGAAAACGGCACCCGCACTTCGAACACCGCGTAAGCAAAATCGCGCGACAGATTCTTCACCACCTTGATCTGCGAAAACGGGATGGCATGAATAGCGCCTTGCCCATCGCGCAGTCGCACGGTACGGATGGTCAGCGTTTCCACCACGCCCGCATGACCGCCGTCGACCTCGATCGAATCGCCGACAGAAATGGTGTCCTCGATGATGATGAAAAGTCCCGTTATCAGATCGGCTACGAGCGACTGCGCACCAAAGCCCACCGCCAGTCCGATCACGCCGGCGCCAGCAAGCAACGGCGTCACGTTCAACCCAAGATTTGCCGCGGTAATGATCGCGGCGACGCTCAGCAGTCCGACGAACACCACGTTGCGGATCAGCGGCAGCATGGTGCGTGCGCGCATGCTCGGACCACGCCCTTTGCCGCGCGGCGTGTTCGGATTGAGCGCCTCCTGAATCGCCGTATCGATCAGGATCCACACCAGCCACGCGATCAGAATGGTCAGCAGGATCGCGCTCACCGCATGCGTGATGCCGCGCGCGGCCACGCTTTCCTCCGCCAGTTTGGTGAGCGAGAACCCCCAGAAACGCGAGGCAAGTTCGAGGAAGGCCAGCCAGATCATCAGCACGACCATACGGCCAAAGAACCTGAAAAGCCGTCGTACATACGCCGATTGCCGGCGCGTCTTGCGCTGCGGCAGTCGCGTGACCCGCAACGCAACAGCGCTTAGAAACAGTCCGACCACCAGCAAGCCGGCGGTTGCGATCGCCATTTGCAGGACGTTCTCGGAGGTGCCGATACCCGCAAGCGTCGCGATCACCGAAGCCGATGCAAGCAGCAGCATGGGCACCTGCCAGAGCGAGCCGACCACCTCGAACGTTTCGGTCGCGGCCTTGTGCTGGCTGCGCTGCTCATATGAACGGCTGCGGATCAGATGGGACACGGGCCGCTGGAACGCCAGCGTGAAATAGCCGGTGAGGATCGCCGCGCCCATGTTTGCGACCGTTGAGAGGAGCCCGGACAGATTCGTGCCGAGTTGTTGCGCCACGTCGTAGTTCGACGCAGCGTCGCCCAGTGCGCCGAGCGTGCCGATGAGAAATAACAGGCGGCGCGCGTGCAGAATCAGCAGATGCACCGCCACCCGGCGATGCGCCGAGCCGAACAGCGAGAACATGATCAGGCAGATCGATGAAAACACGGCGCCGGCGACAATCGCGTATGCCGTCACCATCGCGAGCGTGCGGCCGAGCGACACCGGCATCAACCGCGCAAAAGTCAGCGCTGCGACGAACGCAAACAGGTACGGTCCGACCCGCCGCAGCGCGAAGATCAGAAGCTCGCTCGTGGTCGGATTGGCACGCAGCCCGAAATGAACCTTGTAACGCGCGTGCAAGTACCGCTGGAGATAGACCAGCAGAAAAGCGCACACGCCCCAGCCAGCCAGCATCAGGCAATAGTTGAGCAGCGTGTGGCCAAAACTCTCACGGCTCTGGCCCGAGACAATGGTGAAAAGCTCATTGCCCGCGGCGTTCAGGCGACCGCCCCAATAATTAAGCGGGGTGCGGCCACGGCTGAAGTCGGCCTCTACGCTCGCCAGCCCCGACGCGATCGCCCCGAGCAGCCCCGTTTTGGGCGTGATAGCCGCGACTACCGACGACGCTGCCGACGACGCTGCCGACGTTGAACTCGCCGACGAGGCCGCGGCCACCTCCGGCAGCACTGCCGCGCCGGAACCGTCGGACGCAGCCGATGAGTCAGCCGATGAGTCAGCCGGTTGAGCGGCGGCTTGAGCATCACGCTTGGCGTCGCGAAGCTTTTTCAACTGTGCGACCAGCGCCGTGCGTTCCCGGTCGTTGTCCAGCGTGGAGATAACCGTGTCGAGCGATCGCGTCAGATCCACGTCGCTGGCCGGACTGGCGGTGGCGTCGGCCGTGCCGGAAGCTGCCGCGGACGCCGAGCCCGAGGCAGATGCCGCCGGTTTGTTGATAAGTTCCTGGAACGACGGCAACGTGAGCGCCGGAGGCGCAGCGGTGGCGTTCAGGGCGAAAACAGTGAGCGCCGAGCTGACCAACGCGGCGAATACCAGCGCGCCAGCTAGCGCCCGGATGCGGCTTGGTTTCATGGCGGTGCGCAATACGCAAAAGAGGTAAAAGATCGCCAGTTTAGCCGCTGCGCTGAAATAATCTTTAGACAAAACGGTCACGCAGGTAACGAGATGTTAGCCCGCAGACGCCGTGTTTACGGTGTTGAACAGCGCCGCAGCTTGCGTGACTCCAGCCGGCTGTCACCTATTTGTCCATATCCGAGCGGGCGTTTCCGGGATCTGCCGACGTAGCAGATGACCCGCTCGACGAACTGCCCGAACTTGTTCCCGATGCTCCGCTAGCGCCGCTTTGACTCATCGCCGAGCTTGCCGACCAGTCCTGCAATTTGTGCCCGGCGGACTGCAAGCCCGCACCGGTGTCGCTTGCGGCGTTGATGATAGCGGCGTTGGTCGCGCTCGCCGCGCCTGCCAGATTGGCCCTTGCGGCCGCCGCCACGCCACTCGCCGACATATCCGGCAAGGTGCCCGCCGACTGCAGGTTCTGCTGCGCGGACTGCTTGACCGAGTCGACCTGCTGGTCAACATAGTTCGTCGCCTGATCGAATTTCTGGCCAGCCTGGCTCGCTACATTGTTCAGCGCACCGGCGGCCTGCCCCGCTGCGGCGTCGTGCTTCTCACACGCGGCGAGAAGTCCAAGCGCAACCACGGCGCCGGCCAGCCGGTTCATCCAGTTCTTTTGCATCGTCATTGTCCTGTTGGGCGAGCAAGCTGCAGCTGCCCGATTGTTACATTCACCGCATTAACAGATCACTTCAACGGCTCTTTCGAACCCCATGATAACCGTGCACGCCAGCCCACTTCCTCTCGACGAGGCAATGCTGGCCATTCGGCCGGGTTTCAGGCGTACCCCGGACAAATCGCAGCGACTCCAACCGCACCGTCTCCGAACGTTTGAAATTCGACCCGATTTAAGACGCTTCTGATTCATTTCATCGGCGCCGCTTCTTATAGTGCGGCCATCCCTGAATTCGATAGCGAAGTGTTGTCATGATCCTGATGAACCTGCTCGTTGCCCTCGTCGCCGGCCTGATCCTTTTTGAGCCGTTCACGCGCACGCCCATGTCGCGTTCAGTGCGTTTTTCCGACCATCGAAACCGGGCCATGCGTGCCTTTGTGCAGGCAGGCGTGGCGCTGATCGCCGGCATGATCGTCGCTACCAGCAATCCTGCGCCACAGCAGGTTTCTCCCGTACTCGTGTTCGGCAGCGCGGCAGTGTTGGGTGTGGCTGGCATCTATTGGGCACTGCGCGGCCGGCGCTTGCTGAAACCCGGCAGGATGTTTGCCGCACACCGCTAGGGGTACTGATAAGGGCTTGAGCCCTTCGCCGGGTCAACCGCCCGGCAAATACCAGTGCTTCTCACGATGCCCTTTCGCCTCGGAAGGGCATCGGCCTATCGGCGCAAGCATCAAAATCTTTTAGTTCACCAGAAAATACTAAACATGCACGGGGAATGAATTGGAACACCTTGAGATAAGGTAGCGTAAGGACTTGAGTCGCGCGGACGCCACATCCAGCGTCCTTCATTGCTTGCACCGCAGCAAGATCATCACGGGGCAGCACGCCCTTTGCACACGTAATCGAAAATACGCTTTCAGGAAGGCGCTGCCCGGAGGATCCTCGGGCAGCGCCTTTGACAGGCAAAAAAAAGGCGCTACGTTGCCGTAGCGCCTTAAAAGTTCTAGCCATTCCGAGGGCCGTGCTAGAACCTGAGAGCTGGTTATCGATCGCATTTCGAAGCGCGCAACTCGCGCTTCCGGAGTGCTTTCGAAATCGGGTTCCATTTTTTACGTTATGCGAAACCTAGTCAAGCGAAATTTCGAAGATTGAGCGACTATCTGACAGCAAGGTACGCGGGTTTGATGACAAAAAGGGGTCCAGCAGATGCACCTTTCATTGCTGGATAATACGATTCCGGTGAGCGGTGGCGCGCGTGCTCAGTCAGCTTCGATGAATGGCGTCTCCGGCCTTTCCAACGAAACCAAGTTCCGAAAAATAATGCAAATCACTGAGAGCCGGCCTACGAGCCGGGAAAAGGAAAAAGGGCGTGACGGTGAAGAAGTCGTCGCGTTATCGCGAGGCCTCGATGTACTCCGGCGTATTGCCGCCGCCAACGCGCCGGTAAGCAATCGCGAGCTGGCCGAATGGACGGGCATCCCAAAGCCCACTATTTCACGGTTGACGGCGACTCTGGTCAGCGCCAATTTGCTGTTTCAACTACCCGACAGCGAGCGTTTCGTACTGACGGCTTCAGTCCTGGAGTTGAGCAACGGCTTCCTGCGCAACTTCGACATCCGGGCGCGGGCGCGGCCGTTTCTTATCGAACTGGCGGACCGGACCACGCTAAGCGTTCACCTGGCCGTACGAGACAGGCTGGACATGGTTGTCATCGATACCATCCGGCCGCGCTCGGCCGTGCTTGTATCGCGGCTCGAAGTCGGCTCGCGCATGGACCTGGGACGCACGGCGGTCGGCCGCGCGTATCTGGCGGCGCTCGGCGAGCCCGACAGGGCCGGCCTGATCGACAGCCTGCGGATCGCTTCGGGCGACGACTGGCCGAGCATCGACGGCAGCCTGAAGTCGGGCCTGGAAGACGCGGTGCGCCGTGGTTTCGCCATCTCCACCGGCGAGTGGCACCAGGGGCTCAATGCCGTAGCGGCGGGCTTTGTCGGCCCATCCGGGCAACGCTACGCGGTCAATTGCGGCGGCGCTGAATATCAGGCGCCACGGGACGCGCTGCTCAACGAGATCGCACCGGCGTTGCTCGAATGCGTCGCGAAGATCACGCACGAGATCGGCGGAACACCGTCCGCGCGCCTGAGCGAATAACGCGTCGAATAACGCGTCGAATAACGCGCCAAATAATGCGCGCCATGCCTGATGGCGGGCAAAACACCCAAATGTGTCACTGCACCAGCATTGGCACAGCGGGACGTTTTGCCTTCAATCGTTGCTCGCTTTCTTGGCGCATGCTTCCCGACGCACGACGCCTCCTGCTTTGCGTCCACAGCGGCACAAGAGGTCCACTGGGCACGCCTCGCCATGGGCTTCGCGTGGCTCGTGCACGCACAAGACGATACGATGTCGGTCGGCCTTCGCGTCCCTGCGGGGTGGTGTTTCGAATTGCCCTCTGTCTCTATGAGGAATTCGTAACGTTCGTAATCAATCGAAAGAAAGATAGCTGGACTGGAACGAAGCACGGGACGTAGCATCATGCTTCGCGCGCCCGGGCACCTTTCGAAGCTTTCATTCAAGCGAACGCTTCGCGAGCACACCGCGCGCCAATGGCGTGTTCGCCGCGTGAGCATCACTGCGCCGCGCAAAGTGCGTGACGTAAATCGACGGCGGTTCCAGCACGCTTCAGAACCGTCCGCGCGAACGCCGGCAAGCCAGTCCGCCAGCACCTCAAGACAGTTTCCGAGCCCACCGACACCGACTCACCGAGCCACTGAAACGATGGACGAACAAAAAAAACACCCAGCACCACCGCCTTACCCTGAAGCCCGTTCGCCTACCTCCCAAGCCTCGACTCCTCCTGTGTCCCCTGGCCGGCCCCGCCGGCGCCGGCTTGTCTGGATCGTCGTCGCGATCCTGATCGTGGCGGGGCTGTTCGCATGGCATCCGTGGAACCGTGGTGGTGCCGATCACTCGCAGCAAGCGCGGCAGGCAGGCGGCGGCCGGCGCGGTGGCGGCGGTCCGGGCATGGGGGCTCCGCCGCAACCCGTGCATGTCGCGACGGTGACGCAAGGGGAAATGCCCGTGGTGATCAATTCGCTCGGGACGGTGACACCGCTGGCGTCGGTAACGGTCAAGACCCAGCTCAACGGCACGCTGCAAGACGTCGCGTTCCAGGAAGGCCAGATGGTCAAGAAGGGGGACGTGCTGGCTCAGATCGACCCGCGCCCTTATGAAATCTCATTGCGCAATGCACAAGGCACGCTCGCGAAAGACCAGGCGTTGCTGCAAACCGCCCGCCTCGACCTGAAGCGCTACCAGATGCTGCTCTCGCAAGACTCGATCGCGAGCCAGCAAGTGGACACGCAGGCATCGCTCGTCCAGCAGTACGAGGGGACGGTGAAGTCGGATCAGGCAAATGTGGATACCTACAAACTCGACCTGACCTACGCGCGCATCACGGCGCCGGTGTCGGGCCGTGTCGGCTTGCGGCAGGTCGATCCGGGCAACTACGTGACGACCGGCGACACGAATGGCGTCGTGGTCATTACGCAATTGCAGCCCATCAGCGTCATTTTCACGACCTCCGAAGACAACCTCACCGCGATCCTGAAGCCGCTGCATGCGGGCACGAAGATGTCGGTGACGGCTTATGACCGGGCCAACACCAAATCGCTCGAAAGCGGTTACCTGGAAACGATCGACAACCAGATCGATACCACCACGGGCACTGTCAAGCTGCGCGCAACCTTCGACAATCAGGAAAGCATGCTGTTTCCGAACCAGTTCGTGAACACGAAACTCCTGGTCGATGTCATCAAGGACGCGACCATCGTGCCGACGCCCGCGGTACTCAACGGTTCATCGGGCGCGTTTGTCTATGTGGTGAAGCCGGACAATACGGTGACCGTACGCAATGTGAAGATCGGTCCGGTGGATGGTGAACGCACCAGCATCAAGACAGGCCTGGAAGTGGGCGAACGTGTGGTGATCGACGGCTCCGACCGCCTGAAGGAAGGCGCGAAGATCACTATTCCGGCAGACAAGCCCAAAGCCGCTTCCGGTGCTTCCGGAGCCTCGACGGCGTCGGCGGCATCGGCTGCTTCGGGGACGCATCGCGGCCACCATCGCAAGCAGCAGCAACAATGATGTACTCATGATCCATAACCGCACTGCACCCGCATGAATCCATCGCGTCCTTTTATTCTGCGTCCGGTCGGCACGGCGCTGCTGATGGCGGCAATCATGCTGGTCGGCCTCGTCGCGCTGCGCTTTTTGCCGCTGTCCGCGCTGCCCGCCGTCGACTATCCGACCATCCAGGTGCAGACGTTCTATCCGGGTGCGTCGCCGGACGTGATGACCACCTCGGTCACCGCGCCGCTTGAAAAGCAGTTCGGGCAGATGGCGAGCCTGAACCAGATGTCGTCGCAGAGTTCGGCAGGCGCGTCTGTCATCACGCTGCAATTCAGTCTCGACCTGCCGCTCGACATTGCCGAGCAGGAAGTCCAGGCGGCTATCAATGCAGCCGGCAACCTGCTGCCGTCCGACCTGCCGGCCCCGCCGATCTACGCAAAGGTGAACCCCGCCGACGCGCCCATCATCACGCTCGCGATCAGTTCGAAGACCTTGCCGCTCACGCAGGTCCAGGATCTCGCCGATACCCGTCTCGCGCAGAAGATCTCGCAAGTTGGCGGCGTGGGGCTGGTGTCGGTCAGCGGCGGTAATCGGCCGGCTGTGCGGATCCAGGCGAACACCCGCGCGCTGGCGTCGTACGGTCTGAACATCGACGACTTGCGCACCACGATTTCGAACCTCAACGTCAACACGCCGAAGGGCAATTTCGACGGCCCTTCGCGCGCCTATACGATCAACGCAAACGACCAGCTCACTGACGCCAGCGCCTACCAGAGTGCGGTTATCGCGTACAAGAACGGCCGGCCGGTGATGCTGACCGACGTCGCGACCGTTGTCTCAGGCCCGGAAAACACCAAGCTCGGCGCGTGGGTCGACAACACGCCGGCGATCATCCTGAACGTGCAGCGCCAGCCGGGCGCGAACGTGATTGCGGTGGTCGACGGCATCAAGAAGATCCTGCCGCAGTTGCAGTCGGCGCTGCCGGCTGCGCTCGACGTGCGCATCGTCACCGACCGGACCACGACCATTCGCGCCTCCGTGCGCGACGTGCAGTTTGAACTGGCGCTTTCCGTGGTGCTGGTCGTGCTGGTGATCTACCTGTTCCTCGCGAACGTCTGGGCCACGCTGATTCCCAGCTTGTCCGTACCGGTCTCGCTGATCGGTACGCTTGCAGTAATGTACCTGTGCGGCTTCTCGCTCGACAACCTCTCGCTGATGGCGTTGACCATTGCAACGGGTTTTGTCGTCGATGACGCCATCGTGATGATCGAGAACATCGCGCGTTACGTGGAGGAAGGCGAGTCGGCGCTTGAAGCGGCGCTCAAGGGTTCAAAGCAGATCGGCTTCACCATCATCTCGCTGACCGTCTCGCTGATCGCAGTGCTGATTCCGCTGCTGTTCATGGGCGATGTGGTCGGCCGGCTGTTCCACGAGTTCGCAATCACGCTGGCCGTGACCATCGTGATCTCCGCGATCGTCTCGCTTACGCTCGTGCCCATGCTGTGCGCAAAGCTGCTGCGCCATACGCCGCCGAAGGAAAGCCATCGCTTCGAAGCGCGTGCGCACCAGTTCATCGACTATGTGATCGGGCGTTATGGCGTTGCGTTGACCTGGGTGCTCGACCGGCAGCGCTCGACCCTGGTGGTCGCCTTGCTCACGCTCGTACTCACTGCCCTGCTCTACATATGGATCCCGAAAGGCTTCTTTCCCATCCAGGATACCGGCGTGATCCAGGCGATTACGCAGGCGCCACAAGCTGCGTCTTACCAGGCGGTCGCCGCACAGCAGCAAGCGCTCGCCGCGCAGGTCCTGAAGAACCCGGACGTTGAAAGCCTGACCTCGTTCATTGGCGTGGACGGGACCAATATCACGCTGAATAGCGGCCGGATGCTGATCAACCTGAAACCTCGCGACGACCGCAGCAATACGTCGAGCGACGTGATCCGCACCCTGCAGAAAGACGTGGAAAATATTCCAGGCATCCGGCTCTACATGCAGCCGGTGCAGGATCTGACCATCGATTCCACCGTTAGCCCGACCCAATACCAGTTCATGCTGACGGATCCAAATTCGGCGGAATTCGCGGAATGGGTGCCAAAACTGACGGCGCGGCTACAGCAAGCGCCGGAACTGGCGGATGTCGCGACCGACCTGCAGCAGAACGGCCAGTCGGTGTATGTGGAAATCGACCGGGCGACGGCTGCGCGCTTCGGCATCACGCCGGCTACCGTCGATAACGCCCTCTACGACGCATTCGGCCAACGCATCATCTCGACCATCTTCACGCAGTCGAACCAGTATCGCGTGATTCTTGAGTCCCAGCCGACCGAGGCGCATTACAGCGAGACGCTGAATGGCATCTACCTGCCGTCGTCCACGGCAAGCTCGGGCCAGGTACCGCTCTCGGCCATCGCGACCTTCCATGAACGCGCGGCGCCGCTGCTGGTGACGCATCTCGGGCAGTTCCCCGCGACCACCGTCTCGTTCAACCTCGCTCCCGGCGCGTCGCTGGGCGCGGCCGTGAAAGCGATCGATCAGGCGCAGAAGGACATCGGCTTGCCCGCCTCGTTCCAGATCCGTTTCCAGGGCGCGGCGCTGGCTTTCCAGGCGTCGCTGTCGAACGAACTGTTCCTGATCCTGGCCGCGATCGTCACCATGTATATCGTGCTCGGCGTGTTGTATGAGAGCTTTATCCACCCGATCACGATTCTGTCCACGCTGCCCTCGGCGGGCGTCGGCGCGCTGCTTTCGCTGATGATCACCGGGCACGATCTCGACATCATCGGGATCATCGGCATTGTGTTGCTGATCGGCATTGTGAAAAAGAATGCCATCATGATGATCGACTTCGCGCTGGAGGCCGAACGCGAGCAAGGCAAAAGTCCGCGCGATGCAATCTATCAGGCGTGTTTGCTGCGCTTCCGCCCCATCCTGATGACCACCATGGCCGCGCTTCTCGGCGCATTGCCGCTGATGCTCGGCTGGGGCGCGGGCTCTGAACTGCGGCGGCCGCTCGGGATCGCGATTGTTGGCGGGTTGATCGTGTCGCAAGCGCTGACGCTGTTCACCACGCCGGTGATCTATCTCGGCTTCGATTCGCTCGCGCGCCGCGTGCGTTCGCGTTTCTACCGGAACGCGCCGCCCCGCCCGGCGAGCCCGGCAGGCCCGGCAAGCGACCAGGAGTAAGCGCATGAACCTGTCGCAACCGTTCATCGCGCGCCCCGTCGCTACCACGCTGCTGGCTATCGGCATTGCGCTTGCCGGCCTGTTCGCGTTCACCAAGCTGCCGGTCGCGCCGTTGCCGCAAGTCGATTTCCCGACTATTTCGGTCCAGGCGAGCTTGCCTGGCGCAAGTCCGGAAACCGTCGCCACCAGCGTGGCGAGTCCGCTGGAGCGCCATCTGGGTTCCATCGCCGACGTCACCGAAATGACGTCGCAAAGCTCGGTCGGCTCGGCGCGGATCACGTTGCAATTTGGGTTAAACCGCGACATCGACGGCGCCGCGCGCGACGTGCAGGCCGCCATCAACGCGTCACGCGCCGATCTGCCCACGGCGCTGAAAAGCAATCCGACATATCACAAGGTCAACCCCGCCGACGCGCCGATCCTGATCCTCGCGTTGTCCTCCCCCACTCGTACGGCTGGTTCGCTCTACGATTCGGCCGCGACCGTGCTGCAGCAAACGCTCTCCACCGTGCCCGGTGTGGGCGAAGTGGACGTGAGCGGCTCGGCGAATCCGGCGGTGCGAGTAGAACTGGAACCGAACGCGCTGTTCCACTACGGCATCGGGCTGGAGGACGTTCGTGCGGCGCTGGCGTCGGCGAATGCGAACAGTCCGAAGGGCGCCATCGAGTTCAACGGCACCCATTTCCAGCTTTATACGAATGACCAGGCGAGCAAGGCCGACCAGTATCGCGACCTGGTGGTGGCTTACCGGAATGGCGCGCCGGTGCATCTGCGAGACGTAGGTGAAGTCGTCGATTCGGTCGAGGACCTGCGCAACCTGGGCCTGATCAACGGCAAGCGCGCCGTGCTCGTGATTCTTTACCGGCAGCCGGGCGCGAACATTATCGACACCATCGACCGCGTGAAAGCGATGGTGCCGCAACTCCAGGCCGCGCTCCCGGCCGACGTCGAGATCACGCCGACCTCCGATCGCGCGACCACGATCCGCGCGTCGCTGCACGATACGGAGTTCACGCTGATTGTCGCGGTGGCGCTGGTCGTGATGGTCGTGTTCCTGTTCCTGCGCAACTGGCGTGCGACGCTGATTCCAAGCGTGGCCGTGCCGATCTCGATCATCGGCACCTTCGCCGCGATGTACTTGCTCGGGTTCTCGCTCGACAACCTCTCGCTGATGGCCTTGACCATTGCGACAGGGTTCGTGGTCGACGACGCCATTGTCGTGCTTGAAAATATCTCGCGGCACATAGAGAACGGCGTTCCGCGCATGAAGGCCGCCATTCTTGGCGCGCAGGAGGTAGGTTTTACGGTGCTGTCGATGAGCATTTCGCTCGTGGCCGTGTTTCTTCCTATCTTGCTGATGGGCGGCATTGTCGGGCGGTTGTTCCGCGAATTCGCGTTGACGTTGTCGTTGGCTATCGCCGTCTCGCTGGTTGTCTCGTTGACCGTCACGCCCATGATGTGCGCGCGTTTGCTGCATGAACCGCACGAACAAAAGCAGCCCGGCCGGATTTCCCGTTGGCTCGAACGCCAGTTCGTGCGGATGCAGAACGGCTATGCACGAACACTCGGCGTGGCGCTTGCGCATCCGAGGATCGTGTTGCTGGTGTTGCTCGCAACCATCGGGTTGAATGTGTATCTGTACATCATCGTGCCAAAGGGATTTTTCCCGCAGCAGGATACGGGGCGCCTTGTGGGCGGCATTCAGGCTGACCAGAGCACCTCCTTCCAGGCGATGAAAGGCAAGTTTTCGGAGATGATGCGGATCGTGCAAGCCGATCCGGCTGTGGAAAGCGTCGCCGGTTTCACGGGTGGACGGCAGACCAACTCGGGCTTCATGTTCATCTCGCTGAAGGCCAAGAAGGACCGCAAGGTGTCGGCCGAAGAGGTGATCCAGCGCCTGCGCGCGCCGCTGTCCGACGTCGCGGGCGTGCGAACCTTTCTGCCAGCCGTGCAGGACATACGAGCGGGCGGACGGCAATCGAATGCGCAATATCAGTTCACGCTGCTAGCTGATTCCACCACCGACCTCTACACGTGGGGGCCGAAGCTCACCGACGCCCTGCTCACCCGTCCCGAACTCGCCGACGTCAATTCGGACCAGCAGCAGGGCGGCCTGGAGTCGTTCGTGACCATCGACCGGGCGACGTCCGCGCGCCTGGGCATTCAGCCGGCGCAGATCGACAATACGCTCTACGATGCGTTCGGCCAGCGCCAGGTGTCCACCATCTACAACGAGTTGAGCCAATACCACGTGGTGATGGAAGTCGCGCCGAAATACTGGCAAGACCCGGAGATGCTCAAGCAGATATATGTGAGCACGTCGGGTGGAACCGCGAGCGGGGCGGCATCGACGAACGCAACCACGACTACGCCGAAGTCAACCTCAACATCGACGTCCACAAGTTCGAGCAGCAGCGCTTCGGCAACTGCCGCGACCAGCGCACTGGCGCTGGCATCCATCCGCAATGCCGCGACCAACGCCATTGCCGCGAGCGGCAAGTCCAGTTCGTCGTCCGGCGCGGCTGTGTCGACCTCGCAGGAGACCATGATCCCGCTCTCGGCCATTGCCAAGTTCGGGCCGGGCAACACGCCGTTGTCGGTGAATCACCAAAGCCAGTTCGTGGCGTCGACGATCTCGTTCAACCTGCCGCCCGGCAAGTCACTGTCGGATGCCACCGCCGCCATCTACGAAACCATGGCAACCATAGGTGTACCCAGCACGATTCACGGCAGTTTTGCGGGCACTGCGCAGCAGTTCCAGGATTCCACCAAGGACCAGCCGATCCTGATCCTGGCCGCGCTTGCTGCGGTGTATATCGTGCTTGGGATTTTGTACGAGAGTTACATCCATCCGATCACGATTCTCTCGACACTCCCCTCGGCGGGAATTGGCGCGTTGCTTGCACTGCTGCTGTTCCGAACGGAGTTCAGCATCATTGCGTTGATCGGGGTGATCTTGCTGATCGGCATTGTTAAGAAGAACGCGATCATGATGGTCGACTTTGCG
Organism: Caballeronia sordidicola; assembly: GCF_002220365.1. Classification (GTDB taxonomy): domain Bacteria; phylum Pseudomonadota; class Gammaproteobacteria; order Burkholderiales; family Burkholderiaceae; genus Caballeronia; species Caballeronia sordidicola_C. The sequence continues at coordinate 176,451 of NZ_MTHB01000063.1, read as the reverse complement.
ATCCAGGCGCAGCGACATGGGGCTGCGACATCGCGCGAGGCGATTGAGCAAGCGTGTTTGCTGCGTTTCCGGCCGATCATGATGACGACCGCTGCGGCGTTGTTGGGTGCGTTGCCGTTGGCGTTCGGGACTGGCGAAGGATCGGAAATGCGTGCACCGCTTGGGATCGCGATTGTGGGCGGGTTGATCGTGAGTCAGTTGCTGACGCTCTACACAACACCGGTGGTTTACCTTTATATGGACCGGATCCGGATTTGGTCGGAAGAGAGGCGTGCGCGCAGGGGGCAGACAGGGCCGGCTCAAGTCATTAAATAAGGGATTTGACTCGCACCGAAGGGTGGCGCGGGAGGAGAGGATCCCGGATCAGCGATCGGGGCACCAATCCTGTTCCCAAACGCCGGTGAAAACCCGCATACCGACGCCCTTCCCCGTGCATTGATTACCAAAATCGCTTACCGTTTTAGCTCCTGTTCACAGACAGAAGGAGCGAACCAGCAATGAAAGTCCTGCTCATTGGCGCGCACGGCCGAACCGGCCGCCACATTGCCCGGCAACTCCGCGCTGCATCCCTGCCCTTCAAAGTCCTGCTGCGCAAATCGGCTCACCGTGGTGAGTTCGCCGCTCTGGGCGCCGAGATAGTACTCGGCGACCTGACACACGATTTCTCCCACGCCTTGGACGACATCACGCACGTGATCTACGCTGCGGGATCGGCAGAAAACGAAGGTGTGAACGAGGAGCGCGCAATCGATCGCGACGCCGTGCAACGCACCGCCGACTACGCGAAACGCCGCCGGACAAAACAACTGGTGGTCATCAGCGCGATCTCCGCATACTGGCCGAAATCCAACCCGCTCGCGCTCAAGCACTACTCGAAAATGAAGCGCGAAGCCGATGACTATGTCCAGGCAAGCGGCGTTCCGTACGTAATCTTGCGACCAGGACCACTCTGCGATGACATCGGCCGCGGCACAATCGCGCTCTCCACCGAACGCTGCGCAGATGCAGCACCCGTTTCACGCGACGACGTTGCACGCATCGCAGTGGCGTGCATCAAACGCGATGTGCGCGACGAGGTGATTGGATTTGTCGGCGGGGACGTGCCAATAGACGATGTGCTCGACGCAGTTCAGACAGCCCCGATCAACCGATAACCCACGCCGGTTTCAGTGACGATATGCTCCGGCTGCGCGGCATCGCGTTCAAGTTTCTGCCGCAGGTGCGCCATGTAAATGCGCAGGTAGTGGTGGCTTTCCACGTGCGACGGCCCCCACACTTCGCGCAGTAACTGGCGATGCGTCAACACGCGGCCTGCATGTCGAACCAGCGTTGAGAGCAACCGGTATTCGATCGGCGTCAAGTGCACGGGCGCGCCCGCCCGCGTGACCTGGCGCAGGCCAAGATCAATGGCGACGTCGCCGAATTTCACCAAGGGCGATTCACTCGACGCCGCCTGATTGCGACGCCGCAAATGCGCGCGAATCCGCGCCATCAGTTCCGATACGCCAAACGGCTTGGTCAGGTAATCGTCGGCTCCCGCATCCAGCGCCGCGACCTTCTCCTCCTCCTGCGTACGCGCCGACAACACGATCACCGGCAATTCCGTCCAGCTTCGCAGTTCGCGGATCACGTCGAGACCGTCGGTATCGGGCAGACCGAGATCGACAATCACAAGATCTGGCTTGCGCGTTGCCGCCTCCACCAGCCCCTGCTTGCCCGTTTCCGCCTCGTGCACGGTAATGCCCTCGGCCTCGAGCGACGCGCGCACAAAGCGGCGAATCTGCTTTTCGTCCTCGATCAACACAACAGTGAGGTTAGGTTCGCTCATGGGGCTTCATGGTGCTTTAGGTCCGGCGGGGAAAAATCGACGAAGTCCTGTTCGGCTTCGTCGGAGAAACTGGGCACAGGCGGTGCTGCATCCACGGGCAAGGTGAACCAGAAACGCGCACCCAGGACCTGCGGGTCCGCAAGACGCTCGTCCAGCCGGTTATTCGCGCCGATTGTACCGCCGTGCGCCTGCACGATCGCGCGGCAAATCGAGAGCCCGAGCCCGATGCCCGGCTTCGCCGACTCCTTCTCGCCACGCGTAAATTTCTCGAACACGCGGTCTTCCATGTTCGCGGGCAAACCCGGACCGTTATCGTCGATATAAACACGCACGAAAGGCTTGCCATCCACATCCAGACTCTCCGCGCCAATGACGAGCTTCGAACCCGGCGGCGTATATTTCGCGGCGTTCTCAAGCAGGTTCGAGAAGAGCCGCTCCATCAGCACGGCATCGAGTTGCAGGAACGGCAGATCGGCGGGCAGATGCACTTCGACCGGGCGGCCGTTCAAAACGCGCCGACATGCCCGCAACGCCGCGCCGACCGTCTCTTCAAGGAGCGACCATTGCCGGTTCAGCCGCAGACCGCCTGCCTGCAAGCGCGCCATGTCCAGCAAGTTCGTGACAATGCTGGTCATGCGCAGCGATTCATCATGGATTGCCGCGATCAATTCGGCATTGGCCGGTGAGCGGGCGTCACCGCGCGTTTCTGCGAGCATGGATGCAAAACCAACGATGGTCGTGAGCGGCGTGCGCAAATCGTGCGAGATGGCAGACAGCAGCGAATTGCGCAGGCGCTCGGACTCCATGCTCACCAGCGCGTCGCGTGCAATCTCCACGTAATGCACCCGTTCGAGCGCCAGCGCGATCTGCGCGGCGAATGCGTCGAGCATGCGCTTTTGTTCGGGGACATCGAGTTCGCGAGCGTTGCGCGTGACGACCGCGAGCACGCCGCGCGTGCGCATCGGCGCCTTGAGCGGCAGATAGAGCGCGGCCGCGGCAGGCAGCGTGTCCGTGCCGTGACCGGCCGGCTTCTGCTGGTCGTAGACCCATTGGCCAACATCGAGATCCAGCGCGCTTGCATCAAGCAGCAGCGCAGCCGTGGACGTATCCGATGGATCGAGTTTCTGGCGAACTTTGTCGCTGGAATCGGGCAGGAGCATCGCGACTTTCGCGCGAAATACTTCGCTTACATGCCGCATGCCGATACCCACGATCTGCTCGGTCGCCAGCGCCGCGCCGAGTTCGCCAGCCATTGCATACATCGCACCCGTACGCCGCTCACGCTTCGACGCAACCCGCGCCTCGCGCCGCAAGCTCGACGTGAGGTGGCTGATCACCAGCGACGTCAGCAGCATGCCGGCGAACGTCAGCAGATATTGGGTATCGGAGACGGACAGCGACATGCGCGGCGGCACGAAGAAGAAGTCGAAGGCCGCGACGCTGAGGAACGACAGCAGGACGCCCGGACCACGGCCAATACGCGCCGCTGCATAAATCACGCCGATCAGATAAAACATCACGAGGTTCGTGAGATCGAAATGATCCCGGATCTGGCTCGCGAGCAGCGTGATAACCGCGCAGATCGCGATGGCGTACGCGTAGCCCCGCGGCGCCGAGCGCTGCTCGTGCGCGGCACTCAGCGCGTCGTGCCAGTCGGGTGCGGTCTGCGCTTCTTCAGGCGTCGATCCGCTTTGGACACCCAAGCCGCTTGCGTCGCTCAGGTCGCTCTCCCGTGCTCGAATCAGCGTGAGATCGAGATCGCCCGCGTGTTCCGCCAATTGCTCTCCAAACGACCGTTTCAACCACCGTGCGATACCGCGATGTTTCGATGCACCCGCCACCAGCTTCGACGCGTTGCGCGCCTGCGCATACCCAATCAACGTCGCGACTGCATCGTCACCGGCTAGCGTCACCGTCTCGGCGCCCAGTTCAGCGGCGAGCTTGAGCGCGGCAAGCGTGCGTTCACGGCGCGCATCAGAAAGTTTTTGCAGCCGCGGCGTTTCAACATAGACCGCGATCCAGTCCGAGCGCAGGCTTGCGGCTAGCCTTGCCGCCGCGCGAGCGAGCGTAGGGGCCTCCGGTCCCGGCCCGATGCACACCACCAGCCGGTCGCGCGCCTGCCAGATCCTGTCGATAGAACGATCCGCGCGGTATTCGCGCATCTGGGCATCGACGCGATCCGCTGTGCGCCGCAGCGCCAGTTCACGTAGCGCGATCAGGTTGCCCTTGCGAAAGAAATTGCGGACTGCGTGTTCCGCCTGCTGCGGCATGTAGACCTTACCGTGGCGCAGCCGTTCCAGCAGTTCCTCGGGCGGAAGATCGACTAGCGTGACTTCATCGGCCTGATCCAGCAAGCGGTCCGGCACCGTCTCGAACACGCGGATCTGAGTGATCTGGCCAACGATGTCGTTCAGGCTTTCCAGATGCTGGACATTGACCGTGGTGTAGACGTCAATGCCCGCGTCAAGCAGTTCATGCACGTCTTGCCAGCGTTTCAGATGACGTGCGCCAGGGACGTTAGAGTGGGCAAGTTCATCGACAAGCAGAAGCTGCGGATGGCGCTCAAGCGCTGCGTCGAGATCGAACTCCTGGAGCGCATGACCCCGATACAGCATGTTCGCCAGCGGCAGTTGCTCGAGGTCTTCCAGTAACGCGGCGGTTTCGCTTCTGCCATGCGTTTCCACTATGCCGATGACTACGTCGTCGCCCTGCTGCTTCCTGCTGCGCGCCGCAAGCAGCATGGCGTAGGTCTTGCCCACCCCCGCCGATGCGCCGAAAAATATCTTCAGCCGTCCGCGATGACGCTTCTCTTCCTCTCTTTGTAGTTTTCCGAGCAGCTCGTCTGGGTTTGGGCGGTTCATTTTTTAGCTTTTTGGAGCAATCGCATCCGAGGCGAGGTTCGGTTTCTTCGTTTCAACATCAACATACTGGCACGCGGCTTTCCTGGTATGACGAGCCGGTAGGGTTCTTGTCTCCGGCATCGAGGCCGATACTGGGTCTGCTGCCGGGTATTTTCCCCAAGTGCTGAACGATGGCCCGAACATTAAGCGCGCCCACGTAAAAGGCGGGTCAAAGATCGGGATACGGACGTAAAGATTGTGTAAATGGCGCTGCGCAAGACCTTCGCAGCGACGCTTTGTGGCGGTGGTCTTACAGCCGACACTTGAATAACGCGGATCGCAAACGGTCCTCTGCGTCGAGTGATGCGCTGACTACTTCCATTCACCTGCATTCGCCGTAACCGCAATCGACGACGCGGCACGAAAGAATGCCGCATCCGCCCTGTCCGTTCCCTCGCGCTTTTATCAGGGCAGGAAAATTGTCGATCCCGTGGTTCGGCGCGCCTCCAACTCTTCGTGCGCCTTTGCCGCTTCGGCCAGCGGATACCGCTGCCGCACGCTCGTCTTGACCTGGCCTGTACTCAACACATTGAACAGTTCACCCGTCATCTCCTCGAGATCGCTGCGTTTGGCGATATAGCTGAACAACGTGGGCCGTGTGAAATACAGCGAACCACGCCCGGCGAACTCGGACGAATCGATGGGTGGCAACGGCCCCGATGTATTGCCGAAACTCACGAACATACCCAAAGGTGCGAGGCAGTCGAGTGATGCCGTATAGGTGTCCTTGCCGATTGAGTCGTAGACCACCGGCACGCCTGCGCCGTTCGTGATCTCGCGCACCCGCTTCGTGAAATCCTCGCGGGTATAGACGATCGGATGATCGCAGCCGTGTGCCTTCGCGAGTTCGGCCTTCTCGTCCGATCCAACCGTACCGATCACCGTCGCACCAAGCGCCTTCGCCCACTGGCACGCGAGCATGCCTACGCCCCCCGCCGCCGCGTGGATCAGGATCGTATCGCCGGCTTTCACGCGATACGTCCGTCGCAACAGATATTGCGCGGTCAGACCCTGCAACATCACCGACGCCGCATCCTCGTACGCTATGGAATCGGGAAGGGGCACGACATACTGCGCCGACATGACCCGTTCCTGCGCATAAGCGCCCGGCGGCCGCGATGCGTAAGCCACCCGGTCGCCCACCTTGAAACCTGTCACGCCTTCGCCGAGCGCAGTTACCTCGCCGGCCGCTTCCATGCCGAGTCCACCCGGCAGCGGCATGGGGTATAGCCCGGTACGAAAGTACACGTCGATGAAATTCAAGCCGACCGCATGATGTTTCACGCGGATCTCGCCCTTGCCCGGCTCGCCCACTTCGACGTCGACCCATTTCATCACTTCCGGACCACCGGTTTTATCGAATCGAATTGCCTTTGTCACCCTTGTCTCCTTTTGCCGGCGTCAGCCGGTCACCAGTCACTATTCAGCGCGGCCTAAACCCGGTCCAGGCGTAGCTTCAGATCATCGAGAATCATGCGTGCTGTCGCGAGATTCGTCGCGCACGCCACGTTGTGAACGTCGCACGCGCGTACCAGCGCATTGATGTCCGGCTCGTGCGGCTGCGGTGTCATGGGGTCGCGCAGGAAAACCACCACGTCAACCTTCCCCTCTGCCAGTTCAGCGCCAATCTGCAGGTCGCCGCCGAACGGTCCGGAGAGCTTGCGCTCGACCTCCAGACCATGGGCTGCAGCAATGCGCGCACCGGTCGTGCCGGTCGCCACCAACCGGCACTGTGCCAGCGTGGCCGCAAATTCGCCGGCCAGCGCCACGATGTCATCTTTCTTCATGTCGTGCGCAATCAGCGCGACGCGTGGGTTCATCGAATGTCTCCCGGTTATGATGTTTTATAGGATTATTTTTATGAGATTCGGCGATCAATACGTGCCCGGATAAGCACCGCCGTCGATCAGCAGGTTTTGCCCCGTGATGTAGCCCGCGTGGACGCTGCACAAATACGCGCACGCTCGGCCGAACTCCTCCGGCGTACCGAAGCGGCCCGCGGGCAGCCGGCTCATGCGGCGCTTCTTGGCCTCTTCAAAGGAAATGTTGTTCGCCTTCGCGTCCGCCTCGAAGGTAGTGACGAGCCGGTCGGTATCGAAGGAGCCCGGCAGCAGGTTGTTGATCGTGACGCCGGTCGCCGCGACCTTGCGCGACAAGCCCGCGACAAAACCCGTCAACCCTGAACGGGCACCGTTCGACAGACCCAGCACGTCGATAGGCGCCTTCACCGACGAACTCGTGATATTCACAATGCGTCCAAAGCCGCGCTCGATCATGCCGTCCAGCGTCTGTTTGATGAGTTCGATCGGCGTCAGCATGTTCGAATCAAGCGCCTTGATCCAGTCGTCGCGCGAGAATTGCCTGAAATCCCCCGGCGGCGGCCCACCGGCGTTGTTCACGAGAATGTCCGGCGCAGGACACGCGGCCAGCGCCGCGGCGTGGCCTTCAGCCGTGGTGATGTCGCACGCCACCGCCGTCACATTCACACCAAAGCTTGCACGAAGATGCTCGGCCGTGGCCTCAAGCGGTCCCGCCGTGCGCGCCACGATCACGAGGTTGACGCCCTCGGCCGCCAGCGCCTCGGCACAACCGCGCCCCAAACCCTTGCTGGCCGCGCACACGAGCGCCGTGCGCCCCTTGATTCCCATGTCCATTGCTGTCCCTTTCTGGTTGCCCGCGTTGAAACCGGTGGAAACCGATTAAAACCGGGGTAATGAAGTCTTGTGCCGAATCCTGGCTCGCCGTCCGTTCGTGCGGACCGCGTGATGCAATTCTAGAAGAATGAGGGATCGGACGTCGGCCGCGCAATAAACCGGATGGCCTATCGCCCGCAATCTCCGCTTTAGGCGCGCCTAATTTGGGTAAACTGGCGTCATTGCTTGAGCGCAGGCATGCAAAACCGGCGCGGCTTCAGAATTGAACGAATCACCCGACTCACCCGAATCCACACTTAATGCCGCGGCAACCGCGCGAATTCCATGAAACAGGACAGCCGCTTTCCCAATCTCTTCATCCTCAGCCACCCGCTGATCCAGCACAAGCTGACGCACATGCGGGACAAGGACACGTCAACGCGAACGTTTCGCGAGTTGCTGCGCGAGATCACGCTGTTGATGGGTTATGAAATCACGCGCAACCTGCCGCTGACCACGAAGCGTGTCGAAACCCCGCTGGTCACCGTAGACTCGCCCGTGATCGCCGGCAAGAAACTGGCTATCGTGCCGGTGCTGCGGGCCGGTATCGGCATGTCGGACGGGCTGCTCGACCTGATTCCGTCTGCGCGGGTCGGCCATATCGGCGTCTATCGCGCAGAGGATCACCGGCCGGTCGAATATCTCGTGCGCCTGCCGCCCGATCTGGAAGAGCGCGTATTCATCCTGTGCGACCCAATGCTCGCAACCGGCTATTCGGCGGTCCATGCCGTGGACGTGATGAAACGGCGCAAGGTGCTCGGTGAAAACATCATCTTCGTGGCACTGGTTGCGGCGCCCGAAGGCGTGAAGGTTTTCTCGGACGCCCACCCGGACGTGAAGCTCTACGTGGCCTCGCTCGACTCGCATCTGAACGAGCACGCGTATATCGTCCCCGGCCTGGGCGACGCCGGCGACCGGCTATTCGGTACGAAGAACTAGCACAAAACCAAGCGCCGGCACGGGAACTTGAAAGGACGTGCGCGCCGTCGGAGCAAGGCCGACACCTGCCGAAGCGGCGCGCCATGATAAAATTCTGGTCCGCCAAATAAGCAGTTTGTGCATTAGGTTGGCGGACAGGATTAGCTGACGGGATTAGCTGACGGGATTAGCTGACGGGATTAGCTGACAGGATTGGCTGACAGGATTGGCTGACAGGATTGGCTGGCGCCATTTAGCAAGCAGCGCGTGGTAGGCGGATATGTTGGTCCGAGTTCGCGGAATCGTGAATTTGGGGAAATCAGCAACCGGACCGGCGCCGCAGAACCCGAAACAGGGCGTGCGCCGTGCCGCGCTCGGCCATTCAAGCCCTGCCACCATGCAGCGCGAACATAAGATGCCGGCCGTCGAAAAGCGCCTTTTCGGTTTTCGGGATAGGGCGGCATTATTGACACACAGGCGTGCGAGAAAAACTCGGGCGCGATGGAGAAAGGTATGGCGGGTCATTCAAAATGGGCCAACATCAAGCATAAGAAAGCGGCGACCGATGCCAAGCGTGGCAAGGTCTGGACGCGTCTTATCAAGGAAATTCAGGTCGCGGCCCGCATGGGCGGCGGAGAAATGGACACGAACCCGCGCCTGCGGCTCTCCGTCGAAAAGGCCTACGACGCCAACATGCCCAAGGACAACATCAACCGCGCGATCCAGCGCGGCGTGGGTGGTGTCGACGGCGCGACGTATGAAGAAATTCGCTACGAGGGCTACGGTATCGGCGGCGCGGCCATCATCGTGGACACCATGACGGACAACCGTACCCGGACTGTGGCGGAGGTCCGCCACGCGTTCTCGAAGTTCGGCGGCAACATGGGCACGGACGGCTCGGTAGCGTTCATGTTCGATCACGTCGGCCAGTTCCTGTTTGCTCCCGGCACGTCCGAAGACAAGCTGATGGAAGCGGCGCTCGAGGCAGGCGCGGACGACGTGGTGACCAATGACGACGGCAGCATCGAAGTGGTTTGCCCGGCCAACGATTTCCAGAAGGTGAAAGACGCGCTGGAAGCTGCGGGCTTCAAGGCGGAAGTGGCCGAAGTCATCATGAAGCCGCAGAGCGAAGTCGAGTTCACCGGCGAGGACGCGGCGAAAATGCAGAAATTGCTGGACGCGCTGGAAAATCTGGACGACGTGCAAGAGGTGTACACCAACGCAGCCATCGACGAAGAATGATCGCCAGGTAAATGAGCCGGCCCGTCGCCAAGCCGTGCCTGCCCCGCTTGCCTGACGCCCGCACGGGCATGGATGTGCCCCGCGGGACGCTGGACACTAGCGCCCGTTTCTGGCTCGATTGGTGCATGGGTAGCGGGTGCGTTTCATTCGTTTGTTTGAATAGCGGAGCCCGGACACGTGCACAGACGAATGCGGTGGTCATGGGTGAATAAATCCGCCGGCTGGCGCGTTATGTGAAAGGCAGGCCGGCGGACCACGCCGGCCATGTCCCCCGAAATATGGGCCTGAAATATGGGCCTGAAATACCGGCTAGGTACAGTCGTTGAGGTGCGCCGAACCTGGCCGGAAGCCGCGATTGACAGCCGGGAAGTCGAGTGACGCAGCCGCGTGATGGCGCGAACCACTTCCCCGCGTCAATGCACCCGGCGGGAATTCGGCAGTCGTCGGGCAAAGAGCCGGCGCACGGCAAAGCAGATATCCGCGGATCAGGTGCGGCAGACTGGTTTAAATGGCTCGAATTGGTACAAATCGATTCAACCCGGTCCGCCCTCCTGCCGCCATGCATTTCTTAAGATCTTCGAGGTTTTAAATGAAGTTACTCGTCGTCGGTTCCGGCGGTCGCGAACATGCGCTCGCTTGGAAACTCGCGCAATCGCCGCGCGTGCAGATGGTTTATGTCGCGCCGGGTAACGGCGGTACGGCTCAGGACGAGCGTTTGCTCAATGTCGACATCACCGATCCTGCCGCACTCGCCGATTTCGCCGAGAAAGAGCAGATCGCGCTGACCGTGGTTGGACCCGAAGGTCCGCTCGCGGCGGGTATCGTCAACCTGTTCCGCTCACGTGGCCTGAAGATTTTCGGCCCGACCAAGGAAGCCGCGCAGCTGGAAAGCTCGAAGGACTTCGCGAAAGCGTTCATGAAGCGCCACGCTATTCCGACTGCGGAATACGAAACGTTCACGGACATAGCCGCTGCCCACGCTTATCTGGACACGAAAGGCGCGCCTATCGTGATCAAGGCTGACGGGCTCGCGGCCGGTAAGGGCGTGGTCGTGGCAACAACGCTTGAAGAAGCGCACGCGGCCGTCGACTCCATGCTCGCCGACAACAAACTGGGCGACGCCGGTGCGCGCGTGGTGATCGAGGAATTCCTGGACGGCGAGGAAGCGAGCTTTATCGTGATGGTGGACGGTAAGCATGTGCTGGCGTTGGCGTCGAGCCAGGACCACAAGCGTTTGCTCGACGGCGACAAGGGCCCGAACACCGGCGGCATGGGCGCCTATTCGCCCGCGCCTATCGTCACGCCGCAACTGCACGCCCGCGTCATGCGCGAAATCATCCTGCCGACGGTGCGTGGCATGGAACAGGAAGGCATCCGCTACACCGGTTTCCTGTACGCCGGCCTGATGATCGACGCGCACGGCAATCCGAAAACGCTCGAATTCAATTGCCGGATGGGTGACCCGGAAACGCAGCCAATCATGGCCCGCTTGAAGGGCGATTTCTCGAAGGTCGTGGAACTGGCGATCGCCGGCACGCTCGCGACAGCGGAGATCGAATGGGACCGGCGCACGGCGCTCGGCGTCGTGCTGGCCGCGCATAACTACCCGGACACGCCGCGCAAGGGTGACCGGATCAATGGCATTCCTGCGCAGACGCCGGAAGCCGTGACTTTCCATGCAGGCACCACGCTGGAAAACGGCAAGCTCAGCACATCGGGCGGACGGGTGCTGTGCGTCGTGGGTTTGTCGGACTCGGTACGTGGCGCGCAGTCCGTCGTCTACGATACGATCAACCAAATCGCGTTTGACGGCATGCAGTACCGGCGGGACATTGGTTATCGCGCGCTGAACCGTAAAGCGGCAGAACGCCAGAGCTGAAGCGGAACCGCTGGCAATGTGGCCGGGTAAAGTGACTAGGCAAGTGACTAGGCAAGTGACCAGAAACCGTCGCGAGAAAACGCAACAACGCAGCACATTGAGCACCGCACTGCCGGACCTTCGCGTCCGGCAGTGCGTTTTAGAAAGAACGCGCACTGGACCGGGCAAGTTTGAGCAAACCAGGCTCCGCTCAACTCCAGGCCCTTTTTCCCGCAAGCCGTAAAACAGTCCACGATGTCCGCTCCAACCTACGACGTACAAGCTGTCCGCACTTATCTGACCGGTTTGCAAAAGCAGATCGCGCAGGCGCTTGGGGCGTTCGACGGCAACGAATTCCTCATCGATTCCTGGCAGCGTGGCCCGGAAGAACGGTTGCGCGGGGGCGGCAGCACGCGGATTCTTGAAGGCGGCCAGTTTTTCGAACGTGGCGGCATCGGTTTCTCCGATGTAGCCGGCGACGCCTTGCCAGCCTCGGCGAGCGCCGCGCGTCCACAACTTACCGGGCGTGGTTTCGAGGCCATGGGCGTGTCGCTTGTCATGCATCCGCGCAATCCGCACTGCCCTACCGTGCACATGAACGTGCGGCTGCTGATCGCGACAAAAGCGGGGGAGCCCCCGCTGTTCTGGTTCGGCGGCGGCATGGACCTCACGCCTTATTACGGCTACGAGGACGACGCCCGGCATTTTCACGGCGTGTGCCGGGATGCGCTGGCGCCCTTCGGCACGGATCTGTATCCGCGTTTCAAGAAATGGTGCGATGAGTATTTTTATCTCAAGCATCGCAATGAAGCGCGCGGAGTCGGCGGGATTTTCTTCGATGACGTCTCGGAACCCGGCTTCGACGAAGCGTTCGCCATGGTGCGCAGTGTGGGCGACAGCTTCCTGGCCGCGTATCTGCCGATCATCGAACGCCGGCGCGACACGCCTTACAGCGAAGCGCAGCGTGAATTTCAGACGTACCGGCGTGGCCGCTACGTGGAATTCAACCTCGTCTTCGACCGTGGCACGCTGTTTGGGCTGCAAAGCGGCGGCCGAACGGAGTCCATCCTGATGTCGATGCCGCCGGCTGTAACGTGGCGCTATGACTGGAAGCCGGAGCAGGACACGCCCGAAGCGCGGCTTTACTCTGATTTCCTGGTGGCGCGAGAGTGGCTATAAAAGAACTGCGCAAGAAGCCGCGAGAAAGCTGCAGACTATGAGACCTGAACGCCGCACCTGTTGCAATCTGTCCCCGAAGAGGACCGTCCACTGAAATCGAACCTCCCTTGTGCTCGACGCGTCGGTTTGCTGGGCGGCACGTTCGACCCGATTCACGACGCTCATCTGGCCCTTGCACGCCGTTTCGCCGAGTTGCTCGACCTGACCGAACTCGTGCTGTTGCCGGCTGGCCAGCCGTGGCAGAAAAAGGATGTAACTGCCGCGCATCATCGGCTTGCCATGACCCGCGCGGCGGCGGATTCGCTGCATGCAGAAGGGCTGCAAGTCATCGTCGCCACCGATGAAATCGATCACGACGGCCCGACCTATACCGTGGAGACGCTGGCTCGCTGGCGCGCGCGAGAAGGTGCGCACGCGTCGCTGTCACTCTTGATCGGCGCCGACCAGCTCGTGCACCTGGATTCATGGCGCGACTGGAAACGCCTGTTCGAATTTGCGCACGTGTGCGTGGAAACCCGTGCAGGATTTGACGTCTCAACGGTTTCTCCCGCCGTAGCCGTGGAGATTGCCGCGCGCAGCGCCCCGGCTGAGGTCCTGCAAGCCACGCCGCACGGCCATCTGCTGATTGATTCCGCGCTGGAGCTGGAAGTGTCGGCGACCGGGATCCGCGAGCAGTTGGGAGAACGCCTGCGGGCGCACGCGGCGGGCGAGAGAGACGCCGAGAGTCATGTACCGTCCGCCGTATGGGACTATATTGTTCAACACCACTTGTATCATCGGTAAAACCATCGGTAAAAATATGGAAATCACAAAGCTTCAACGCGCGATCATCGACGGTCTGGAAGACGTCAAGGCGCAGGACATCAAGGTGTTCAACACCACCCACCTGACCGCCCTCTTCGACCGTGTCATCGTCGCGAGCGGCACCTCGAATCGTCAGACCAAGGCGCTCGCCAACAGCGTGCGCGACAAGGTCAAGGGGCTGGGCGGCGACGTCATCAGCACCGAAGGCGAGGAAGTCGGCGAGTGGGTGCTGGTCGATTGCGGCGACGCGGTCGTCCATATCCTCCAACCGGCGCTGCGCCAGTACTACAACCTCGAAGAGGTCTGGGGCGACAAACCCGTGCGGGTCAAGCTGCAGAGCTCGGGTGGCTTCAGCGGCGCCCAGGTGAGCGTGTCGGACGACGAAGAAGACGACGAACCGGCCGCCAAGCCGGCTCGCAAGACCACGCGTCGCTGACGCTGGCCGCATCTGTACGTCGCGCTATCACGGCGCGGGCGTAGTGCGGGTAAAGCGCTTTGCAATGTCGCCATGAAACTTCATATCCTTGCGGTCGGCCACAAGATGCCCGACTGGATCGCGACCGGCTTCGACGAGTATGCGAAACGCATGCCGCCCGAGCTGCGCATCGAGTTGCGCGAGATCAAACCCGAACAGCGTTCATCGGGACGTAACGCCGAGAGCGTGATGGCTGCCGAACGCCTGCGAATCGAGGCGGCGCTGCCCAAGAATGCGCGGCTTGTCGCACTCGACGAACGCGGCCGTGACTGGACCACCATGCAACTCGCCGGCGCATTGCCTGACTGGCAGCAGGAAGGCCGCGACGTGGCGTTCGTGATCGGCGGCGCCGACGGTCTCGACCCGCAGGTCAAGGCGCGTGCCGAAGTCCTGCTGCGTGTTTCAAGTCTCACGCTGCCGCACGGCATGGTCCGCGTGCTGCTGGCCGAACAGCTTTATCGCGCGTGGAGCATCACGCAAAATCATCCCTATCATCGCGCGTAACGTGTGGCATTGGGGCGTTGAACAACCGCGCCTGGGGCTACGGCGCGTGACCTTCAATATCCGCGAACATGCCATCGTCCAGCTTCCCTTTTGTTTATCTCGCGTCGCAAAGTCCCCGGCGGCAAGAACTGTTGCAGCAACTCGGCGTTCGCTTCGAGTTGCTGCTGCCGCGTCCCGATGAAGACGCTGAAGCGCTCGAAGCCGAGTTGCCCGGCGAGGCAGCCGACGCTTATGTACTGCGCGTTTGCGCGGCAAAGGCGCAAGCGGCATATGCACGCTGCCTGAAGGGCGGTCATCGCGCTGCACCCATCCTGGTTGCCGATACGACCGTCACCCTGGATGGCGCGATCATGGGCAAGCCCGACGATGCGTGCCATGCCGTCGCGATGCTCGAACGGCTATCCGGGCGCGATCACGAGGTGCTGACAGCGCTCGCCGTGGTCGACGCCGACGGCGTTCTGCTCACGCCTGTTCTGTCGCGTTCGCTCGTGCGCTTCGCCACCGTCGGGCGTGCTGCACTGCAGCGTTACGCGGCCACTGGCGAACCGCTCGGAAAGGCCGGTGCATATGGCGTTCAGGGACGCGCTGCGGCGTTTATCGAACGGATCGAGGGGTCCTATTCGGGTATCATGGGCCTGCCTCTTTTCGAAACAGCAGCACTCCTGCGCGTGGCGCGCGTCGACTTCTAAACAGTCCATGAACGAAGAAATCCTGATCAACGTCACACCGCAGGAAACCCGCGTTGCCCTCGTTCAGCAAGGCGCGGTGCAAGAGCTTCACGTCGAGCGCACGTTGTCTCGCGGACGGGTAGGCAATGTTTATCTCGGCAAGGTCGTGCGCGTGCTGCCCGGCATGCAGTCGGCTTTTATCGATATCGGGCTCGAGCGCGCGGCGTTCCTGCACGTGGCGGATATCTGGCACCCGCGTATTGCCGGCGAAACGCATTCGAACACGCCGCATACGCCAATCGAGAAGATCGTGTTCGAAGGCCAGGCGCTGATGGTGCAGGTGGTCAAGGATCCTATCGGCACCAAGGGCGCGCGGCTTTCCACGCAGGTGAGTATTGCGGGGCGAACGCTGGTCTATCTGCCGCAGGAGCCACATATCGGGATCTCGCAGAAGATTGCCAGCGAGGCCGAACGCGAGGCCATCCGTGCACGGCTCACCGCCGTTCTTCCGGTTGACGAAAAAGGCGGGTACATCGTCCGCACTATTGCGGAAGATGCATCGAGTGAAGAGCTCGCGGCCGACGTTGCTTATTTGCGCAAGACATGGACCACGATTGTCGCGCAGGCGCAGAGGGTCGCGCCGACCTCGCTGCTGCATCAGGATCTCAATCTTGCTCAGCGCGTGTTGCGCGATTTCGTCAACGACGATACCTCGCGTATCCAGGTCGATTCGCGCGAGACTTACCAGATGCTGGCGGACTTCGCGATCGAGTTCACGCCGGCTGTGGCTTCCCGTGTGCATCACTATGCTGGCGAGCGGCCGCTTTACGACCTGTACAACATTGAAGCCGAGATTCAGCGGGCGTTGTCACGCCGGGTCGATCTGAAGTCAGGCGGTTATCTGATGATCGATCAGACCGAAGCAATGACCACTATCGACGTGAATACGGGCGGTTATGTAGGTGCCCGTAATTTCGACGATACAATTTTTAAAACCAATCTTGAAGCCGCGCACACGATTGCCCGGCAACTGCGGTTGCGCAATCTGGGCGGGATCATCATTATCGATTTCATCGATATGGAGAACGTCGAACATCGCGACCAGGTGCTTAGCGAATTGAAGAAGGCGTTGTCGCGAGATCGGACGCGGGTGACGGTGAACGGTTTTTCGCAGTTGGGGCTGGTTGAAATGACACGCAAGCGCACGCGTGAATCGCTCGCGCATGTGTTGTGCGAGCCGTGTCCGACCTGCGATGGAAAAGGCCAGGTGAAGACGCCGCGCACCGTCTGTTACGACGTGTTGCGCGAGATCATGCGTGAGTCGCGTCAGTTCAATCCGCGCGAGTTTCGCGTGGTGGCATCGCAGCAGGTGATCGATTTATTTCTTGAGGAAGAGTCGCAGCACCTGGCGATGCTGATGGACTTTATCGGCAAGCCGGTTTCACTGCAGGTTGAGTCGAATCTGAGTCAGGAGCAGTACGATATTGTCTTGATGTAAGAATTCGGCGGGACAATATGCTACTGCTGCGCAAGGATATCCACGGGCACGGAGAGCACCCTGGCTATAGCAGCAAGTTTTTTGAAGGTGCCGTTTCGCTTCCCACTTTCGATCTGGCTCAAATACGGCTTGCTAATGCCAGATGCTTCGCTCAACGCGTCCTGAGTGAGATTGCGATATTCGCGCCAGGCGCGTATTGGGTGCGCGCCGGCCAACTCAGCATCAAGCGCAAAGACTGGCAGTGCAAACCATCGTCGGCTGCTTTCGCTTGATCAAAAAGCGCTTCGTCATCGAGATCCTCGATCAACGGCGCGACACGGTTCCAGTTTTCGATAGGCACGATCGCGAATTCAGCACGACAGTCACGCTCGATAAATTGAATGGTAGTCATTCGTCAGCCCCTCCTCGAGGTCTGACGGCAAGGACCAGGATCAGCAGTTTGCCATCGTCGATTTCAAACAAAACACGCCAGTCACCAACACGTAACAAATAGCCATCGCGTCCGGTTAGCTTCTTCACATTTGGCAGCCGAATACGGATCGTTCGCAAGCACCGTTATCTTCGACTGGAATCGTCGCAGCGACGTTACGCGGCATTGTTTTGAGTGCATTGGCGGCGTCTTTCGCGTACCCGATAAGTGTCAGCGCAACGCTAACGAATTGCAAACAGCAGCCGTCTTTGGCTGACACGAGCCCCCTCACCTCGGCAAACTCCGGGCAATCGCCGCGACTAGCCCATTTAGCGAAACCGGCTTGCTCAAATGACCGTCAAACCCGGCAGCGAGCGCCCGGGTGACATCCTGTTCACGGCCGAATCCGGTGAGCGCAAGGGCAGGCAGCCGCGCGGTCCGGGGTGCCTTTCGCATCTGCTCGATCATCTCGTAGCCGTTCATGGCCGGCATGCCGATATCGGACAGCACCACATCGAACTCCTGCTGCGCCATCGCTTCAAGCGCCTGCTCGGCGCTTGGCTCGGCACGCACCCGCGCTCCCTCCATTTCAAGCAGCGTACGAAACGCCTCTAACGCGTCGATGGAATCATCGACGAGCAACACGCGCAGGCCCCTCAAGATGCCCGGATCGACGTATTCACGCGGTGCCTGCACCGGTAGCGACGGCGCGTTCTCCGGCAGCCACAGCCGGAAGCGCGCCCCTTGTCCCTGCCCTGCTGACTCCGCTTCAATATGCCCGCCGTGCAACTCCGCAAGTTGCTTCACGAGCGACAGCCCGATCCCAAGACCACCCCGATCACGACGGCCGCCGCCATCGGCCTGGCTGAACATCTCGAAGATACGTGGCAGGAAGCCAGGATCGATACCCTGCCCCGTATCCGCCACCTCGACACATACAAACCCGCCTTGCCTCGATAAGGCGATCCGCACCCACCCGCCAGGCGGCGTGAACTTCAGCGCGTTGCGCACGAGATTCCAGACCATCTGCTCGACGCGTTCGGCATCGGCATGAATCATCACGGCGGCATCGGTGCCCGTCACCGACAACGCGATCTCACCCGCCTGCGCATCGGCCGCGCTCGCGGCCACGACCGCGTGCAGGACCGACGCGACCTCCACCGGCACGAACCGGAGCGCAAGCTTGCCGGTGCGCACGCGCGACAGGTCGAGCAAGTCGTCGATGATCTTGGCCTGCCCCTCGACGGCGCGCTGGATGGCATCTGCGGCATCCTGCACGCTTGAGATGTCCCGCGCGTCGGGTAGGCGCGTGAGCAATTCGGCTTTTACGTGAATCAGGTTGAGCGGGTTTTTGAGCTCATGCGACAACACCGAAAAGAACTCGTCCTTCAACCGGTTCGCCGCTTCGGACTGCGCACGGATTGCGCGTTCGAGCGTGAGTGCGAGTTGCTTCTGGCTCTCGACGCCGGTCTTGTTGGTGACATCGCGAGCAATCTTCGCGTAACCGCGGAACTGATCCGACTCGATCGGCGTGGTGACCCCGCTGCAATAGATTTCGGTGCCGTCGGAGCGCACGTGCCAGCGCTCGTCTTCGACACGACCGGCCAGCGTGGCGCGTTGCCGCTCGAGCAAAGGTACACACGCTTCAAGATCGTCGGGGAGAAAGATCAGATCGAGCGGCTGGCCCCGCACTTCGCTTGCAGCATAACCAAAAATGCGTTGTGCCCCGCCGTTCCACGTGACGATCAACCCGTCCATATCCAGCACAATGATCGCGTAATCGTTCGTGGTAACGGCCGCCAGCCGCAAGCGTTCTTCACTGCTGCGCACCGCCGCTTCGGCCGCCCGGCGTGCCGTGATGTCGATCAGCGTGATGACTGCTCCGTCAATCTGATCGTCCGCTGTGCGATACGGCAGCACCCGCGCAAGAAACCACTCGCCTTGATCCGTGCGGATCTCGCGTTCGGTGAACGTGAGCGTGTCGAAGGCCGCGCGTGCATCGGCGGCCATTTGCGGATAGTCGAGCCGATGCGTGAGATCGGGCAACGGCCGCCCGATGTCCGACGCAATCAGCTTGAAGAGCCCGACCGCCGGCGGCGTATATCGCTTGATACGCATCTCGCGATCGACGAACACCGTCGCAATGCCAGTGGATGAAATCAGGTTGCGCAGGTCATCGTTCGCCTTGGCCGTCTCGGCGACGGTGTCCGAGAGTTCGAGATTCGCCGTGACCAGTTCTTCATTGACCGACTGCAGCTCTTCCTTGCCCGCTTCCAGTTCCTCGGTGGTCGAGCGCAGTTCTTCGTTGATCGCCTGTAACTCTTCATTCGACGCCATCAACTCCTCGGCGAACGCACTGGCGTCTTCCATCGACGAATGCATCTGCGTCTGCGCGCGATGCAGGTCATGTTCAAGATCGATGAGTTTGTCCGCATCGGCACCGGCGCAGGCGGAGGCGTCGCTCACGGGCACGACCTGTTGCCCGGCAATCTCGTTCTCGATTTCGTCGAAGAACACGACGATCACATCTTCGCCGCTGCCGTCATCCTTGAACAACCGTGCCGATATATTGACGAACGACGAAGTCTCGCCGCGCGAAAAGCGCACGCGCCGCGACACTACGCTGTCGCCGTCGCGCAATACGCGATGCAGCGCGTTGCGCAACTCCACGCGAAGCTCCGGGTTGACGAGCGTGAGCAGATTGCGCGAAGGCTCGCCGCTGACATACTGCAGGAAACGTCCCGCGTGATCGGACATATGCAGGATCGCGCCATCGCAATCCACGGTGACGTTAGGCGGCGCATAGCGCTCGAACACGCGCTGACGCAACGCCGCCAGCGACGCCGGCGTCTCGCGTCCCAAACCGGGGCGCCTGGGGACGTCGAAGATCGCGGGGCGGATGAGCGCCAGCGGCGGCATGGCGCGGGTACCCATGCGTTTCGACTGATAAATGTGGTTGCGCTTGTCCACTTGCTCGAACAGGTCGCTTGCAATTTCGATAGATTCCGAGCCGCCGAGAAACAAAAAACCGCCCGGCCGCAGCGCAAAGTGAAACGTTTCCAGCACCTGACGCTGGACGGTTCTATCGAGGTAGATGAGCAGGTTGCGGCACGAGATAAGGTCCATGCCCGAAAACGACGGATCGCTCAGGATGTTGTGGATAGCGAACACCACTTTTTGACGCAATTCCTTGCTCACCTGGTAACGGCCACCGGGCTTCATGAAAAAGCGGCTTAGCCGCTTGGGCGATACGTCCGCCACGATCGATCCGGCATAAACGCCCGCACGCGCCGTCTCGATTGCACTCGCGTCGACATCCGTGGCAAACACCTGGATCAGCGGAAATTTGCCGTGGGCCGGCCCGTGCTCGCTCAGCAGCATCGCCAGCGAGTACGGCTCCTCTCCTGTCGAGCACCCCGCCGACCACGCCCGCACGGGCTCGTCGAGCGGGCGCACTGTGAAGAGGTTCGACACCACCTGCTGCGCCAGGGCATCGAACGATTTGCGGTCGCGGAAAAAATTCGTCACGCCGATCAGCATGTCTTTCAGAAGCGCAGTCGTTTCTTCAGGATGCGTTTCGATAAACCGCTTATACCCGATCAGATCGGCTACGCCGTTCACTTGCAGCCGCCGCTCGATGCGCCGCATCACCGTGCCGCGCTTGTAGTGCCGGAAGTCATGGCCAGTGCGGATGCGCAGGATGGTCAGCAATGCCTGCAGCACGTCAATATCGGCGTCCGGGACGGCTGGATCAATGCCGGACTCAATACCCGGTTCGTCTAGCGGCGAGTCGTCAGCGGCGTGAAGCGCTTTCATCACGCGCGCGTTGTCGCGTAACTCGATCAGGCGGGCGGGCATCCGCTCGACTGCAAGCACGATATCGACGAACCCGGTTGCCAGCGCATTGCGCGGCATTTCGTCGAATTCCGCGTCCATCGGGTCCTGCACGATGTTTATGCCGTTCTGTTCCTTGATCCGTGCAATGCCCAAGGAGCCGTCGCTGCCCATCCCCGAGAGGATGATGCTGATCGAGCGTGCCCGGTGCGCGTCCGCCAGACTCCGGAAAAACAGGTCGATCGCGACCGGCCGGCGTCGCGCCGGGTCGCTCGGGACGACATGAAGACAACCGTCCGCGAGTGATAAGTCGTTCGACGGTGAAATCAGGTAGACCGTGTTCTTTTCAATCGGCGTGGTGCCGAAGACCTGCACGACCGGCATGGAAACCGAGCGTCGCAGCACTTCGTCAACATGGCTCGCGTGATTCGGAGATATATGCAACACGGCGACGAACGCCATGCCGCCGTCCGCCGGCATACCCTGGAGCAGACGCATCAACGCCTGGATTCCACCCGCCGACGCGCCGATGCCCACAATCGGGAAGTCGACTGGATCGGGATTCGGCAAGGATTGGGAGGATGAAATGATCCGGACGCCAGGCGGCTTGCTAATGGTCATGGGAGGCTCCTTTCGAGCATTCGCAAACCGCACGGTCAAGAGCGATTTGCAAGTCTGCTTCCTGGGCCATCCGCGCCGGGTGTCCTTCCTTCTCGCGAGATAGAAACAGGTAATAACGACGTTATCGCCGCCTGCTTTATTTCAACAATATTAATCCTTATTGAACTCTGCGAAGAGAAGATTCTTGATTAATCACGCGTTTAATTTCTGCAGAGGTATTTGTTGATCACTGCGGAATGCCGAGACCCCGATTCGGTATTAATTATTATTGATAACGTTGATCAACGGGAATTTATCGGTATGTTTTATCGAAACAATACTGCGGCAATTCAAATCGCCAGCGGTGAGACATCCTAAATTAGCACGCACGATCGGTTTATCGTTTGCGTCACTACCTCTCTCGTTCACCCGCCGAACAGACGTAACGTGGCAAGGCGTAACGTCGGAACGGCAGTCCACGCGCATGATCGCCATTTGACGCTCTCCAAAAACTTTCTGTCCCCCGCCAGACATTGTCAGCAAAGGGCCGGTAGCGTTTCCCCGGAACGGGGCATCGTGTGGCACGACTCATGCGTGAAGCCCTGCGTGCCAGACATTGACCAGTGTCACGGCGAAGCGGCTCTTATTGAACTTGTCGGGGCCGGATTTTAGTGAAGCACGAAGCCGTACCGGCTTTACAACGCATATAAAAGCGTTGAACCGGATGGCAATAACCAGCGACCGCAAAAATGACGGCGCTACCGGGAAAAATAATGAATCACCTACTCCTAGAAACCGATCTCGCGCATCTGGAACAGATAATCAACCGGATTGCATCAAGTCACGGGTTGTCTCTATCATATTGGCGAAACCGTGTTGATTCCGTATTATCGATGAGCCTCATGCCGGCGCAGCGCAAGCGCATCGGCCATATAGATGCCGTCATTTCAATGCTGGAGCAAGCGGCTTCGAGCAAGACCTCCCGCTTTGGCTGATGAATGATCCAGGTTCGACAGGCCGGGAACGACCTGTCGACAATCATTTATCAAGATTGACTGGTTTTGAACCTGATCGCCCGCAACGTGCACGCTCGAATATCACATTTAATAATAGTCTATGCCTCAAAGACATGATCCCCTCACCTTTCAATATTAAATAATAATGAAAATTACTTTGATCAGCGAGAATCGCCGGTGAAAAGGGGTCTCAAAGAGGTCGTTGGTTAATAATGCTGGACACAATTATTTTAAGTTTTTAAGATCACTCCGCTGACACGTGGACAAAGCCAACACGAACCACACAGTCGCCAAGTTTCAAAGCTCGCTTATCGAGCGATAACGATCCCGGCGCAACGATCCCGGCGCAATAATCTCGACGCAACGTTTCGCCACGCAAGATTGGCGTAATTCCGGATAGGTTGTCACTGGCGGTCAAGGCGGTAATGACCCGGCATTCCGGCCACGACGACCCTCGATGAAGATCGGCAATCCCGGTAGCCTTCAATAAACCTCATTGAATTATCAGGACCCGCGTGCCGTCTTTTTTCATCGATCGTCCGGTTTTTGCGTGGATTGTTGCCCTGGCCATTTTCGTGGCGGGTGCACTGGTCACGCCCTTTCTGCCTGTCGCCCAATATCCGCGGCTGACACCGCCGCGCATCGTGATTGACGCGATGTATCCGGGCGCATCGCCAGAAAGCGTGGACAACACGGTTGCGAGCGTGATCGAAGAAAGCCTGGACGGCGCCGAAGGCTTGCAATACTACGAAACCACCAGCGACAGCCTGGGCGAACTCGAGATCGCGGCCACGTTTTCGGCGGGTACCAACCCGGACATCGCCATGGTCGATGTCCAGAACCGGATGAAGCAGATCGAGTCACGCCTGCCCCAGCAAGTCGTGCAGCAAGGCATCAGCGTCTTCAAGTCGACGGGCACATTCCTGATGCTCGTCGCGCTCACGTCCACTGATGGACGCCGCGATTCCGTGGAACTGAGCGACTACGTCAACCGCTATATGCTGCGCGACCTGAAGCGCGCGCCGGGCGTTGGCTCAGCCGAATTGTGGGATGCCGGAGAGGCGTTGCGGGTCTGGATCGACCCGATGAAACTGCGCGAATACAACCTCGCCGCCGCCGATGTCACGCAGGCCATCGCAGCGCAAAACGCGACGGTCACGGCCGGCACGCTCGGCGACGTGCCATTCGTCACCGGCCAGCAATTGACGGCGTCGGTCACGGTCAGGGGGCAATTGATCTCGCCGGCCGAATTCGGCGAGATCGTGCTGAAAGCGCGCACGGATGGATCGGCTGTTCGGTTAAAGGATGTCGCGCGGGTGGAACTGGGCCGCGACAGCTACGCGTCGTTTTCGCGGCTGAACGGCAAGTCAGCGGCAACGGTCGGTATCCGGCTCTCACCGCAAGGCAACGCGATGGAAACCTCCGGCGCGATCCGCGCGAAGCTTGCGGAACTGTCGCGTAGCCTGCCGCCGGGCACGGCCGTGGAGATTCCGTTCGACAGTTCCAAGTTCGTCCACGTCGCGCTGCACGAAGTGGCGCTGACACTCTTCGAAGCCGTGCTGCTGGTGTTCCTGGTCATGTGGTTATTCCTGCGCGACCTGCGTTATGCGCTGATACCCACCGTGGTCATTCCGGTTGCGTTGACCGGCTCGCTGCTGGCGCTTTATGTGCTCGGCATGTCGATCAACGTGTTCACCATGTTCGCGATGGTGCTGGCGATCGGGATCCTGGTCGACGATGCCATTGTCGTGGTCGAGAACGTCGATCGCGTGATGCGCGAAGAGGGTCTTGCGCCACGCGCGGCCACGCGCCGGGCGATGCAGCAGATGGGCAGCGCGATCGTCGGTATTACCGCCGTGCTGACCGCCGTATTCGTGCCGATGGCGTTTTTTCCCGGCAGTGTCGGCGGGATTTACCGGCAGTTCACGGTCGCGATGATCGCGTCCATTCTCGTGTCCGCGTTCACGGCCCTTTCACTGACGCCGGCGCTGTGCGCGACCCTCCTGAAAGCGCCACCGCGGAGTGCCTTGCGGCATGGTGCTCACGGATCGCATGGCTCGCGCGGTTCACACGAGGCCAGTAACCGTTCGTTCGGCTTCACGGCGGCCTTCGACTGGACCTCGCGGGGATATCGCGGGCTCGTTGCACGTGTGCTGCGCCGCGCGGGTCCCATGTTCGTGGTGTATCTCGTGCTGGCCGGCGCGTGCGCAGCGCTCTATCTGCATATGCCGGGCGGCTTCTTGCCTCAGGAAGACCAGGCGCAGCTCCAGGTGATGGTGCAATTGCCGGCAGGCGCTACGCAGGCCCGCACGCTCGCCGTCGTCGAGCAGGCGGAAGCGATCCTGAAACGCGAGCCGGCGGTGGCGAACGTGACGAGTGTGGTTGGCTGGAGTTTCCAGGGCAGCGGCCAGAACGTGGCCATGTGTTTTGTCGATCTGAAGGACTGGTCAGCGCGGGACGCCGACGCGGCCACGCTGCGCGACACGCTGAACCGCTCGCTCTCGAAGATCATGGATGGCGACGTGGCTGCCCAGATGCCGCCGTCGGTGCCCGGCATGGGCCATTCGGAAGGGTTTGTGATGCGGCTGGAAGATCGCGGCGGCATTGGCATTGCAGCGCTGAGCGCCGCACGCGAACAACTCTTCCAGCAGGCTCGCAACAATCCCGCTTTCGCCGATGTGCACTCGGAAGCGTTGCCGGACGCGCCGCGCATCGTACTGGACGTTGACCGCGCGAAGGCTTATGCGCTGGGCGTTTCGTTCGACAAGATCGGCGACGCGCTCGGGAACACCTTTGGCTCGTCGTATATCGACGACTTCCCTTCGGGCGGCCGTATGCGCCGCGTGATGGTCGCCGCCGACGCGTCGTCGCGCATGACCGAAGACAGTCTCATGAACCTCTCGGTGCGTAATGCCGCGGGGCAGATGGTGCCGTTGTCGTCCGTGGCGGCGCTGCACTGGACGACCGGACCGACGGTCCTCACGCGCTATAACGGTTCGCCTTCACTCGATGTCAGCGGCCGTCCCGCCAACGGCATCAGCTCCGGCGCGGCGATGGCCGAGATGGAGCGGCTCGCGCAAGCGCTGCCGGTGGGCGTGGGTTTCGACTGGACCGACTCGGCGCTTGAAGAGACGCGTGCCGCGCGCCTGACGCCCATCCTGATTGGCTTGTCGCTACTGGCCGTGTTCATGGCGCTCGCGGCGCTTTACGAGAGCTGGACCATTCCGCTCGCGGTGCTGACGATCGTGCCGCTGGGCGTGATTGGCGCAGTGATCGCGATGCTTCTGCGCGGCATGCCGAACGATGTCTACTTCAAGGTCGGCATGATCACGGTGATTGGGTTATCGGCGAAAAACGCGATCCTGATCGTGCAGTTCGCGCGCACCCTGTACGCCGATGGCGCGCCGTTGAAGGACGCAATTGTCGCGGCGGCAAGTGCGCGCTTCCGGCCGATCGTGATGACATCGGCGGCGTTTTTGTTGGGCGTCGTGCCTTTGCTCGCGTCCAGCGGCGCCGGGGCGGAGAGCCGGCGATCGATCGGGACCGGCGTATTCGGCGGTGCTATTACAGCGACCGTGCTGGGGCTGGTGTTCACGCCGCTTGCGTTTTATATCGTCGTGTCGGGGCAACGGTTTATTCAAGACCGCGTGAGGTCGATGACACGGGAGAAGGTCACGGCAGACGTAGAGTCCGAGGCGCCGCGTCGCGACGTTCAAGGCTCGCAAGAGGGATAGCGAAGAGGAATAGCGGAGAGGGATAGCGGAGAGGGATAATTTCGCGCGCTTCGGGGGTGGGTTCTGCCCTTGACGGCGCGAGCGAGATCACGAGCGAGATCACGAGCGAAAATCATGTGCGAAAAGCATGAGCGAAAGCGCGCTACGTGGAGACAATCGCTGAGCCTGACCCGATGCGCCGCCTCCAGGCGCCGGCACTCCCGCTCGACCTTTGCAGCATCCCCTTTCCCCCGATCCGTTTCACCTATGATGGCGACATCTCGCGTGCTTTCACGCGTGTCGGGAGGCAGGTCATGCAATTTCCAGCGGGATCAGTCCAGGCACTCAGTTCGGCCGCATCGACGGTGTTCTCCATTGGTATCGTGTTCCTCGGTTATTGGGGTATTCATGAGGGCTCGCATTGGCGCTCAGGCGATGTCTGCGTCGCCCTGCTGGCACTCGCCGGATTTGCATGCCTGGGTTCGGTGCCCTGGCTCGCCACGTCACCCACACAGCGCCCAGACGATGAGTCCCGCTTGCGGCTCGCACGTCACGCGTTTTTGGGCGGCGTAGGCGCGCTGTGGCTGGCGATCATCGTGTCCGTGTTCACGCAATGAGGATCGCTCGCGCCGTGCTGTCCCTTCTCTTTTTCAGCACCCTTTCGCCATGAAGATACGCGCAGGTCTTGTCGTTGAACTCGGAGTCAATCTCGTATTGCCGTGGCTTGCGTATCGGCTCGCGTTGCCGCATTGGGGCGAGCTCGGCGCGCTGTACGCCTCTGCGGTGCCCCCTGTCGTCTGGAGCCTCGTGGAGTTCGCGAGAACCCGTCGCGTCGATGCCCTCAGCGTGCTGGTCCTGCTCGGGATCGCGCTGTCCGTCGTACTGATGGCGCTCGGGGGCAGTCCACGGTTGCTGCTGATGCGTGAATCGATGGCCTCCGGTGCTATCGGCATCGTGTTCCTGCTGTCCCTCGCAATGCGGCGTCCGCTCACCTTTTACCTCGCTCGGGCAACCGTCGCGCGTGAAGGCGAAGGTGGCGCGGCACGCTTCGAAGCGCTCTGGGATGAGCGTCCTGCGCTGCGTCGATCGATTCGTCTGATGACGGCCGTTTGGGGTCTCGGCCTGACGGGCGAGAATGCGCTTCGAAGCTGGCTGGCGTGGCACTGGCCGATCGAGCGTTTCCTGGTCGTTTCGCCGTTCATCGGCTATGCCATCTATGGCGCGCTCACGGTATGGACGTTGATGTATCGCAAGAAGCTGCAAAGACGCGCGACGGCCACTCCAACGGCGGCTGTTCGTCCATAGTGCAATGGATCGCCCTGGCCTGCGGGGCTGGATAACGCGCGGCGGGTTCGCAAACCCGTTCGTTCATAGCGGAGCGGGCGCCTGCACGCTCCCCAAAACAAAACGCGCCCGTAGCCGTTCCGACCAGGGGCGCGCATCGATTAAAACGAAAAAGCGTCAGGCTGCCTGCTGCTGATACTGGATCCGGTGAAGGTTTGCGTACAGCCCGTTCTGGCGCAGCAATTCGGCGTGGCTGCCGTGCTCCGCGATTTTCCCGGCGTCCATCACCAGAATCCGGTCGGCACGTTCAATGGTCGAAAGGCGGTGCGCAATCACCAGCGTCGTGCGCCCCTTCATCAGTGTTTCCAAGGCTTCCTGCACGTGCCGTTCGGACTCGGAATCGAGCGCGGACGTCGCTTCGTCCAGGATCAGAATAGGTGCGTCCTTGTAGATCGCCCGAGCAATTGCCAGCCGCTGCCGCTGCCCGCCCGACAGGCGCATGCCATTGCCGCCCACGCGTGTGTCCACGCCCTCGGGCATGGCCGCGACGACATCGGCGAGATTCGCCGCAGCCAGCGCCGCCATCACCCGCTCGCGATCCGGGGTCTGGCCGTACGCAACGTTGGCCGCGATCGTGTCGTTGAAGAGCACGACGTCCTGGCTCACCATCGCCATTTGTCCGCGCAAATCGTGCAGGCTGTACTCGGTGAGCGGCACGCCGTCGACCAGTACTGCGCCGCTGGCGGGATCGAAGAAACGAGGCAACAGGTTGACCAGCGTGGTCTTGCCGCTTCCCGACGCACCGGCCAGCGCCACCATTTCGCCGGGAGCGATCTTGAACGAGATCGCATCGAGCGTTGGCGTCCCGGTCGATCCATAACTGAACGACACCTCCCGGAACTCCACCTCACCGCGAGCGCGCTCGAGCGGCCGGCCGCCGCCTTCGGGCTCGGCGGGTTCATCGATAAGACCGAAGATCAGTTCCGCCGCCGTCATGCCGCGCTGCAGCGGCTGGTTGATATCGATCAGGTGCTTGAGCGGCGAGATGACCAGCAGCATGGACGTGACGAACGCCACGAACCCGCCGACGGTCGTCTGGTCGTTTGCCGACTGCACCACGGCGATGGTGATCACGATCGCGAGCGCAATCGATGCCAGGAACTGCGTGAGCGGCTGCGCGAGACCGCCGGACACCGTCATGCGCATCTGGTAACCGCGCAGGCGATTGCTCATTTCGGTGAAACGGTCGTTTTCGTAGCGCTGACCGTTGTGCACCTTGACGACCTTATAACCGCCAACGGTTTCTTCCACGATGTACGACAGTTCGTTCGTCAGCAACTGCGACTCGCGATTGAGCCGCCGCAACCGGCGATTGATCTTGCTCACCAGCCAGCCGATAGCCGGCAGGATCACCGCGATCACCAGCGTCAGCCGCCAATTGAGGATGAACAGGTAGCCGAGCAGGAACACAACAGTCAGCGAGTCGCGCACAAGTGTGACGACTACGCTCTGGAGCACGTTGAGGATCTGGTTCACCTCGAACACGATGGCGTTGATGATCGTGCTGGCCGTTTCCCGCTGGAAGAAACCGGCGCTGGTGTGAATCATCCGGTCGAACATCTTCAGACGCAGTTCGAGCAGGATCTTGTTGGTGACATAGGCCAGCAAGTAGCCTGACGCGTACTGCGCGCCGCCCCGCACGACGGCCAGGCCGACCACGGCGGCCGGCACGATCCACTTGGCGTTGGCGCTGCCTTTCGCGCCAAAGCCATGATCGAGCAGCGGCTTGAGCAGCATCGGGATTCCGGCCTCACTCGCGGCGACGAAACCCATGGAGATCAAGCCCAACGCGACAATCCAGATCAGGGGACGGATGTACGGCCAGAGCCGGCTCATCACGGCGGCCGGCGACGTGGTCTGCCCGCTGCCGATCGTCTTGCTCAAAGTTGGCTTCTGACTCAAAAGGTTTCCTTAGTCGTGGATCCGGGGTGGGAAGGCGGGCGGAGCAGGACTGACCCTGCTCTTGGGGCGGCTCTGAGCGCGCTGAACCCCGCCGACACGGCAAACCGCTATTGTAATGCGCCGGACTCTCTTGTCTCAGTAAGAGGCGCAGTAAGAGGCACAGTGAGAGGCACGGCAAGAGGCACGTCCCGGCGAGGGCCGCAGCAGGGTTGAAGTCGTGCCGCTACTGCTGCGACAAAGCGCGTCGCGCCGGCGCCACCCTCCCCGCCAAGCGCTCGCCGCGACCGAGCAGGAACCCTGAAAAACACCAAAAGGCAAGCGCGGTGGTCTGCCACATGAAGTCGTCGGTGAAATTCTTTGCAATCATTCCGATGACCAGCGCCATGCCCGCCGCACTCAGCCAGGGCACCACATGCCGCAGCCGCCAAAATCGCCGGATCAACGCAATCAGCAACGCAGCCTCCAGCACCACGCCCACTATCCCCGTCTCCAGCCACGTATTCAAAAACAGGTTGTGCGCATGCGTGAGCGCCTGGGGTTCAGTCTCCAACAACGCAGGCGGTATTTCGTTTTGAAATACCCGCCCCGGCAACGGCTTGCCGAAACCAATGCCCGTCCACGTATGCGACTCCCCTTCCCGGCCGTAGAACGCCCACAGTTTGGGACGGGTATCGGAAGACATGACGTCGCCAATGCCTGCCAGCGCCTCGGGTACGTACATCTGGTCCCCGCCTACCTTCAGCTCCCGTGCAGCAGGTTTCGGCATGGAATGGCCGTAACGCAGCCGCGCGCTCAATTCGAGCGTGCCGATCGCCGCCACGCAGATCACCGCCACGCACACGCCCGCGACCAGTACGTGTTTCCGGTACAACGGGTAACACGCAATCACGAGCGTCACGGCCGCGGCCGGCCAGAAGAAACGGTTGAGCGTTGCCAGCCCAATGACCAGAGCAAGCACCAGCCCGCTCAGGCCGATCGGCCACCAGCGGCGGTTCAGCATCAGGCCGGTGAAGAGCGTCATCGAAAAGATGACAAGCGTGCTCGTGTGGCCAACGCGGTTGTAATAGTGGAGAAGGAGGTCAGTGGGATTCGTGGGAGGCTGCAAACGGCCCCAGTAATACAGGCTGCCGGCGGCCAGCAGCACGCAGGCCACCCAGTTTATCAACACCATCCGCTCGGGCTTGGTCGTGCGCGTGCCCATTAGCCAGAACGCGAAGAACGACACCAGCGGATACAACACTTCGTCGAGCCAGGCGTGCATGCTGTCGCGCGGATATGGCGACCACGCGATGGACGCAAGCGCCCACGCACTCCAGGCCACGATAGGCCACAGCAGCGGCCAGTGCAGCGGCGACGGCCGCGCCGAAGAACAAGCCGCGGCGATCGTGCCGATACCCACCAGCACCAGCGCCATGTTCTCGAGCGCAGTCATGTGGGCAAACATCGCGACAAACATAATCACTGGACACGCCACCCACAGAACGCGTTCCACCTGCTTGCACGTCTTCGTCATTGCACTCCCGGAAGGACCGCCTGCAAGCTGTTGCAGACGACCTCAAGCGAAATAAATCCCATGCAGTCCGCATGGTCACCGCGCCATGCGACGCACGTTGTCGCGTTGCGGTCACAGCGGCGAGCCCAAGCCACGTGCCGTCTGAAAATATTCGGTTCGTCGCGGCACGGCATGTCCGCGATAGTAACCGGCATGAACGGCGCATCGCGCCAGTAATTTCCCGCGCCATGTATCAGCGCGTTACCGGGGCCGAATAATGTAACCGTCGGCACGCCGGTCAGACGCCCGAGGTGTGCCACGCCCGTGTCGGGACAGACGATCGCCCGCGCGCCGGAGAACAGATGCCACACCTGTCCCAGATCGATCCGGCCCGCGAAATTTGGATAGCGGGCATCGGGATCAATGGCATCGATCAGCGCCGTCTCGCTCGGGCCGCCACTCCACACAGGCGTGAAACCCCGTGCTTCGACGAACGCCGCCAGTGCTTTCCAGCGGTCATCGGGCCAGCGTTTGACCGCCGTGCTCGCACCCGGATGTAACACCACGTAAGGACTTCGCAACACGCGCGCGTCAGGTTCTGAAAACGCGGCGGGCGCAGGCGCCGGCCAGTCGCTCAGCCGATACGGCCGCGGCGGCGGCCCCGCCACCAGTTCGGTCGCGAGATCCGCCCATGCTGCGGCCACGTCGGGATACGGCACTGCTTCGTCGAGCGGCGCATTTTTCCAGGCCGGCGTGTCCGCAGCATGCCCGACGATCCAGCGGCACCCCGCGGCCAATGCAAGCCACGCGTGTCGATTATCCCCGGCCACGATACCGAGATCGTACGGCCCCGAACGCAGCACCGCATTGACCGAGCGGAAATCGCGCGGATCGAAGGGGATGACTTCGATGCCAAACGGCCTGCCCGCATAGAGCGGCACGATCGGCTTGGGGCAGGTCAGCACGATCTGCGCGCCAGGATGCTGTGCGCGTAGTTTCGCGACGAGCGGCGTGAGTAGCAGCGTGTCGCCGAGCAGCAAATGGTGCGCGATCAGGATGCGCTTCAAGACTTGAGGCTTGCGGCGCAGCGGCTTCAACGCCAGCCGGGGCAACGCGCGAGCGAAGATGCGCACGCGTCCGGAAAGTCGGCTCATCGGGTGGCGTTCCTACGTTAAATCCAGATTATGCCGGTTGGTCGCGCTGAGCCCGGGTTTTCCGCGTTTTCATAGCCTCCATGCTACAAGATCGGCCGCAATGATGGCGTCGATCGGCAGGCTGGATTTTGACATCGGCGAACACGGCGCCTAGGTTCGCCAGCGCCAGCAACGCGTCCGGTTCCACCAGGAAATCGCGATGCGGAACCGCCAGGACGATCAGATCGGCGGGTTGCAGCGCGTCGAAACCGGTCAGCGTCACGCCGTATTCATCGAATGCTTCCACCGCATCCGCAAGCGGGTCGTGAAGCTGTGCCCGAGTACCGCGCGGCAGCGCCGCTGAGCGGGCTGTCGCGGCCACTGTGAGTACTTAGCATATCGAAGCGGCCTTGCTTGAGAATGTGGCGCATGTGCGCAGCGTTGACGTCGGCGCCTGAACGCATGGTCGTGGTGTGGACTGTAAAGCCTTCCGCCCGAAGACGCTCGCCGTGCCGCGCACCCGCCACGCACACAAGTTCGAGCGTATGACCGCGTTCGCGCCGCGCGAGCATCTCCTTGAACGTCCGATGTTCCTGACCGCCCCACCCGTTGGACGATTCGCTGTGTAGAATTCTCAGCGGTTTCATTGCTATGGCGAACTCCGAGTGAATCTTGATAGTCTCAAGGTGAATGGCGCCGAGCGCTGGATTCCGGGTTGCAGACCCTGCGTTTCGTCTGTTTCTCGCGCTGTTTAGTGAGCTGATTCTCGTGCGTCAGGCCGCGGGCGTGTACGTGCTCGCGTTCGCGTCTTTTCCGGCAGCGGATTCGGACTCACGGGAATTCACGGCTGTCAGCGGTTTCAGGTCCGTGGCGCTGGCAACCAGAGCATGCGGCCACTGGTCTGGTATAACGGTGGCCGGGCGGCCAAGATTGATGCGCAACGCGTCTGGCGTAAATTCACCCGGCCTCGCCAAGCCCCGCACGCCCTGTTATGGACGAGACAGCGCAACGAGACAGCGACACAGCGACTATAGACGCAGCATTCACCGCTGAAACTTTTCGCATCAAATTCTAGCAATTCGCATACCCCACGCTTAAGCCCCATGACTCGTCCAACGCTCGGTATTGCCCTGATTACCTTCAATGCAGCCGCGCGCCTCGCGCAGTGTCTCGAAGCAGTTTCCTTCGCCGATGAAATCGTCGTGATCGACGGCGGCAGTACCGACGCAACTGTCGGCATCGCGGAGGCACATCGTGCGCGCGTGATCGAGGCCCCCGACTGGCCGGGGTTCGGGCCGCAAAAAAATCGCGCGCTCGATGCGCTCACGACGGACTGGGTGCTGTCCATCGACGCCGACGAAGTGGTCTCGCCGGAATTGGGCGCCGCGATCCGCGCGGCGCTTGCGAAGCCGCAAGCCGAGGCCTACGCGGTCGACCGGCTGTCGAATTTTTGCGGGCAATGGGTGCGGCACAGCGGCTGGTATCCGGACTGGATTCCGCGTTTGTTCAAACGAGGCACAGCCCGTTTCTCCGATGACCTCGTGCACGAGCGGCTGGTGCTGACGAACCCGGGCGCAACCAGGGTCGCGCGTCTGCAGGGCAAGCTGATGCACTATTCCTACGAAGACTTCGAGACCGTCCTGCGCAAGCTGGATAACTACTCCACGGCCGGCGCCCGACAACGCCACGCGGCGGGCAAACGCGGCAGTTTGGGCACTGCGGTGCTGCGCGGAGCGTGGGCCTTTGTTCGTACCTACGTTCTGCGACGCGGTTTTCTCGACGGCCGCGCGGGTTTCATGATTGCCGTGTTCAATGCGCAGACCGTGTATTACCGCTTTCTCAAGCTCGCTGAGCTGAACCGGATGCGCTGACCGGCAGGTCGGCAACGACGCCCCCGGCGAGCGCCAGCAACGACGCAATGTGCGCGGCAATGCTGGTGTCGTAGAGAATGGATGCCACCGACACCTTGGTATTTTTCGCATCCAGTGCGCGCCGGACGGCGTGCCGCAGGCCATCTGCATCGCCCGGCTGGAAGGTAAATTTCGCGTCGTCCGCAATCGCGCTGCAACAGCCTACGCTGGTTGGGAAAATCACCGGCGTACCGCACATCACGGATTCGATACCGACCAGCCCGAACGGCTCGTACTTCGAGGCAAGCACAGTGAAATCCGCAGCCCGATAAGCGTCCTCTATATTTTTTGCGTAGCCGATATAGCGCACCCGCTCCGAGGTCTGCGCGGGCGGCCGCCCGGCCACCGCGACCACCACCGGCAAGGCGCTCTCACGCAGCGCCGCCTCGATCAGCGGCAACCCTTTGCGCTCGTGACTGCTCGACGGAAACAGCAGCACGATTTCGTGATCGGCGAAACTAAATTGCTTGCGCAACTCAGCGCGTGTGTTGGGCGGTGCCGGAGAAAATTGCGTGCCATCCACGGGTGGATAGAGGACATGGATTTTTGTATCCGGCACGTTGTACAGCGAGCGCAATTCGTCGCGCATCATTTCCGAGTGCGCGACGATCACACTGGCTTGCTGGTATTGCAAACGCTCCAGCGCGATCTGGCGGCTGTCCGAGCGACGCTCGTGCCGTCCGCTCGCGGCGAGAAAGCCGATATGCGTACCGCCGCAAATCGCTATTTCGGAGGACTCCACACGATTGCAACCAATCAGCAGATCCACCCGCGCTTTCTTGCGCGCCCGTTTGAGCGCCCAGTTGTAATACGTGTCGCGCAGCTTGGAAGGCAGGAACGACACGTTGATCCGGCGCGCATCGACCATCTGGCTTTCCGGCTGCGACGTATCAATCTTGCGCGCGAAAAACACCGGCTTGCGCTCGCCGGTGAATCCGGCCGCATTGAGCCCTCGAATGAGGTCGAGCGCGTAACGTTCAAGTCCACCGCTTAGTTTCAGCGCGTTGCTGGAGATGGCGACTTTCATCCCGGCGCGCATCAATACACGATTTCGATTGAGCTTCCCGCGAATTCGCCGCGCAACGCCGTGATGAGGTCGTCGGTCGGCTTGACGCGCCAGGCGTCGCCGAGCCGTACTTCGCCCTCCGCATGCTCGCTGCGATACACAATGCTCACGTTCAGGCCATTCGGGATCTGCACGGGCTGCCGCTGCCCGCGGCCGCCATCACGATCACCGCCTCGCGAGCCTCCACGTAACGGTGCCTGCACCGCCGCCGGCGCGGCCGCTTGCTCAGGGGGTGCGCTATGCGCTTCCAGCACTTTCTTCAGCCGCAGTGCGTCGGCGTTGCCGTTCATCTCCACCTTCACCGCCTGCGCATAGCGGCTGCGTGAGCGTTCGAGATCCATTGCCGCTTCCACCGTGAAGCGAATGCCGCCGGTGAACGCGTCGTTACGCGCCTGGCCCTGCACGACCAGCAACTCGTCTTCCTTGTAGAGCGCCTTGTTCGCTTCGAACTGCTCGTTGTAGACGGTCACTTCGCACTGGCCGGTGCCGTCGTCCAGATTCACGATCAGCATCTTGCCGCGCTGGGTCATCTGCGTACGCATGGTGGTGATCACGCCTGCGACAAGCTTGTCGCGCCCTTCCTTCAATTCGCCAATCTTCTGGCGCACGAAGCGCCGCACTTCGGTCTTGTAGGCGTCGAAGAGATGGCCCGACAGGTAGAAGCCCAGCGCGCTCTTCTCCTCCTGCAAACGCTTCTTGTCCGACCACATGGGTTCGTCGAGAAGGTCGTGGCCTTGCTGCGGTTCGTCGCCCATGTCGAAGAGACCGGACTGCATGGCGTTGGCCGCGGCTTGATCGGCCGCCTCCATTGCAAGCGGCACGGATGCGATCAATTGCGCGCGGTTTTCATGCAGCGAATCGAATGCACCGGCACGGATCAGCGCTTCCACCGTGCGCCGGTTCACCATGCGCCGATCCACCCGCATGCAGAAGTCGAAGAGATCGGTGAACGGCGCTTCTTCCCGCGCGCGCAAGATTTCTTCGATAGCGCTCTGCCCGCTGCCCTTCACCGCGCCCAAACCGTATCGAATGGTCTTAGAGCGGGTGCCGTCAGCTTCGGCCACCGGCTCGAACCGATACGCCGACTGGTTGATGTCCGGTGGCAACACGGCCATCTTGTTGGCCAGGCAATCCTCGAACAGGATCTTGACCTTGTCTGTGTCGTCCATGGCGAGCGACATATTCGCCGCCATGAATTCGGCCGGATGATGCGCCTTGAGCCATGCCGTGAAATACGCGAGCAACGCGTAAGCGGCTGCGTGCGACTTGTTGAAGCCGTAGCCCGCGAACTTCTCCATCAAGTCGAAGATTTCGTCGGCTTTTGCTGCGGTCAGTCCATTCTTCGCCGCGCCCTGCCGGAACAGTTCGCGATGCTCGGCCATTTCCTCGGCCTTCTTCTTGCCCATCGCGCGACGCAGCAAGTCGGCGCCACCGAGCGAGTATCCGCCGATAATCTGCGCCATCTGCATCACCTGCTCCTGATAGACCATGATGCCGTAGGTCTCTTTCAGGACGGACTCAACACGCGGATCGGGATACTCAACGATCTCCCGGCCGTGCTTACGTGCGCAGAAGCTCGGGATCAGGTCCATTGGGCCTGGGCGATATAACGCCACGAGCGCGATGATGTCCTCGAAGCGGTCAGGCTGTGCATCCTTCAGCATGCCCTGCATGCCGCGGCTTTCCAGCTGGAACACTGCCACCGTGTTCGCTTTCTTGAGGATCTGGAACGAGGCGGGGTCGTCGAGCGGAACCTGCGACAAATTCCAGTCTTTCTTCGACGGATCCAGACGGCGGATGTACCGTTCGGCCCAGTCCAGAATGGTGAGCGTGGTCAAGCCCAAGAAGTCGAACTTCA
Organism: Caballeronia sordidicola; assembly: GCF_002220365.1. GTDB lineage: Bacteria > Pseudomonadota > Gammaproteobacteria > Burkholderiales > Burkholderiaceae > Caballeronia > Caballeronia sordidicola_C. Next base: position 139,607 of record NZ_MTHB01000063.1, on the reverse strand, counting down.
CCAGCCCGACCGCTTCCACGTCGTCCTTGTCGTACTGGCTAACCACACCACCGTCCTCGCCCTGCGTATAAAGCGGGCAGAAGTCCGTGAGCTTGCCTGGCGCGATCAGCACGCCGCCCGCGTGCATGCCGACGTTACGCGTCAGCCCTTCCACGCGCTGCGCAAGTTCGATCAGCTGATGCACTTCGTCTTCGTTGTCGAAGCGTTCCTGCAGCGTGGGCTCTTCCTTCAACGCGTCCGCGATGGTCACGTGCTTGCCCGGCTTGAACGGGATCAGCTTCGCGATGCCATCGGTGAACATATAGCCCAAGTCGAGCACCCGTCCGATATCGCGTACGGCCGCCTTTGCCGCCATCGTGCCGAAGGTTGCGATCTGCGATACGGCGTCCGCGCCGTATTTCTGCTTCACGTATTGAATGACGCGATCGCGCCCTTCCTGACAGAAGTCGATGTCGAAGTCAGGCATCGACACACGGTCCGGGTTCAGGAAACGTTCGAACAGCAGGTTGTATTTGAGCGGGTCGAGGTCGGTGATGAACAGCGCGTACGCGACCAGTGAACCCGCGCCCGAGCCACGGCCCGGACCGACCGGCACGCCATTGTTCTTCGCCCACATGATGAAGTCGGCGACGATCAGGAAGTAGCCCGGAAAGCCCATGCCGATAATCGTCTTGCACTCGAATTCCAGGCGCGCGTAATACGTCTCGCGCTGCGCTTCGCGCGCGGCTTCATCGGGATAAAGCTGAACCAGCCGTTTCTCGAGACCTTCCTTCGACAAATGCACGAGGTAGTCGTCGAGCGACATGCCATCGGGTGTCGGGAACAGCGGCAGTTTTGGCTTGCCGAGTTCGAGCTTCAGGTTACAGCGCTTCGCAATTTCGACCGTGTTGGCCAATGCCGACGGAATATCCGCGAACAACGCGCACATTTCCTCTTGCGTGCGGAAATATTGCTCGGTCGTAAAGCGCTTCTGACGCCGCGGATTCGCAAGGATATCGCCCTCTGAAATACATACGCGGGCTTCGTGCGCCGTGAAGTCGTCCGGGGTCATGAACTGCATGGGGTGCGTGGCGACTACCGGCAACTTGAGCTTCGCGGCCAACGCGACAGCCTGTTGAATATAGGTCTCGCCACCCGGTAATGCCGCGCGCTGCAATTCGATGTAAAACGCGCCTGGAAAGAGCGCAGCCCAGCGCCCGGCATGACGCTCCGCCGCCTGATCATTGCCGGCGGCGAACGCCATGCCAATATCGCCATACTGCGCGCCCGAAAGCGCCAGCAAGCCTTCAGACAATCCGCTTTCCAGCCACTCGTACTCGACTTCCGCGCGGCCGCGATATTGATTCGTCAACCAGGCTTTCGACAGCAACTCGCAGAGGTTGAGATAACCGCGCTGGTTTTTCACCAGCAACAGCAAACGCGCGGGTTTGTCGCGATCTGCAGGATTGGTGATCCAGACGTCGCAGCCGGCAATGGGTTTGACACCCTTGCTGCGCGCTTCCTTGTAGAAACGGACGAGGCCGAAAGCGTTGCCGAGATCGGTCAGCGCGAGCGCGCCCTGAGCGTCCTTGGCAGCGGCTTTAACGACGTCGTCAAGGCGCACGATGCCGTCGGCAATCGAGAATTCGGAGTGAACACGAAGATGGACAAAGCGGGGATCTGACATGAACGATATTGTACATGCGCCTATTCGCGAAATTCGCCCCGAAGGCTGCGTTAGCCGTTCGGTCAGGGCTAATCCAAGCAGGATGAAAAAAGTGCCGCATCGGCGTGGGGTCATCGGCCGATCGGTCGAGTCGGAAGCGCACGCCGTTTGCGGGATAATACGGATTCGGTGAACGCCCCAGGCGCTCGTCCGAAACCGCTTTTTCCTCCGGCAACGCCCGTTTTCCAGCACTTTAAGAGCATTTGCGTCATGAGCATCGTCAACCTTTCCGCCTATAAGTTCGTGACCATCGAGAGCGGCGCCGACTGGCGTCCGCTGATCGTCGACCGGTGCGCGGCACTCGGCCTGCGCGGCACGATCCTGCTCGCGCCAGAGGGCATCAACCTGTTTGTCGCGGGCGAGCCGGAGCAGATTGGCACGTTCATGGACTACCTTCGTACGGATCCGCTTTTCGAGGGCAAATTCGCCGATCTCCAGTTCAAGGAAAGCGTGTCGGAGACGCAGCCGTTCGGCAAGATGCTCGTCAAGCTGAAGCGCGAAATCATCACCATGAAAAAGCCGGCGATCCGGCCCGAGCTAGGCCGGGCGCCATCCGTCGGCGCGGCGACGCTGAAGTCGTGGCTGGATCGTGGACATGACGACGAGGGCCGTCCCGTCGTCATGCTCGACACGCGCAATGCGTTCGAAGTCGATGTCGGCACGTTCGATCAGGCGCTCGATTACCGCATCGCGAAATTCAGCGAGTTTCCAGGTGTAATCGAGGAGCATCGCGCGGATCTCGAGGGCAAGACAGTGGTGTCGTTCTGTACGGGCGGGATTCGCTGCGAGAAAGCGGCAATCCACATGAAGGAAGTGGGCATTGACCACGTCTATCAACTCGAGGGCGGCATTCTCAAATACTTCGAGGAAGTGGGCGGCGCGCATTACCACGGCGAGTGTTTTGTATTCGATCACCGGACGGCGTTGAATGCCGCGCTCGAACCGGCGGCGATTGCGCAAAACAGCGAGGACCGAACGGCATCGGCCACGCCCGGCGCGCCGGCCACGGAAGACGATGCCGCCGATACCGCCGATGCCGACGATACCGACGATACCGACGAGGCGCACGCCGCGATCACGGCAGGCGGCCAGGCGTCGTTCCCCGGCCCGAACCATGGCCGGCACGAATAGGATGCGCACGCTTCCGGCATGCCAGCGGTGCACGACCTTTCGCCGCGCGCCCCGCGCTGATCTGATGACCGCGTTGCAACTCAAACTCACGGGTCGGCGGGCGGGATGAGCCCTCAACCAGGCTATCGGGGCCGTTTTGCGCCCTCACCCACGGGGCCGCTGCATTTCGGCTCGCTGGTGAGCGCGCTGGCGAGTTTTCTCGATGCACGGGCTCATCGCGGAACGTGGCTGGTCAGGATCGAAGATGTCGACGGTCCGCGCACGGTGCCGGGCGCGGCCGTGGAAATTCTGGACACGCTGGGCAGGTTCGGCATGTTTTCCGCCGAATCGCCGGTATGGCAAAGCCAGCGTGAAGTTGCATATCAGGGGGCCTTCGCGCAACTACTGGCCACCGGCTTCGTGTTTCCATGCGGTTGCACGCGTCGCGAAATAGTCGATTCCCTCGCTGACAGCCACACCCGCCATGCCCGACACGCCACGCTGGCTTATCCGGGCACGTGTCGCAACGGGCTGCAGGGAAAACCACCGCGCGCGTGGCGCATGCGCGTTCCAGACGGCGACGCCGCCGTTCTGAGCTTCAAGGATCGCTGGCAAGGGATACAGACGCAGGACTTGGCAAGCGAAGTCGGTGATTTCGTACTCAAGCGCGCTGATGGAGAGTGGGCGTATCAACTGGCGGTAGTCGTCGACGACGCGGATGCCGGCATCACGCATATCGTGCGCGGCGCCGATCTGCTGGACTCGACCGCGCGCCAGATTTATCTGCAGCGCTGCCTGGGCGTTGCAACGCCCACTTATCTGCACGTGCCCGTCATAGTGAACGAGCACGGCGAGAAACTCAGCAAGCAAACGGGTGCGACGGCGCTTGATACCGCAGCCCCGCTGGTTGAGTTGACGCAAGCGGCGAAGCATCTTGGTCTACGCCCGTCCCCGGCCGGTTCGCTCGAAGCGTTTTTCTCCGATGTAACGGCGCAGTGGGCAAAGCGGTTTGCGATTCTAGGGCGTTGAAAATAAAGCGATGCAAACAAAAAAGCGGCATCTCTGCCGCTTCATCGTTCTTTCACTGGCCTTGACAACCAGCCGATAACCTCAAGACCCCGAAGGCGTTCTCCGTGGCATACCGAGGCCGCCGAGCAGCGCAGCCAGCGGCTGGCGCGGCGTGTTCTTGCGTTCGGCTTCTGCAGCGGCGTCGTCCTGCGTTTTTCTCGTCGATGCCGCCGACGGCTCGTACGGCTTCAGGAAGAAATCGTCGATAGGTTGCTGACGCGAATGCGAACGCTCGAACGACGTCGAACGACGACGCGGCTCCTCGCTGCGCGCATGCCGATGCTCACCGCGCTCCGGCCGCCCCGAGCGCTCTTCGCGACGTGGAGCGGAAGACGATTCGCGCCGCACCGGCACGTCGACCTTCAGCACCATGACTTCCAGCGGCCGCTTGATCAGCTTTTCAATATCGGCGAGTTGCTTGCGCTCGTTCGGGCTGCACAACGACAAAGCGTCGCCTGTTGCGCCCGCGCGACCCGTACGGCCAATCCGGTGAACGTAATCTTCCGCGCTGAACGGCAGGTCGAAGTTGATCACTGCCGGCAAGTCGGTGATGTCCAGACCCCGGGCAGCCACATCGGTTGCAACCAGCGCCTCGATCTCACCCTTCTTGAATGCGTCGAGCGCCTGCATCCGCTCGCCTTGCGTACGGTCGCCGTGAATCGCCGTCGCAATAATCCCGTCCTTCTCCAGCACGCGCGCCAGCCGGCTCGCGCCGATCTTGCTGTTACAAAACACCAGCACCTGTTTCAGGCCGCGCTCACGAATCAGTTGTGTCACGGCACCAGATTTATCGCTTTCCGGGACTTCGAAAACGATCTGCCGCACGTTAGCGTTCGTGGAATTGCTGCGCGCGACTTCAATGGTTTGCGGATTGCGCAGATAGGTCGCTGCAAGCTTCTTGATTTCGCCCGAGAACGTGGCCGAAAACAGCAGCGTCTGACGGTCCTTCGGCAGCAAATTCAAAATGCGCTGCAGATCCGGCAGGAAACCCATGTCGAGCATCCGGTCGGCTTCGTCGAGAACGAGAATCTGCACCTGGCCAAGATTCAGCGTCTTCTGCTGAACGTGATCGAGCAGGCGTCCAGGCGTGGCGATCAGAATTTCAACCCCGCGCCGCAGCGCTTCCGATTGCGGGTTCATGTCGACACCACCGAACACGACCGTGCTGCGCAACGGCGTGTGCTTGGAATATGCCTGCACATTTGCGGCGACCTGGTCGGCGAGCTCACGCGTTGGCGTGAGAATCAGCGCGCGCACCGGATGGCGTGCGGGCGATGCACTCGTGCTTGCCATGGGCAGCAGGCGCTGGATGATCGGCAGCGAAAAGCTCGCCGTCTTGCCCGTGCCCGTTTGCGCGGCGCCCATCATGTCGCGGCCAGCCAGCACCACGGGGATAGCTTGCGCCTGGATCGGCGTGGGGATCGTGTAGCCGGAATCGACCACCGCGCGCAGGATGTCGGCGGACAGGCCGAACTGGTCGAACGTGGGCACGGGACCGGGCACCGCGGATTCTGTGGCGCCCAACTCGAGCGCGGCAGCGGGCGTGGCAGGACTCGCTTGAACTTCAGGCATGGCAGGACTCGCTTGAACTTCAGTGCTGGAATCAGCCCCGAGTGCGGCGTCGGATGAAGCGGCGGACGGGTTCGTGGCGACGGAATCGGGCATGGTGACTTTGGTGGCTTTCGCTTTCGCTAAAAATGCGCCGGAGCGGCGCGCGAGCGGTCATTCCACCGCTCATGGACATCGGATGAAGAAGAACCGCATGTTTCGTCGATGCAACCGGCAAACGACGATCAACGCGCGGACTTCGAACTCGCAAGGCTTCGACCTCTGCGAATTTCTGCCTGATCCGGTCTGATGCAACCGGACAGCGTAGTACATATGGCTGGTACAAACAGCTCAAACGGCCAGTTACAAGGTAGCAAGCGCATGCTGCGCTGCCTTTAGGGCACCTTTAGGGCACCTTTAAGGCAAATAGCCAAGGTATGAAACAAATCATGGCAAGCAATATGAAAGCACATTGGCCTGCTGTCGTCCCGCCTGCTGCCGTGGCGCCGGGAGCGCCGGAAAGCCGACTATTGTAGCACTCCGGTGCTTGCGGCCATGCGCTGATCGTATTGACGGCAGACAGGCCGCAAAGCCCGGCCGGGCGGGCTTTGCGGCCTGTAACAAGGCGACGGAACAGGCTATTGCTGAGTTCGCACCTTTGAAATGCGTGAAATACGTTCGCGGGCTACGGGTCACGGCTCTTGCTGAACGTCGAATGGCCCCAAGCCGTTCCTTGCATCGGCAGGCAGACGAACCACCGGAACAACATGTTGCAGGAAATTTGTTCCATCCACGTGCGCTCGCTACGATTCGAGCACGACACCTGCACCCGTAGTGCCCGCGCCAGCTTCTCCGGTGCAATGCATGGCCGACCACCTCTCGCGTCAGTCTCGTACATCCGCGCAAACGTCGTCCCTGCGCTTAAGCGCAAGATTGAGCCGGCTGCGAATCGGGCGCAATGAATGGTCCTTCGGCACAAAATCAATCAGCTCCAACAGTGTGAATATCGACTCGGTAAAACCATCGGGCCCGCGCAGCCGTTGCGGCCCGCTCTCATTGACATCAATTCAACAGTTACGCCTTTTGAGTCGACGTTAAGCACGATATGCCGGAATTGAGATTCGGGGAGAAACATCAACTGAATAGTTTATTTTAGCGCTTGCCTTCAACGATAATTGTGAATAACCAGAAGCAATCATTAAATCGCCAAGTCATTTTGCATGCCGAATTGAAACAGTGCGCTCATGCGGCTTGCATTACCAAAACAATCGCATTAATATCACCTCGAACTAATTATTACGCATCCTACTACTTCGCATCCAATACGAATCGTTTTACCCACGCCGCCACGCGCATCGGCTTGCAAAAACACGCCTGTTGCAAAGACGTTGACTCAAGAAACGTCTCAATGCATCTGAAAAAGCGCTGGATTAACGAATAGGAATAGCCGGCGGGGCTTGAAAAAATTGTGATCTTAAAATAGTGAATTAAGAGATGACGAATTAAGAAGTATCCAATTAAGTCTTAAAAGAGCGGCTTACCCGATTAACGGCGGCGACGAAATAGACGTGGAAAAGCTTATGGAATACGCAGCGGTTCGCGCCTCAAACGAGCCAGCCCCGACGCACCCGTGCGGCGCCAATCTTGAGTACGACACGGCGTTCATCGAATTGCAGCAGGCGGCGATCAGCAAGCGCGAACAACAGTTTGGCGACGCCGTGATCGCAGCCGTCCCGCCCGACTGGCGACAGGTGGAGCGGCAAGCCACGCGCCTGCTCGAACGCACCACTGACCTGCGCGTGATCGCGCTGCTGACGCTTGCCTGGACGGAGATCGACGGGCTCGCAGGCTACGCGAACGGTCTCGCGCTCGCCGCTGACGCGCTCGAGCGGCACTGGGACGAGGTTCATCCGCAAGTCGAATCAGCCGGTGAATCCGACCCCATGGCGCGCGTCAACGCGCTCGCGTCGCTGACCGATGCACAGACGCTTGGAGCCAGCCTGCGCAACGCCACGTTGCTGCATGTGCAAACCGGCGCCATCACGTTGGGCGACGCCGCTACGTTGCTTGCGAACGGCACAACACGCACGATCCTGCCCGCTCCGCTCGAAGACGCTGCGGCGCTGCGCTCGGCGCTCAAGGCCGCGCATGCCGAGCTTGGCATCGTCCACACGCTGCTCGGCATGATCAAGCGGACCGAGTCGCGCGTCGCCACGATGCTCGATGCATCGTGGGTGCCTGACTCGAGCGCCGTAACCGGCATGTTGCGCATCGTGGCCGAGGCCATGCGCGAGCCGGAAGCGGCGGCGTCCGGGCGCGCAGAGCACATCGAACCTAACGGACAACGTTTCGGACAACGTATCGGAGAACGTTCCGAACCGGCGTTCGTGCCGGTGGCGGCCGCACAAACAGGCACGCTCGGCTCGCGCGCCGACGCCGTGCGCGCGCTCGATCAAGTCTGCGCCTACCTCGAAGCCGCGGAGCCCGCGCATCCGGCGCCGCTCTTGATCCGGCGGGCCCAGCGCCTGTTGCAGATGAATTTCCACGACATCGTCCGCGACATGGTGCCCGAGGCCCTGCCGCAGATCGAAGCGCTTGCCGGCCGGACTGGCTGAGCGCGACAACGCAATCAACCGACAACTTCAGGGAGAGCACCACGATGGCAAAGGACACCCTATCGGCAAAGCAGGCGACCGGGCAGAAGTTCATCGCCCGCAACCGCGCGCCGCGCGTGCAGATCGAATACGACGTCGAACTCTACGGCAGCGAGCGCAAGGTCGAGATCCCGTTCGTGATGGGCGTCGTCGCCGATCTCGCGGGACAGTCGGAGAAACCTTTGCCCGAATTCGAGCAACGCCGCTTCCTGGAAATCGACATCGACAATTTCGACGAACGGCTCAAGGCCATTGAACCGCGCGTCGCGATGAACGTAAAGAACGACATCGCAGGCGAGGGACACCTCGCCGTCGACCTGCGCTTCGAGAGCATCGACGACTTCTCGCCGGCGAGCATCGCGCGCCAGATTCCTGCGCTCGACCAGTTGCTGCAGGCACGCTCGCAGTTGTCGAACCTGCTCTCCTACATGGACGGCAAGAGCCGCGCGGAAGAGCTGATCGCGCAGGCGCTCGCCAATCCAAAGCTGCTCGCCGCGCTCACCGGTGCCCCGAAAGCCCGAGGCTCCGGAATGGAAGAAAAAAAGGAGGAAGGGAAATGAACGCGGCAATCACCTTGAACAGTCAGGAGCATCGTCAATGAATCATGCAAATGTCATCGAACGGGAAGATGCCGAAGCCTTTTCCGCAGTCCTGATCCGCGAGTTCAACCCGCGCACTGAACAGGCGCAAGAAGCGATCGACGGCGCCGTGCGTACGCTCGCGTTCCAGGCGCTCGAGAATGCGGTCGTCATGTCCAACGACGCCTACGAAACCATCCGCGCGATCATCGCGGAAATCGACCGCAAGCTTTCGACGCAGATCAACACCATCATCCACGACGAGACGTTCCAGAAACTCGAATCGTCGTGGCGCGGGCTGCACTATCTCGTCAACAACACCGAGACCGATTCGCTGCTGAAGATCCGCTGCATGCCGATCACAAAGAAGGAAATCGGACGCATGCTCAAGCGCTACAAGGGCGTCGCGTGGGACCAGAGCCCACTCTTCAAGAAGGTCTACGAGGAAGAATATGGGCAGTTCGGCGGCGAACCGCTTGGTTGCCTCGTCGGCGACTATTACTTCGACCACAGCCCGCCCGATGTCGAGATGCTCGGCGAACTCGCAAAGATCGCCGCGGCGGCGCATTGCCCGTTCGTGACGGGCGCCTCGCCCGCGGTGATGCAAATGGAGTCGTGGCAGGAACTGTCGAACCCGCGTGATCTGACCAAGATCTTCCAGAACAGCGAGTACGCCGCGTGGCGCCATCTGCGCGAATCGGATGATTCGCGGTACCTGGCATTGACCATGCCGCGTTTTCTTGCGCGCTTGCCGTATGGCGCACGCGAGAATCCCGTCGACGCGTTCGACTTCGAGGAAGACACCGACGGCAGCAACCACGAGCGCTATTCGTGGATCAACTCGGCCTACGCCATGGCGGCCAACATCAACCGGTCGTTCAAGCACTACGGCTGGTGCACGTCGATTCGCGGCGTCGAATCGGGTGGTGCCGTCGAGGGCCTGCCCACGCACTCGTTCCCGACCGACGACGGTGGCGTCGACATGAAATGCCCGACCGAGATCGCCATCAGCGACCGGCGTGAGGCCGAGCTTGCGCGCAATGGATTCATGCCGTTCGTGCATCGCAAGAACTCGAACTTCGCCGCGTTCATCGGCGCGCAATCGCTGCAAAAGCCCGCTGAATACCACGATCCGACCGCTACCGACAACGCGCGGCTCGCCGCTCGCTTGCCGTATCTCTTCGCCTGCTGCCGCTTCGCGCACTACCTGAAGTGCATCGTGCGCGACAAGGTCGGCTCGTTCAGGGAACGCGGCGAGATGGAGGCGTGGCTCAACAACTGGATCATGAACTACGTCGATGGCGACCCCGTCAATTCGTCGCAGGACACGAAGGCGAGGAAACCACTGGCGGCAGCGCACGTGGTGGTTGAGGAAGTCGAGGGCAATCCAGGCTTTTACGGCGCCAAGTTCTTCCTGCGGCCGCATTACCAGCTCGAAGGGCTGACGGTGTCGCTGCGACTCGTGTCGCGCTTGCCTGCGCTCACTCATGGGCAGCCCGCGGTTCCCGCATTGCAATCAAGTCGTTAATTTCAATCAGCAACACAACGAGGAGGATGGACCATGTCAGTAGATATGTACATGCGCGTAGACGGCGTGACCGGCGAATCGAAGGACGCGAACCACAAGGGCTGGATCGATATCCAGTCGTATTCCTGGGGTGCGGCTCAACCCGGCAGCATGTCGACGGGAAGCGGCGGCGGTATCGGCAAGGTGAGCTTCAACGACCTGATGGTCGAGACGTTCATGGACAAGGCCGCGCCTGCTGTTTTGAAGTACTGCGCGAACGGCCGGCATTTGCCGAAGGTCGAGATCTCGGTATGCAAGGCGGGTGGCACGCAGATCGAATACCTTCGCATCACGCTCTCGGAAGTGCTTGTCACGTCGGTCCTGCAGGGCGCGGACAAGGGATCGGAAGCGGTAAAGGTGAACTATGCCTTCCAGGCGGCGAAGGTGCGCAAGCAATACTGGGAGCAGACCGACCAGGGTACGAAGGGTGGCGAGAGCATCCTCGGCTGGGACATCAAGGAAAACCGCGAGGTTTGAGCATGAATGCCCCCTTCCGTCCGGTGCGTGCCGTCCGTTCATGGAGCCGCGCGTGAGCCGGCCTCCTTCCGGTGCACGCGCGTCGCTGCTCGATCGACTGACCGGCAGCGACGAGGCGCACACGCGGGCGCGCGATCCGATTCTGCGCGACCTCGGGTGGCTGCTCAACAGCATTCCGCTCGAAGTGTCGTGCGGTCTCGCGGCGTATCCGCACGTACGACGTTCCGTGCTGAATTTCGGGACCACCGCGCTCGGCGCGGCGGCCGGCGCAAGCACGATCGAGAGCGCCGTGCGCGAGGCGCTCGTGCGCTTCGAACCGCGCATCGAGGCGGACAGTATCGACGTTCGCTATATCGCCCGGGCGGAGGACGCGCAACACCCGTCTCTCTCGCTTGCTATCGAAGGTACATGGCGCACGCCGGACGGCGAGGAACACATCCGCGTCGTGCCTCGGATCGACGCCGACAGCGGGCATGCCACGCTCGCCGGACCCGGAGCCGACTGATGGACGCGCGACTGCTCGACTACTACGAACGCGAACTTGCCTACCTGCGCGAGCTGGGCGGTGAATTCGCGGCCGCTTTCCCCAAGGCGGCAGGCCACCTCGGCATGCAGGGCGGCGCCGTGTCCGACCCGTATGTCGAACGCCTGCTGGAAGGTTTCAGTTTCCTGAGCGCACGTATCCATCTCAAGATGGATGCCGAATTCCCACGCTTCACGCAGCGCTTGCTTGATATCGTTTATCCCAACTATCTGGCGCCGTTGCCGTCAATGGCGATCGTCGCGATGCAGCCCAACCTGCGCGAAGGCAGCCTGCTGGCCGGCTACACGCTGCCAACCGGCACGCCGATGCGCGCGGGACTCAGTCCCGGTGAGCAGACGCCTTGCGAGTTCCGCACCGCGCACGAGGTCACGTTGTGGCCGCTGACGCTCTCCGAGATCAGGATGGGCGGCCGCCCCGTTGACCTGCCGCTCGCCCGGATGAATGACGGCGCCCAGGTGCGCGGCGCATTGCGTCTGCGCCTGGACACAACGTTCCTGGCGAAAGTCGGCGAACTGCCAATCGAACGTTTGGGCTTCTTTCTGAGCGGTCCCGAGACGCAGGCGTTCCGGCTGCTTGAACGCATTCTCGGCGACACAGTCGGCGTGGTATGTCATCCGGCATCGCCATCGGCGTCGGGTGGCGAAAGTACGCTGCTGGCGCCGGACGCGATCCGCCACGAGGGTTTCGACGCCACACAGGCGCTCCTGCCGCATACGTCGCACGCGTTTCAGGGTTATCGCCTGCTGCACGAGTACTTCGCGTTTCCCGCACGCTACCTGTTCTTCAGCATCGGCGACTTGCGCCCGGCGCTGCAACGCATCTCTGGCGATGCGTTCGTCCTCACCATACTCTTCAAGACGAGCGACCCGGAACTCGAACGCTCGGTCGATCTGCGCAGTCTCGCTCTCCATTGCACGCCCGCGATCAACTTGTTCCCGAAGCGCACCGACCGCATCGCCGTATCGACGCGGCAGCACGAGCATCATCTCGTGGTCGACCGGACCCGTCCGCTCGACTATGAGGTTCACAGCGTCGCGGAAGTTACCGGGCATGAGCAACAACACGGCAGGTCGCTCGCGTTCCGGCCGCTTTACGGCGCGCTTGGCGCGACTGCGGAGGACCACGGCCGCTATTTTTCGACGCGTCGCGAGCCGCGGGTGATTCCCGCGCAAGGTCGGCGCGCACCGCGTTCGGGCTACGTGGGCAGCGAATTGTTCGTGTCGCTGGTCGATCAGCACGACGCACCGTTTCCTGAAGCATTGCGCCACATTGGCGCCGCGACGCTGTGCACCAACCGTGATCTGCCGCTGTCCATGCCACTCGATAGCGCAAGCGACTTCACCCTTCGCATTTCAGCCCCGGTCACCGCAATCAAGGCGATACGCGGGCCGACGTCGCCGCGGGCGGCTATCGCGGAGAACGACACGACATGGCGGCTCATCGGCCATCTCGGGCTCAACTACCTGACGCTCGCCGACCTCGACGCCTCGAGCGGTGCGAAAGCGCTGCGGGAATTGCTGGGACTGTATGCCGGCGCCGCCGTGCCCGGCGCGCTAGCCCAGATCGAGGGAATTCGCGCTGTCACGGTGGAAGCTGTTACGCGGCAACTGCCTCAGCCCGGGCCGCTGATGTTCGGCCGGGGCGTCGCTGTGTCGCTGTTGATCGACGAACTCGCGTTCGCGGGCGCGAGCCCGTGGCTGTTCGGCGCAGTGATGGAGCAGTTCTTCGCGCGCCACGTGTCGCTCAACAGCTTCAGCGAACTCGTGCTCGTCACCCTACAACGCGGCGAGATCCGGCGGTGGCCCGCGCGTATCGGCCGGCGTCCCACCGCATGAACGCGCGCATCGCCGCTTTCTGGCAACGCGTCGCCGACGCGCCGCACGCCCATGGTCTGTACGCCCTGCTGCGCTGGCTAGACGCGCGTGGCGACAGTCCCGTGCGTCTCGGCCACGCATCGCATCCGGATGACGAACCGCTGCGCATCGGCCAACTGCCATCTCTTGCCTTCGCGCCTTCAACGGTCGCCAGCGTGACGCTGCCCGATGGGGCAGCAGTCGGAGCCGAAGCCGGGACCGTTGGCGAAACCGAGGCCGCGACCGCTGCCGATGACGGGGCCTTGGCGGAAGCATCAACAGAAGCCGAAGCAGAAGCAGAAGCAGAAGCAGAAGCAGAGGCTGGCAACAAGTCCGAAGCAAGGGGTGAAACCAAGGCTCAAGGAAAGATCGCCGCGGGTATCGGCCTTGTCACGGGCGTCGACACCCGCCCCCAACCCAAACCCAAAAGCCGTCCCCCTCGCGTCTCGATCCACGGCTTCGGCCTGTTCGGCCCGAACGGCCCGCTGCCGCTCCACCTCACCGAATACGCTCGGGACCGTGCCCGCCATCACGACGACGGCACTCTCACCGCTTTCGCCGACCTGTTCCATCACCGCCTGACCCTGCTGTTCTACCGCGCGTGGGCCGATGCCCAGCCGGCGGTCAGCCTGGACCGCGCCGGCCATGCCCGCTTCGACGACTACCTCGCGTGCCTGATCCACCTCGGCCAGCCGTCGCTGCGTCGACGCGATTCCCGGGCCGATCACGCCCGCTTCTTCATGGCCGGCCACTTCGTCAGGCAGACGCGCAACCCCGAAGGCTTGCGCGCCGTCTTGCATGCGGCGCTCGGCGTACCGGTCGAGATCGTCGAATGGGTGCCGCGGTGGCTCATGGTCGACGCGAACAGCCGCACTGCACTGGGACGCCACGGCGCGCCGAACGGGCTCGGGTGTGGAGCGATCGTCGGCATGGCGGTGCGGGAGGCGCAGGGAAAGTTCGAGATCAGGCTGGGCCCGCTGACACGGGACGAACACGCGAGCCTGCTGCCCGGCACGCCACTCGCGCGCCAACTCGCGCAAAGGGTACGGGACTACGGCGGCATCGAATGGGACTGGGACGTGCGCCTGATGCTGGCCGCCAGCGAAATGCGCGGCGCGGCGCTCGGCGCCGCAAACCAACCGCTCGGGCTCGCAAGCTGGCTCGGCTCGCGCACGTGCCGCGACGTTGCCGGCGATCTCGCCTACTCACCGGAACGCCGGGCAAGCCGTCGCGCCCGCCCCCTAAATCTTTGAGGAAGCCACCATGGATCACATCATCACGGCCGACACGCCGCTCGACCCTGACATGCTCCGCTTCCGCTCGCTGCACGGCAACGAAGCGCTGTCTTCGCTTTACGACTTCAGGGTGGAACTCGTGAGCCCGTCCGCGTCGATCGACATGCATGCGCTGCTCGGCAAGCCATTGAATCTGCGCATCGCACTAGCCAACGGCGACGTGCGTCATCTCGGCGGCCACGTCGCGCGCTGTGAGTTCGCCGGACGCGAGACGGTGACCTCACGCTCCTATGTCTACGAAGTCACCCTGCGTCCGTGGCTCTGGTATCTCTCGCTCAACAGCGACTGCCGCATCTTCCAGAACCTGCCGGTGACCGGCATCCTGCGCGAGGTGTTCGGCAGCTACGGCTTCGCGGTGGAAGAGCGGCTGATCGCGACGTATCGAAGTTGGGACTACTGCGTGCAATACCGCGAGAGTGACTTCGCGTTCGCGAGTCGCCTGATGGAGCAGGAAGGCATCTATTACTTCTTTCGTCACGAGGCGGGCCAGCAAGTGCTCGTCCTCGCCGACGACATGAGCGCCCACGATCCGCTGCCCCACTACGCCACCTTGCCGTATCTTCCGCCAGAGCGTCTCGCCCTGCCCGACGAGGATGGCATCGACGCGTGGCGGCCGGCCGCGCAGATCAGCACGGGCGCTTGTACTGTCGACGACTATGACTTTCGCAAGCCGAATGCGGACCTGTCGCAACTGCGCGCGCAACCGCTCACCGCCGAGCACGGCAGTTATGCGAAGTACGTGCCGCAAAGTGGCTACATTGACGCCGACGAAGGCGAGCACTACGCGCGCATGCGGCTGGAAGAGGAGCAGGCCAGCCACGCGCGAGCCCAGGCGCATACGCACTTGCGCGCGACGGCGCCCGGTTTTCGCTTCACGCTCGAGCGCTGTCCGCGTCAGTCTGAGAACCAGGAATATTTGCTCGCCGGCGTGCGCTATCGGCTGCAAGAAGGCGGCTACGCAAGCGGCAGTGGCGAGGCACGTTATGACTTCGACTTCGTCGCGCAACCGGCGTCCGTGCCTTATCGTGCGCCGAGCGTGACGCCGGTGCCGAAAGCGAGCGGGCCGCAAACGGCGGTCGTCGTGGGCCCGGCGGGCGAGGAGATCTGGACCGACCGATTCGGCCGCGTGAAGCTGCAGTTCCGCTGGGACCGGCGCGGGCGGCGCGATGAAAACAGCTCCTGCTGGGTGCGCGTGTCCGATGCCTGGGCGGGCTCGAACTACGGCGGCATCCACGTGCCGCGCATCGGGCAGGAAGTGGTGGTGGACTTCATCAACGGCGAACTCGACCGGCCGCTTATCACGGGCCGCATCTACAACGCCGCGCAGATGCCGCCGTTCGCGCTGCCGGATGCCGCGACGCAGAGCGGTTTCGTGACCCGCACGCCGGGCGGTACGGGCGCCAACGCCAACATGCTGCGCTTCGAGGACAAGCGCGGCGCCGAGCAACTCGCGCTGCACGCCGAGCGCAACTACGATGTCTCCGTCGAGAACGACGCGAGCCACGACATAGGCCGCGACGAGGGCGTGACCATTGCCCGCAACGCGACCCGGGCGGTCGGCAACGATGCAAGCACGAGCATTGCGCGCAACGAGACCTATGCCATAGGCCAGGATTCGCAAACCAGCATCGCTCGCAACGAAACCCGCAGTGTCGGCAACGATTACAGCGCAAGCATCTCGAATAACGAGACGTACACCGTCGGCAACGATCGCAGCGCCTCGACGGCGAACGACGAGACGCATAACGTCGGGCATGACTACGGCATCGTCGTCGGCCACGACATGACGCATCGCGTGGGCTCCAATCACACCATCGCGGTCGCGCAGGACGCAACGCAAAGCGTGGGCGGCAATTCGGGCGTGTCGGTCGCGAGCAATTCAACGACGACCGTCGGCGGCAGCTCGAGCAGCACCGTTGACGGCAATTCATCCATGATTGTGAGCGGTACGCTGCTGATGGAAACCGCCGACATGGTGTCGATCGCCGCTGCCGCCTTCGGTCTAACCGGATTGAGCATGTCGGCAATAGGCAGTTCGGTGATGGCGACGGGCTCGTTCGTTACCGCCACGGGATCGAGCGTCGCCGCAACGGGCAGTTCGGTGTCGGCGACGGGCTCGTCGGTGAGCAGCGTGGGCTCGAGCGTCAGCGCGAC
The DNA here is from genome assembly GCF_002220365.1 of Caballeronia sordidicola. Taxonomy (GTDB): domain Bacteria; phylum Pseudomonadota; class Gammaproteobacteria; order Burkholderiales; family Burkholderiaceae; genus Caballeronia; species Caballeronia sordidicola_C. Next base: position 123,054 of record NZ_MTHB01000063.1, on the reverse strand, counting down.
GGGCGTGTCGTTCAACACGGTCGGCCTTTCGGTCACGTTCTGAGTGTCTCGATGAAAATCATCAAGCCCACTTCCCTCGGCATCCTGACCCGCACTTACCGGTCCGCGGCGCGTGAGCATCTCGGCATCGCGATCCCGCTCCTGGCGACGCTCGGCGACACCCCACGTCTACTTGGCGAATCCGCGCTCTGGGACGTCGTGCGCGAAGAACTCGGGGCCTACACGCTCGATGCGGCGCTGCCCAAGCCGCACGGAGAGTTCCTGGTCTCGGCGCGCGCGTACGGCAAGTATTGCGGGGCGGCTCACGCGTGCGAGGTGGGAGCACGTTTTGCCGGCATCGAGAAGCGCTTGCGGGTGACCGGCGATCGCGCGCCCCTCGACGAATTGCCGATCGACTGGCCGCTCACCTACGGTGGCCCGGGTTTCGCGGACAACCCGCGCGGGCGCGGATTCGCTCCGGGACCGCAGACAACATCGCCATCCGGGCCGCCATCCGCACCTCAAGTGGCATACGCGGCTCCAGGTCCGCTCAGGCCAGCCAGCTTTACCCCGATCGCAGCCGACTGGCCCGCGCGCCGCACGCTCTACGGCCAGCTCGACCAGCAATGGCTCGACGAGGACCGCCCCGGTTTTCCGCGCTCGCTCGATCGCCGCTATTTCAACATCGCGCCGCTCGACCAGCAGTTGCCCGCGCACTTGGCCCTGCCCAACGCCGCCGCCTACGAATTCACGCGCTTGCATCCCGAACGCGAGGTGCTGCGCGGCGTCTTGCCGGCGTTGCGCGCCCGGTGTTTTATCAAGCGACGCGAAAGCGGTTCGCTCGAAGAGATCCCGATGCGTTTGACGACCGCGTGGTTCGTGCCGCATCGCGAGCGTGTTGCGATGATCTTTCATGGCGAGACCGTCATCGACGAGTTCGATGCGCGCGACGTCGAATGCCTGCTGCTCGCCGCAGAAACATGCGGCGACACGCGACCGGCTGGGCATTATCGGCACGTGTTCGACCTGCGTCACGATCCCGAGCATGGCGTGCTGCACGCGTTGCGCGACGCCGACCTCATGCCCGAATCCATGCTCTCGCGCGATGACGCGCCGCAGGCCTCGGTGTCCGCATGGCAGGGCAACCTCATGCGGCGCGCGCGCCGGGAAGCCGAACTTGCAGGCACGCGGGTGCCCGCCGTCGCTGCAGCGTTCGAAGGCGATGGATTCACGCCGCCGCGCCTCAGCGAGCTCGCCGAGTTCGTGGCGCGCAGTGAACGGCAAGCGAGCGAACAGCGCGCCGCGCTGGAAACCAGGCGCAAGGAAGTTGAAGCTAAGCGTACCGCATTGAAACCGCTGCCCAACGCGCGACGCGGTCCGCCGGCGGTGCCATCGGCGCAACACGTAAGGCGCTGCGGCATGCCCGACGCCGGGCGCCGCCTGCGCGACGTATACCGCCACGCCGCGCATTATCAGGATGCCGCGTCTTCGCTCAGCACGGCGGCATCGCAGGCGTTGCGCGCGCGTATCAGTGCGGGCGATTGCGTAGCGGGCTTCGACCTGACGGGCGCGGACCTGAGCGGCATGAACTTGCGCGGCGCGAACCTCTCGGGCGCGCTGCTGGAGAGCGCGGATCTGACCGGCGCCGACCTGAGCGACGCAACCCTCACCGACGCGGTCCTCGTACGCGCCACGCTGACGCGCACGCGCTTGTCCGGCGCGAACCTCGCCGCCGCCAACCTGTCGCTCGCGCAATGCGAGGACACGGACTTCACTGGCGCGACGCTCGATGGCTGCGTCGCCGAGCGCACGCGCTTTTTGCGCTGCTGCTTCAGACTGGCATCGATACGACGGGCGCAGTTGCGCGAGTGCACGTTCGACAGCGCCGATTTCAGCAACGCAACACTCGCCGACCTTGCTTTCACCGAACAGGTCCTGAGCGACGCCAACTTCAAAGGCGCCACGATCCGCAAGCTCGCCTTCGTGAACTGCCACCTCGAGCGGGCCTGTTTTTCCGGCGCGGACGTCGAAGGCTTCGGACTCGTCGAGACCATCGCGCGGGACGTTGACTTCAACATGGCATCGCTGAAAAAGGCGTGTTTTGTGAAGGACACCGTGCTGGCTGGCGCCGATTTCACGCAGGCGGTCCTGGTCGAAGTCAACCTGCGCGAAGCGGACCTTCGCGGCGCGCGATTCGATCATGCATCGATCGTCCAGAGCGACTTCTCCGATGCCAACCTGCAAGCGGCGAGCTTGCTGAGCGTGCGCATCGAGAACGGCTATCTCGTGCGAGCCGATCTGCGCGGCGCGGCGTTATCGCGGGCCGACCTGATCAACGCATGCCTGCGGCGCGCCGACCTTCGCGGCGCGGATTTGCGCGAGACGAATCTCTTTCGCGCAGATCTGGCCGAGGCATCGCTCGATCGCGCAACGCGACTGGATGGCGCTTATCTGGAACAGGCTGTGTTCCATCCGCTTGCGAGCGCACGCGCATGACGCCCGATCGCGAGCAACTCCAGCAAGCGATCCGCGACGGCGAAACCATCCGTGGACGCTCGATCGGACCGCTCGACCTCGCCGACTGCGACCTGTCCGGCGCGCTGTTCTCGAACGTCACGTTCGACGGCACGCGGCTCGCCTGCGCGCGCCTCGACGACTGCGTATTCGAGAACTGCATGTTCACCGACGTCGATTTGACCCGCGCGCACATGGCGAAGAGTGTCTTCATCGGCGGCGAATGGCTGCGCGCGGACCTGAGCGGCAGCGTGCTCGAGGAATGCCGCTTCCTCACAACCCCGTTGAACGGCACGTGCTTTTCGGGCGCACGGCTCACGCGCGTCGCGTTCCTCAACAACGGCCTGGGTCGCTGCCGCTTCAACGGCGCGCAACTCTCGCTCAGCTTCTTCGACCAGTCGACGCTCGACGAAGCGGACTTCACCGCCGCAAAAATCAGCCAATGCCTGTTCTACCGGACCGACCTGCGCACGACGCGCTTCGCGCGAGCGAGCTTCGACAACGCCGTCTTCACGGAATCGGATCTGTCGGAACTGACGCTCCGGGGACAGGCGATGCCGCGTTGCCAGTTCATCGGAAGCCGGCTCGAAGGCGCCGATTTCACGTCGGCCACGCTCGCTCAGTGCAACTTCCAGGGCGCAGCGCTTGGACACGCAATATTCGATGACGCCAATGCGCCCTACGCCAACTTCTTCGGCGCGAAGGCAAACGGCGCGCGCTTTCACGGCGCGCGCCTGCTGGACAGCGTGTGGGTCGACGCGTCCATTGGCGACGCCGACTTCAGCGCGGCGGACCTGTCGGGTGCCGTCATGCATCGCGCCAATGCAAGCCGCGCGCACTTCGCCGGAACCCGCTTCGACGGCGCGGACCTGTCGGACGCAACGTTGACGCACGCCGATTTCAGCCGCGCCACCTTCCTGCGCACCCGCATGCAACGAGCGCACGACGCACCGGCACGTCGCGAAGGCATCGCCGAGGACGACACGGCGCATGCCGCCGCTCTCGCGTGGTCCATCCGCCGCAACGCACGCCCTTCCACTCATGAATGAGGCTACAACAGTGTTTCAAAGCGTAATTGAACCCGAACGCGTCGCATCGCGTGCGGCCGACACCGTCGGCACCGTGCTCGCCCATCTCGACGACGCTCTGATGCTGGTCGCCGTCAATGGCCACGCCGTACGCTGCCGGCGCGCATTCAGTTGCCTGGTCGAGCCGGAACCCGGTGACCGCGTGACGGTAAGCCACGCCGACCCGCAATGCCGTTACGTGCTGGCCATTCTGGAACGTGCGAACCCGGGCGTGACGCGCATCTCGATCGATGGCGATCTCGTGCTTCAGGCGAGCCGCGCGGTGCGCATCGTCGCGGCGAGCGAATTGAGCGCACAGGGTGAGCGGCTCGCGCTGAGCGCCAACGCGGCGGAGTTCGATTGCGGCGACGTGGAAAGCCGCATTGGCGCGCTGCGGCTCATCGGCCGGACGATCGAGACGGTAGTCGAGCGCGTCGTGCAAATCAGCCGTTCGAGTTTTCGGAGCATCGAGCGCATCGACCATCTGCGCACGGCGCATCTCGATCACGCTGCAACCGAGACCGCGCGACTGCACGGCAAACATCTGCTCCTGAGCGGCGAGCGGCTGTCCAAGCTCGACGCCGAACAAATCCATCTAGGTTAGGAACATCCCATGGTCATGGTCAATTCCAGTGCCGCCGGCACCAACGACGCCATCAGCGTCAACCTGACGCCGCCCGTCGGCGTGCCGGTTCCGTACGACAACAAGGCACAGCGCGTGCAGGCAATTCCGAACGTCGCCAACATCCTGATCGCGGGCGCGCCCGCGCACAATCTCGCGACCATCATCCCGGTCACGAGCGGCGACGCGCCCGGCTCGATGGGCGGCGTGAGTTCGGGCACGGTCTCGTCGACCTCGCGCAACATCAACGGCGCGAACACGGTCCTGCTGCACGGCATGCCGACGACGCGCATGACCGATCCGACCCAGCAGAACTCGACCAACGCGATCGGCACCGGCAGCGCGCCCAGCCAGACGCACATCCTCAACCTTGCCGGCTGAGCGCGCATGTGCTCTCCACGATGGCGCTCGCTCCTGCCAATCGCCGCGGCGGGGCTGCTCGCCGCCTGTAGCGCAACGCCCGCCACGCCCTCCCATTCGCCCGCATCCTATGACGTGCGCGTCGACGTGAGCCCCGGCGTCAATCGCGACGGCCTCGGCCGCGCGGCGCCGGTGCTCGTCGGCGTGTACGAACTGAAGAACGCCAGCCGTTTCGACATGGCGAGTTACGTCGCCTTGCAGGACGACCCGAAAGCCACGCTTGGCGACGACCTCGTCGCGTTCACGCAATTCATCGTGCTGCCGGGTGAGACACGGCGTCTCGAACGTCCGCGCGATGCGGCGGCGCACGCGATCGGCATCGTCGCCGGATACCGGGAACAGCATGGGCGCATCTGGCGGCGCGTCATCGCAATACCCACACTACCCGCGACACAAGCGTCGAACCCCTGGCTGCCGTTCTGGCCCGCCGCCTCGCCGCAGCGCTTTGCACTGCAAGTCGATCTCCGCGATAACGGCCTGGCCGTCTCCACACTCGATCCCCGCACACCATGAATCACGACTATCTCGCCCCCAACGACGCCGGCGCCTCGCGCAGCAAGGTCGTCTGGTCCGAAGGCATGTTCCTCCGGCCACAGCATTTCCAGCAGTTCGAGCGCTATGTCGAAAGCTATATCGAGCAGCGCTGCGTTGGCCTGCAGGGCGCGTATTGGGGCTTTACCGGTATCGAGGTCGATCCGGCGGCGCTCGCGCTCGGCAAGATCGTGGTGTCGATGGCGCAGGGCGTGTTGCCCGACGGCACGCCGTTCCTGCTCACGAGTCCCGACGAACTGCCGCCCGCGCTCGACTTTCCCGCCGATGCGAAGGACGAGACCGTGCTGCTTGCCTTGCCGATCCGCCGCCCGGGCGCCGAGGAGACGCTCTTCGAGGAGATGCCGGTTTCGCTCGCGCGCTATCGCGTGTTCGCGCGCGATATCGCCGATACCAACTCGGTCGCGCTGGGCGCCGCGAGCGTGCAGCTCGCCCGGCCGCGCCTCTTCCTCGTGCTTGCCTCCGCGCTCGGCGACGATTGGCAGGCCCTTGGCGTTGTGCGCGTGAAGGAGCGGCGCGCCGACCATCAGCTGGCACTCGAGCCGCACTACATCCCGCCGATGCTCGTCGCAAGCCGGCACGCGGTGCTCGCGGGGTATATCGGCGAGGTGCACGGGCTGCTCGAACAGCGCGGCGACGCCCTCGCGCAACGCATCTCGCGACCGGGCCGGGGCGGCGTCGCGGAAGTGGCGGACTTCCTGCTGCTCGCGCTCGTCAACCGTGCCCTCGCCGATACGTCGCATGCGCAGGCGCTCGGCCACGTGCATCCCGAGCGGCTCTTCGAGCAATGGCTGCGGCTCGCGTTCGATCTCGCCACCTACACCACCGAGACGCGCCGCCCGCGCGTGCGCCCCACCTATAGTCATGACGACCTGCAGGCGAGCTTCGGCCCGCTTGTCGCGGAACTGCGCCGCGCGCTCTCGACGGTGCTGGAACAGAACGCCGTCGCAATCGAACTGGAGGAGCGCGCGCAGCGTGTATGGGTCGCGAAGGCCATCGCGCCCGAGTTGCTGCGTCACGCGGGATTCGTGCTCGCGGTGCATGCGGATCTGCCCGCCGATACCGTGCGCGCGCGCTTTCCGGCGCAGGTGAAGATCGGCCCGGCCGAGCGGCTCGGGGAGCTCGTGCACCTGCACCTGCCGGGCATCGCGTTGCGCGCGCTGCCGGTTGCGCCGCGCCAGATTCCGTATCACGCGGGCTGCCATTACTTCGAACTCGATACGGACGGCGAGCTGTGGAAGCAACTGGACAATTCGAGTGGCCTCGCTTTGCACGTCGCGGGCGACCTTCCTGGCCTGACGATGGCATGCTGGGCGATCCGCAATTGATGTCCGACGCGCACCTCGTTCCATTGTCCGGCCGGGCGGCCATTGCCAATCCGCTGGTCGCCGCGGCTGCGCCGCTTTTCGACGTGCTCGCGCATCTGCGCCTGGGCACGCGCCTCGCGCCCGAGCGCCTGCGCGACTACCTGGGCGGCGAGATCCGCAGCTTCCAGGCGCGCGCGCAGGAGGCGGGCGTGCCGATCGAGCGCATCGTCGGGGCGCGCTATTGCCTGTGCACCGCACTCGACGAAGCCGCCGCGCTCGCGCCCTGGAGCGACGGGGGCGCATGGTCGGCGCAGAGCCTGCTCGTCGCTTTCCACAACGAGACCTGGGGCGGCGAGAAGTTCTTCCAGTTGCTCGCGCGCGTGGCGACGGATGTCGCGGCGCATCGTGATCTCATCGAGCTGCAGTTCCTGTGCCTCGCGCTCGGCTTCCAGGGGCGTTATCGGGTGATCCGCAATGGCGCCGCACAACTCGACACGCTCACGCGCCGTTTGCACAAGCTGCTGCACGATACCGGCGGCGGTTATACGCAAGCGCTGTCGCCCGCGTGGCTGGCGACCGGGCGAGAGGCCGCGTACCCGACGCGGCCGGCGCTGCCCTGGTGGGTGTGGCCGGTGATTGCGGGCGTGATCGGCGGGATCGCGTTCGCAGGGTTTCGCCTCACGCTCGACGCCCAGGCCGCGAATACGCGCGCATCGATCGAGGCGATCCGCCTGCCCGGCCTCGACGCACGCCGCCCGGCCACGCTGCCGGCCGCCCTTGCACGACTGCTCGACGCTGACGTGCGCGACGGCAACATCGCGCTGCGCGACGAAGGCGGCGGCACCGTCATCGCGATCCGCGGCGACGGCCTGTTCGACTCGGGTTCCGACGTCGCACGGGCAGCCTACCTGCCGCTGATTGCGCGGGTCGCGAGCGTGCTCGAGCGCGTGGATGCGGACATATTCATCACCGGACACACCGACGACCAGCCGCTGCGCGACCGTCGCTTCGTCTCCAACCTCGCTTTATCGCTCTCGCGCGCGCAAGCCGTGCGCGAACGGCTCTTCGCTTCGGGGCTTCCGGCCACGCGGCGCGTCTCGGTGGCCGGCCGCGGCGCCGACATGCCAATCGATACCAACAGCAGCGCCGAGGGGCGTGCGCATAACCGCCGCGTCGAAATCGTGTTGTTTCCGGTTTCGGCCGCGCCATCGAATCTCACCGAAGCGGACGCGCCATGACGATGCTGAAACGGTTGTTTTCACGGGGCACGTTCGTGTTCGCCGGGGTATTGTCGCTGGCCGCGCTGATCTGGTGGATCGGTCCACTGCTCGCGATCGGCGAGATGCGTCCGCTCGCGGGCATCGCGGCGCGGCTCGCGCTGATCGCGCTCGTGCTGCTCGCCTGGGCCTGGCCGCGCGTCAAACGGTTCGCGCCGCGTCCGGCGCTGCCGCGTCGTCCCGCCGCGCCCGAGAACACCGACCTCGACGAACTGCGTGCGCGCTTTCGCACCGCCCTGCAGCGCTTGCGCGCGGCGCACAAAGGCACATGGCTCGAGCGGCTGAGCGGTCGCGCCGCTTATCGCCTGCCGTGGTATCTGGTCATCGGCGAAAGCGGGTCGGGCAAGACGTCCGCGCTCGTCAACGGGGGCGTCGCGCTGTCGCTGGCGGATCACGAAGCGCGCGTGGCCGGCGAGCGCGTCGAGCCGACCCACGAGTGTGAATGGTGGCTCGGCAGCGACGCGGTGCTTATCGATACGCCCGGCCGCTATCTCGACGCAAGCGAGCAGCGCTTCTGGCACGCGCTGCTCGCGCTGCTGCGGCGCCATCGTGCGCGTCAACCGCTCAACGGCGTGCTGCTGACGGTCGCTATCGACGAACTGCTCGCGCTCGACGAGCCCGGACGCGCGGCGCTCGGCACACGCCTCGCACGGACGTTGCAGCACTTGCATGCGGACCTGCGCATGGACGTGCCCATCCATGTGTGCCTGACGAAAATGGATCGCATCGATGGCTTCGCGGAGTATTTCGCGCATTTGACGCCCGAGCAGCGGACGCAGGTGTGGGGCATGTCCTTCGATACCAACGTCAATGCGAATGTGGGCACAACCTTCGCGAGTGCCTTCTCGGCGATGGCGCAACGCTTGGACGCGGGTCTGCGCGACGTGCTGATCGCGGACCCCGACACGGCGGCGCGTGCCCGCGCGTTCCTATTCCCGCGCCAGTTCGCGACGCTCGCGCAACCGCTCGCCGGTTTCTGTGCGGCGCTCTTTCGCCATTCGCCGCTCGACCCCGCGCTGCGTGCGCGCGGCCTCTACTTCGCGAGCGCACGCCAGGACGGGACCGTGATCGACCGCGTTCTCGCGCCAGTCGGCGACCGGCTCGGCGCGCAAGCGCCGGCGCCCGCAAGACGCACGCAGGTGCAGGGCTATTTCCTCGAACGCCTGCTGCATGAGGCGCTCTTTGCTGACGCCGGTTTTGCCGGCGTCAGCCGTTCGCAGCGTCGCCGCCGTTTCCTGCTGCACGCCGGCCTCGCGGCGCTCGCGGGCATCATGCTGATCGCGGCCCTCGCCGGGTGGACCACGAGCTACCTGAACAATCGCGCGTACCTGCGGGAAGTGGACGCGCATGTCGCCGAGTTCGCCCGCAGCATCCCAGCTTCCATGACGCTCGAGGCCGACGCCCTTCCCCCGCTCGCCCCGTTGCTCGACGCGCTGGATGCGTTGCCGCGAAGCGCGTCCTTCGACCCCGCCGCGCCGCCATGGCGCCACCGTCTCGGTCTCTTCGAAGGCGCCGGGCCGAGCGCCGCGAGCGACGCCGTGTACCGCCGCGCGCTCGACGAAAAGCTGCTGCCGCAAGCCGCTTCCCGCCTCGCGGCACTGCTCGCCAACGCGCCCGCCGACGACCCCGACTACACCTACGACGCACTCAAGGCCTACCTGATGCTGCACGACCCCGCGCACTACGACGCGGCGTTCGTCACGGCCTGGCTCAGCTTCGACGCCGCACGCACGCTGCCCGGCGACGCGACCCGCGAGACGCGCGAGCGCCTCGATGCGCATCTCGCGCGGCTCTTCGGCGCGCGCGCAGTGGCTTCTCCGTTTCCGCTCGATACGGCCCTTGTCGCACGGGTGCGCGAGCGGCTCGCGCGCGAACCGGCGAGCGAGCGCGCCTATCACACGGTGCGCCGCGAACTGCTGCGCTCGATGGCGGGAGAGCCCGTGAGCGTGGCGAGCGCGGGTGGACCGCAGGCGGCGCTCGCGCTCAGGCGCAAGAGCGGGCGCCCGCTCACCGACGGCATCGCGCGGCTTTATACCTACGACGGCTACTGGGACGTATTCGACAAACGCGTCGGCGAAGCCACGGTGAAGCTGCAGGAGGAAGATCCGTGGGTGCTCGGCGCGGGAGCCGCGCCAGCGGTCGATCACACGCGTCTCGTGCTCGAAGTGCGGCGCGCGTACCTGAATGACTACGCCGACGTGTGGGATGCCTACCTGAACGACCTGACACTCGTCGATAGCCCGTCGATCACGCGCAGCATGCAGATCGCGCGCACGCTGTCGGCGCCCGATTCGCCGCTACGGCAGTTCCTGCAGGCCGCCGCGAACGAAACCCACCTCCTGCGTGCCCGCGAGACCAGCGCACCGGCTGCCGGCGCGTTGCAGCAGCGCATTGGCGCGGCGCGGCAGTCGCTCGGCGCGCTCTTCGGCGAGACCGTCACCGACACGCCGCCCGCAGCCGCCGACACGCGGCCCGAAGCCATCGTCGACGACCGCTTCGAGCCGCTGCGGCGGCTCGTCGGCGCGTCCGATGGCACCGCCGCCGGCGCCGCGCCGTTCGACAGCAACCTGCAGGTGATTGACGAGCTGTATCGCTATTTGTCGTCGGCGAACGCGGCGCTCGCGAGCGGCAACGCGCCGCCTGTCACCGACGTCTTCGACAAGCTGCAAGCCGACGCTGGCCGCATGCCGATGCCGTTGCGCGCGATGCTCACGGATTTGTCGAAAAGCGGCGCGGCGCAGGTGGGCGGCGCCGCGCGGCGCAATCTCGCGCAGGATGCGCAGGGCAGCGTCGGACGGACATGCCGGCAGATGATCGCCGGGCGCTATCCGTTCGCGCGTCATTCGACCCGCGATGTCGCCCTCGATGATTTCTCGCGCCTGTTCGCGAGCGGCGGCCTGATGGACAGCTTCTTCCAGAAGAACCTGGCGTCGCAGGTGGACACGGGCCGCGAGCGCTGGGCGTTTCGCCGCGACGCAGGCATTGCCGGCACGTCCGGGACACCCGGTGATTCGCGCCTGCTCAGCGCATTCCAGAACGCGGACACGATTCGCCGCGTGTTCTTTCCGGGCAACACCAGTGCGCCCTCGTTGCAATTCGAAATCATGCCGCTCGAACTCGATCCCGGCATCACGCAATACGCGCTCGACATCGACGGCCAGGCGCTGCGCTACGCGCACGGTCCGCAGGTGCCGGCGGCCGTGCGCTGGCCCGGGGCGCGCGGCTCGAACCTCGTGACCCTGCAGGTCAGCACCCGCGACGGTGTCGACAGCGTGCAAACCGAAGGCGCGTGGGCACTGCAACGTCTTTTCGACCACGCGCGGATTGCGCCGGGTGCAGCGCCCGAGACGTTCGTCGCGAGTTTCGATTTCAACGGCCGCAAGCTCGCGCTGCGCGTGAGCGCGAACAGCAGCGTCAACCCGTTCCAGTTGCCGGAGATGGACGCGTTCGCTTGTCCGTCGTGAACCGGCGACTTCGTCAAATAAATAAGGAGGAGTAACCCATGTTTTCGTCGACGCTCGGCTTGACTATCATCGCGAGCCACGGCCAGGCACGCACCGGCGGCGCTCGCGCGCAGTTTAATGCGGCGGGTGGCACCATCGGCCGTGACGCTGCCAACGCTCTCATGCTTCCTGACGACAACTCGGTGGCCGAGCGGCACGCCGCCGTCGTCGCGGACAAGGACGGCTGGCAGCTTGTCAACCGAAGCGCGCAGGCGAGGATCGCCGTCAACGGAGGGCTGCTCGCGCCGGGTGAGCAGACGCGTCTCGTCGCCGGGGATATCGTGAACATCGGCGCTTATGTGCTGCAGGTGTCGGTGGCAAGCGCGGACAAGGGTCCGCTGCACTATCGTCCGCCGGTCGACGACTACTGGGACATGTCCACGCCCAAGACGGGCGAAAAAACCGCACCCACCGATCTCGACGACCTGCTCGGCCTGCCCGTCGATCCGCTTGCGCTCTTTGGTGGCGCAAGCCGAAAGGGACTGGGACCGGCGGGACGCGCGGCGGAATCGATGGGATTGTTCGGCGACATTCTCGCCACGGCGCCCGAAGCCTTCAACGCGCCAATCGATGCACGCTTTGACGCACAAGCCGACGCCCCCGTGGCACCAGACAACGCGATCCGCGACAACACCCCCGCGTACCTGAGCCCAATGCGCGTGAAGATCGCCGCACCGATCCCGGAGACGGAGGACACGGCGCAGACGGCTGAGAAGACAAAGACGCCTGCTTCGCATATCGCCACCTTGCGCATCATGGCCCCCGCGCCGCGTCCTGGCGGCTACGGCGCCCGTCCATCAATGACGATGGCGGCGAGCCAGCCCCTTCCAGCCGGCTCCAACACTGCCGCGCAGCCGGACGCGCTCGCGCTCGCCTTCCTCGACGGGGCCGGCGTCGCGCCCGACGATGCGCACGCGGCAGGCTTCACGCCAGCGTTCATGCGCACGCTGGGCGCGCTTGCCGGCATGCTCGGCAAGCGCCGTTAACCCGTCTTGCATTCCGACAACAGCGGGGCGGCCTTGGGATCGGCGGTCTCATCCGTGAGTGTGCCTTCCGGGCCTTTCGTCCACCACGTGAAGCGATCGCCGACATATTTCGCGCCGGACGCCGCGAGCACGTTCACGAACAGCATCTTGCGGTCATCCACGGTGAGCAGCGCGAAGCTCTGCTTGTTCTTCGTGTTCATGTATTGAACAGTCAACGCGTTGCCACCACTGCATTTATAGCGAATCGTGTTGGTCGTCGCCGTCTGGATCTGCGGCACGGTCAGCGGCATGGCGAACGCCGTCTGGGTTGCCGACATCAGGCACAGCGCGCCCAATGTCGCGGCGAACGGCCTGAGCGCCCGGCTGGTCCTGGCTATCAGGTACGTTCGTTCGATAACTCGTTTCATTGTGCTGTCCTTTGGTTTCCTCTCTGTGGCGGCCAGACGCTGCGCCGGACGGCGTTCAAGGATCGATCACGCCCGCGCACGCATCGGTCGGCGCCGCCGCCACATGGCCGACCAGCGGCACCATCTTCAATCCCGCCGATGCCACCCGGCAAGGCGCCGCCGCAACACCACACCCGGCCAAACCGACCAACGCCGCGCACAGCGCGACCATTGCACACCATTTCACTTGAAACCTCCGTGCCGGTTGCGACATGCTCGCTGCCAGCGGCGTGTTGCCGTCATCGAGTAGAGACGGGTCTTACCTTAGACGCGGCCAGCTTCGCGCGTTCCCGCGCTTCGTCAGTATCGCGTCCGGTTGCTAGCGCAACACCCATGCGCCGCTTCGTAAAACTTTCCGGTTTGCCGAACAGGCGCAGGTCCGAATCAGGCACGGCGAGCGCGTCAGCGACACCTTCGAACGCGACGCCCGCTTCGTCCAGGCCGCCATAGATCACCGCCGATGCACCCGGCGCGCGCAACGTTGTATCGACGGGAAGACCGAGGATCGCGCGCGCGTGCAGGTCGAATTCGGAGAAGCGCTGCGTGGCGAGCGTGACCAGGCCTGTGTCATGCGGTCGCGGGCTGACTTCGGAAAACCAGACGTCGTCGCCGCGCACGAACAATTCGACCCCGAACAATCCGCGGCCGCCCAGGGCCGTCGTCACTTTTGCCGCGACATCGCGCGATTTCGCAAGCGCGGCGGCACTCATTGCCTGTGGCTGCCACGATTCCACGTAGTCGCCCGCCACCTGGACATGGCCGATCGGTTCGCAGAAATACGTCTGCAGATCGCCCGTTTCCGGACTGAGCGCGCGCACGGTGAGCTGCGTGATCTCGTACTCGAAGTCGATAAACCCTTCCACGATCACACGCCCATGATTGACGCGCCCGCCGGCCATCGCGTGCTGCCAGGCCGGTTCAATATCCGCGGTGCTTTTGAGCACGGACTGCCCCTTGCCTGACGACGACATCACCGGTTTCACCACGCACGGAAAACCGATCTTGCCGACGGCCGCCGTCATCTCGTCAAGCGACTCGGCGAACGCATACGGCGACGTCGGAAGCCCAAGCGTTTCGGCGGCTAGACGGCGAATGCCTTCGCGGTTCATCGTGAGTTGCGTCGCGCGCGCGGTCGGGATTACGACGGCGAGCCGCTCGGCTTCGATTTCAGCGAGGGTATCGGTTGCTATGGCCTCGATCTCCGGCACGATCAAATGCGGCCGTTCCGCTTCGATCAGCGCGCGCAACGCGGCGCCGTCGGTCATGTCGATCACGTGCGAACGATGCGCGACCTGATGGCCGGGGGCGTCGGCGTAGCGGTCGACCGCGATCGTCTCCACGCCGAGCCGCTGCAACGCGATGATCACTTCCTTGCCGAGTTCGCCCGCGCCGAGCAGCATCACGCGCGTCGCGCCAGGCGTGAGCGGCGTGCCGATTTTCACCGGCTGCTGCATCGGCTGCATGCCGGATTGAGGGGAAGAAACGGCGGACGCAGCGGACTTCGCGCTCTGCATGGATGCTCCAGAAAAAGAGGCCGGTCAAGCCCGCAATGTTAACACGCGCACCCTTTTCAGGAGACGATCGGTGTTGCGTTTCCGGGCGCAGCCGGCCAGATCCGGGATGGCCTCGAGGTCGGGCGCCGGCTAACCGCTACGGGGTTTTCGCTTCATCGAGCGGGAGGCTCGGCTAACTTTTCTTTACATGTTGCAGTGACTTTGCCGCAATCTGGCTTGGTCAATCTTAGGACGAGTGCGATACCCTTACGGTTTTGCCAGCCTTAAGGAAATTCCATGTCGATGCAGCCTTCCCGCTCGCCAACTGCGCGTGTTTCGGCGCGCAACCGGGTCCATGCTGCGTTCCCGCGTTTCAGGCCCTCATTTGCCGCCCTGGTGTCGGTCGTGACCATCGCTTTCGGCACCGCGTTAGCAGGGTGCACGATGCCGACACATCCGGACAGCGCCGCGCCGCCGACCGATCCTTACAACCCGGCCGCGACCCAGCTTCTCGACGATACCCAATGGCAGCTCACCAGTTGGGCGAATGCCGACGGCAAGATGCGCCCGGTCCCGTCCAATCCGGCTGGCGCCGCAGGCGGTAGCACTGGCGGAGCGCCGATCACCCTGAATTTTTCGACGCAAGGCGGCCAACGCAAGACGAACGGCTTTTCCGGTTGCAACCGTTTCACCGGCACCTACGATCTGGCCGGCGGCGAGCTCTCTTTTGGCCCCCTTGCCAGTACGCGGATGGCCTGTGCGCCGGGGCCTGGCAGCGCGCTCGAGCAACCGTTTCTCCAGGGGCTGGCGGATATCGAAAAGACCGGCGTGCAAATGCAGCCGCCGCAACAATTGCAGATCACGCTCAAGAACGGCGACGTGATGACGTTCACACAAGGCGCACAACCTTGAGATCGATGCAGGCCGGTTTCGCGGGTTGAGGTTTTTGAGGGTGCAGGCTCAGGGTGCAGGTTGAAGGGACGCCGTTGCGTTTCAGGCGGATGTGAACGTCCAATGAACGTCCGCCTGACCCGGCCAACATCGTCTCCATGTACCCATCGTCACCTTCGGCCGAATGCTTGATCGCTTGAGCGCCGCCCGCCCTCGCCGCGTTCATGGCGGTTAAACTCGGTGGTATCGATTCACCTTTGTCTGAGCCTGGGTTCGCAGCTCACATCGCTTACATCATTCCTGGTTCCTTGCATGCACACGGTAGTTTTCGGCTGGTTCGGTGCTTCGGCCGTCTGGTTCATCCCCCTTCTCTGGCGCATCGTCAAGTCCGTTCTTCCCAACGGCGGCGGTCTGCGCGGTCCGGGCACGATCCGGCTTTGGCTCGGTTTCTTCTGCGTGCTTCTCGCGAGCTGCTCGCTCGAAGCCGCGTTGTTCCATTCGTTCGCATTCGCAGTTGATGTCGACCATCTCGGCCGCGCGCTGCTGCTCGGCCTGGGCGGGCATGCCGGCGTCGTGAGCACGCCGGCGGCGCTGAGCGTGGGTGCCGGCGCGGCCGTCGTGTTTTTCATCAGCTTGCCGTGGCTCTGCGGGTTCCAATGGCGCGAAACCCTTGGCTGGGCAAACGGCGCGTTCGGCCTGGGCCTCAAACCCGAGTGGCTCACACCACGGGAACGGACGGTCCGCGAGAAGCCGGCGCGTGCCCGGGCATCGCGCGAGAAGGCGGAAACGCGGGGGGCCGGCAACGGTCTCGGCAGTTTCAAGGCGGGAAGTGCGGCTGGGAGCGGCGTCACGACTTCGGGAAGAACCTCCAACGATGCTCCGGCACTCGGCTTGCCGAGCGCAACGCAACGCCCAAGCGGTCGCTATCAGCGCCCGACCGTCTGGCGTCCCCAGCCAGCGCGGCGCAGCGATGCCGGGCGGCCACTGCGTGGCCCCGAGGCAGCACGCCCGATCGAATCCTTGTCGCCGACACATCGTGAACCGGTTGCCGGCAAAGACAGCTATTCGGACCGCTTCCCCGATGCACGCCCTGCCGCTTCGCACAGCGGTCGTGGAGCAGGACCTCGGGAGCCGCTCGAACCGATCGCGCCGGCTGGTTGGCTGAAGACAGGTTCGGGGTCGGGAACGTCGACAGGAACGCGGGAAAGGGCACCTGGCGTGAACGCGCCCGCGGCGGCGACGGGCGCCGGATCGGCTGGCATCACGCGGGTCGCGAGCGCGGCGGGGAGAACGGCGGGGGGAGCCGCGGGTGCCATGCCGCCGAATCCTGCCCACACATCGACCACGCGGGGAACCGAGCGTCCTGCGGATACTGGCGCGTCACGGCGTCCAGACGTGTCGCGTTCGTCGCTGAACCGGAGTGCGCCGGGCGCCGTTCGCGCGTCGGGTTCCTCCAGCGTTTCTCACGCCGCATCGAGCAATACTTCGATGAACCCGGCCCGTGGCAGGTCGGTTCCTCCGGTCGTATCGAGAGACTCTTTTTTTGCTGCGACAACAGCATCCGAGTCGGTTTCCGCCAAGCCTGCCGGTCCGCCGCCGGCACCTGAACGTATCAAGGAGACGCTGCGCTCCATCGAGCAGAGCACGGCGCAATGGACCACGCACGCGGGTGGCGTTGATACCGCGCGGGAACCGGGAACGTTGCCAGATACGAGCGCTGCGGATAAGGAACACGATGCAGCGGCGCTGAACGCTTCGGGTACTTCGGGTACTTCCCACGCGC
Source organism: Caballeronia sordidicola (assembly GCF_002220365.1). Taxonomy (GTDB): domain Bacteria; phylum Pseudomonadota; class Gammaproteobacteria; order Burkholderiales; family Burkholderiaceae; genus Caballeronia; species Caballeronia sordidicola_C. Next base: position 106,217 of record NZ_MTHB01000063.1, on the reverse strand, counting down.
TGGCCACTTCGGCTGGTTCTGCGATTTCCGTTCTCCCGGCGTCCTCGACTATTGCAACGCCTGCAGCTTGCCTGGTGTCAGCGTTTGCGCCCCCTGCCGTTTCAGCTTCGTCGGTCAGTGCTGGTCTCGCGAGTCACGCAACCTCTGGCACGGCGATACCGGACGCGACCGATCTTGCGAAGGCCACAATCGCCTCCGATTCGCCTCCGTCGTCAGGCACGAATACTCCATCACCGATAACCAACCTATCCGCGAACCAGGCCGACCAGCCGGGAATGGCGGAAGGTGTTGCGTCGATGACGGCATCGAGTGTTGCGGGCACGTATTCGTCGAGCGCTTCGTTACGCGACGGCTACACCTTCGCCTCGGGCGCTCAGACTAACGTTCGCGAGCCGACGCAGCCGGAGACGTCGCCCAATACGCCACCCTCGACGCAAACGCATGAGCCGGCGCACACGCCGGTTCATCTCGCCGATCTCCCGCCATGGGCTGTCCGCGCTGGTCAGTCGCACCCCGTGCAGACGACGCGTGACATCGCACCGGCGACACCGGCATCACCGCTATCGGAAAGCCACGCAACCGCGTCCACGGGTCAGGTCCACACACCGCCGTGGCAAGCCGATGCGGGCGCCGCCCGTCCGCCGTTCCGGGTCGTCGATCCACCACACGCCACGCCGGACGCAACCAACGCAAACGTCCAAACCAGCACCAGCACCCCGTCCGTCCCTCTCGTCCCGAACGGATACGCGACACAAACGCAAACGCCATCCGGCCAAGCGGCGCAAACGGAATGGGAAATCGCGACAGAAGAACAAGCGGATCCGAGCCACGACCACGCGTCGAACGTCGTCCACTTCCCGCGCGCCAATGCGAGTGCGAGTGCGAGCGCGAGCGCGGCTCCTGCGCCTGAAACACCTCCGCAGCAACCCGAGTCCCGGCCACCTGTACGCGGTTTTATCGCGACCGAATTCGAGTTCCACGCGCCCGCCGCGTCGGCCGTCGATCTTCCCGGCCTCGATCTCCTCGAACCCGCATCCGACGAAGTCGAACCCGTCTCCGAACAACATCTCGCCGAAACGGGCCAGTTGATCGAGCAGCGCCTGCAGGAATTCAAAGTACCGGTGACCGTGGTCGGCGCATCGGCGGGACCGGTCATCACGCGCTTCGAAGTCGAACCGGCGCTGGGCGTGCGCGGTAGCCAGATCGTCGGCCTGATGAAAGACCTTTCACGCGGGCTCGGGCTGACGTCCATCCGCGTGGTCGAAACGATTCCCGGCAAGACCTGCATGGGGCTCGAACTGCCGAACGCCAAACGGCAGATGATCCGGCTCTCCGAAATCCTTGAAGCCGATGTGTATCGCGACTCGAAGTCGTTCCTCACGATTGCGATGGGCAAGGACATCGTCGGCAATCCGGTCGTGACCGACCTCGCGCGCGCGCCGCACATGCTGGTCGCGGGCACGACGGGTTCGGGCAAATCGGTGGCGATCAACGCGATGATCCTGTCGCTGCTCTACAAGGCAAAACCGGAAGACGTGCGCCTGATCATGATCGACCCGAAGATGCTGGAGTTGTCGGTGTACGAAGGCATTCCGCATCTGCTCGCGCCGGTGGTCACCGACATGAAGCTGGCCGCGAACGCGCTGAACTGGTGTGTCGGGGAAATGGAGAAGCGCTACAAGCTGATGTCGGCGGTGGGCGTGCGCAATCTGCAGGGTTTCAACCAGAAAATCCGCAATGCCGAAGCTGCGGGCAAGAAGCTGACGAACCCGTTCTCGCTCACACCCGACGCGCCCGAACCGCTCGCCAAGCTGCCGATGATCGTCGTCGTGATCGACGAGCTCGCCGACTTGATGATGGTCGCGGGCAAGCAGATCGAGCAGTTGATCGCGCGGCTGGCGCAAAAGGCGCGCGCCGCCGGCATTCACCTGATTCTCGCGACGCAACGGCCATCGGTGGATGTGATCACCGGGCTGATCAAGGCGAACATTCCAACGCGAGTGGCGTTTCAGGTGTCATCGAAGATCGATTCGCGCACGATCCTCGACCAGATGGGCGCGGAATCCCTGCTTGGTGCCGGCGATATGTTGTTCCTGCCGCCCGGCACCGGCTATCCGCAACGCGTGCATGGCGCGTTTGTCGCGGACGAGGAAGTGCATAGCGTCGTCGAGTATCTGAAGCAGTTCGGCGAACCGGAGTACGAGGAAGGGATCTTGTCGGGACCGACGCCCGAAGGTGGCACGCCGGACCTGTTCGGCGATACGCCGGATGCCGAAGCCGATCCGCTCTACGACGAAGCCGTGTCGTTCGTGTTGCGCACGCGCCGGGCATCGATTTCGTCAGTGCAGCGGCAATTGCGCATTGGCTATAACCGCGCAGCGCGGTTGGTCGAACAGATGGAAACAGCGGGCCTGGTTTCACCGATGGGCACGAATGGGAACCGCGAAGTGCTCGCCCCGGGACCATCGGAATAAGCCATTATCAGATGACCGGTGCCCAAGGCAAGGTTGCAGAACCATAGCCTGGGGATCGGCCATCGAACGCATCACTTCACCACAACCGAAAACGCCGCAACAGATACAGCGTAAAGGCGGCGCAAACGGCCATCACGCCCATCACGATCAAGAACGAATGACCGTCGTGCGTGCCGGGCAGCCCAGCCACGTTCATCCCGAAGATACCGGATACGAGCGTTGCGGGCATCAGCAACGCGGACATGACCGCGAGCCACAGCAGCTTGCGGTTGATGTCCTCCGAGAGCAACGCGGCAATCTCGTCCTGCAGAAGCTTCGAGCGCTCATACTGCGCTTCGAGCCCGGCGGCCAGTCCGTTGAGCACCTGAATGGCCTGGACCAGCGTTTCCATAGACCGGGGTTCCGCCCACTCCAGCCGCCGCATCACCAGTTGCGTGAGCGCGTTGCGCTCAGGATCCACGAACCGCTTTACTTCCACCAGCCGCCGCCGCACCGACCCCAGCTCCGCGCGCCAGTTTGAATGACGGCCGTCGAGCACCCCCTCCTCCACGTCGTCGAGCCGGTCGCCGATTTCATCAATCCGATCCGCGAACGTCTCGTTCAACGCGCGAATCAGGCCGGCGAAAAGATCGACGGTATCGCGGAACACGGCGCCTTCGAGCACGGCATGACGCAGCCGGTCGGTCGATTGCAGCGGCTGCGCGCGCACCGTGATCATGCGGTTCTTATCGACGTAAAAGCGCAGCGCGCCCGTCGCCCGGCGCGTGGCCTGCGCGTTCGGATCGGCGTCGGGCGTTTCCGCGACGCGCTCCAGATCCGCCACCACGCCGTACATGAACGTCCCGCCCATGTGCACACGCGGGCGCTTGTCCTCACCGTTCAGGAATTCACGGGCGACATCGGGCATGGCGGTCACGCCAGTCAGCCAGCTTTCGACGGTGTCGTCGTTTGCACTCAAATGCAGCCACGTCGGGCCATCGCCCGCAATCTCGCGGCGCGCCTCGTCCCAGGACAACCGTAAAGCCTCCGCGCCGGCAAACCGGAACGCACAGATGAAACCCGGCGGTGTGGGCGCGTCCGCAGACGTACTCCCGGCGGTGCTGCCGGCGGTGGGACCAGACTCCTTGCTTGGTGCTGACGTAATGTTCAACGTTGAATTCCTTCTTAATCAAGATAACCCCGCGAGACAACCCCGCGAGACAACCCCGGCCTTACTGGTTAAACCAAAACCCGTTACTTGAGAAAACCGTGCGAGCCGCGAACCACTGACGACCCACGACACACGACCCGCGCAGTTGGAGAAGCTATCTTCAGGATGGCGAAACAAACTTGAAATCGACCGGTGACCCAATCTCCAGGCGTTTCGGATCAGACGCAAGTTCGCCCGTGTCCGGATTGCGCCGGAAAAAATAGACGCTGTCGCTGTCCTGATTGCCGACAATCAGCCAGCGCCCGGTCGGATCGATAGCAAATTCGCGCGGCGACTTGCCAAGCGACGAACGCCGGTCGAGCAGCTTGAGATGACCATCGGACGGATCCACGGCGTAGGTCAGAATTTCGTTTGCGTCACCGCGATTGGTGGCATAGAGGAAACGACCGTCCGGCGACAGATGGATCGCGCTGCCACCCACCTTGCCCTTGAAACCGGGCGCGGCCATCGACAGGGTTTGCCGCAACGTGAGCTTGCCGTCGTCATAGTCGTACACCGATACCGACGCATTCATTTCGGTCGTGAGGTAAGCGTGTTTGGCGGCCTGATCGAAGATCAGGTGACGCGGCCCGGAACCCGGTTTCACCAGCGTATAACGCGACTCGGTCGGCCCGAACAAGCCGCGGCTGCCGTCGGGCGTGTATCTATAAGAGTAGATCTTGTCCGCCCCCAGGTCCTGCGCGAACAGGTAGCGGCCGTCGGGTGAAAACACTGTCGAGTGCACATGGGAATTGTCCTGACGCCCTTTCACCGGACCGCTACCGTCGTGATGCACGGTGAGTACCGACGGATCAACCCGGTCACCTTCCAGTGGAAACACGGCAAAGCTGCCGCCCGGATTCGATGCGACCGAGTAGTTGGCGGTCAGCAGATAACGGCCATCCGGCGATAAAGCGAGGTACGCGGGATCGTTGCCATCGGAAGAGACGCGGTTCACGAAGGTGAGCTGCCCGCTCGGCGGATCGAAGCGGAACGCGCTGATGCCGCCGCGTTGCGACGCGGGACCATTATCGCCGGGCAGCTCGTTGACCGCGTAGACATGCTGACGATCGCGGCTCACCACGAGGTAAGACGGATTCACCGTCTGTGCGGATGAAAGGCGCGTGATCGCACCGGTGCTCGCATCGAACCGGTACACATAGATACCCTCGCTCTTGCCGCTGCCGGTGTACGTGCCTACGAGCAAGTCGAATACGCCGTTATCGGCAGCGCCGGTAGCCGTCGCTGACATGCCGGTGCCCGCGGCGGTTCCCGCCCCTTGCGCGAAGGCTTGCGCAGCAGCAAGCGACAACACGGCGGCAACCCCCGCCGCGACACCTTTCGACGTCAATCGCAGCCGTCCGGACTGACTGCCAGGCTTAGACAAACGCACCGGCCCAATGGCGCGGCACGATGTTTGCGTAGGAGCGAAGCCCCGGAGACGGAGCGTCGAAGGAAACCGACGGGTAAAACGCGTCAAACGAGGAAAATGAGTGAAATCCGCCAATTGCATACCGCCTCCTGATCGTTCGTTATTACGGCTTGTTTCAGGGCTTGTTTCAAGGTTTGTTTCAAGGCTTGTTTCAAGTTGCTTGAGCCGTGGGAAGCGCCCGATTGTCCCAATTGTCACCGGTCACTGCTTCGGCGCATGATGCAGACCTGATGTAGACCCATTCCCATCAAAAAATCAACAAGGAGTCACCATGGATATCCATCTGAGCCTCGGACCGCTGGTCGCGCTGATAGCAGGCATTCTGATCCTGATCGTGCCGCGCCTGCTCAACTTCATCGTCGCGATTTACCTCATCATCATCGGACTGATTGGCGTGTTCGGACTGAGCGGGACACATTTCTGACGGCCTCGACCCGAACACCGCCATCGCGCTGATAGTCGAAATGCGCGTCCATAAGACGCTGTTATTGGAGCGAGGTTCCGAAAGACGCGCAAACGCTGAACGCGGGATCGCAATCCGCGATCCCGCGCTAAGAATGTTCTGAATACAGATGAAGGCGCAGCGTGCTGCAGCGCAATCAGTATCAGTTGTTGGCGAGCTGGTCGAGCCGCATCCTGCCTTGCAGCGACAAGGCGCCCACGGCAGTAAGCCCGTCGACCTCGCGATGCCGGGTGAAACAGGCGCGTTCGATCAGGAACGACGCGGCGGTTTCCATCCCGTTGCGGGACAGGCCGAGATTCTTGTAATTGAGATCCAGGAGCGTGGTGTGATCGACGATACGGCTCGCGGCCGACAGGATGGCGATGCAATCTGCTCTCGACGGATTCAGCATGGCTTTCACTTTCGATGTCCTCGAAAACGTTAGGCAAGCAAGGAGCGCGTGACGTTCATCACAGGTCCGGTGCCGCGGACCCACGGCGATACTGCCTTGGGCGAAACCCGTCTGGCGCGAAGATTCATTCTAGACATTTGTCACAAGTTTTTTCAACCTTCCTGCGCTTGCGGTTTTGCTTGGCCTTTTGCAAGCTCACTTGCATCCGGCGTGGCGGACTGGAACTGGCGGCACACGCGTGGGACGGACATGCGTGAAAAACGCGAAAAACGAATGCGCTTCATAATCGAACGCTCGAAGGACTGGAACAGCTTGGCTTCCCACAACCACGCGGCGCCTGTACCGCGGCCGCATCGATATCTCCTAGCCTATGCCCGCACTGATTGAGGACTACGCCCTGATCGGCGATGGCCACACCGCCGCCCTGATTTCAAAAGAGGGCTCGATAGACTGGCTGTGCTGGCCGCGCTTCGACTCCGGCGCATGTTTTGCGGCCCTGCTGGGCACGCCGGAAAACGGCCGCTGGCTGATCACGCCCGACTTGCCGGACGGCGCCCCACCCCCTGTGATCACCCGCCGGTATCGCGGCGATACGCTGATCCTGGAAACCGATTTCGAAACGCCCGACGGCCGCGTGTCACTCATCGACTTCATGCCGGTCCGTGACGGCGCATCCGACCTCGTGCGCATCGTGGTGGGCCGGCGCGGTACCGTAAAGATGAAAATGGAGCTGGTGCTGCGTTTCGACTACGGCTCCTCCATTCCCTGGGTCAGCCGTCTCCCCGACGAAAGCGGTATTCGCGCGATCGCCGGTCCCGACCTATGCGTGTTGCGCACCCCCATCGACGTCACCGGCGAGAACATGCGCACCGTCGGCGAATTCACCGTGAGCGAGGGTGAGCGCGTCCCCTTCTCGCTCGTGTATTCGCAATCGCACTTGCGCCTGCCGCGCGCGCTCGATCCGCATACGCAGTTCGCACGCACCGAGAACTTCTGGCTGGAATGGTCGGGACGCAGCAATCTTGACGGCCGCTGGGGTCCGGCTATCCGCCGCTCGCTGATTACGCTCAAGGCGCTTGCCTACGAACCGACCGGCGGTATTGTCGCGGCGCCGACCACGTCGTTGCCGGAGCAACTGGGCGGCACGCGCAACTGGGATTATCGATACTGCTGGTTGCGCGACGCCACCATCACCCTCCTCGCGATGATGCGCAGCGGGTACTACGACGAAGCGCGTGCCTGGCGGGCATGGCTTGGCCGCGTGATGGCCGGGTCGCCGGACCAGGTGCAGATCATGTACGGCATTGCGGGCGAGCGGCGTTTGCCCGAATGGGAAGCCGACTGGCTGCCGGGTTACGAGAACTCCAAGCCCGTGCGCATTGGCAACGGCGCGGTCAACCAGTTGCAGCTCGATGTCTACGGCGAAGTGATGAATGCGCTGCATCTCGCGCGCGTGGGCGGCCTCCAAGGCGATGACACCGTATGGTCGATCCAGCGCGCCATGCTCGATCATCTCGACACCATCTGGCAGGAAGCGGATGAAGGCATCTGGGAAACGCGCGGCGGCCGTCAACAATTCACCTTCTCGAAGGTCATGGCGTGGGTCGCGTACGACCGCGCGATCAAATCGGCGGAACAGTTCAGCCTCGAAGGGCCGATCGACCATTGGCGCACGATGCGCAGCACCATTCACGCGGACGTGTGCGAGAAAAGCTGGAATCCGGCAATGAACTCGTTCGCGCAGACGTACGGTGGCGGCGATCTCGATGCCAGTTTGCTGCTGATACCGCTGCTCGGTTTTCTTCCGCCGGAAGATCCGCGCGTGATCTCCACGCTCCACGCCATCGAGCGTGATCTCACGCACGACGGACTGGTCAAGCGATATCACACTTCGGAAGTACAGGACGGCCTGCCGCCGGGGGAAGGCACGTTTCTAGCGTGTAGCTTCTGGCTGGTCGACAATCTCGCGCTGCAGGGACGCCTCGAGGAAGCGTATGCGATGTTCGAGCGTTTGCTAGGTCTCGCCAACGACGTCGGCCTGCTGGCCGAGGAATACGACACGGTCGCGAAACGTCTGGTCGGTAACTTTCCGCAGGCGTTTTCGCATGTCGCGCTCGTCCATACCGGCATGAACCTGATGCGCCACGAGCAAGGCATGGCGAAGGCAACAGGCCAGCCTGCGTCGCGTCAGGACAAACCCTTGGACGCAGTGCCAACAAAAGAAAGCAAAACGTAATGCGATTCGAATGATTAACGGAAATTGACGATTTCGACGCAAAATTCATGCTGAATAGAGGTAAAGAGCACGTATGTTGCGTTGCACAAAAGCGCATTCTTGGCTATGATCGAAGAGGCTTTCCGACCGGTCGTTCGGCGAATTGGAGTTTCCAAGCGAGGCCTCGAAGCGAGGCCTCGAAGCAAGGGTTCAAAGCGGGGCTTCAATCCGGAATATTGAATCGGGGTCTGGTGTCACGGCTTAGCCGGCATGTGTTTCGTGTGCTGTTCCATTTTCAGCCCAGAAGGCGCAACGCCGGCTCATGCCCGCTCCCGGTCCCTGCCTCATTCCCCGCGACCCCTCATGAAGCAAATAAGCAACAACGAAAGTAATAACGAATAACTGCCAGCACCAGCAATGCGGTGCAATCGACGAACTGCACGCCGAGCCGGGAACCAGCGAAAGCCTGCCCCGGCATGACGCCACCGCCGATAGAGGCCAACCGCCGGACACGCTCCCGAACACGGGCGCAGCCGGTTTTATACAGGTCAGACATGCTCTATCAATTCCACGAGTTTCAGCGGGCCATGTTGAGTCCCCTTACGGCATGGGCGGAAGCGGCATCAAAGTCGTTCACCAATCCTTCCAGCCCGCTCGCCTACGTGCCTGGTTCCACGCGGCTCGCGGCCGGCTACGAATTGCTGTACCGCCTGGGCAAGGACTACGAAAAGCCAGAGTTCGAGCTGCATCAGATCGAGAAGAACGGCCATGCCATTCCTATCGTCGAGCAGATCGTGGTGGAAAAACCCTTCTGCAGGCTGATCCGCTTCAAGCGTTTCTCGGACGACAGCGCCACGGTCACCGAACTCAAGACCGAACCTATCGTGCTGGTGTGCGCCCCGCTGTCGGGTCACCATTCCACGCTGTTGCGCGACACGGTAAAGACGCTGCTGCTCGATCACAAGGTCTATCTGACCGACTGGCTCGACGCCCGCATGGTGCCGCTCGAAGACGGCTCGTTCCATCTCGACGACTACGTGGAGTACATCCAGGAATTCATCCGCCATATTGGCGCGAAGGACCTGCACGTGATCTCGGTGTGCCAGCCGACCGTGCCGGTGCTCGCCGCCATTTCGCTGATGGCGAGCCGCGGCGAAGACACGCCGCGCACCATGACCATGATGGGCGGCCCTATTGATGCGCGTCGCAGCCCCACGTCGGTCAACTCGCTCGCGAGTGAACATTCATACGAATGGTTCGAGAACAACGTGATCTACACGGTGCCGGCAAACTATCCGGGTGTAGGCCGCAAGGTATATCCGGGCTTTCTGCAGCATGCCGGTTTTGTCGCCATGAACCCGGAGCGGCACGTGACGGCGCATTGGGACTTTTATCAGAACCTGATGCGTGGTGACGACGAAGATGCGGAGCAACATCGCCGCTTCTACGACGAATACAACGCTGTGCTCGACATGGACGCCGACTACTATCTCGACACCATTCGCATTGTGTTCCAGGAGTTTCTCCTGGCCGAAGGTACGTGGAACGTCAATGGCGAACTCGTGCGTCCCCAGGACATCAAGAACACGGCGCTGCTGACCATCGAAGGCGAGCTCGACGACATATCCGGCAGCGGCCAGACACGCGCGGCGCATGACCTGTGCACCGGCATTGCGGCGAAGAACAAACGCCACTACATAGCGGAGAAGGCCGGCCACTACGGCATTTTCTCGGGACGCCGCTGGCGCACAATGGTGTATCCGCAACTGCGCGAATTCATTCTCATGCACGACAAGGCGCCGAAAACGGAAGCCATTCCGGCGTGATCGCGGTCTGACGAAATACCTGCCTGAAATTAATTGGCACGACAAAACACGCTGCGTTAAACGCGGCGTGTTTCATTTGCGGCCCCTCTGTGGCGTAGTGGCCGCGAGGAAGCCGATGCGTCAGCGTCGCAGCAAATATGCGAGCAGCAATTCCGTGTTCATCTTGATGATTTCGTCGCGTTCGGCGTCGCGGCTGAAGTCGAGCCCAAAGGTGGCTTCGAGCGTGAATCGGTTCGATACGATGTAATAGCCAAGACCCGACAAAGTCACGTAAAAGCGCAGCGGGTCGACGTTATTGCGAAATAGTCCGGCATGCTGACCACGTTCGAGAATCTTCGCGAGCGTGGCGACCACCGGCGAAATCAACTCTCGAATTCGCGTGGAACCCTTTATATAGCGGGCTTCGTGCAGATTTTCGTTATTGATGAGCCGCAAGAGTTCGGGATGCTCACGATAATAATTCCAGATGAAATGCGCCAGTTGCGTGATGGCTTCGACGGGCGCGATTCCATCGAGATCCAGCGTCTTTTCAGCGTCCGTGAGTGCGGCGAATGCATGTTCGAGCACAGCCGTGAACAACTGCTCCTTGCTGCCGAAATAATAGTAGAGCATTCGCTCGTTGGTTTCGGCACGGCGTGCAATCTGGTCAACACGCGCGCCGAATAAGCCACCCGCAGCAAATTCCTCTGCGGCGGCGAGCAGGATGCGACGGCGTGTACCCTCGGGATCTCTTTTGATTTTTGGCTGGTTCATGGTGGCTTTGTGATCGACAAACCGCGTTATCGAAATAGCGTCACGCGTTCCCGTGTCCGCAGGAAGCATGCGATGGATCGGTTACGCCAACGTGATTGGGGGATACCGTCCTGCAGTCAATCGAAAGCGATTTGATTATGTGCACATCGTTGGCATGTTGGCAATTGGGAATGATTGGGAACAGCTTGAAATTCGGCGATAATGCCGCTTCCCGTGCAACGGTCGGAAACGCTCGAACATGACGTCAAAAATGAGCGCGAACCAGAGCGGTCGACATGTCCCCACGTGCCGTCAACGAATGCCGCCCGAGGTCGCCCAATGCGGATCGAATGTGGATCGAATGTGGATCATACGGATCGCGCCAGTGGCCAATAGTCTGCAATCGGCTGTTTTGTCTGACCCACGGGCCCGGCCAACGCCAGATGAGCAGACCGTTCGTGTTGCAACTCCTTCGCGCCAAGGTCACGAGCCCGTCCGCGCCGCCCTCCCCACGCTGTTAGCAAGCCGTTAATGTGACCGTAGTGACTGCAACCTCTCCCAATACTCTCGCTGACCAGATTGAAGACCGGCTGCCCCAAACGCAGTGCACCAAATGCGGTTATCCCGCTTGCCGGCCGTATGCCGAGGCCATTGCCGCAGGCGAGGCAAACTACAACCAGTGCCCGCCGGGCGGACAGGAGGGCGTGGTGCGCCTGGCCAGCCTGCTCGGCATGCCTGTCATTGCGCTCAACCCGGCTAACGGTGTGGAACGGCCACGGCCGCTTGCGATCATCGATGAAAATCTTTGCATCGGATGCACGCTATGCCTGCAGGCATGTCCGGTCGATGCAATCATCGGGGCGGCGAAGCAGATGCATACGATCATCCCCGAGCTCTGCACCGGCTGCGACCTGTGCATACCGCCCTGCCCGGTCGATTGCATCGCCATGGTCCCGGTCACGGCCGAGAAGACCGGCTGGGACGCATGGAGCCAGCAGGAAGCCGACGCGGCGCGCGAGCGGCACGACTGGCGCCTGGCACGCCTCGCACGTGAACGCGACGCGGCCGAAGCGCGCAAGGCAGCACGCATGGTCGGGGCGTCGGGTACCGAGCCAAGCAGTGAGCCACGTGTCGAGCCAAATACGCATCTGGATACTCAGCCGGATGGATCTGTTGAATCAAAGGCGACCCAGCCCGCCACCACGGCCGACGACGACGCGCAGGCAAAAAAGCGCGCCATCATCCAGGCCGCGATGGACCGTGCACGCCAGAAGAAAGAAGAGCTGGCCAGACTCGGCGCGGGGCCGAAAAACACCGACGCGCTCAGCCCCGAGGTTCAGGCGCAGATCGATGCAGCAGATGCGCGGCGACGCCGGCTCGGCATGATCCGAGCAGACGACGACAAAAGGTCGACGCCCGCGGTAGAGCCCGGCAACACACCTGCTAATGCGTCGGACAACGATCACAAAGCCTGAACACGATGAACGCCAAAAAACGCCACGCGATCTTTGAAACGCTGCAAAGCCTGAATCCGCATCCGACCACCGAACTCGAACATGAATCGCCGTTCGAATTGCTGATCTCCGTGCTGTTGTCGGCACAAGCCACCGATGTCTCCGTGAACAAGGCCATGCGGCGCATGTACCCGGTCGCCAACACGCCGGCCAAGGTGCTGGCGCTCGGCGAAGAAGGCGTGACGGAGTACATCAAGACCATCGGATTGTTTCGGACGAAGGCGAGGAACGTGATCGCCACGTGCAAGATCCTGGTGGAGCAATACGGAAGCGAGGTCCCGGATGATCGCGAGGCGCTCGAAGCGCTGCCGGGCGTAGGACGCAAGACGGCGAACGTCATTCTCAACACGGCGTTCGGCCATCCGACCATCGCCGTGGATACGCATATCTTCCGTGTATCGAATCGCACCGGGCTCGCGCCGGGCAAGGATGTGCGAGCGGTCGAAATGGCGTTGGAGAAATTCGTCCCCGATGAATTCAAGCAGGACGCCCATCACTGGCTGATCCTGCACGGTCGTTATGTATGCCGGGCACGCGTGCCGGAATGCTGGCATTGCGCGATCGAGCCGCTGTGCGAGTTCCGGCCGAAGACGCCGGCGCCTATCGAATAAACGGAATAAACGGAATAAACGGCGGGAAGGCCGGCGAGAGCCGAAGCGGTCAAGCCGACGCGTGCGCGGGGCGGGCGAGAAGCGGGCGAGAAGCGGGCAAGAGACGGGCGAGAGACGGCGATGCAGCTTAAAATGAGCCTCTGAAAACGACCTATGCAAGCCAAGCCCACCACCATGTTCAACCCCAGCCGCGACGAAGTTCGCCAATTTTTCACCGATACCTGGCGCAAGCAGCGCGAGGGCGGCGTCCTGACACCGCTTGAGAGCATTGCGGCGGACTGGATCGGTGAGCATCCTGAATACCAGCAAGAACTCGCCGCTCCCGACGTGGCCCATGCCGATTACTCGCCGGATCAGGGCAAGAGCAACCCGTTCCTGCATTTATCGATGCATCTTGCCATTACCGAGCAACTGTCCATTGATCAACCGCCCGGCATCCGGCGTGCGCATGAGCGGCTGGTCGGCCGGATGGGTTCAACGCATGACGCTCAGCACGCCATCATGGAATGCCTTGGGCAGATCATCTGGGAATCACAGCGCAACAACACGCCGCCCGACACCGATGCGTATCTTGCGCTGATCGAACAGCGAGCGTCGCGAGACTAAGGGCCAAGAGCTCAGGTCTGAATCAAAAACGAAAACACCCCGCGGGTAGTTCACCAGCGGGGTGTTTCTTATGCGCGCATCAAAAAAAAATAGAACAACAAAGAACAACAACAACCGGGCGATGCTTACTTCTTCACGACCAGATCACCGTCCAACGATTCGATATATGCCGAGATGTCTTTCAGGTCGCTTTGCGACAAGCTTTGCACTTGCGCAGCCATGATCGCGTTGTTACGCCCGAAGTGCGGATTGCCGCTGCCCATCTGGTACTGGCGCAGCGCCCAGTAGAGGTAGTCGGCGTGCTGGCCTGCGAGCTTCGGATATTCCGCGCTCACCGGCTTGTTCAGGTTCGGGCCGTGGCAGGCTGCGCAATTGTGGGCCTCGGTGAGCACCTTGCCATTGCTTGCGTCGGCTGCATGCGCCGGCTGCATGGCCAGGACGTTGATCGCGCCGATCGCGCCGATCAGCGCGGCTGTCGTGCATGCTGTCTTCAACACTGTATCGAGTGCCTTCATGAATTCTCCTGTCCGCGATTAGTGATTACCGGGTGACGGGCGCCCTTGAGTCCTAAGTTTCAGATGCGGGCGCAACGCGGATCACTTGTCGGGATTGTTCTTCGAAGAGGGGGTTTGCGCGGCGTAATACGCCGCGATGTCGGCGATATCCTGATCGGTCAACGTGGTCGCTATGCCATGCATCGTCTCGAAATGGCGGTCGCCCTTCTTGTAGGCATGCAGCGCGTTCTCAATATAGCGGGCGCTCTGGCCGCCGAGCATGGGGACCCGGTACACCTCGGGATACGCGGTGCGGTAACCGGGAATGCCGTGGCACCCGATACACATCGCAACTTTGCCCTGGGCTGCCTTCGCGTTGCCCACGACATCGGCGGATGCCTGTGTCGCGAAGCCGGCAAGCCCCGACAGCGCTGCGATCACGGCACATTTGCCGACGAATTTATTCATAGCTTCTAACCTGGCATGAGGGGAAATCCGGCACCTTGGACGCCTGGCGTTCCGGGACTTTCTCGGGACTGGTCAAACGGACGGCGCTGACTATTTGCACTGAATAGTCTCGGTGCATCGTACCTGAGAGCGCTGATCCGGTTTCCAGCCACGCGGGCCAAAAAAATCGCGCTAATTGTACCGCGCGACCTACCCTGCGTCCACCGGCCGCAGCGGGGCCGGCCCCATCGCACAAGGCCGCGCCGCCTGGGGTCCCGGGAGACTGCGACAATCTGTCCGATGGACATTTGGTGCTCCTTCGGCAGCAACGGCGCGATTTGGGGCGGGATTCGGGGCGCGATTCGGGGCGGGATTCGGGGCGCGGGTGAGCCCCATCGGACGTTCCGGGGGTAGCTCCCCCCAAACCCTTCTGACTTATACTGCAATTTTTCCTTCTCCGAGGAACGCGTCATGCGTTTTGAAGGTTCATCGCAATACGTCGCCACCGACGATCTCAAGCTCGCCGTCAATGCCGCGATCACCCTGCAGCGCCCGCTCCTGATCAAGGGCGAGCCCGGCACCGGCAAGACCATGCTGGCCGAGGAAGTCGCCGCCGCGCTCGGCATGCCGCTGCTGCAATGGCATATCAAGTCGACCACGAAGGCCCAGCAAGGCCTCTACGAGTACGACGCGGTGTCGCGCCTGCGCGATTCCCAGCTCGGCGACGAACGCGTGAAGGACATCCGCAATTACATCGTCAAGGGCGTGCTGTGGCAGGCTTTCGACGCGGATGAACCCGGCGTGCTGCTGATCGATGAAATCGATAAAGCGGACATCGAATTCCCGAACGACCTGCTGCGCGAACTCGACCGGATGGAATTCTATGTATACGAGACCCACGAGCTGGTGAAAGCCAAACACCGGCCGCTGGTGATCATCACGTCGAACAACGAGAAAGAACTACCCGACGCTTTCCTGCGCCGCTGCTTTTTCCATTACATCAAATTCCCCGAACCCACGACGATGAAGCAGATCGTCGAGGTGCATTTTCCTGGCATCAAGCAGGAACTGCTCGCCGCCGCGATGCAAAGTTTCTTCGAGTTGCGCAACGTGTCGGGCCTGAAGAAAAAGCCGTCGACATCGGAATTGCTCGACTGGCTGAAGTTGCTGCTGGCCGAGGATATTGGCCCCGAAGCGCTGCGTTCCACCGATCAGAAACAAGTCATCCCGCCGTTGCATGGCGCGTTGCTCAAGAACGAACAAGACCTGAGCCTGTTCGAGCGCCTGCTGTTCATGAACCGCAACAACCGCTGAAAGGGCTGCACGTATGAGCCGCTGGATTGATCCGGTTACGCTGGAAGGCAGGCATGTGAGACTCGTGCCGCTCGAGCGCGAGCACCAGGAAGCGCTCGCCAACGCCGCCGCGGACGGCGAGTTGTGGAAGCTCTGGTACACGAGCGTCCCCTCGCCCGAGACGATCGCCGCATGGATGGACACGGCGCTCGCCATGCGCGATTCAGCGGGCGCGCAACCGTTCACCATCATCGACGCAAGGACAGGCGACGTGATCGGCAGCACGCGTTATATGAATGTCGAGGCGGCGCATCGGCGGCTTGAGATAGGCAGCACGTGGTATGCAAAACGCATGCAGCGCACGGCGATCAACACCGAAGCCAAGCTGCTCCTGCTCGCGCATGCGTTCGATACGCTGAATGCCATCGCCGTCGAGTTCCGGACTCACTTCATGAACCGTCAATCGCGCGCGGCTATTGCGCGGTTGGGGGCGAAGGAAGACGGAATCCTGCGCAATCACCAGATCGGGCGGGACGGCATTTACCGCGATACGGTGGTATTTTCGATTATCGAGTCCGAGTGGCCAGCCGTGCGCGCGAACCTGCGCGCGAAACTCGAGGCACGGTTCGACTTGCCGCTTGACTCGTAGCGCAACCCGTAGCGCGACAGATTTGGGGCAAGGAGCCCGGCATGCTGATCGATTTTTTCTATTCTCTGCGCGGCGCCAAGTTACCGGTTTCGGTCAAGGAATACCTGACGCTGCTTGAGGCACTCAAGGCACAAGTAATCGGGCCGTCTATCGACGAGTTCTATTTTCTCGCGCGCATGACGCTGATCAAGGACGAGAAATACTTCGATAAATTCGATCAGGCGTTCGGCGCCTATTTCAACGGTATAGCGACACTGGATGAAGACGCATTCGATGTGCCGCTCGACTGGCTCAAGAAACGCCTGGAACGGGATTTCACGCCCGAGGAAAAACGCCAGATAGAAGCGCTGGGCGGTATCGACAAGCTGATGGAACGGCTGAAGCAACTTCTCGATGAACAGAATGAGCGGCACGAAGGCGGCAGCAAGTGGATTGGTTCAGGCGGGACGTCGCCGTTCGGCAATGGCGGATTTAATCCGGAGGGGATTCGGATTGGCGGGGATTCCGCGGGCAACCGGACGGCCGTCAAGGTTTGGGACGAACGCGCCTACAAGGATTACGACGATCAGGTCGAGATAGGGACACGCAATATCAAAGTGGCGTTGCGGCGCTTGCGGCGTTTCGCGCGAGAAGGCGCCGCCGATGAACTTGATCTCCCCGACACCATTCGCAGCACCGCCGCCAATGCCGGCTGGCTCGATCTGAAGATGGTGCCGGAGCGGCATAACAATGTGAAGGTCCTGATGCTGCTGGATGTGGGCGGATCAATGGACGACCATATCAAGCGCGTCGAAGAAATCTTTTCCGCGGCGAAATCAGAATTCAAACATCTGGAGTTTTTCTACTTCCATAACTGCGTTTATGACTATCTCTGGAAAAACAACCGGAGACGGCATGGCGAGCGTACCGCCACGTTTGACGTGCTGCACAAATTTTCGCCCGATACAAAACTGATTTTTGTCGGCGATGCAACCATGAGTCCGTACGAAGTCGTTCAACCCGGTGGATCGGTTGAATATAACAATGCCGAAGCCGGCGCGGTCTGGCTAAGACGGCTCGCCGACCAGTTCCCCCGTTTCGCCTGGCTCAATCCTGAGCCTGAAAGGCTTTGGGAATATCGGCAATCGGTATCGATTATTCGGCAAATATTGGGCGGTCGAATGTTTGGGTTGACGCTTGGCGGGCTTGAAAGCGCAATGCGGGCGCTTTCCAAATAACCGGCGCTTGTCACCCGGATCCTATTCCTCGCTCGCCGTTCAGTACAAATTCAAGGGTTTATACGGCCCCCTTGCCGGTTTTTATTGATCTCGCTTTAAAGTGGCACGGCGATTTTTTTTCAGACTGTCACTGCCCTTGATCCCGTGCGGCCAGTACGATCTGCGATCGCCCCTCAAGGTTTCGCATGAATCCGCCCGCCACGACCTTCCGCCCCCTCGCCGATTCCTCCATTTCCGCGCTCGTCGCCGGATTCGTCGCCATGATGACGGGCTATACCAGTTCGCTCGTCCTCATGTTCCAGGCCGGGCGTGCCGCCCATCTCTCCGATGCCCAGATTTCCTCCTGGATCTGGGCGCTCTCGATTGGCATGGCGCTGTGCACGAT
Organism: Caballeronia sordidicola; assembly: GCF_002220365.1. Lineage (GTDB taxonomy): Bacteria > Pseudomonadota > Gammaproteobacteria > Burkholderiales > Burkholderiaceae > Caballeronia > Caballeronia sordidicola_C. The sequence goes on along the minus strand of NZ_MTHB01000063.1, from coordinate 88,279 downwards.
CGGCCTGTCGCTCACGTTTCGCGCGCCGATCGTCTCCGCCTGGTCGACGCCCGGCGCGGCGCTCCTCGTGACGTCGCTTCCGAACGTGGCGTATCCCGATGCCATCGGCGCGTTCGTTGTCTGCGCGGTTTTGCTCACCATCGTGGGGCTCACCGGCTGGTTCGATACGCTCATGCGGAAAATCCCCGCCAGCATCGCGGCCGCCCTGCTGGCCGGCATCCTGTTCGAAATCGGCATCGAGATATTCAAGGCCGCCCAGTTCCAGACCGCGCTCGTCCTGGCGATGTTCTTCACGTATCTGGTCGTGAAACGCCTCGCGTCCCGCTATGCCATCCTCATGACGCTCGTGGTTGGCATCATAGCCGCTGGGTTGCTCGGTTTGCTCGACTTCAGCCAGTTCCACGTCGCGCTCGCCCACCCTGTTTTCACCCTGCCGCACTTCTCGCTCGCGGCGGTCATCAGTATCGGCATACCGCTGTTCGTGGTCGCGGTGGCCTCCCAGAACGTGCCCGGCATCGCCGTGCTGCGCGCGGACGGCTATAACACCCCGTCCGCGCCGCTGATCGCGACGACCGGCCTCGCGTCGCTGGTGCTCGCGCCGTTCGGCTCTCACGGCATCAACCTGGCCGCCATCACCGCCGCCATCTGCACCGGCCCCGAAGCCAACGAAGATCCCTCGAAGCGCTACATGGCCGCCGTCTGGTGCGGGATTTTCTATCTCCTGGCCGGCGTGTTCGGTGCAACCATCGCCGCCTTGTTCGCGTCGATGCCGAAAGCGCTGGTGGTGTCAGTCGCCGCGCTGGCTTTGTTCGGCTCGATCATGAGCGGCCTCACCAATGCGATGAGCGACCTGCGCCAGCGCGAAGCCGCCCTCGTCACGTTCATGGTCACCGCGTCCGGACTGACGCTGCTGTCGATCGGCTCGGCGTTCTGGGGTCTGGTAGCGGGCGTCGTCACGCAGATTGTGCTCAACGCGCGGCGGGCGTAGATTGATCGTATCGACGCGAAATGTTCACGCGAACAACGTGTAATAGGCCGTGAGCCTATGCCGGGCTCTGGCATCGTAATTGCACAGTCATGGGCATGGCTCCCGCACAACACCCGCCACCCTGGACTCGCATGTCAGCAACCGCGGAGACTGGCGCGGCGGGTGAACTCTCGAAGCCACCTGCCGTCGAAACGAGTTGAACAGCGTATGCAACGCGGCGGTTCAGCGGCCGAAAGCAGGAAGCATGGCCGCGGATCACGGCGTTCTCTGCGCCAAATGGCGCGGCAGGAATAGAATGGCAATCTTGGGCGAGCCGCTCGCCAGCAGCTTTGGCGCAGCACCAGCACCGGCGGCCTCGCATAACCCTTTCACCCGCGGGCACTCCGCATCTTTGACAACGGCATAACGCGCCGAAGACCAGATATGACCACCGCTCTCGACCAGCTCAAGCAATACACCACCGTTGTCGCCGATACCGGCAACTTCCAGCAACTCGGCGAGTTCAAGCCGCAAGACGCGACCACGAACCCGTCGCTGATCCTCAAGGCCGTCCAGAACGATGCCTACAAGCCGCTGCTCGAGAAGACCGTCAAGGAGCACGCCAGCAAGCCGATGGGCCAGATCATCGATCAGCTGCTGATTGCTTTCGGCAAGGAAATCCTGAAGATCGTCCCGGGACGTGTGTCAACCGAAGTGGACGCCCGCCTGTCGTTTGACATCAAGGGTTCCATTGCGAAGGGCCACGACATCATCAAGCTGTATGAAGACTCGGGCATCGACCGCAAGCGCATCCTCGTCAAGCTGGCATCGACATGGGAGGGCATCCGCGCGATGGAAGTGCTGCAGAAGGAAGGCATCCACTGCAACATGACGCTGCTGTTCTCGACCGCGCAAGCTGCAGCCGCAGCGGACGCCGGTGCGCAACTGATCTCGCCGTTCGTCGGCCGCATCTACGACTGGTACAAGAAGTCGGCGGGCGCAGATTGGGACGAAGTCAAGATGGGCGGCGCGAACGATCCGGGCGTGCAATCGGTTCGCAAGATCTACGCGTACTACAAGAAATTCGGCTACAAGACCGAAGTGATGGGCGCGAGTTTTCGCACGATCAACCAGATCACCGAACTGGCCGGCTGCGACCTGCTCACCATCAGCCCGGACCTGCTGAAAAAGCTCGCCGAGAGCAACGACAAAGTCGAACGCAAGCTGTCGCCGGAAGCGGTCGCGAACGATCCGGTAAGCAAGATCGATATCGATGAATCGAGCTTCCGCTTCCTCGTCAACGACGACGCAATGGCAACCGAAAAGCTTGCAGAGGGCATCCGCGCGTTCGCTGCCGACGCAGTCAAGCTCGAAAAACTGATCGAAGCGCTGAAATAATTTCGCGGTTGCAACACCTGAATTTCGCGTCTGAAAACGGGCGTCGGCGCTATTGCGCCGACGCCTTTTTTTATGCGGATCGAGGCTGCGGCGTGCGTTTTTAGCGCTGCGGCGTGGGCTAGACTTTTGGCCACGGGCGGCGAAGCTGCCCGACTCACCAGGAGTTGCCAATGCGTCTCGAACCCTATTTGTTCTTCAACGGCCGCACCGAAGAAGCGCTCGCGTTCTACCAAAAAGCGCTCGGCGCGCAAACATTGTCCGTGCTGCAATTCAAGGATTCCCCCGAAGGCGTGAACGCCACGCCCGAATGGCTGGACAAGGTCATGCACGCGACGTTCAGGATAGGGTCAAGCCTGATCATGGCGTCCGATGGCGTAAATGCCACGCCACAGGTTTTCTCGGGTTTCAGTATTTCGATAGCCGCTGACGATGTCGAATCCGGCCAGAAAATGTTCGCGGCTCTCAGCGAAGGCGGTGACATCCGGATGGCGTGGCAACGGACGTTCTGGACAAGTGGGTTCGGCATGGTGTCCGACCGATTCGGCATCCCCTGGATGGTGAGCGTAATGGACGACCTCGAAGGATAGCGAACGCTCGGAGCGCAGAGTATTCACCCGTCGCCCGCTCACCCGCTCACCCGCTTATCGATGAAACGGCTGCGCGCCCTCGATGTTCCATTGCCGCTCGATCTCGATCAGCCGCAAACGCAATCGATCGACCTGTTCCGCCAGCCGTTGCGCAAGCCAGTACGGCCCCTGCAGTTCGGGTGCGAGGGCCGCCGCGACATTCGCCGTCTGTTCCAGTCGCGCGGCCGCTGCGGCAGACCCGGTCGCGGCGTGCAGCAGACCGACGCGCCCAAAACGCAACGCGCGTGCAACCAGCAGCAACGTGTGCCGCACCGCGCGCTCGTCCGTGTGAGGGCTCTCGGCAAATCCTGGCGCGGCGGCCGGCATGGCTGCCGCCATCATTTCCAGTGCGCTGAGAATTGACCGGTGCTGGCGCTGGATGTCGTCGAGCACCACCACCGGCACGTCGATTTCTTTCGCCACCGACGCCAGCAATGAACGCGAACTCACCAGCCGTGAGTTCATCGTGAGGAACCGCTTGGTCAGGATGTCGGCGGACAATGGCCTTCCATCCATGATTGCGCCGTAAATCCGCGCGCTGTCGCGCATGTTGTCGGCGAGCCGATAGCGCCACGAATAGGTGGCGTATTGCGGCAGCACGAACGAAAACGCGAGCGCGATCACGATCCCGATCAACACCGTCAAGGTGCGCCACAGTCCAACTTCGATGGACAGGTCGCCGTGTCCCGCGACGATGATCGTCGTGATGGCCGTCAGCAACGCGATATACCCTGGCTTGCCGATGGCGTGATACGCGCAGACCCCGGCAATCACTGCCAGGAGCACGTACGTGACCATGGTCGAATGGGTCGTCGACTGCAGCAGGATCAGCCCTAGACCGAGCGACGCGCCAAGCAGCGTACCAACCGCGCGCTCCGCTGCTTTCTTGCGAATATTGCCGTGATGCTGCAAGCCGCCGATCACCACCAGCAAGGTCACCGACGACCATTCGCCGTGGGGAATGTTGATGCCCGACGTCAGCGCAATCGACGCAAGCATGGCCAGCGCCACGCGCACCGCATGCAGGTATTTGGCGTAGCGATAACGAAAATACGGTGAGCCGAGCACATGCAGCGCGCGTCGTGCCTGGCTGCGATGAGGCCGGGTCGTATCGGTCGAGGACATGCGGTTCCGATGAGTTGACGAGCAAAAGACGGACAAAAGGTTGATGAAACCGGACGCCGAAAGACAAAACGCCCGCAACATCCGTTACGGGCGTTTTACCAGCTTTCGGGTCGGAACGGGGTTGGATCGCCCGTTTTTCCCTTTCCGATCAGGTTTCCGCGACGTCGAGATAATCCTCAGGGCTCGTACGGTCGTCCGAGCGCTTCAGACCGATCACACGCACCGCAATGCTCACCACGATCGATACCACCAGATTCACGACCAGTGCCCATACCGCGGCGTAACCGGGGATCGCATAGCCGAACAGGTGGATCGTGAAGATCGAGCCCGCCAGTTTCAGCGACACCGCCATCCACGTACCCGTTGCAATGCCGGCAGCCCAGCCGAGCAGCAAGCCACGGTGATCAAGAACCCGCGTGTACAGACCAAGCACCAGCGCCGGCAGCGTCTGGATAATCCAGATCCCGCCGAGCAGTTGCAGCTGGATGGCGTAAGTCAGCGGCAGCGCAAGAATAAACACGACAGCGCCCACCTTCACCAGCAGCGATACCAGCTTCGCAACATTGGTTTCCTGCTCCGGCGTCATGTTCGTGTTCACGAACTCCTTATGCACGTTACGCGTGTACAGGTTGGCGGCAGCGATCGACATGATTGCCGCCGGAACCAGCGCGCCAATACCGATTGCGGCAAACGCCACGCCTACGAACCACGACGGGAAGAAGTGCAGGAACAGTGCCGGGACGGCGAAGTTCGAACCGTACGCCTTGAAGTACGGGGCGAATTCCGGCATGTCCTTTACGCCCGATGCCAGCGCCATGTAACCCAGCAACGCGAGCAAACCGAGCACCAGCGAATAAGCCGGCAGCAGCGCCATGTTGCGGCGGATCGTGTTACCCGACTTCGACGACAGCACCGCCGTCACCGAGTGCGGATACAGGAACAGCGCAAGCGCTGACCCGACCGCCAACGTGGCGTACGCGCTGTAGCCGTTCAGGCTCGACGCATCCGGTGCCTTCAGCAGGATTTTCGCCGGATCGACATGGGCGAAGATCGCGCCGAAGCCGCCGAGCTGCGCCGGGATGATGATCATTGCCGCGATGATCGTGATGTAGATCAGCACGTCCTTCACGACCGCGATCATGGCCGGCGCGCGCAGGCCTGACGTGTACGTGTAGGCCGCGAGAATCGCGAACGCGATGATCAGCGGCAGATCGCCGACGAAGCCCGAGGTATCGAAGCCGAGCGCGCCGATCACCACTTCAATACCGACAAGCTGCAACGCAATGTACGGCATCGTCGCGATAATCCCCGTCACGGCAATGGCCAATGCCAGCATGCGGCTGTTGTACCTAGCGTGAACGAAGTCGGCAGCGGTGACGTAGCCGAACTTCTTCGAGATCGCCCAGAGCTTCGGGAACACGACGAAGGCGAACGGATAGATCAGGATGGTGTACGGCAACGCGAAGAAGCCGGTGGCGCCCGCACCGAACACAAGCGCTGGAACCGCGACGAACGTGTACGCCGTGTAAAGGTCGCCGCCGAGCAGGAACCACGTGACGATCGTGCCGAAGCGACGGCCGCCCAGGCCCCATTCATCGAGTTGTCCGAGATCGGCCTTGCGCCAGTGAGCAGCGACAAAACCCAGGATCGTCACGCCGATAAAAAACAGGACGAAGACGAAGGTTGCCGTGGAGTTCATCATCGCGGGCTCCCGGGTGTGAGCTTGGGAACATCGTGGACAGGCTTGGTCTTCATATAGACCACGGCCGTAATCACCGCGCTGATCAGCACCCAGAGCAACTGGTACCAATAGAAAAACGGAAAGCCCATGAGCACGGGCTCGATCTTGTTATAGAACGGCACCCAGACCACGCCGATCCACGGAAGAATCAGCAGCCAGAGCCACCGCTTGTTGCGAACTTGACCACTGGCGGTCACCGCCTCTTGAGCCATGACGCTCTCCTCTTTCTTTTGAAATGTGCTGCTTGACTGGGCTTTGCGCGGGTCTCGCGTCAAAACGTCAGTCTTATAGCGCCCCGAAATAACACGTGGAGTATATGGACGCAGAAAAGCGGGTCAAGCAGGGCGAACCCGAACCGTAATGATGGAGAACAGCCATATGTAATCTTGCTGTAGTGTCCTGCCTCGTCCGAAGACATGACAGTCAAACAGCGGGTCCGTTGTCGGACCTCGCCTTGGGTGCTTCAGCTTGATACCTTGATGATCAGATGGAGAAGCTGGTCACGTCGTCCGCGCCGGCGCTGATCGCCAGCCCCTTCACCCATTGACGGGCCGGCAGCTTCAATTCCTTCTCGATCAGCTTCGCCCGCTTTTCAAGCTGCGCGTACGGTATGTCGAGTTCCGGACCGGCGAACGCGATGGCAATGCGATTGCCGTCGTGGACTTCGGGCAACGCGATCACGCGGCCATCGAAGGCTTCGTTCAGGCGCTTCATATTGAGCACGAAGCTCGGATGATCGCCGAACAGGTTGACCGTCACCACGCCCGCCGGCGCCGTCAGGCAAGCCCGGCACGCACGATAGAACGAGGTGCTATCCAGCACGGGGCCGCGCGCGGTGGCGTCGTAGACATCGATCTGCAATGCGCCGATGGTGCCATGGTTCGCACGGTCGTTGACGAAGTCCCACGCGTCCTGCTCGTGGACAGTCAGCCGTGCGTCGTCGTTCGGCAGTTCGAACATCGTGCGCGCTGCTATCACGACGGACGGGTTCAATTCGACCGCTTCCACCTTCGCGCGCTTCAAGAACGCGTGGGCGAACTTGGTCAGCGCGGCCGAGCCGAGTCCGAGTTGCACGATGCGCTTCGGCGTTTCAATGAACAACAGCCACGCCATCATCTGCTGTGCGTATTCAAGCTCGATGTGGTTCGGCTTTTTCAGGCGCATCGCGCCCTGCACCCATTCGGTGCCGAAATGGAGGAACCTCACACCGCCCTCTTCCGAGAACGTCACGGGCGCGAAACGCGGCTTGCGGGGGACATCGATACGCGGTGCGTCGTCGAGATCGCGGTCGAGATCGTCTCCGCGCTCGCGCTTCAAGCGCTTAGCTTGCTTCTTGTCTTGCTTGTCGAGCTTGTCTTGACGCTTGCTGCCGAACGCGCGAGCTTCCGCCGACGCACGCTTGATTAATTGGGTCATTTAAGGATGTCGCGCCAGATGCGCAATTTTTGATCGAACGAGAGGATAGCATTCGCCGGACTCGACGAAGGCAGGACGAGGGTTTCATAGCCCGCCGCGCGGATCACCGGTTCGAAGCGGCCCGACGTCTTGCCGTTGAAGCAGAGCTTTTTCAGTCGCGGCGCATGAAGGCGGAATGAAGCGAAATCGTTCGGGTTCGCGTTGCGGATCGCGGTGTCGAGACTGCCTTCGCGCTCGCAGGCCGCGAGCACATCCCATAGGCCGATGCCGTGTTTCAGCAGCCTGAGCACGCGGTCATCGTAGGGAAGCTCGTTTAAAGGCTCTTCAATCACCGTACCCACCAGCCGCCAGAACTGGTTACGCGGATGCGCGTAATACTGCGCGGCATCGAGCGACGCTACGCCCGGGAAACTGCCGAGGATCAGCGTGTGCGTGTTGTTATCGGCGATGGGCGGAAAGCCTTTCAGCATTTTTCACGACGCTCGACGAACGACCAGAGCGCCGGCAGGAAGCATTCGGTGACCATCAACGGCGCGTCTTGTCGCAAGAATACCGAACGGCGTGCAACGAGCGCGTGCGGTTTTTCATGCGGGATTTGTCTGGCTGCAAGTTTATAGAGCGGATCGCGCGCATCGATCCTTCTGTTCGTGAGCGGCGAGCGCCACACGCTGCTATCGCTATAAAGCAGTTCTGCGAGCGGGCGCGTCCTCAAACGACGCATAGCTTGCCACACGCCCGAACTGGCATGGAGCGGCACGATGCTGTGCGCCGCGACGAATGGCACGCGGTCCACATTCAACACGACTTCGCGGATCCACACCGGCGTGCGCGGCGTGATGTCCAGCGCCGCAGCTTCATCCCGCCACGGCTGACCAACCGTCTCGCGGGTGACTTCGACGGTGACATCGCCCAGTTCGCGCAAATGTGCGGTCAGCGAGCCGCCGCGCGTGAGCCAGTCCTTCTGATCGGCAGTGAAAGTGGGAAGCGGACGGTCGCGCCAGGCATGAGTACCGGCAAGAGGAGCTTTTGACATGCGCGAGATTATAAAACCAGACACGTATATAGGAGGATTCGTATAGATGTCGGCGGGTGCTCACGGGAGACTGACGAACCGGTCGGTCAATAGACGACAGCCCGGCGCTCGCGGCAATCCTGTTGCGCGCCATCTATCAAGCATGAGAGGAAACGCATGTCGGTCAATACCAAACAAACGTCGAAGGTCGTCGCCACGCTGGCGTCGCACACGTTGCACGACCCGAAGGCATCGGCGATTGTCAAGAGCCTCGCTGCGTCGGCGTTGTCGCAGACGCATACGAAGAATCAAACGGGCGCCGAGATGGAACATAAGGCCGCACAGGTTCTTCACAGCGACAAATATTCAAAGGACACGAAGACGCTGGCGGCCTCGGTCGTCGCGCAGGCCAACAAGGAACGGCGAGCCAAGTAAATCGCAACGCCGCGTAGCCTACGCGCAACTGCAATAAAAAAACGCGCCGCCAGTTTCCTGGCAGCGCGTTTTTTCACTTCTTCCGAACGCTGACTTATCGCGCCAGCAACAACGCGTTAGTCCGCTTCACAAAGCTTGCCGGATCTTCCAGCGTGCCGCCTTCGGCCAGCATCGCCTGATCGAAGAGCAGATGACACCAGTCGCCGAAATTCGCGTCATCGGCGTGAAGCTGCTTCACCAGCGGATGCTCCGGATTCACTTCCAGAATCGGCTGCATCTGCGGCGCTGCCTGACCTGCTTGCTTCAGCATGCGTTGCAAATAACCGCTCATGTCGCCGTCATCGGCAACGAGACACGTCGGCGAATCGGTCAGGCGGAACGTCAGGCGCACATCTTTGGCCTTGCCTTCCAGCGCTGCCTTCATGCTTTCCACCAGCGGCTTCAATTCTTCGCCGACCTTCTCCTGCGCCTGCTTTTCCTCGTCATTCAGCGCACCGAGATCCAGGTCGCCGCGCGCCACGCTTTGCAGCGGCTTGCCATCGAATTCGTTGAGGAACGACAGCATCCATTCATCGACACGATCCGTCAGCAACAGTACTTCCACGCCCTTCTTGCGGAACACTTCAAGGTGCGGGCTGTTCTTCGCGGCCTGCCAGGTGTCAGCGGTAACGTAATAGATCTTCGTTTGCTCGGGCTTCATGCGCGACACGTAGTCGGCGAGCGCCACGGTCTGCTCCGAAGAATCAGTATTCGTGGAAGCAAAACGCACGAGCTTGGCAATACGCTCGCGATTGCCATAATCCTCGCCAATACCTTCCTTGAATACCTGGCCGAACTCTTTCCAGAAGGTGGCGTACTTGGCTTTCTCGGCGTCATCCGTGGCTTCTGCCGACGACGATGCCACTTCTTCCAGCATCGACAAAACGCGCTTGGTCACGCCTTCGCGGATTGCCTTCACATCGCGGCTTTCCTGCAGGATTTCACGCGATACATTCAGCGGCAAATCAGCCGAATCGACCACGCCCTTCACGAACCGCAAGTAGGCCGGCACGAGTTGTTCCGCGTCGTCCATGATGAACACGCGCTTCACATACAGCTTCAACCCGCCCTTATGATCGCGGTTCCACATATCGAACGGCGCGTGCTTCGGCACGTACAGCAACTGCGTGTATTCGCTACGGCCTTCCACGCGGTTGTGGGTCCACGCGAGAGGATCGTCGTGATCGTGGGAAAGATGCTGGTAGAACTGCTTGTATTGCTCGTCTGTGATCTCACTCTTCGGACGCGTCCAGAGCGCACTCGCCTGATTGACCGTCTCGTCTTCGTCCTTGGTGACCATCTCGGACTTCTCTGCATCCCACTCTTCCTGCTTCATCAGGATGGGCAATGCGACGTGATCCGAATACTTCTGGATGATCGACTTCAGCTTGTGCGTGGAGAGGAACTCGTCTTCTTCCGGACGCAGATGCAACGTGATGCTAGAACCGCGTTGCGCGCGCTCGATCTGTTCGACGACGAAATCGCCTTCGCCCGCGCTTTCCCAGCGCACGCCTTCGCTTGCCGGCAAACCGGCGCGGCGCGTTTCAACCGTGATCTTGTCGGCGACGATGAAACCCGAGTAAAAGCCCACGCCAAACTGGCCGATCAACGCAGCGTCTTTCTGCTGATCGCCGGAGAGTTTCGAGAAGAATTCCTTCGTGCCCGAGCGTGCGATCGTACCTAGGTTCGAGATCGCTTCTTCGCGGCTCATGCCAATGCCGTTGTCGTCGATAGTCACGGTGCGCGCCGCCTTGTCGTACGAGATGCGGATGCGCAGATCCGGGTCGTTTTCGTACAGCGCACTATTTTCGATACCTTCAAAACGCAGCTTGTCCGCCGCGTCCGATGCGTTCGAAATCAGCTCGCGGAGGAAAATTTCCTTGTTGCTGTAAAGCGAATGGATCATCAGATGCAGAAGTTGTTTCACTTCTGCCTGAAAGCTCATGGTTTCTTGTGCCATGGTCGGTTCCTCTGGTTGTGTCTAATGTTGACGGATTTTCTTGGGGCTGCAGCGATGCAGCCGGAATGCATCGCGCGAATTCTGCGAAACATGAGGTCGCCCGCGATAATTTCAAGAGGTGCACCGCATCTGCTGATTGCACTTGAGCGTGCGGCGGTGACGCTACCCGACGCGATCCGAGTAAGCGCAGAGCATGGCGGGCAGGCCAGGATCGCCGCAATTCGCGATGTTGAAGCGCATCCACGTGCTGGGCAGTTGATGCGGGGAAAACAAACTCCCGGGCGTCAGCAAAAAGCCGGCTTCGTGCCCGGCGGCAGCGAGCCCCTCGGAGTCCACGCCGGTATCGGCCCATAAAAACATGCCCGCCGATGGCACCAGATACGGCTTGTAGCCGACTTTTTCGAACATCCGGACGGTTTTCTCCCGGACCCCGTCCAGTTTTGCGCGCAGCCGTTCGACGTGACGCCGGTAGTGGCCGTCGGTGAGCACTTTGTACAGCACGCGCTCGTTGAGTTCGGGGCTCGTCATGCCGACCAGCATTTTCTGATCAGCGATAGCGTTGGCCACTTCAGGTGCAGCTGCGACATAACCCACGCGCAAGTTCGGCGCGAGCGTCTTCGAATAACTGTTGAGGAAAATCACCCGCTTCAGTTGGTCGAGGCTCGCGAGGCGTGTCGCCGCGAAATTGGTCGGGCACAGATCGCCGTAGATATCGTCTTCCACGACGATGAAATCGTAGGTTTGCGCGAGTTGCAGGATGCGAAACGCCTGTGCCGCGCTCAGCGACGTGCCGGTGGGATTCTGCAGCACGGAATTGATCACGAGCATCTTCGGGCGCCAGGTCTGGACCATGGCTTCGAGCGCGTCGAGATCAGGCCCATCCGGCGTGTATGGCATGCCGACAAGCCGCGCGCCCTGCGCCACGAATCGGCCGAACATCTGGAACCAGGCGGGGTCCCCCACTATGACCGTGTCGCCGGGTTTCACGAAGACTCGCGCGATCAAGTCGATGGCCTGCGTCACGCCGGACACCATCACGATTTGCTCCGTCGACGCGCCTATCTCAAGCTCCTCCAATCGCGTCTGGATTTGCTGGCGCAACGGCAGGAATCCTTGCGGCGTGCCAAAGCCAAGCATTTGTGCGCCGCTTTGCCGGCTCATGGAGCGCAGCGCACCGGTCAGCAATTCGCCGTTCAGCCAGCTGGAAGGCAGATAGCCGATGCCCGGCCCTTTCGCCGGACTCGACGTATGGAGCATGTTGCGCAGCAGCCAGACCACGTCAATGGTGCTAGGCACCGGTGCGCGCTCAGTGGCTAATGTCGGGTGGACGTGGGAATCGTTGGAACTGGTCCGGTCGCGCACGAAAAAACCGGAGCCTCTCCTTGAATCGAGATAACCGTGCGCGACCAGCCGTTCGTACGCCTCGACCACCGTGAAGCGAGACACGCCCTTGTCCACAGCGAGTTTGCGAATGGACGGCATGCGCATGCCCGGACGGAATACCCGCTCGTCAATACGGCGCCGGCCCCACTGGACCAACTGGTCGACGAGCGTCAGTTGCGGCGCGCCGTGCGGCGCGGGAATCTGGTCGAGCGGGACTGACATGTCAGGTTCCATCGGGTTTGAATGCGTTCGATGACTGTATCGCAGAGTATCGGATAGAGTGTACCGTTACTGTTACGGTCGTTGCCGATACATTTAAGACCGGGACGATAGGTAAACTTGGTGTTTTTTGTGCGCGTTTCGTGCGTTGTTTCATACGTTTTCACTGTCGCTGGGGGATCTGGCGCGGTTTTCGGCCGCTTCGGGCTTGCGCCGATTATCTGGCGAGATTCCCGGCAGGATGGCTAACGCGGGCCAAGCGCTGTGGCACAGCCGGACGTTACGGGTATGCTGACGAGCTCAGCCGGCGTTGTCCGGGCAATTTTCCTTCACGCTATTTGTGCACTATGACCGCTCATCCGCTGCAACTCGATCATCTCGTTATCGCCGCCCGCACGCTGGAAGAAGGTGCGGACTTTATCGCCGCGAAACTGGGAGTCGAGATGGCGGGAGGCGGTGCGCATCCGCTGATGCGCACGCATAACCGCCTGCTGAACCTGTGGGGCGGCGCGTATCTCGAAGTGATCGCGATCAACCCGGACGCCGAGCCGATTGAAACCAGGGAAACACCGCGTCCTCGACTCTTTGCACTCGACAACCCGGCGCTGCGCTTGCGTCTCGAAGCCGGTCCGCAGCTCGTGCACTGGGTCGTGCGGGTGAACCGGCCGAAGCTGCTGTCGCGCTGGCAGACGCAATATCCGGAGCGCATCCCGGCTGTGGTACCCATGACGCGCGGCGGGAACGCGTGGGATCTCACCATTCCCGCCGATGGCGCTTTCCCAGCGTGGCAGGATGCCGGCGACGGGGTCCTGCCGTCGCTGATCCAGTGGGACACACCGCAGCATCCGAGCGAATCGTTGCCGGAAACGGGTATCGCGCTGAAATCGCTGACGGGGTTTCATCCGCGAGCGCACCTGATCTCCGAGCAACTGGCGTGGCTCGGGGTGTCGCATCTGATGCAGGTCGAGGTGACGGCGGCCACGCCGGTACTCGTCGCGGAATTTGAGCTGGCGGACGGTTCGGTCGTGACGCTGGGGGAATCGGCGGAATCGATCGATGCGGCAAAGCAGGCCGGCGTCGCGCCAGCCAAGCCGGCCCGCAAGCGCGTGAAGAGCAAGAAGACCGGGGACGCAATCGCAGCTAATGACGCGGACACGCCTGAGGACGCGGCCGAGCCGACGCAAGACGAAACAGTGCAGGAAGACGAGCACTAGAACATCCGATGGCAGGCATTCGTGCTTCTTGCCGGTACTGGGTTTTGACCATCGATCCCGACCATCGCAGCACCAGGCAAGCCATAATAAGCGTCCCCCGCCGCTCCCTCATTGCGCTGGATTGCAGTGCACAGGACCCTATTCGAAGCACCGTGCAATATTTTTTCAACCCGCATACGCACTAGAACTGCTTACCGAGACCAACCGAGGACCCCATGAATCAAGCCGACCTTCAAGCCAAGCCGTGGCAGCTTTCCGAACGTGCGAGAAAACTCACCAGTTCGGCCATTCGCGAAATCCTGAAGGTCACCGAGCGGCCCGAGGTTATCTCGTTCGCGGGCGGATTGCCGTCGCCGGCTACGTTTCCGGTCGAGGAAATGCGCGTGGCGTGCGACCGCATCCTGCGCGACAGCCCCGCCGCCGCGCTGCAATACAGCGCCACGGAAGGTTACTTGCCGCTGCGCGAATGGGTCGCACACCGCTACTCGGTCAGCGGCGCGTCGATCCGGCCGTCGCAAGTGCTGATCACAACGGGCTCGCAACAAGCACTCGACCTGCTCGGCAAGGTGCTGATCGATCCCGCCAGCCGCGTACTGGTCGAAACGCCCACGTATCTCGGCGCGCTGCAGTCGTTCTCCATGTACGAGCCGAACTACGTGCAAGTCCCAACCGACGAACACGGCTTGATCCCGTCCTCGCTCGACGCCACGCTGACGGCCGGTGCGCGCCTCTTGTACGCGCAGCCGAATTTCCAGAATCCGACGGGCCGTCGCCTGCCATTGGAGCGCCGCACCGCGCTGGCCGCGTTTGCGCAACGCGCCGGCTTCCCGGTGATCGAGGACGATCCGTACGGTGCGCTCGACTACGCGGGCGCACCGCTACCGACCATGCTGTCGATGGCGCCCGATCACATCGTTCATCTGGGTTCGTTCTCGAAGGTCCTGTCGCCCGGCATGCGCGTGGGTTACATCATTGCGCCCGAAGAGTTGCACTTCAAGCTGGTGCAGGCAAAGCAGGCAACCGACTTGCATACGCCAAGCCTCACGCAACGCATCGTGCACGAGGTCGTGAAGGACGGCTTTCTCGAAACGCATATCCCGAAAATCCGCGCGCTGTATCGTGATCAGTGCGCGGCCATGCTGGCGTCGCTCGAACAGCACATGCCGGCGGGCGTGGAATGGAACCGTCCGGAAGGCGGCATGTTCGTGTGGGTGAAGCTGCCGAAACACGGCGATAAGCACATCGATACAATGAAGCTGCTCGAGCAGGCAATCGAGCAGCACGTCGCGTTCGTGCCCGGCGGCCCGTTCTTCGCGAATGAAGCGGAACACAACACCCTGCGCTTGTCGTTCGTGACCGTGCCGCCGGCGAAAATCGACGAAGGTGTTGCGAAGCTCGGCGCGCTGATCCGCGCGCTGCTCTGATCTCGTTGCATGGCAAGCGTGCCACGGCGGGACGACCGCCTTGGTGCGCTCTCGCGTCATCCTCTCCATCTTTAGGGAATACCCCATGGCCCAACTTAACGTCTACGACAAACTGAAGGAACTCGGCATCGAATTGCCGACGGCCGGCGCACCCGCCGCCGCCTACGTGATGAGCGCGCAAAGCGGCAACACGGTTTATCTGTCCGGCCACATCGCGAAGAAGGACGGCCAGGTGTGGGTGGGCAAACTGGGCGCTACGCTCACGACCGAGGAAGGCCGCGCCGCCGCCCGCTCGATTGCCATCGACCTGATCGCGACGCTGCACGCGCACGTCGGCGACCTGAACCGGGTAACGCGGATCGTGAAGGTGATGAGCCTGGTCAACTCCACGTTCGAGTTCACCGAGCAGCATCTGGTGACCAACGGCGCGTCCGAGTTGATCGCCGATATTTTCGGAGAGCGCGGCAAACATGCACGCTCGGCATTTGGCGTGGCGCAGATTCCACTGGGCGCATGCGTCGAAATCGAATTGATTGCCGAAGTGAGCTGAAACCCCTGCTTTAAACGCTTAAGACGCATAAATCGTTGCAACGAATTTTAGTCTTGTTCTTAATCCCGATGCCGCCCGGCACCGGGATACAAATTACCGGATTTCGTTCGCTTAAATTCACATTGGCGAAACGATCATTGCCCCCGCCGAAGCCCCTCCCGATAAGCGTTTCAGCCTATCCGTGTATACCTCGATACTTCGCCGCGCCGCCACGCTTCCTTAAATGAGTCGCCTTCAGTAATATCTATTCCGGTTGTCATTGGTATTATCTGGCTTAGCCGCCATTATGGGAATCAGCCTCACGCGGGGAGACTGGATAACCAGCGGCTACCCGGTCAACCCGGGTCAGCGCCGGACGGAGTTCTAAAAGCAGTATTACCAAAAACCATCGTAAACGAAATGAAAGCGTGCCTGACGCGCACATAGGCTCCAGCCTGTAAAGAGGGTCTGCAAACAACTCGAACGATGGCCCGGATTCAGCGGGAATCGGAAATAACGCCCCGCCTCACCGGCATTGAACGCTGCAGCAATGCCGACACCCATTTGTGTTGTTCCGGACGCACTATCGGCGCAACCCGTCACAGGGTCCATGGACTGACCAAACCCATGAATCGATCACGGCCCAAAGCGCCACGCGACATGAAACAAGCGGATTTTCCGCGACGGCGCCGCGCATTGTTCGCCATTCCGGCGCTGGGCGCGCTCGTGCTCGTCCTGCTGTGGACGGTGATCTTCGCACGCCTGTCGGTGGAGCGCGACGCCGCCACGCACGCGTCAATGGCCTCAGCCGCCATTCTCTCGTCCGCGCTCGAGCAGCACACGATCAAAGCCATTCATCAGGTCGACCAGATCACGCGTTTCGTCAAATACGAGTTCGAGAAGACGCCTGGACAGTTCAACCTCGCAAGCACGGTTGAAAAAGGCGTGGTGCAGAGTGACACGCTGGTGCAAGTGTCGTTGATCGATGAACATGGCATGCTGATCGGGTCCACATCGGGCGCCATACAAAAACCGGTCGATCTCTCCGATCGCGAACATTTCCGGGTTCACGCGCTTTCCAACGACGACCTGCTCTACATCAGCAAGCCCGTCCTCGGCCGGGTCTCCCGGCAATGGACGCTGCAGATCACGCGCCGCCTGAATCATCCCGACGGCTCGTTCGCGGGCGTCGTGGTGGTGTCGGAGGACCCCAGCTACTTTACGAGCGACTTCTACAACGTGGCGTCAATCGGACGCGACGGTGTGGTCGCCGTGATTTCGGACAACGGCTCGGTGCTGGCACGAAGCACGGGTGTGGGTGCGGCGTCTGCCCAACCGGACGGCCGCCCGATGAAAAAAGTCGACGGCAGTGGCGACCCGCGCGGCGGGTTCACAGCAAGCGGCGTGTACCCGACCTCCGAGCACGCATCCGGCATCTACGTCGATCCGATCGACAACGTCACGCGCATCGTTTCGTATCGGCATATAGATGGTTATCCGCTCGGTGTGCTTGTCGGACTGTCGCAGGCGGAGGAATTCACCGACTTCAATCACACGCGGCGCGTTTATCTGCTGATGGCGACTTTCATCTCGCTCGCCATGCTTGGCTTTTTCGCGGTGGCGACCGGGTTGATCGGCAAGCTGCTCGGGCGTGAGCGCGAGATGACGCATCTGGTTGAATACGATTTGCTGACCGGTCTGCGAAACCGCTATTCCACGCTGCAAATGCTGCGTCACGATGTTGCCAAGCCGGAGAACGTTGGCCACCTTGCGCTGCTTTTCATCGATCTCGACAACTTCAAGACCGTCAACGACACCCTCGGTCATAACGCCGGTGACATCGTCTTGCAGATGACGGCGTCGCGGCTGGCGGAAACGGTCGGCGACAACGGCATGCTGTCACGTATTGGCGGCGATGAATTCGTCGTGGTGGTCAAGGGCGCCGACGTCGAACGACAAGCGGTTGAACTCGCAGAAGCGGTTTCGCATATGTTCGCGACACCTTTCGACGTGCGCGGCAGCGCGTTCGTGTTGCACGCGAGCATTGGCATTGCGTTGTATTCAGTGTCGAGCGAAAGTGAAATCGACTTGCTGAAGAAGGCCGACCTGGCCATGTACAGCGCGAAGGATTCGGGCAAGAACTGCTTTCAGTTCTATTCTCCGCAGTTATCGCATCGCGCCGATCATTTGATGAAGTGGGAACAGCAATTACGGGTCGCCCTGGCTCAGGATCAATTGTTCCTCGCTTATCAGCCAAAGATCGATCTGACCCGGCGTTGCATCACCGGTTTCGAAGCACTGGCGCGATGGAATCATCCCCAGCACGGTCTTATTCCGGCCAACGAGTTTATTCCGGTTGCGGAATCGACGGGACTGATCGTGCCTATCGGTGACTTCGTGATTCATACAGCTTGCCGGCAATTGGCCGTCTGGCAGCGTCAAGGGTATGACGGGTTGTCACTCGCGGTGAATATCTCGGCGGTGCAGTTCTGGCGCGGGGATTTGCTCGAAACAGTAGCCGCAGCTATTCGCGAAAGCGGTATTGCGCCGGGGAAACTCGAACTCGAGATTACTGAAACGGTGATGATGGAGTTTCCGGATATCGTCGCGGAAAAGATTTCTGCGTTAAAGCGGCTTGGGGTCAGGATCGCACTGGATGATTTCGGTACTGGATATTCGTCGCTGTCTTATCTGAACCGGTTTGCCGTCGATACGCTCAAGGTCGACCGGTCATTTATCCAGGCTATTCCACACGATCGGAGCGTCTGCGTCATGGTCTCCGCAATCGTCAATCTCGCCCGGTCGTTGGGATTGACGGTTGTGGTTGAAGGGACCGAGACCGAGGAGCAGGTTGCGTGGTTGTCTCGGCTTGGGCCGATCGAGGCTCAAGGCTTTCTCTTTTCTCGCGCGGTTCCAGCTGATGGTGTGCAGGCGCTGCTCGACCGGTTTGGAGTCTGTGGCCTGGGGCTCATGGTCGATGTAGCGGCCCTGCCGTTGGGGGAAACGCCATCTAATGCCGTCGATTAAAACACGAGTCCGCGCCCCCTCCCCGATCAGAATCCCCGCGATAAAACCGCTGCGCCCACCGTCACCACACCCAGCACGATATTGACCAGCACGAGCCTTCTGATCGTACCCACCGCTCTCGCACCATCCGGCCAGTTTTGCGATTGCACTGCGCGGCGGATTTTTGGGAAAACGCCAAAGCGGATATGGCCGAAAATAAGCATCATCACAATGCCGAGACCCGTCATGGCGTGTAACGGCAACGCCGCATGGGTACCACCGAATTGCGTCAGCAAAAAGCCACCAGTCAACAATATCACCAGCACCGATGCCGCCACCCAGTTAAAAAACCGAGCGAATACCGACTCCCATAACGGCAACCTCAACTGCGGCGACAAATCCGCTATTGCGGGCCGCAGACAGAAGTGAGCAAAAATCATCCCGCCAATCCAGACTGCCACTCCCAACAAATGCAGGAACAGCGCCACTTCAATCGCTTTATTCATTAACGTTCCTAAATGCAGGTGAATCACCGGTTCTCACTGCCGGGTCAAGCGCTTATTCACCCAAGCACTTATCCGCCACTTCGCCCGCCGCCTTTTTCACAAGGTTCGGCCGTTCGACTCAGCCAGACGAAGCCAGTTCAAGTATTTTCAAGATAAACAAACGCCCCGGGCCGGCTGAGCCAACCCGGGGCGCGTGATTACGCGTGATTACGCGTTAGCAGGCGTTCATTGCGCGTCGGTTAGTCAGCCTTCGAACACCGGCCGCAACTCCGTCACCTTGATGGTGGACTCGGGCGCACGACCCTTGCGGGCTCGTTTGCCTACGTGTGCTTCCAGGGCCGCACCGGCGAGTTTCTCGTCACGCGCCTTGCCGCCCCGGCCCGTGCCGATCAGCACCAAACCGCGTGCGTCGATAGCCAGCGCCTGCCGCAACGTCTCCTTCGGATCGAGCGCCATCAAAATGACGCCACGGCCGCCACCCGACAAGGTCTTCATCTCGTCGACATCAAATATCAGCAGGCGGCCATTGCTCGACAAGCACGCGACCTTCGTGGCGCCTGGCAGCACCGGCATGGGCGTAAGCGGTGTCGCGCCTTCATCGATGGTCATGAACGACTTGCCCGCCTTCACCCGGCTCACCATGTCGCCCAGCTTGGCCATGAACCCAAAGCCGTTACTCGATGCCAGCAGCAAGGGCTGCTCAACCGAAGCGGCAAAATAATGCAGCAGATGCGACCCCGACTCGAGCTCGATCAACGACGTGACCGGAACACCGTCGCCCCGGCCGCCCGGCAGGATTGCAACCGGCACGGAGTACACGCGCCCGTTGCTGCCCCACGCAATCAGCATGTCCGGCGTACGCGCCTGGAACGCGGCATAAATACCGTCGCCGGCCTTGAACTGGAAGCTGGCCGGATCGAGACCATGGCCCTTCAACGCCCGCACCCAGCCCTTCTGCGATACCACCACCGTCACCGGCTCGTCGACCACCCGCACCTCGAACGTCGCCCGCTTTTCCGGTTGGATCAACGTGCGGCGATCGTCGCCATATTGCTTGGCGTCGGCTTCAATCTCCTTGATCAGGAGCCGCTTCATGGCGGCGTCGCTGTTGAGCAACTCTTCGAGCTTTTCCTTTTCGCTGCGCAATTCCTTTAGTTCCTGCTCGATCTTGATTGCTTCGAGCCGCGCCAGTTGCCGCAAACGGATTTCAAGAATGTCGTCGGCCTGACGTTCGCTGAGATTGAACCTCTCCATCAACGCCTGCTTCGGATCATCGGCTTCGCGGATGACACGGATCACTTCATCGATATTCAGAAAGACGATCATCCGCCCTTCAAGAATATGAATCCGGTCGTTCACCTTCCCCAACCGATGCTGCGTGCGGCGCGTGACCGTCGTGAACCGGAAGCCGACCCACTCATGCAGGATCTCGCCAATGCTTTTCTGGCGCGGCCGGCCGTCCGTGCCGATCATCACCAGGTTGATCGATGCGTTCGACTCAAGACTCGTGTGCGCGAGCAGCGAATTGACGAACTCGGTCTGGTCGATACGGCTCGACTTCGGCTCGAACACAAGCCTCACCGGCGCGTCGCGGCCGGATTCGTCGCGGACCGTGTCGAGCAAGGCGAGCAGCGTCTGCTTGGTCTGCAACTGATCCGGACTCAGCGCCTTCTTGCCGAGCTTGATCTTCGGGTTCGTCAGCTCCTCGATCTCCTCGAGCACCCTCTGGCCCGATGTGCTCGGCGGCAATTCCGTGATGACCAGTTGCCACTGACCGCGCGCCATCTCTTCGATCTTCCAGCGCGCCCGCACCTTCAGGCTGCCGCGGCCAGTTTCATAAGCCGCCGCAATCTCGGCCTGACTCGAAATAATCTGGCCGCCGCCCGGAAAATCCGGACCCGGAATCAGCTCGACCAGCCGCGCGTGATCGATCTTCGGATCGCGGATCATCGCAACCGCGGCGGCCGCGACTTCACGCAGATTGTGCGAAGGAACCTCGGTCGCCATCCCCACGGCAATACCCGACGCGCCGTTCAGCAGCACGAACGGCAGGCGCGCCGGCAACAGCTTCGGCTCCTGGAATGAACCGTCGTAATTCGGCATGAAATCGACGGTACCCATGTCGATTTCATCCAGCAGCAATTTCGCGATCGGGGTGAGGCGCGCTTCCGTGTAACGCATGGCGGCCGCGCCATCGCCGTCGCGCGAGCCGAAGTTGCCCTGCCCGTCGATCAACGGATAGCGCATCGAAAACGCCTGTGCGAGACGCACGAGTGCGTCGTAGGCCGACTGGTCGCCGTGCGGATGGTATTTACCCAGCACGTCACCCACCACGCGAGCCGACTTCACCGGCTTGGCGGTGTTGGCCAAGCCCATCTCGTTCATCGCGAACAGGATGCGGCGCTGCACAGGCTTCTGGCCATCAGAAACGTCGGGCAGTGCCCGGCCTTTGACCACGCTCACCGCATAGTCGAGATACGCGCGCTCGGCGTAATCGCCCAGCGTCAGTTTTTCGCCTTCGGGCGCGGCTTCTTGGTCCGCGAAGAGATCGTCCATCAGATTTCCAGTGTTATGCGTTGACGAAGTTCAGAGTGTGCATCCAGCATCAGCGTCAGATCGGGCGTCACATCCGCCGAAGCATGAAAGCGTCAAATATCAGCTTCGACTTCGTTGCCCTTCTCCTCAAGCCAACTGCGCCGCGACGCCGCTTCGCCCTTGCCCATCAGCATCGTCATGCGGGTGACCGTGTCGTCAAACCCGAGATCGCCGACTTGAACCGGCAGCAAACGGCGCGTGTCCGGGTTCATCGTGGTGTCCCACAACTGCTCCGCGCTCATCTCGCCCAGCCCCTTGAAACGGCTGATCGACCATTGCGTCTCGCGCACGCCGTCCTTCCTCAGCTTGTCCAGAATCGCCTCGAGCTCACCTTCGTCGAGTGCGTAGAGCTTTTGCGCCGGCTTCTTGCCACGCGCGGGGGCATCGACGCGAAACAGCGGCGGCCGCGCGATGCATACATTGCCCTGCTCGATCAGTTGCGGGAAGTGCTTGAAGAACAGCGTGAGCAGCAGGACCTGGATGTGCGAGCCATCCACGTCCGCGTCCGACAGGATGCAGATCTTGCCGTAACGCAGATTCGAAAGATCTGCTTTCTGGTCCAGGCTGTCGGGACCGTGCGGGTCCACGCCGATCGCCACGGCGATGTCGTGCACTTCGTTGTTCGCGAACAGCCGGTCGCGCTCGGTTTCCCACGTGTTCAGCACCTTGCCGCGCAACGGCAGAATGGCCTGGAACTCCTTGTCGCGACCCATCTTCGCCGAGCCGCCAGCCGAATCGCCCTCGACCAGGAAGAGTTCGTTGCGCGAGATATCCGTCGATTCGCAATCGGTCAGCTTGCCGGGCAGTACTGCCACGCCCGAGCTCTTGCGCTTCTCGATTTTTTGCCCGGCGCGCGTACGCGCCTGGGCCTGCCGGATCACCAGTTCCGCGAGTTTCTTGCCGTACTCCACGTGCTGGTTCAACCACAGTTCGAGCGCGGGCCGTGTAAACGACGACACGAGTTTCACCGCATCGCGACTATTGAGGCGCTCCTTGATCTGCCCTTGAAACTGCGGATCCAGCACCTTCGCCGACAACACGAACGACACCCGTGCGAACACGTCTTCGGCCAGCAGCTTCACGCCCTTGGGCTGAAGATTATGCAGCTCGACGAAGCTCTTGACCGCCTGGAACAAACCGTCACGCAGACCCGATTCATGCGTACCGCCAGCCGGCGTTGGGATCAGGTTGACGTACGACTCGCGCAGCAACGGGCCTTCTTCGCTCCACGCGACGACCCACGTTGCGCCCTCGCCTTCGGCGAAGGTTTCCTCACTCGACTTTGCATTGCCTGCGAACCGTTCGCCTTCGAACAAGGGAATAAGCAAGTCGCTGCCGCCCATGCCCTCCAGCAGGTAACCGCGTAACCCGTCCTCGTATTTCCAGGTTTGGCGCTCGCCGGTTTTTTCGTTGATCAGTACGACTTCCACGCCTGGCAGCAACACCGCCTTCGAGCGCAAGAGCCGCTGCAATTCACCGACCGGCAGGTTCGGCGAGTCGAAATATTTCGGATTGGCCCAGGCAGTGACACGGGTCCCTGACTTCTTCTCGCCGCGATTCATTGCACGGGTTTCGAGCGCCTTCACCACGTCGCCATTCGAAAAGCCGAGGTCCGCGACCTTGCCGTCGCGCCAGACGGTCACGTCCAGCCGGGTAGACAACGCGTTCGTGACCGAGACACCCACGCCGTGCAGGCCGCCCGAGAAGGTGTACGCACCGCCGGCCGCCTTGTCGAACTTGCCGCCCGCGTGCAGGCGCGTGAACACGATCTCGACGACCGGCACGCCTTCTTCCGGATGCATGCCGAACGGAATGCCGCGTCCATCGTCTTCGACAGACACCGAATGATCGACATGCAGCGTGACCGTGATCTGCTTGCCGTAGCCGCCAAGCGCCTCGTCGGAGGCGTTGTCGATGACTTCCTGAATAATGTGCAGCGGATTTTCGGTGCGGGTGTACATGCCGGGCCGTTGCTTGACCGGCTCAAGACCCTTGAGCACCTTGATCGATGCTTCGCTGTATCCGCTGTTCTTGCCGCTGTCGGCGGCGCTGGGTTTTTTCGTGGACATGTCTGGACGTGGGTCCGGCGGTCCGGGTGGCCGCGGCTCGAATTCGGTAGCGCAATTCAGAGAGCGGCCACGCCGGACAACCGGCGAATGCGTGAACATAGCGGGCCAACCCGGCCAACCGCGCCTGAGCCAGCCGCGCCGGATTGCGCGTTATTAACTCGAGACCGCGACGGCCTCTCGCTTGGACTATAGCGTTTCACTATAAGGTGTCACCACGGTGTAACTGCGGCGACGCCTTCGGCGATCGTTCCTCAAGGCCGTGCGCCCGAAAACGCGACGTATTTTACTGTTTCCAACAAATTTTTCGATATGGAGAAGACGCTGGCCCCGAAGGCCGGCTTACTTGCGCTTTGCTTCCAGTTCTTCCCAGCGTTCGAGCGCGACCAGCAATTCCTCGTCGATAGCCGCATGCCGTGCGCTCAGCCGCGTGCCTTCTTTCGGATCCTTCGTGTACACCGATCCGTCTTCGAGCTTTGCTGCAATTGACTTTTGCTCGGCTTCGAGCGCGGCGATCTGCGCGGGCAGCGCTTCCAGCTCGCGCACCTCCTTGTAAGGCAATTTGTTCGAGCGCTGGGAATTGCGACCAGCACCGCTGTCTTTAGGGCCGTCTTCCTTCTTCGCTTGCTTGGCCGTGTCACGGGCGGCGTCCAGAGCAATTCTCTCGGCACGTTCGCGCTGGATCTGCCAGTCGGTGAAACCGCCCACATATTCGCGCCACATGCCGCCGCCTTCCGACGCAAAGACCGAGGTCACGACGTTGTCCAGGAACTGGCGGTCATGGCTTACCAGCAGCACGGTGCCGTCGTAGTCCGTCAGCAGTTCTTCCAGCAATTCGAGCGTCTGGATGTCCAGGTCGTTGGTCGGCTCGTCCAGCACCAGCACGTTCGCGGGTCGCGCGAACAGACGCGCGAGCAGCAGCCGGTTGCGTTCCCCGCCCGACAGCGAGCGCACAGGCGAACGTGCGCGCTCCGGTGCGAACAGGAAGTCGCCGAGATAACTCATGACGTGCTTTTTCACGCCATTCACTTCGACCCATTCACTGCCTGGGCTGATGGTGTCGGAGAGGGTCTTGTCGAGGTCGAGTTGCGCGCGCATCTGGTCGAAATACGCTACCTGCGTGTTCGTGCCGGTGCGTACCGTGCCTGTGTCCGGCGCGAGTTCGCCCAGGATCATCTTGAGCAGCGTGGTCTTGCCCGCGCCGTTCGGACCGATGAACCCGAATTTGTCGCCACGCATGACGGTCGCGCTGAAGTTGTCGACAATCGTTCGATCGCCGTATTTCTTCGTCACGTCGGTCAGTTCCGAGACGATCTTGCCCGAGCGCTCGCCCTGCCCGACATCAAGCTTCACGTTGCCCAGCACGTTGCGGCGTTCGGCGCGCTCGTTGCGCATTTCCACCAGCCGCGCGATACGTCCGACGCTGCGCGTACGCCGCGCTTCCACGCCCTTGCGAATCCACACCTCTTCCTGGGCCAGCAACTTGTCGAACTTGGCCGCTTCGACCTGTTCGATTTCGAGTTGCTGCGCCTTGCGCGTCTGGTACGCGCTGTAATTACCCGGATACGACAGCAAGCGTCCGCGATCCAGATCGACGATGCGGGTAGCCACCTTGTCGAGGAAAGCCCGGTCATGGGTAATGAACAGCAAACCGGTGCGCAACGTGACCAGCATCTCTTCCAGCCAGCGAATGCCGTCGAAGTCGAGGTGGTTGGTCGGTTCGTCCAGAAGCAGCACGTCAGGTTGCACGACCAGCGCACGCGCGAGCGCCACGCGCTTTTTCATACCGCCTGAGAGCGCGCCCGAGCGCACGTCGCCGTCCAGCCCGATCTGCTGCAACGTGGTCGCCACGCGGGTTTGCCAGCTCCAGGCATCGTGCAGGTCAAGCGAGGATTGCAGCGCGTTCATGCGGTGCAGCAGGTCATCGTGCTCGGAACCTTCGGGGGTATCGGCAAGTTTGTGCGCTACGACGTCATATTCGTCGAGCAGTTCCCGCTCGTGGGACAAGCCGGACGCGACGACGTCGAACACCGACGCCTCCAGGTCGAACTCGGGTTCCTGCGGCACGTAGACGGTAGTGAGCTCGTTTTGCCGCGTGATGAGGCCGTCGTCCGGCTTGGTGAGCCCGGCGATAATCTTCAGCAGCGACGACTTACCCGCGCCGTTACGGCCGATCAGGCCGACGCGTTCGCCCGCTTCGAGAGAAAAGTCAGCGTGATCGAGCAACGCAACGTGGCCGAACGCAAGTTGCGCGTTCGAAATGGAATAGAGCGACATGGGAGGCAGCCGGAAAAGTGCAAATACTGGAAGCGGCCATTGTACCGGTCTTGACCGGCGCGCTTGGAGGACGCTTGGAGGACGGTTTGGGGCCCTATGCCATCAGGACAAGGCAAAGTGCCTGATAAGTTGCAAAAAAAACGCGGCCGCGCCGCGTTTTTGAGATTAGCGCAGGATCAGAGCGTCCCGGCGCCGGCCGATGAAACCCGGCCCGAGGGCCGTTATTTCACGTGAACTTTGATCGTCTGGCTCATTTCCGGTCCAAACGACTGGTGCGCGCCATCGCCGAATTGCAGGGTCAGCGTGTGATCGCCCGGAGGCAGCTTTACGTCCGCTTCCGTCTGCATCTTGCCGAAATGCAGCGATTTATCGTTCATTGGAATCACGAGACCCTTTTGCATCGGTCCTGCGTCGATCAGCAAATGGTGGTGGCCTTTTTGCGGATCCGTATCGCCGGCCGGCGCGAGCCCCATGCCTTCCAGGCCAAAGACCACGTGCACTGGGCTTGTGACGGTAGCACCGTCTTTCGGTTCGATGAAAAACACCCGGGCTTGTTGCGCGTGCACCGCAACGGCCACAAGGAAAACGCTCGACAACACCGCTCCCGACAACAGTTTCTTGAACATCATTTTTTTCGCTCCCAGAAGAATGCGGCTGCCGGATCAACTATCCAGGCAGGCCAAAACGGTTTCGTGCGACACGCGTGGCGTGACCGACGCGGCAAAGACACATCACAACTCGCCGGACGACACGCAAGGGACTCCAAAAACCGCCGGGGAGAGGATACACCGAGCATAAGGAATCACGCAGATCCATGCTTGCGCGCTGCTCCGCCGTTTTTCCAGTCCGATGAACCCATTTTGACAATCCGGTACTATGCGGGTCGCCGAATGTTTCGGCAGGCGCGCACGGCACATCCCGGAAGGCGAGCTTTCGGGGATTGAGCCGTGGGGCCGAATATTTAACGATGTTTTGTCGAACGAGAAGAAAGAGTCTGTCGTGAGTGAAGTTTTAGAATATAAAAGCTGGGTTTGCCTGATCTGTGGGTGGATATACAACGAAGAAGACGGTTTGCCGGAAGAAGGTATTGCGGCCGGAACCCGTTTCGCCGATATCCCGGACACATGGCGTTGTCCATTATGCGACGTCGGCAAAGACGATTTCGTGGCAGTCGAATTCTGATCCGGCTACCGGATTGGTCGTTGCATTCGGTCGTTTCAGCCTGATTTCGCGCCGGTTCAGCGCGCGACCACAATCAGTTCCCGGCTCGAGGCGGACACCGCCGCCCCATTCCAATCGCCCTGCCATGTGAGGTGGCGGAACCCTGCGGCCTCGAGCTGCGCGCTGAGTTCGTCCTGAGTGCGAAAGCGTAGTTCGCTCGTGGACGTCAGCGTCTCGTCTGTCGCCTTGAATCGATAATACGTGTTGAAGCGAATGCCCGACTCCGGGCTCGCGCTCACGTCGTCCTGCCACACCTCCACCTCGCCGACTCCGTTCACGTCGATCAGCCTGTGCGATTGCGCAGGCGTCCACGATTCCCATGCTCGTGCGGCCGGATTGCGGCTTTCGAACGCCAGGGTGCCGCCTTCGCGCAGCGCGTAGCGGGCGGCTTTGAGCGTATTGAGGAACGCTGTGTCGTCGAGGAAAACCTGCGCGACGTGGCCCGTCATCATCAGCAGGTCGGCGGGCGGCAACAAGGCGAGCGCGCGGGCGTCGCCTTCAATCCATTGAACGCGATCGCCGTTCGGTCTATGCCGCGCCACGTGCAACATCTCGGGCGCGGGATCGACGGCAATCACCCGATGCCCCCGCGACGCCAGTTCACACGCGAGCAAACCCGTTCCGCAACCGAGATCGATTACTCGCTGCATGCCTGCGGCCAGCGCCAGGTAGAAGTCGGTATCGGCGGCGAAGGGGTTCAGGGTGTCGTACAGCGCAACGAGGCGCGGGTCAGTGTAGAGCGTGGATGGCATCGGATGAGTTGGGCGGTGGTTAAGCGTCACGCGATCAGCGTTTCAGCGGCTGAGGTAGGCGAGCGCATCTCGCATGGATTGGCTTGGCACAAGGATGGAGCCCGTGAACGGCGTGTCGAGATCGAGGATCACGAGCACCGTGGACGCTATCGATAACGCCCCGAGCATAATCGTAACCAGCGCCAGTGCGTTACGTGGGGCGATCAGGCCAAAGCAAAGGAAGATGACGAGCAGCCAGAAGACCAGAATCCGGTCGAACGGCGAAGACGCCGAACCGCGCGCTTCCTCCACGATTTTCCAGCGTTGCTGGATCAGCCGGTCAAACCGGCCAAGCGCTTCTTCGGCGAGCTTCTGGTGGAACGGATCAGCCGGCTGCAACTCGCGTGTGTATCGTTGGGCTCGTTCAAGCATGGCGCCCAGTACGCGGCTATCGAGATTATCGGTGCCGTAGCCCGGGACCGGCGTCTTCTGATAATAGTCGCCGGGCGGCGGCGGTTCCTGCACCCAGGTGGATGCAATCGCGGCCGCCGTGTAGGCGCGCAGGATCCGGCGGGGAGCGTCGGCTTGCGGGCCGTACTCGCGCAAGCTGTTGTCGAGCTGGATCAGCGCAGCGGCATAGGTACGGATATCGGTAGTGGTGGTATCGAACACAGCTTTCGACGATGCCGTCAGCAAACCCAACACGAGCGCTGCGAACGTAACCAGCATGCCGACCACCAGTTTCAGCAATTGCACCGTTTCGTGCGCCTTGTGTTCCTCAGGCAGCAGCGGGCGCACGAACGCACCAAGCCCCGTGGCCGCGAGCAGGCACAAGAACACGACGACAGAGGTTTCAAGTTCGGTCATGGCGAGAGTCGGGGGAACGTTTGTATTATCGGATGAAGTGGCCGGTTATTCCACACTAGCGGGTTAGTGTGGCGAGTTGTCGAGCGATTAGTTGAGCCTTTTATAAGTGGTAACGGTAATCGGCAGTTGTGCTTGTTAATCGACCGGTGAGAGAGCGCATGAAACGGACGCAATATGCGGGAGCAACCTCTGATCCGCGTCTTGCAAGCAGAAGTTCCACAGGTGTATCAAAGCTCACCCCCGTGTTTTCAAACGTGCGCGTGACATGCCGCTGAGCCGGCGCAAAGAGAATGCGGCATCGCTGCGGATTTTTATGAAGATTTGGTGCCAGAGCGTATTATCTGAGCCGCTGGCGTCGTCGTTCAGCACGTTCGTGCAACGTAGCGGAAGGTATCAGGCGCTCAACCTATTCGACTCGCGCGAAATTTTTCGGTCACTTGGCCCACTGAAAACCTATGTTCAGTCCCGTCGCACTTTACGTTGTCGGAATTATGTCCGGAGCGATCAGCGTAGTCGTATTCGGCTCGCTGGTGCGGTCCGGGATACCCGGATTGTTTCGCTGGATCGCTGCCAACGTCCTGATCGTGGCCGCATTTGTAGCGTTGGCTTTGGATGACACTTCGCCGGCACCGCTAACCGTCGTTGTCGCGAGTTTGCTATTCGCCAGCGCCGCACTCCTTGTACTACAAGGTTGCCGGCTATTCTTCGGCCTTCGACCTTCGCGGCTTCACGAGGTCGCTGCGTTCACGATGCTGGTGATTGGCGTTATCTACTGGGCCTGTCTTTCGCCGAACGAAGCTGCCCGGGTTACGCTGATGTCCGCCTTTCTCGCCTACGTTCGTCTGTCCGTAGGTTGGATAACCTACACCAGGAGGCCGCTGCATCGACCGGGTTACAGCTACCAGTTCGTCGCGATTGTCGCCGCGCTCGGCGGGCTCGTTCATCTTGCTCGTGGACTTGCCGCCGGCTTTGGCTGGGAACATCACACACGGTTTCTCGAGCCAACGCCATTGACCATCGCGTTTCTCGCACTGGGTATCGTCACCCTGCCATGTCTCTCGATCGGCGCGCTCATGCTGGCCTATGACCGCATGGCGGAGAGGATGGAGCGGTTGGCGGCTATCGATGAGTTGACCGGTGCCCTCGTGCGGCGCGAATTCATGGCTCAGGCCGAGTTGCATCTGGAGCGTGCCAACCGTGCAGAATCCCGGTTCGCGGTTGCCATCCTCGACATCGATCACTTCAAAGCAGTCAATGACGCTCACGGCCACGCGGCCGGAGACCGCGCGCTTGCTCACTTTTCTTCGATTGTGTCGCAGGGCATTCGGCGAGGAGACATTTTTGGGCGGCTCGGCGGCGAAGAGTTTGCAGTCTTGTTCCCTGAGACAACCAGGGTGGACGCAATGACGCTGGTGAACAGTTTGCGGCTGCATCTGGCCGCGTCTACGTTGGCCGTACCTTGCGGAGAAGTGACGTGCACGTTCAGTGCTGGCGTGGATGAATATCAAGCTAGTGAAATGCTGGCAAACCTGATGGCCCGAGCCGATGCTGCGCTCTACTCGGCCAAGGCCATGGGACGAAATCGCGTCGTGTTGGCAGTCTCTACGGGCGATGAGGCGGTGGGAGCGACGAAGGATGCGCCGAAACCGACGTAAGCGTTCTTTTGCGGGGGTATGGTGGTCTTTATCTGGTTTTCCGCGCGCCGATTTGGCAGTCCCAAAACCGATACTCAACGGCATGGGTCCGCACGCTGAGATATCCATCTCCCCGTAGTTCAGGGGAAGATATTGACTGAACTGAGTCGGGTCGACCTGTTACAACCTCCAACCGTTTTCCGCCAAGCGCGATTCAATTCTCCATAAACGATTATCCATTCAATATCGGTGGATCTCCCAACTTCATCGTGGGTCATGACATTGCCCTATCGCCACCGCATGCAACAGACAATATCAAGGTTGCGGCATTGAGATTCCCTTGGCAAACAAGTGATTAACAAACGGCGATCGGAATTCCCTGCAGCGGGTCGCGCCAGAGTCAGGCGAGCGCATCGGGGTCCACCTATATTGGTTTTTGCTTATGCAAGGCAAAACCACGCGAAAAATAGGTTGGCCAGTTCGTCCTCCGATAACGGATCGAAACAAAAGCTTTTCGACAATTGTTCAACAGCAGAAGGTCGATTTCCGCTCGCGCTGTTCTTGCAGACGCGTCAAAAGCGTCTGTCATATATACATACTGTTCCGTGAGGTCGCATTTGAGTTTGACCGGTCTCGTAGGAACCTCCCGCATTTTTTCAAACTGCTGATGCGTCACGCAATAGCGCAAACCATAACCGCGTCGGATATCCGTGCAAATCAAAAAGCCGCGATAGACATCGCGAAGATGAGTGATCATATTCACCCCGATTAGGGCTTGCGCTAACTTGCAATAGTGGCCCGTGTCTTCGTGGACAGAGGCTCCGTTCGCTCTCAGGTTCTAACTCCCATTCAAGCAGAATCATTGAGTGGGTGGTCGAACCCTAGACCTATTCGCGTGGGTTAGATACGACTTATCGATAAATTACGGTTTTTGTATGCTTACAACATACAGGACAACTACGGCTGATTGGCTCGTTCACCCGCCTGGAAGGGAAATGGCAGCCCTTGGTCTGTTGCGGCCTGCATACACTTGGCCGCCGTCCCAAGCGAGTTCATTGCCGAGATGGGCGTGTTAAGAATCCGTCCAAGCCTTCCGGAGCGGCCGCTAAGCGGATTGGGTCTACCGAAGTCATTAGATGACTGCACTTCGAAAGTGCGCAACGGTGACGCCTAACACATCTGGCGGTCCGCCTCGCTCTATTCGCGTAAACCCGTTGGTATAGGCGCCACCGCACATACGGTAAAAATAGTCCTTAATAGCATCCTTCCTGACCCAATTTTGCTTCGAGTGAATAAACTTGCAAACAGAAATTGCCCACGCCGACAGGCTCAAGCCAAGCGGTTTTGACTCCGATCAGATCGCTGCGCTTAAAAATCGCGGTTTTAGTTCGTATGAGAACGTCGCATCGCTGGAGGAAATTGCTGAACTGAGAGGGATCTGCGAGCGCCTGATATTCGCCGGTACCGGTGCGCGAGAAGGCGCGCTGTTTGATTTCGTTGGCGAGAATCCACTCGAGTCAACGGGGCTCACTCAGTTGCTGATGCCGAGCAACTTCAATCCGCGGTTGCGTCAGATGGACTATCACAAGCGTCTTAAATTGCTGGCTAAACAGGTCTTGGGCCCGCGTGCGCGTATTGCAGGAGATCACCTGTTCTACAAGCCACCCATAGCCGGCCCTGAGACTCCGTGGCATCAGGACGAGGCATTCCACGATCCGCGCTTCGCATACGAAGAAGTGAGCTTCTGGCTGCCGCTGCAAGCCGCCACACTCGCGAACGGCTGTCTGCGTTTTATTCCGGGATCTCACCTCTGGGACGTTCAGCCTCACAGAAAACTCGTGGGCAAGGAGCGTTCACACGGGATCGAGTGTTACGACGGATTCAACCCCGAAGACGCGGTCTCTTGTCCGGTACCAGTTGGCGGCTGTACAGCGCACTTGGGACGCACGTTGCACGGCGCGGGATCGAATGTCTCGGCCACTGCCCGCTTTGCCTACGTAGTCATCTTCGATATTCCCGCTACCATTGCAACCAAGTACCGCGAGTTCGACTGGCGAAATTCGACAACAACGCGCCAGGAGACTGAGCGCAAATGGAAACAGGGCGCCGGGAAAACAATCGTGTTGTATCGTCGCCTGATGCGACGCAATAGCGTCGATCCTTATCGCCTTTACCACAGCGTCAGACGCCGTTGGTGGTCTTTGATGCAACGTCGCAAGCGGGGATAGTACCGCGTCCTTTACTGAAGGGATTCGATACGGGGAATGTCGACGCGAGGATCCCTTCCAGGGCCGGGCGGAAACGGTCAAAGTGGTTTTGTGGGGCTTTTCACAGGAAACAGCACTCGCATCTTTCACATCGTCCGCGTAAGCCGTACCCATTCGTCACTCCTTCGCAGCGGCTGTCCTCGACATTAGCGGTCCAGTTAGGCCGCCATTCGATACTCGTAATATGGCCGGTGACGGTCATCGAGAATGGCATACTGCGCCGCGAGGTTCGCCGGGTCTGGATTAAGCCACGCGTCGATGTGTTCGGGCTTGATCGGGATGATGCAGCGATCGTGGCCAGCCAACGCTATTTCCTGCGGCGGATCGTCTGTGACAGCGGCGAACGACAGCAGGTCAGGTTCGCCCTTCCCTTGCCAGTGCGACCATAGGCACGCAATCAGCATTTCTTGGGGCGGGTTGGGCCTGAACTCCAGGACTACGTTTTCGTCTTTCTCCCCGTCAAGCGGTATGCGATTTTCTAGTCGAAACCGGCTGACGTTTTCATAGAACGCGGTCACTAGCAGCAGGCCGTGTGTATAACCGAAAAGCCCCTTCCAGAAACCCTCAAGACTGTCCCGCCGCGCGTTATAGGTTCCGGGGTATTTCACGTCGTAGATAGCGGGCTTACCTGCCGGCCGACATTGATAGCGCATCGGCTTAATAACGCGCCGGCCGTTCTCCATCACCATGACGGGCGCGTATTGACCGGGAAATATCCGCGAGTCCCGCTCCGCTGGTTCCGTTCGACATAGGTCGTCGAGCCGGCGAAGGGTTGCGTCTATCTTGCCCGTGGCAATCCGTTTGCTCTCGATGGCCGTCTTCGTGGCCTTGGCCTCGAGGATGCGTTCCGCATCCGCGAGCCGGGTGCGCTGTTTGCACAGTTCCTGTTCGAGCTTCGTCATCTGAGTTGCGTCATACCGCTCGATCAACGCCTTGATGCGCCGCTCCTCTTCGGTTTCGGGATTCATGAAGGGCGCATCCATGCCCTTGGGGACCTTCGCACCGCTGCCTTCGACGCGCTCCCAGTAGAGCCGCGCGAACTCCCTGATGTCTATGTCAGGACCGAACATCTTCACGTACTTACGATAGTCCGCCACGATCTGCGCCGAGTAGCACATGGTGCGACCTCTCCTTTGGAATCGTCATCGCATGATGGAACGATCCGCCGCCTGTTGTCACTCCGAAATCTACCGCACGGCCGCGCGACACCGTCAGCTTTGAGCGATCGTGACGTGCAATCGTGACGCTTTGCGAGTCGACGGCATTCCAACCCTTGTCGATCGCACTTTCCTGCTCGCGCGCCCACGCCAGAGCCGCGCCTTTCGTTTTAAACGTCTTTGATATACTCTGCCCGCTGCGCCGGATCTATGTTCACAAGCGTTCGCCGACGGGTAAGATTGAAGTGATTTTTTTGCCCGAAACCGATGAATAGCGAGGTCGAGCGGTCTGGGGTGGCTACCACTTGCTATAGGTCGCCAAAAGCGCCGTTTTATAGCAAAAGCGTAGCAGCCAAGTTGAGAAGCAAGGGTTCACCGTGCGTCACGGCGCTTCATTTAGGAAGAAGCAAACCAGCCGGAAACGTGCACTGGGCGGAGCCAAAGCCGGTATTTACAAGGCTTGAGTCCGCCCGCTGAAATATCCATCTCCCCGTAGTTCAATGGATAGAACAAGTGCCTCCTAAGCGCTAGATGCAGGTTCGATTCCTGCCGGGGGGACCATTGATGTATTCAACACCGCCCCACCGAATTTCCAAGCCCCGTAAGCCTTGCGCTACGGGGCTTTTCTCTGTCGTTATCGTCCCGTGGCGTAGGTGCCGGCACCTGTCCCGGCACCTACGCCGCCAAACCGCGCGCTTAAGCGACATCGCCCACTCTTCCCCATGCACGAAAGCCTCGGAAAGCGCTACTCTTAGCGAGCCCTGTTTCGCCTCGCAGGGTGTCGATTTTTATCCGGGACCCGTCATGACCACGACTTATATCGTTTTCAAGGCTCAACTCAAGATGCTGCTTAGCGACCAGCCACGCGGCATGACTGCGGACTTGACCGATTTCGCGGTTGCTTATTGGGACGGGCGACAGGTGGTGGGCGCCTACTTGCGTGACGCCGGGCATGTCGATGAAGTGTTCGACCTGGACGAGAATGCTTTCGAGCAGTGGCGCGACGAGTTTGTTGCGTGGCTAGCCGATCCGCGCTTTACAGCACGGCCAGACCTGCTGGCTTAGACAAGAAGGAAGAAGCGGGAAGGAATAAAGGAAGAAGCCGCCGTTCGATATCGACGGATATCAGTGCGATCTGCTGCTTTCTGCTACTTGCCTCGGCTTACCGCGCGCCGATCCAGAATTCGTCATCGAGCGCCTGGAAGAAAAACGTTTCCAGCGCGTCCTCCGACAAATCGTCGATCGTCATGCCGCGCAGGCGGCAAAGCACGTGGAGGGTCTCGTCGGCAGCAATAACAAGATTCCGAAACGCAGTAGCGGTGGGATTGGTCATGTCCATGCATCCGCTAACGGCCTCTGCTGACGAAACTTTAGACCCTGGTGCACGATATTTTCGACTAGCCGCGCCAAGCCTTCTCCTGACACGCCAAGGTAATACGCCGTAAGCAACCTGCCCCACGTGCCTTGTATAACAACACCTGTCATAACAACACCTGTCGCCCATTCGAGCGCTGGTCACATCGCTGTCAAAAAACTTGGATTCGCCCGCCAAGATACGCGCCGCCGCCGAACTCGTCTTCGAGTGCACTGAAAAAGAACTCGCCCAGTTCCGCATCCGACAAGCTGTCGAGCGGAATCTGCCTCAGCCGGCAAAGCAATTCCAACGCTTCGTCGGCGGCATTGAGTGCGCTACGGGTATCGGTGTAAGCGAGTTTGTCGAGTTTCATGAGCGCAATGACAGCACGGGTCTAGCGGGCTTCAATGCCTCGCCGAAAGCCTGAAGAACCAAGTTCTGCCATTCACGGCAGATTCGCAGCGGGACATCCTGCTTCCCGCAATCTGTCCCAATCACCAGGGGCCAATGATGTCATCGCCCAGTGCATTGGAAAAGAACTCGCCAAGCTCATCATCGGAGAGCTCTTCGATATCAACCCCACGCAGGCGGCAGATCAGTTCGAGCGTTTCGCCCGCAGCACGGATGAGATCGCGGGAGGCTTCGGGGGTGGGTTCTTTGGTATCCATGCCAACACTAACGGCGCGGATGCAAAGAACTTTAAGGCCGCCTACCGTGCGTTGAAACGCATTGCCAAGCAACATTCGTGAACAAGCTCGAAACAATAACCCGTCACTCCGGCTCAACCGGAAAGCGCCGGTTCAACTCACGCTTCGCCCAATGTAGCGCTTCGTTTTCGGCGACATTGCTGGTCGGCGCCATCTCGCCCGCATTCGTCTTGAGCGGCAAGCTGCCCGCCTGCACGGACCAGTCCCAGCGGGTGCCGCGTTGTTCGACGAACACGTCGATGACATGTTCATTGTGCATATAACGCATGGCTTCTCCCGTTGGCAGGACGCGATCCTAGCATGATGACGCGCTCAGGCTTGCCGTCAGGCTCGCCCCGCGGCTTCTTGCTCGTCGCACCAGTCGAGCGCCCATGCCCGCGCGCATGCGATGGCATCGCCGTCGTTATCGAACGCGTCGATGTCGCCTGACTCGTGCTTTTCCGGATGTGCGTCGTCCGTTGTCGGCATGCGGATCATGCGAGCCTGCGCGTAGTACAAGCCATCTTGATCGTGTCGTGAACGACAGTCGATGTGAAAACCCTTGTAATCGAAACGCATCGGCGTGTTCCTCGCAAAAATGTGAACAGTTCCAGCAGGCTCGCGCAAGACGCGTTCCGCATGGACGCAACCAGGCGTTACTGACCGGGTGCATGGCCGTCGCATTGACCCCTTCAGTCCCCATAAACTCGTTAAAATAACGCCGACCTTGGCCGGTCGAACGGATGCGCGGGGGTTATTCGATGCCCCGTCCCGACCGGACAATCGGACACCGTACAAGTGAAACACCGATTGCCCCCTGCCCAATCTCGTCAGCCACGGATTCCGCTATGAAATTGCTTGCCGCCATCGCCTTAAGCCTGTGTTTGTCGACCGCTCACGCCTCACAGGAAACCGATGCCTGCGACGCCCATCGCCAGACCCTCGAAAGGCAGATGGCCACCGCGCTGAACCAGGACAACTCGGCGCAACTCGACGCCCTGCAAGCCGAACTCAACAAGACCAACGCTGAATGTACGCCCGACGCGATCGCGCAAAAACGCGCAGACGCGTTGAGACGCCACGATAGTGCCGTGGCCGAGGCCAGGAATCGTTTGCGGGACTGGGAAGCGGAGTTGGCGCGCGCCAGGAAAAAGGGCACGGATCAGCTGAATATTGCGGCCTGGGAGCGCAAGGTGAAACGGGCGCGCGCCGATCTGGACCGTGCGGTGGCGAGACCCATTCAATGAATCGCTTATCTAGGGTTTGTACCGACCTGAAGTTCGCTAAAGTTTGATTCACCGCTGCCGTTAAGCATTGATGGACTCACTCCTCGACATGAAACTCCAAGGCGCGCCCTCCGCGCTGTTGGCAGACCAGGAACTGACGCACCTCGAACTGGTGCTGCGGCGTTCACTGATCGACGACGCGTTGTGCCCCATCATGCCGCCCACCTACTGGCGCGAGCGGCTTGCACTGGTCGCGCGGAACTCGCATCTTTCTCACACGCAGCTCCAGACAGTGCATCGGCTGTATCTGCAGATCGACGCCCACGAAGCCGGCAACCGGACGCTCGATACCGTACCCGAACTCACCCCCGACCCACCGACGCCCATTCAGCCCGCGCCACGCACGGTCCTCCACTGGACCCCGGTTCATCCGTTCGGGAACGACCGCTCGTAACCAGGTCGCGCGTAGGTCGTGCGGGCGCTCAGTGCCGGTGTCGGAGCCACCAGTCGCGTAACGCGCCGGGGCTTGCGTGGCTGCGGCGGCGCAGCATGCGGTCGCGCGATGCGTCACGCCAGTCGTGCGCGAGCACCGCAATCGCGAGCGCGGCCAGCGCCGCGAGACCAACGAGAATATTCGCTAAACCTTCCATGGCGCCCTCCATTCCGGTCGACTGCCATGCTTCAAGCATAGGTCAAGCGCCCAAAATCGGGGCGTGGGAAAAGGATTTAATCCGCTCGTGGCATGTGTGTCGGGGCGTTCTTCTCTTCGCGTAATGCAACCGCGCGCTCGACTCAGCGCTGCATGAACCGCATGACGGCGTCCACAATCATCTCGCGATGCCGGGCCCGCGATCTCGCGCCGGATGGATCGCGCCCGAAAGCAACGGTAAACGTATGCCGGTTCGCGACGCGATGAAAACACAGCGAACTGATAAACAGATGCAAGTCGACAGGGTCGACATCGCTACGAAATTGCCGCGCCGCAACGCCACGAGCAATCAGGTCAGCGATCGTCTTCACGGCGCTCGCATTGCGCGCCCTGAACGTCTTCAACTGGCTCACATGTTTCGCGCCATGAATGTTCTCGATCGTCACGAGGCGGACGAAATCGCGGTGTTTGTCGTGGAAGTCGAACGTGAACTCGACGAGTTCGCGCAAGCCCTCGCGTGGGTCCATGGTATCAAGATGCAACGACTGTTCAAGCGCGCGGATCTTGCTGTACGCCTCCTCGATGACCGCTTCGTACAACCCCTCCTTGCTGCCGAAGTAGTAATACAACATGCGCTTCGTTGTATTGGTGCGCTCCGCGATGGCGTCGACCCGTGCGCCGCTTAAACCCATCGCCGCGAACTCCTCGGTGGCAATATCGATAATGTTTCGTTTGGTCTGTTCCGGGTCGTACTTCCGTTTGATGTCGGGTGTCCCGACCGACCGGGAAGACCGAACCGGCGCTGCGACTTTGCTTGCCTTTTTCATCGTTTAGTGTGCGGAGCGCCTTAAAGTAGGAAAAAATTTAGCATCGACTTCCGGCCTATTCGGACCTTCAGCGCAATGTGGTCCTTCACGAAAACCCTTGTTTCAAGGGCTTTGGCCGGGGTTTCGTTATACTTCCGCAGAATTTTGCGGACCCCGGTTGCGCGCCATCACAAGGAATCGAATGACTCACCAGCAAGCCCTGACCCGCGTAGCGTCGGCCTTCAACTCGATGGTCAAGCCGACCCTCATCGCATGCGTTATTGCGGGCGGCGCGTGTGCCCTGCCGTTGAACGCCGCCGCACAAAACGCGCCCGCCCAGCAACCGTTTCCCGCTCAGACACTACCGCCGGGCCATCCCGCGGTGCAACCGCCGTCACCCCAAAGTCTCGCGGCCGAAGGCGTGCGCACGAGCGCCAATATTGCACGGGGCGCCGCCGATATCTGCCACATCGACCGCGTGAAAATCGACAGGTTCAAAGTCATGACGCGCAAGAGTTTTCCCGCCGCGCCCGATTTCGACGGCGAGTGGAATCTCGGCTACAAGGAAGCGCAAGCCACGGTCGATCGCTTCGCGGCGATGAAAACCAACAACCCCACCGAGTACGCAAAGGAGATCGGCGAAGCTTGCCCGGCGCTGACCCAGGGTATCGATGAAGTGACGAAGTGACCCGCGCTCAGTCAGGCGCGCCGTAATACGCACGCTTTTCGGCGTACATGGCGGCGTCGGCACGTTGCAGCATGACTTCCAGCCGCTCGCCGTCCTGTGCAGTGGCTGCGCCCATCGCAAAGCTCAAGGGCATGCCCGAGTAGAACTGGTTGTTGACCTCGAGCAATTGCCGGATGCTGTCGATCACCGCGGCGCCGCCACGTTCGTCCATGCCGGGCAGGAGCAGCACGAACTCGTCGCCGCCAATGCGCGCAGCATGGCTCGGCTTTTCCACGGCTTTGCCGAGTACTTCGCCGGCGCGCCGCAGTAGTGCGTCACCGGCAGCGTGGCCGAGTTGATCGTTGACGGTTTTAAGACCGTTCAAGTCGACGGCCACGGCGGTCACCGGGAACGGGCCTTTGCGCTCCAGCCGGTTCATTTCATCGATGTAAAACGAGCGGTTCTTGAGTTTCGTCAACGCGTCGTGCTTGCCGAGAAACTCCAGGTAGGCCTCCGCTTTCTTGCGCGCAGTGATGTCGGTGAGCGCGACGAGAACGAGGTCCCAATCGGCTTCGTGACCGGGAAACACCGAGAATTGCAGATGCACATGCAATTGCTGCCCTTCCAGCGAATAGTTGACGACCTCGCGCTGATGAAACAGGCGGTTCTCCCATAGATCGATGAGTTGTTCCTGGAAATGGTTCACCATCTCGTCGCGGAAAACGTCGCCCAGACGCGAGAGCAACACGGCTTTATCCGGTGCGCCAAACATGGTCAGCGTGTGCTGATTCACGTCGAGCACGTGAATTTCCTGCATGCAGCGCTCGACGAATTCCGGATGAACATTCGTGAACGTCCGGAAGTCGACAATTCCGCGTTCGCGTATATCGTCCAGCAACGCCTTCACTGAGCTGAAGTCTTCAACCCACAGCGAAACCGGCGAATGTTCGAACAAGCCGCGCGCATACAGCTCGCTCAGCGCAGCCTTGCGGCGCACATTTTCCAGTTCCGTAATGTCTTCCACGGTCACGAGCACGCGGTCCCAGGTTGCTTCGTGTCCGGGCAGGATCACCGCTTTCAGCAATACGTCGAGCCGCTTGCCGTCGAGCGCGTAGTTCACCGTCTTGCTCACGAACGCCGGTTTGCCGGACCATAGTTGTTCGAGCTCGTCTGCGTGCGTGAGCAGCATGTCGTCGCGGAAAACGGCGCCAAGATTACGCACCAGATGGTCGATATCCTTCGCGCCGAACAGCGTGAGCGTGCGCCGGTTAACCTTGATCAGCCGGATGCGCGACGAACATTCGGCAATTCGCGCCAAGTCTTCAAGCAGAAAGGCGCGCAGGTCGACAACGCCCTGCGCGCGCCAGCCTTCGAACACCTCGCGCACGGCGCTGAAATCCTCGAGCCACAGCGAGACGGGCGCGAGGTCGAACATATCGGCATCGTCCGCCGGCGCGCTCGATGCAGCCGTCGATGCCGCTGCCATGCTCTGCAAAACGCGCCCCTGGTTGTTCGGCATGTCCATCCTTTTCCGATGATCTAGCTTGATATGGTCCGGTTCCGCCATTTTATGCGCAGACGTGGCGCAAGGAAGCTAGAAGGAAATAATCAGGAGGGACGCACGCGCTGCGGCCTTGAGCAACAATGAAGGACTTCAGGCATGTTTGCTGCGCGAAGGCGCTCAATGGCCGCACGTCTTGCGGCCTGCATACGCCCGCGCGAATGGCTGAACGCCGGCACGCGCCGGGATATCAAAACCCTTTAACCCCGTCAAAGGAGACACGTCCCCATGGCTGACTTTCGCATTTGGTCCGATGAATTCGCGGCCAACGGATATCTTTCGAAGAATCATGAGTTCGATCAGCAGGCATTCGGCGCGGACGGCGAAAACATCTCGCCCGCGCTGCAATGGGACGGTGTGCCGCCCGAAGCCAAGAGCCTCGCTCTCACCGTCTACGACCCCGACGCGCCCACCGGCAGCGGCTTCTGGCACTGGATCGTGGTGAATATTCCGGTGGACACCCTCTCGCTGCCGCAAAATGCCGGCAAGGCCGACGGCAGCCTGCTGCCTGCCGGCGCGCTGCAAATGCGCAACGACTATGGCACGGTCGGGTTCGGCGGCGCAGCGCCCCCTCGCGGCGACAAACCGCACCGGTACATTTTCCGGATTCACGCATTGAAAGCGGATCACCTGTCGCTCGATGTCTCGGCGACCAACGCGGTCGCCCGTTTCATGACGCATCTGAACGAAATCGATTCGGCTACCTACACGGGGCTGTATCAGTTGAAATAAGCGCCGGATCGGGGTCGCGCGCGCACGCTTGCACGGCATTGCGCGGCACCGCGCGTTTTGAATGCCTGCTCAAGTAAACCGTCTGAAAGGCGCGCGACTTACACTTCGCCGCTCCCCTCCTCCTCCCTACCGATGGACGCAGACCAAGGCCTTCCTCTTCCCCAGCGCTATTGGGCCATCCTGGTCGTGGCCCTCGGCATTACGCTCGCGGTGCTCGACGGCGCCATCGCCAACGTCGCGCTTCCCACCATCGCCCGCGACCTGAACGCCAGTCCCGCCGACTCGATCTGGGTGGTCAACGCGTATCAGCTCGCCATCACGGTGTCGCTGCTGCCGCTCGCCTCGCTCGGCGACCGGATCGGTTACCGGCGGGTGTACATGTCGGGACTTGCGCTGTTCACCATCGCCTCGTTCGGCTGCGCGCTCTCCGGGTCGCTGACGTCGCTTGCGATTGCACGGGTGATCCAAGGGTTCGGCGCGGCGGGCATCATGAGCGTCAACACGGCCCTGGTGCGGATGATCTATCCCACCGAGCATCTCGGCCGCGGCGTCAGCATCAACGCCTCCGTGGTGGCGATCTCGTCGGTCATCGGGCCCACGGTTGCTTCCGGCGTTCTCTCTATCGCACCTTGGCCGTGGCTCTTTGCGATCAACGTGCCGATCGGCATCGCTGCGTACGCGCTCGGCTGGAAAGCGTTGCCTCGCACGCCGGGACACCGGCAACCCTACGACTTTCTCAGCGCGCTGATGAACGCGGCGGTGTTCGGCCTTGCGATCACTGCCGTCGATGGGCTCGGTCACGGAGAACATCGCTCGTACGTGCTCGCCGAGTTTCTCGTGGCTGGCGTGATCGGATACTTCTTCGTGCGGCGGCAACTGACGCAACCCGCGCCGCTTTTGCCTATCGATCTGCTGCGAATCCCGGTATTCGCGCTGTCCATTGCGACATCCTTCTGCTCGTTTACCGCGCAAATGCTGGCCTTCGTCTCGCTGCCGTTCCTGCTGCAGAACACCTTTGGCATGAGCCAGGTGCAGACCGGATTCCTGATGACGCCGTGGCCGCTGGTGATCGTATTCATCGCGCCACTTGCCGGCATGCTGTCCGACCGATATTCGGCGGGTGTGCTCGGTGGCATCGGGCTGGCCATCATGACAGCCGGCTTGATGCTGCTCGCGACCAC
Organism: Caballeronia sordidicola; assembly: GCF_002220365.1. Taxonomy (GTDB): domain Bacteria; phylum Pseudomonadota; class Gammaproteobacteria; order Burkholderiales; family Burkholderiaceae; genus Caballeronia; species Caballeronia sordidicola_C. Next base: position 45,602 of record NZ_MTHB01000063.1, on the reverse strand, counting down.
TGGGGCACACCCCGCGCCCGTCGACATAGCATGGCGCATGGCGGTGTGCGGCCTGGGCTTCGGTTTGTTCCAGACGCCCAACAATCGCCAGATGCTGTCGTCGGCACCGCGTCATCGCAGCGGCGGCGCAAGCGGCATGCTCGGCACCGCGCGCCTCTCGGGACAGACGCTCGGCGCGGCACTCGTCGCGCTGATCTTCGGCATTGCACCGCAGCACGGCACGACCATTACGCTGGTTGTCGCGGCGGGCTTTGCAGCCGCAGCGGCCATGGTCAGCCTGATGCGCATTTCGCGCAGCAAGACGCCCGCGACCGCCTGACGCCCGCCCGTCTGATCCTGTCACGTAGCCCTGCGTTGGAGCCTCCTGGGCACACCCTTTGCTGAATTGAACGGACGTGGCTCCGTGTGCCGGAGCCGGTTCGTTCAATGCACCAAGGAGTTATTTCCATGGCTGATTCCCTCAACGGTTACAAGGTCGCGATTCTCGCTCTCGATGGCTTCGAGCAAGCCGAACTGGTCGAACCGCAAAAGGCGCTGAAGGCAGCCGGCGCCCAAGTCCATGTGATCTCGCAAAAGCCGGGACAGATCCAGGGCTTCGTGCACACCGACAAAGGCGACACGGTAAAGGTCGACGCCACTTTCGACCAGACCAGTGCAGCCGATTACGACGCGGTCGTGTTACCGGGCGGCGTAGTCAACGCAGACGCAATCCGCGTCGATGCGAAAGCGCAAAGCATCGTGAAGCAGTTCGATCAGGATGGCAAACCCATCGCCGTGATCTGCCACGGCGGCTGGCTGCCGATCTCCGCAGGCATTGTGTCGGGCCGCACGCTGACGAGCTGGCCGACGCTCCAGGACGATATCCGCAATGCCGGCGGCACATGGGTCGATGAAGAGGTGCATCGTGATCGCAATCTCATCAGCAGTCGCAAACCCGACGATCTCCCCGCGTTCAACAAAGTCATCATCGAAGCGCTCAGCGAGCGGAAGAAAGCGGCTTGAGGTCGGAGTCGAGATTGGCTACGGAGAACCGAATGACGAAATCGATGCCAGCGGATACTCGCCAAGGGATGGACACTTTGTATCCTGGGAAGGTCCTGCGCATGTCGCGGCTCAGTGTTGGCGCGATCGCAGCGCTCGCGGCGTTCACACTCGGCTCAAGTTGTGTGTCGATGAATGCAAGCGCGCAAAACGGCAATGCGGTAGCGCCGGCGCGCGCGGGATCCGACGGGGCAGCGACGCCTGCGCCGGCCCATGACGGCGCAGGCGTCGCGGCGTCCACGCCGATGGCTGCCTCCGCGCCCTCCCGCGCCAAATTGTCCCCGGCCGATCAGCAGTTCGTGCAGGACGCAGGCACTGCGGGCGCTACCGAAATCGCGGCTGGCAAGCTGGCGTTGACGAATTCATCGGATGCGCAGGTCAAGAGCTTCGCGCAGCGGATGATCGCGGATCACACGCGGCTCGCTCGCAACCTCGATATTGTTGCGAAGCGGCAAGGCATCACGTCGGCGCCGAGCGCGGATGCGTCGGTGACGGGAAGCCTCGAGACGTTGCACGGCGCGGACTTCGACAAGGCTTACATCGCACAGGTGGCTGTGGACGGGCATCGCAAAGCAGTCGCCATCTTTAGCACCGAAAGCAAGGGCGGCAACGACGCGCAGCTTAAAAATGTCGCCGCCCGTGCGTTGCCGATTATCAAGCATCACTACGCAATGGCGCAGCAGCTCGCCAAGCTGAAGGGAGTGACATCATGACGGCCGCTTCGGCTTCGCTCGCCTCGAGCGTTGTACAACCCCGGCCAGCCTACGAGGACTCAACCATGCACATCCAGTTTACCGACGGCCCTCCCACCTACGACGGCGACGATTTCGCTCTTCATTTCGTTGCGCTGGTCGACGGCCAACCGGTGGTGTGTTCCATTTCCGCCGAAGCGCTCGAGGATCATTTCGGCGCTGCGTCCGCCCGGGAGGACGACTTGCTCGCGGCGTTCGAACGAGGCCGCGCGAGAATCCGCTCGGTGTGCGCCGAAGCGCTTGACAGCCATAGCGGAGAGAGCGTCGTATTACGTAGCGGACTGTTCCGCGTGGCGGGCATGGAGCCGGAATGACCGGCGCGTTCCATCCGTCATTGGTTCAGGACGCGGTTCATTGAAACAAACGCTTCCCGGAGGTCCTCATGTCTTTGATCATTGCAGGACGGTTTCAAACCTTTCCCAAAGCCGAAGCCGCCGCCCAACGCCTTTTTGAGGGCGGATTTCTCGAAGAGGACGTCACGCTCTTCTATGTTGCGCCAAGCGGACAGCACGCGCGGCTCGCCACGGGCGGCGACCACGACGCGGATGCCGGTGCGAAAGATGCATCGAAGGGCGCGGGCTTGGGCGTCACGATCGGCGCGGTAATCGGCGCAATCGTGGGTGCAGCCGTTTTTATACTCTTCAAGGCGCCTTGGCTGGCCGCGGTGCTCGCCGCCGGAGCAGGCGCCTATGTCGGATCGCTAGCGGGCGCAATGGCGCGTTCCCAGTCCGGCAAGCGGGCCGCTGTCGATTCGACCAGCACTGACAATCACGGCTCGGCCAACGCCCTCGACGCGAGGCAGTCCGGCGTTGTCGTAGCGGTGCATGTTGGCGCGCAATTGCAGGCACAAGCGGCAGCCATTCTCCGCGATGCGGGCGGTATGGAAGTCGAGCGTGCATCGGGTCAATGGCGAAACGGCCGCTGGGCCGACTTCGATCCGGTCAAGCCGCCGGAGCCGGTTCGGGAATTTGCGGAACCGCGTGCATAAGTTGGATAGTTCAAGCGTTGGTGTCAATCAGGCCGCTCTGGGAGCGGCCTGATTGACTTTGTATGTTTCGGAACGCTACGAATTACGCCCACAGTTGAAACCGTACGCTCGGCTGGGCATTGGTGCCTCGCACGTCGTTCGCCGGTTCGCAACTCGCGCGCTGCGGGCCGTTTCTCAATGCTGACGCCACTGGGTTGCAAAGGCCTTTGTGCGTCGATTGCGCATGCACGGCCGCGAGATTCTCATCGATACCATGCTGACGCACTTGCAGCACGATCGCGGATGTGACGATTGCAACGAACACAAGAGCCTCACGGGGATTAACGGTCATTGCTTCTCCAACGTTCAATTTTTGGCAGTCTCTGAGCAAAGCACATGCCACGTAACGGCTCTATTTCCCAGAAGCGGTTGCGAAATTGATGACAGACCGCCAAGCCCAAAAACGACCGGCGTTCCGGCGTCGAACGCGCCTGTCTCGGGTATGGATCCGGCACAGATCGGGCACAGCCGTTGCGACTCCCCTTTGGACCGCGATCCGGGGAATCAGAGGACCGCGGGCCATCTTCGATTACTCAAAGGAGGTTCATATGAGCACTAACATCGTATCGGTACTGAACGATCTGGTCGAAACGTCGAAGGACGGCGAGAAGGGCTTCCGGAAGGCCGCTGAAGACACGAAGGACGCGACCCTGAAGCAACTGTTTACAGGCCGCGCCGAGGACTGTGCACGCGGTGCGCACGAGTTGCAGGATGTGGTCCAGCGACTGGGTGGAAAGGCGCAAACCGGCGGCACGGTGGGTGGAGCGCTACATCGGGGTTGGGTCGACATCAAGTCGGCCGTGACCCATCGTAGCGATCACGCAATTCTCGAGGAATGCGAGCGCGGTGAAGACGTTGCGAAGAAGAACTATCGTGACGCGTTGGACAAGGAATTGCCGGCGGATGTGCGCGCCGTGGTTGAGCGCCAATACCAGGGCGTAATCGAAAATCACGACCGCATTCGCGATCTGCGCGACCAGTACGCTGCGGCCAAGCCGTAATCACGGGTCGCACGTTGAAATCAAGCCGGTGCACCGAAGGTGCGCCGGCTTTTTTACATTCATGTTCATAGATTCGAATGACTATTTGCTATCCCTGTCGGTCTTGATGTTCATCGCACCAGGGATGGGCGCCAGAAAAAACCCACCGGCTGCTACCGCAGCCGGTGGGTTCATGTCGCGCGCACTCGCAAACAGGTAACGTAGTTTATTGCGGTGAGCCCTTGTCGTTGGTACCCATCGCCGACGCCGCAGCAGCAGCCGACGCGCCCCGAAGGTGCGTCGCCTTGTTCTGCTTGTGCAAGGTCGTTCCGTGCGAGCTCTTCTTGCTCATGCCCATGCTTCCTGAAGCCGCCATACCACCCTCTGTGGGCGAGGCGGTAGCACCAGCGTGCCCACCTACTTCGCTCGCGCCCGCGCCGGCCGTCGGCCCACCTGACGAGCCTCCGGCTGATTGAGCCAATACCGGACCTGAGAACGCAAGAGCCAGTGCGCCGAGCAAAGCAATCTTTTTCGTTTGATTCATGAAAATCTCCTTTCCCTGAGGATCCGGTTCATCGAGATTTAAGCGAAGACCAGATCCGTTATGAGTGATGGACTGCACCCAGACTTCTATATTCGGACTTCTTATTAATTGCTTCGTACAGCCTTGTAATCACTAACCAGAAACAAGCAAAACGGACAGCGAGCGCGCCGCCCGTTTTGCACCAACCCTTACTCTACGATCTTCAGGTGGTTGCGCACCGATGTCACGCCGTCAACCTTCGACACCACGTCTTCCGCACCGCTTTTGTCATCGGCGGTGGGCACCGTACCCGTCAGCGATACAACGCCAGCACGTGTCTTCACATGAATATGCGTGGACTTGACATTCTTCGCGCCCAGCAGTTCCGCCTTGACCTTGGTCGTGACTGCCGTGTCATCGACCTTTGTACCAATCGACGTGGAGGCGCCTGTCGACGTGGTCGCGGTTTGTGCACTGACGTTAAGCGCAAACACGACACACGCGATACTGCCGGCTGCCTTCAGGATTTGGGTCGATTTCATCGTGATTCTCCTTCTAGTTGGTTTGAAAAACTGCGGCGTTGCCGCTGTGTTATTTGAGCGTAGGCCGCCTCGTACGGCCGCAGCATCTTTGCTGCAAAGCCCTGCTCGTTTTCATACCCGCAGCGCCAAGACCCCACGAGTAGTGACAGGTCAGACGCAAAGAGCGTGCCGGATCGTCCGCGACAATCGGCAAATGTGACGTTGAAAGCTGCGTTAAGACCGTATGCTGCAACGCTTACCCGCTGTTTTGTCCACGCCCTGTTTACCTATGATGTGGGGCCCAAGATGCCTCTGCCTACCCGCAGTGCTTTTGCCCGTGCGCGTGTAAAAAGTGCGCGCATTTGCCGGCCGATCGAATGCCCGGGCATGCCGTTAGCTGCGGAAAATCGTATTGAAATCTAGCGCTCACATGCTCTGCAGCGCGCATGGCATGACTGTTGCTTTTAAGGACTCACGAAAGTCCTAACATTGAGGAACAACACGCAATGCCGCCTTCCCTCGAACTACGCACCAAGCAAAGTCTTGCGCTCACGCCGCGCCTTCAGCAATCGGTTCGTCTGCTGCAACTTTCATCGCTCGAGTTTCAGCAGGAATTGCGCAACGCGCTTGATACGAACCCGTTCCTCGAGTATGACGAGACGCAGGCAGAGGACAACGCGCTGTCCACCGACAATGGCAACTCCATGGCTGACACGCCCGCGCCCGTTGATCAGAACGCGCCCGTCGATGCCCCAATGAGTGCCGAAAGTAACGCCGATACATCGGATAGCGGCGACTCCCAGTCGCATGAGGATTCGATGAACGAATTCTCGTCCGATCCGTTCGGCCGGACATCGACTCGCAATAATGGCGATGGCGAAGGCTCCGACCCGGCCGACTGGGTTCGCATTGAACCCTCGCTGCATGAAACGCTACACGACACGCTGCGGCTTTATCCGATCAACGATCGCGACCGGGCAGTGGCGCAGCTCATCATCGAAGCACTCGATGATGACGGCTATCTGCGTCAGGATCTTCAGGAACTGTCGGAGCTCGTGGATATAGAGCCGGCGTTGTCCGAGGCTGAGTTGAATATTGCCCTGAAGCTCGTGCAATCGCTGGACAAGCCTGGTGTGGGCGCGCGTAACTTGTCCGAATGCTTGTCGCTGCAACTCGACGCGCTCGACCCGAAAACGCCGGGACGCGCAGTCGCGATCGAGATTGTCACGCATTATCTTGAGCGGCTCGCGCGCCGCGAGCAGGCCGAGTTGCAGAAGAAAATTGGCTGCAGCGCGGAAGAACTGCGCATCGCCTGCGCTCTTGTACGCAAGCTCGACCCCAAGCCGGGCGCGAATTACGGTGCGGCGGAAGACAACTACGTGGTGCCCGACGTAATCGTGCGGCAGGTGAAGAAAAACTGGGTCGTGACGATCAATCCCGCCGTGCTGCCCCGTGCGCGCATTCATCGCATGTACGCCGAGCTGTTCGCCCAGTCGGCGGGGGCAAGCCGCTCGCCGCTTGCTCAACAATTGCAGGAAGCGCGCTGGCTGATCCGCAACGCGCAGCAACGTTTCACGACGATCCAGCGCGTGGCGGAGTGCATCGTGTCGCATCAGAAGGCTTTCTTCGACTACGGCGAAATTGCGTTGAAGCCCCTGGTATTGCGTGATGTCGCTGACGAACTCGAACTTCATGAGTCGACCATCTCACGCGCGACGGGCAACAAGTACATGTCCACGCCGCGGGGCATCTTCGAGTTCAAACACTTCTTCCCGCGCGAGCTCAGCACCGAAAGCGGTGGTACCTGCTCGGCTGCTGCCGTGCGTGCCCTCCTGAAGGAAATGATCGCGAAGGAAAGCAGCAGCGACCCGCTGTCAGATGTGAGCCTCGCCAAAATGCTTGCAGACCAGGGGGTGATCGTCGCGCGCCGGACGGTGGCGAAGTATCGCCATTTGATGAAGGTGCCGCCGGCGGAGTTGCGCCGAGGTTAAAGCAGACGATCAGACGGTCCGGCTTCACAGGCTGAAAAGCAGGCTGAAAAAGAACGCCCCTCTTCTACTTCCAGGGGCGTTTTTTATCGCCAGCCGGAGTTTCGTTGCGTGCGTCTGCGCGCGACCATCGCCGACACCTCCGCGCCCAGCAGAAACACCGCCGCCGAGTAATACAGCCACATCAGGATGATCGCGAGCGACCCGGCCGCACCGAAAGTATTTGCCGTGCCCGCGTGCTGCAGATAGAACGCGAAGAGCCGTTTTCCTCCTTCGAACAACACCGCTGCGGTCGACGCACCGAGAGCGGCATCGCGCCATTGCATGCGCGCGCTCGGCAGGAATTTGAGCAATACCGCGAACGCGAGCACCATCATCACCAGCGAAATGGCCCGCTGCGCCACCGCCGCGATCAGGAAGGACGGCCCGCTCGTGCCCAGCACCCATTGCCCGACCAGAACCACGAGTGCATCGAGTACGAGCAATGCCACAATCAGCAAGGCCGCGCCCAGGACGAACGCGAAGGAAATCGCGCGAACCCGCAGAATGGCAATGATGCTGGCCCGCGTGCCCGTCACGGGCGCAGGCCAGATCACGTTGAGCGCCGTGTAGAGCGACGAAAAGGTCGCCGATGCCCCGACCAGCACGCCCACCCCCGACAGGATCGCCGTGCGCGTCGCGATGTCCGCATGCCAGGCGTTGGCGACGATTGCTTCCAGGCCGTGCGCGGCGTCGGCACCCACTATCCCGGCGATCTCGCCGAACAGACGCCCCTGGACCGCATCCGCGCCAAAGAAAATGCTCGCCACCGCGATGATGATCACCAGCGTCGGCGCCAGCGAGAAAGCTGCAAAAAACGCGATCGCCGCCGAAAACATCAGCCCGTGGTCCTGCGACCACTGGACGACCGGGTCCTGGATCCATGACCAGAAGGACTTCAGTCTTTGGTCTTTTGCTGCTGTGTTCAAGGCTGGACGCTCCGCAAGTTTTACTTTTTGCGATGGTAGCGCGGATTTGAGGTTTGGCTGCTGCCGGCAAATTGACGCTGGCGCCTTCGTCTTCTTGATTAGTATTTCTTATTATTCTTCTTGAAGGCAAAACGGCGCGCCCTGACGGGCGCGCCGTTTTGCCGCGCTTGCGTTTCAAAGGTCTTCGTCGCTGGCTGTTTCGTCGCTAGCCGGGTCGGCGATCTCGTCGTCTATCGCGCGCACCTCTTCATCCACGCCGTCCGGCAGGATGTCCGAGTCGGGTTCGAGGTTGTTGTCACCATCGGCGGACGCCGCCTCCCCCGCTCCATACCGGTCCGTGTCGCTGTTCAGCTCGGCTGCGGACTGGCCGACGGCATGCGCGTCGAGTTCGTCCTCAATGTCGCCGGGATAACGCTTCTCACCCTGCACATCCGAGCCGCTATCGGACGAATCGCTCGGGCCCAATGCGCCAGTCCCATGTCCCTTGCCTACCTCTACGCCACCTTCTTCATCCGGGTCCAATGTGCTTCCACTCATGATCACCTCCTGACGAACGTTTCTTCTGCGACGCAAGTCCCGTTCCGCCCTCGGCAATGCCACCAACAAAAAGCCCCGCGGCGGTTGGTCGGCGCGGGGCTGGATTCATCTGAGGATTTTAACGCAAATACTTGACTCTGCGCTTAGCTTGCTACGCGCGCCGGGCGTTTCGCCTCCGTCACCTGCCTCACCGCTTTCTTCGTGACCGACGCAGCCGTCGCGACGCTACGCAAATCAGTCAGGAACGAGTCGCGCCACACCGATAGATTGTTCTCCCGCAACGGCGCCATCATGTCCGTATGACGAGCTTGACGCTCTGCAAGAGGCATCGACAACGCCCGCTCCAATGCCTCGGACATCTGCGACAGGTCGAACGGATTGACGACCAGCGCGCCCGGCAACTGATCCGCCGCGCCGGCAAACTGCGACAGCACGAGCGCACCCGGGTCGGCCGGGTCCTGCGACGCCACATATTCCTTTGCCACGAGGTTCATCCCGTCGCGCAACGGCGTGACATACCCAACCTGCGACAACCGGAACAACGCCATCAACAAACTGCGATCGTATTTGCGATTGAGATACTGGATCGGCGTCCAGTCGAGTTGCGCGAAACGGCCGTTGATACGGCCGGCCTCCCCTTCCAGGTTCTGGCGGATGCGCTGGTACGTCTGGACGTCCGAACGCGTTGGCGGCGCAATCTGCACCATCGATACCCGCCCATGCCACCCCGGCGCGTGCAGCAGCAAGCGCTCGAACGCCTGGAAACGCTCGGCAAGCCCTTTCGAATAATCGAGCCGGTCCACGCTCATGATCAACTTGCGCCCACGCAAACTGTCGCGCAGGCTCTTGACCGGCTTGCGATTCGAAAATTGCTCGGCGACCTTGGCAATGGCGTCCGGATAGATGCCGATGGGATAGGCCCCGACCTTCAACATGCGCCCATGCGCCTGCAGCATCCCGTCTTCGCTGAGATGCCCCAAGTTCCCGCGCTCGATGTAATCGACAAACGACTGCTTGTCCGCCTCCGTCTGGAAACCGACGATGTCGTAGCTGCACATCGCTTTGATCAGCTCTTCGTGCGGTGGCACCGTCCGCAGGATCTCAGGCACGGGGAACGGGATATGCAGGAAAAACCCGATGGGATTCTTGATGCCCGCCGCCCGGCATTCCTGTGCGAAGGGCAGCAAATGATAGTCGTGCACCCAGATGATGTCGTCGGGTTCGAGCAGCGGCTTGAGCTGTTTAGCCAGCGCCTCGTTCACCCGCGCGTAACCCGCATATTCCTCACGGTCAAATCGCGACAGGTCGTTGCGGTAGTGGAATGTCGGCCACAAGGTAGCATTGGAAAAGCCGCGGTAATACTGATCGTAGTCCCGCCGGGTCAGCCCAACGGTCGCATACGTCACGTTGCCACGCTTCTCGATGACCGGCGCAGAGGCCTCGCCCACGATCTCGCCGCTCCAGCCAAACCACACACCGCCTGTCTCCTTCAGCGCGTCCAGAACGCCGATTGCCAAACCGCCTGCAGCAGGTTTGCCTTCCTGGATCGGCGCGACACGATTCGATACCACGATCAATCTGCTCATTACTGCTTCACCTCATCAGTTGTCGTTGCTCGTTCGAATTGATCGGAATAGCAATGCAAGACACGTGCCTTTTTTACAATTTGGAAAATAAAAATTGTGTATAAATGTGACAGACGAACGAAAACACGCGCTTACCTTGCGCGGCGCAGAATATTTTCAGGGTGGCGCGCATCGGCAAAACCCGGTTGCTTCGAACCGATTCAGGCGTCTTGCTCCGACCCGAGATCCCGTTGGTAATCGAGCCCTTCTTTGCGAATGCCACCCTGATTATGGTCACCGTCCGGCGGTACGCCCGGTGCCGGGCGGTTCTGCCCGGCCGGGTCATGCGACGATTGCCGGTTATCAACACTGGCCGGATCGGCCGGAACAGCAACGGCCTCAGGTGGAGTTACTTTAGGCGAATCGGGCCGCGCGTCACGCTTCGATGAATGGCGTGCTGAGCGACGGAGTGCGGGGTGCCTCATGGTGCCTCCAGAAAGAAGGCCGTCGGAGAAGCGTTCGGCGGCGGATTACCAACAAAATCCAGCAAGAACAGCCAGACACGGCGTTCATATCCGGTCATTCTTGCCTAATGCGTTGTAATGCCTACAGCAACGATGAAATATGTTCATTGCGCCGCCAAACCGGCGGTTTCAATGCAGCGTGTCCGAGACATGCGGCGTTTCGTTCGGTCCCGGAGGCGGATCGCCGATAGGCTGACTCGGCGGCGACGGCGGCTCGCGCGTCGGATCGGGAATCGTATCCGGAGGTTCTTGCGGTGCGGGCGGCGGCGGCGTGTCGGGATTGAATGGCGGGTCAGGCGGCTGCGGTGTCTGGGCTTGGACCGGCATCAAATGCGGCGATCGTGAAACACGCAACGCTTGCCATACGTGCAATACATTTCGGGATTGGCGTTGAAGCGAGGCGAGATCGGTCATGACGGGCTCCCTGGATCTTTTGATAATGACGCTCGTTCGGATCGCGCTCAGCGGCCGATCCGGCCAAGGACTCTCGAACTCGGACTAAGGCGGCAAAGGTACTGAACCGCCCACGAGCCAAGCCATTCAAGCGCAGCAAGGGCCATGCCCCGATTCGAGTGCCTTGCGCATTCAATCCATGAGCCTGTTGACATTATCGGCGCTGCTATCGCGCGCACCAACGAAAATCGCCCGTCCAAAGCGGACATCTTTCGAAGTCCCAATGAGACGGGCGTTGACTCTGTCACCGCGCGTTGCCAAGCTGCTACCAGGGCATTACTCCGACGACGAACGCTAAACCCTGGCGCCGGCCGGCGTCGGCATCACCTACTCGCTGGCTTCGCTTATGGCCGCCTTGTTCGCGGCGTCATCGCCATATTCAACCAGCCGGTTGTAGAGCGTCTTCAGGCTGATGCCGAGAATCTCGGCCGCGCGCGTCTTCACACCGCCGCATTGCTCGAGCGTGGCGAGGATCAACTGGCGATCCGCTTCGGCAAGCGAGGTGCCGAATGGAATAGTGACAGCCGTTCCCGCCGATGGCTTCGCCAGCGAGATCTGCAGCGGCACGGTCGCGGTACTGTCCGACTCGGCGCCCGACATGATGTACGCACGTTGCACGTAGTTCTTCAGCTCGCGCACATTACCCGGCCACGGATAGGACGCGAGCATGTCGCGCACGGCGGCCGGAAACGTCTTCTTGGTGTTGTAGCGTGAATTGAGCTCGTCGAGGAACGCCTGGCCGAGCAACTCCACGTCCGAGCCGCGATCGCGCAAGGGCGGCAGGTTGATCGGGAAGACATTGAGCCGGTGGTACAAGTCAAGCCGCAACTTGCCCTCGAGCACAGCCTGCTCCGGATCACGATTGGTCGCAGCAATCAGGCGTACGTCGGTCTCGAGTTCTTTCGTTGTACCCACCCGCATGAACATGCCGGTCTCGAGCACGCGCAGGAGCTTCACCTGCAATTCGATCGGCATCTCGGTGATTTCATCGAGGAACAGCGTCCCGCCGTTCGCGCGTTCGAAGTAACCCTTGTGCTGACGATCCGCACCGGTAAACGAGCCGCGCTCATGCCCGAACATCTCGGACTCGATCAAATTCGGCGAGATTGCTCCGCAGTTCACGGCAATAAAAGAATGTTTGCGGCGCAGGCTCAACTCGTGGAGCGTTTGCGCGGCGACTTCCTTGCCTGTTCCCGATTCACCGATCAGCAGTACCGATGCCGCCGTGGGCGCCACCCGGCCGACCTGGTCGTAGACCGTTTGCATTGCCGGCGAATTGCCGAGCATCAGGCCGAAGCGGCCCATGCGGCGCAGCTCACCACGCAAGGTGCCAATTTCGGCCTTGAGGTCGCCGGGACGCGGCAGGCGACTGAGGATCGCCTTGACGCGCTGCATGTTGATGGGTTTGACGAGGTAGTCCGTCGCGCCCATCTTTAGCGCGCTGACAGCTGACTCCACCGTCGCGTGTCCGGTGATGACGATGATTTCCACGCCGGATCGAGGATCAAGGTCCTCGAACAGATCGACGCCCGAACCATCAGGGAGCTTGAGGTCAGTGAACACGACGTCCGGCGTCTGGCGCACAAGCTGGATCCGCGCCTCACGCAGATCGCCCGCCGTCGCTGTAGTCAGTCCGTCTTCGCCGATGATCGCGGCTAGTGCCTCGCGGGTACTGGGATCGTCATCGACAATCAATACGTGTGGCATGCGTCTCGAATTTATCCAAAGCGTTGAGGGTCACACGGCGCAGAAAGCGTCGTGGAGGTCTCTGGGGCGGTGCTATGAAAGCAGTACGCCGCCAGGCCGAATGGGCACCGAGAGAAACTCAAGTACGCCGAAAGATGAAAGTCTTTCCGGTTTCGCGAATGGCGCGTGACTGCGTCACGCAAATATTGCCATATAGCGAACTTATTACTGTGGATAGGTTGATTATAAGGCTTTATCAAGATGAAACGCACGCCCAGGCGTGCGTTTCAAATAGTCTGCTTGCCGCATGGACCCGGTGTTCCGGTTACACGTTGAGGTTGCGCAATCGACGCGGCAAAACCGTCTCTAGATCAGCTATGCGGGAAGTGCCACGCGTCGGGCGTGCCGCCGAGCGCCCCATTGCCCACGCTGTTCGACGGCTTGACCGGCGCCGCGGCTGTCGCGGGCGTGGCATGAGAAGCGCTTGCCGGCGCGACAACTTTGCCGCCCTCATTCTCCCAACGGTTCAGTTCACGTGCACTGCGCCTTGGAGCGTTGCGCTGTGCTTGCGCCCATCGCCAGGCTAAGACACTGCCTATCGCGAACAACGCACCGAACAGGCCGAGTTTGGGTCGTGCCATTGTGATTCCTCCGTTTGTCGCGGTTACAGCGGTTACAGTCAGCGGTGATCGCTTATTGACTAGCGCGAAACCAGGATGCCAGCCAGAAAGCCGATCCCTGCCGCAATGCCAAGCGCCTGCCACGGGTTGTCGCGCGTGTATTGCACCGTGCCGTCCAGACTAGCGCGATACCGCTCCTGCGCATTGGATTGTGCTGTTTCAAGTGCATTGCGCGCGGCATCGACATGGTCCCGCAAACGCGTGCGCAACGCGTCCACACCTTCAGCGGGCAACGACGCGCTCAACCGCACGAGTTCTTCCGAATCGTTCAGCAATACCTTGATGTCTTCGATAATCTTTTGCTTGCCCAGGGACATTTGGACCGTGGTTTGACTCATGTTATGAAACCCCTTGCTATTACTTGACATAAACGCCCTATACGAACGATACGTCTGATAAATGTTTCGCCGGGCGTGAAGACTTCCACCCCGGCATCACGACGTCCACGTGTTGAGCGGCGCCGAGTCCGACCGCCGCAGCCGCATTGCGCGTAGCATGGCGCCAAGCACGAGCACGCCACCAAGCGCTGCAAACACGACACTCGTGACGCCCGCCGCCCGCGCAAGCGCGGGTGTGCCGGCAGCGCAGGCCATGACCACGCACATCAATGCGGTCACCAGCGCGACTGCGGCCCAGTGATAAAGATTGATTGGTTCGGCCGTCAGTAGTTCCGGACGTTCGGCCGCGCGTGGCTGTGCGCGGGCCCGCCGGACGGGGCGCACACGCGGTTGCACGGGAATGTCGAAGTGAAGGGAATCTTCCATGGCTTCGTGCCGGAAACCGGCCTTTCATTGCAGATGCCACCCGAGTCGCAGGTTTCGTGCCATCCCCGTCAACGCGCATGCCATCATGGTGAGGACCGTCGATCAGGTGCAAAGCGCAACGGCGGGGATCCACGTCAAACGCGTAACAATTACGCCCGGAACAGGTAATTTTCTAGGAGTATCGGTGAAGCTTTCCGGCTCGCGGCCAGTGTTTCCCATTCATATGGAGATTCGTGTACTTGATTGCGGGTAAGGACGACGACAAAGACAAGGACAAAGGACAACGAAAGGACAAAGCCCATGCAAAGCACATTGCCGCTAGGTCGTTACGGATGGTTAAATACGGTTTATGAGATAAGCCGCATGCAAGCGCTGGTTCCCGAAATGACGGAACCGGTGCCCGTCGAACGATGCTTCGCCCCCCGAGCGACAGTCACAACGGGCCTGCCATCCGAGTGGCGGTGACCGCCTCGTCTTCCCCCGAGCTGTCGCCCGAATAACATTTGCAGGACAAAAGACTCATGGCGTCAATCGATCTGGACTCGCCGGCCGTCGCCTCCGGCGACACGCCATCGCAAAAAAAACGCAACGCAGGTGAAATTGCCGGGCTGAAATCGTACGGACTTCTGTACGGATCATCGCCCGTGATGATGGAGCTGTATTCGCAGATCGAACGCGTGGCCGCAACCGATGCCACTGCGTTGATCATCGGTGAATCGGGCACGGGCAAGGAACTGATTGCCCGCACGATCCACGATCAGAGCGCCCGCCGCGAAGCCCCGTTCGTCGCCGTGAATTGCGGCGCGATCCCCGATAACCTCATCGAACCCGAACTCTTCGGCCACGAGAAAGGCAGTTTCACCGGCGCCGTGCAAGGACGCCTCGGATACTTCGAGCATGCAAACGGCGGCACGCTGTTCCTCGACGAAGTGACCGAGATGTCGCCGGTTCGACAAGTCAAGTTGCTGCGTGCGCTGGAAACAGGCACGTTCTTTCGTGTGGGCGGCAATGACCTGATTCACTCCGATGTCCGCGTGATCGCAGCGACCAATCGCGACCCCATTGTGGCGGTCAAGGAGAACGGCTTGCGAGAGGACCTGATGTATCGGCTCGCCGTGTTTCCGCTGCGCGCGCCGCCTCTGCGTGAACGCGATACCGACCGTGAATTTCTCGCGCAGCACTTCCTCTCGGAGATGAACGCGCAAGAAGGGACGAACAAGTCCTTCAGCAAACGCGCGCTCGACATGCTGCGCACGTACTCATGGCCGGGCAATGTGCGCGAGTTGAAGAACACGGTGTATCGCGCGTTCATCCTGGCTGAGAAGACCGTGGAGATCGCGCATCCGCACCTGGCATCGCGGGTTAAAAAGCCGGTCACGCAAGGCGATGCGATGAACGTGTGGGTCGGCACGCCCCTCGCCGATGCGCAGAAACAAATCATCCTCGGCACCCTCAAGCATTGCGGGGGAGACAAGCGTCGCGCCGCCAAGGCGCTCGGCGTGAGCCTCAAGACGCTGTACAACCGCCTCGGCACTTACGAGAACGAAGGCGGCGACGGGGACTCGTCAACGCCGACAGGCGCGGATAGCTAGATCGGCGCCATGCCGGTTCAGGTCGATGGAGTCAATGGGTCCGGAGGCGACCCAGTGACTCATCCGTGATTGATCCCCTGAGATTGTCACGGGTAGTTTTCATTTTCCGCACCACGTTCCCCGCATTTGCAATTTCTTGCAAATTTCTTTGCCCTTCTTTTCGCTGCGTCCTTCAAAATGCGCGGGCGCTCCAATTGCTTAGTGTTCCTTCAGTGCCCGCACAAGCAAGCTGGTTGCCGTTATCGAAAGAATATGGAAAGGCGAGGAAGGTACAGCACCATGCAGAAAACGATTCACCGGCGTCCCCCCCGCGCCGTCGCACTGGCGACGCTCCTGCTAGGAGCGCTCGCAAGCTCCGCGCTTTCAGGTTGTAGCTCGCTCTATGGCGAAGGCGCCGTGGCAGGCGCCGGTGTTGCCGGCGCCGCGATCGCGGGCAGCGTGACCCGCAATGCCGCGGTGGCAACCGGCATCGGCCTCGGCGCCGTTGCTGCCGCCAAGGCCGGCGTGCAGTACAGCGAGCGCGTGATGCACACCTATACGCAGGACCGGATAGCCGGGGCAGCCGGCCCGCTGGCCGTCGGCGCGGTGGCGTCGTGGGCCGCGGTGCATAGCGTGCCTGTCGAGCCGGACGAGAAAGGCCGCGTGACAGTGAGCCGCACCATCAGCACCGGGACGCTCGACTGCAAGGAAATCGTATTCTCCGTCGATACCGATGCCACCAAGGATCAGCCGGCGGACAGCGGTTTCTATGTCGCGTCCATCTGCCGTGACGGCCAGGTCTGGAAGTGGGCGTCGGCGGAACCCGCCACGCCGCGCTGGGGTGCGCTGCAATGAAGCCCGGTCTCAGTTTGATGCTCGCGACCGGTGTTGCTGCGAGCTGCGTATTCCTCGCCGGCTGCGGGTCGATCGGTGCGGCAGCCGGCGCGGCGGCGGGCATATCCACGGGCGTGGTGACGACTAACCCGGCCATCGGTTTTGGCGTGGGTATCGCGGTCCAGGCCGCGACCGACGAAGCCGTCAATCGACTGATGAAGCGCCTGCACGGCGACCAGCAGGTTGCCATTGCGACGACCGCGGGCGATCTTCCTATCGGCGACACGAAACCGTGGCGGGTAAAACATACGCTTCCGGTGGAGAACGGTCACGGCGACGTGCGCGTATTGCGCGAGTTCAGCAGCGCGCTGGCGACCTGCCGGGAGTTCGCGTTCTCGGTCGCGGACGGCGACAAGCCGGACGCACATCAGGACTGGTTCCTCGCGCAAGCCTGCAAGGGCAATGACAATAGCGGCGGCTGGAAGTGGGCATCGGCGGAACCGGCTGTCGCGCGCTGGGGCAATCTGCAGTAGTCGTGTGTCGCCGGAGGGTTAGCTGTGTCGATGTGCGTTGGTGTGCATCGACGCTCAAAGGCGCCTCACCAGCGCCAGCGTACTGCTGCGTTCCCGCCTACGGTCTCGCGGCGTGCGCCGCTCACGTTCATCCCATAATGCGCGCTCACAAAGACGCTGCCGCGTGCACTCAGGTTCACGGCTACCCCGGCCGTCATGTCGGCAATCGTCGACGATGATTGCGCCGGGATATCGGTCGTACCGTCGAACGTCACCTGGCTCGTGGCACTGAAATAGCGCCAGAGATTCACGCCTGCATACGGTTGCAAGGCCACGCCCAGTGCTTGCATCCGCCCGGTCACCCGCACGCCAAGACGGGCTGCGACGGTGTTGGGGTTAGAGAAGGCGACGCTCGAAATGCCGTCGTTGAGATCATCGATACCCACGTGTTGCCAGATCACTTGCGCCTGCGGCTCGATGCTCAATCCTTCGGCCAAGGGGAACGGCAAGCCGGCCTCGATGGATCCCGCTATCGACCGGCCATGCGTAGTCGGGCTGACGCCGTCGTTCGACGACGGTTTGATCGTCAATGTGCTACCGATCACGATGGTGTCGGTGTACCAGCCACCCGCGCCAATATGCGTCCAATAAGCGCCGATGCTCCCTGCATCGATACTCAGGCTGCCCGCCTGCACGGCCGGCATGCCAAGCGCGAAACCGCTCACATCGCCTGACGCGCGCGCTACGCCGAGCAGAAATCCATAGTGGTCTCGATGCCCATCGGCAGCGGCACTGGCATAGAGATCCTGACCAATTTGCATGCCCCCGATCGCGCCGTTGAAATGCGGATCGACGCCGGTGTCGCTGCTTGTGATTGTGCGGTTGCCCCAGACACGGCTCCACGCCGCCGGCAGCGCACCGGTCTCGTTCAACTGCGATTGCTCTCCCGCGCGCTCGTGAAAAGTGCCGATCTGCTGTATGCCGAGTTCGCGCGTAAGCGATGAAATCTCGGCATAGAGCGGCACCTCGATTCGGTAGAGCGGCGTCGGGGTGGTCTGGATCGGCGGCGCCGGTGGTGGCGCCACGGGTGGGGGTGCAACAGGCGGTGTCACCGGTGGGGGTGCGACAGGCGGCGGCGTCACAGGTGGCGTGACGGGTGGCGTCACAGGTGGCGGCGGCGGTGGCGTCACAGGCGGTGGCGGTGGCGGCGGCGGCGGTGGCGTGATACTCGAGCGCAAATACCAATCGTCTCCCGTCCCCGCCGCGACTCCGCCTCGAAACAGCAAGTACGTATACGCCCCTGCCTTGACCGGATTCGCCAATGAAAACGCGGTCGACGCCGTCGTACCGCCCTGAATTGCCTGCACGACCATGATCCCGTCGCTCAACGTCAGCGCGCCCGTGCCACCGGCGTTCGTTACCCCGATCGCGGTATTGCCCGTCGCTGAGCCTTGCGAAATCACCAGTTTTCCGCTGGGCGAGTTATCTGATCCAAGCATGCTCTGCAGCAGCAGTTGCCCTCCATGGCCGACATAGTTGCCGCTCACCATCAGCGTGTTGCGCACACCCGCTGCGCCGGTCAGATCGATCGTGCCCGCGTTGTTCAAGGTCACGAGTCCGCCCGGCACGGTCGTCGTGATTGCAGAATCCCCCCCGCCGTTCCAGGCAAGCGTGCTGGTCGAATCGATATCGAACAGGCCCGATTGCGCCGTGGCGTTGCCCAATGTCACGCCGTGATCATCGAGCGAGAGCCGGCTGGCGTTCGTCAACGCGATGCGCTCCCAGCTCGTAAAACGGCTAAGCCCGCTGGTTTGCGTATGGTCGAACGTCAGGGCATTCTGCCCGGTGCCGCCGTCGAATGCCGATAACCCGGCGAGGTTGACGTCGCTCAGTTTCGACAACGTGGCGACCACCCCACCCGCTCCGAACGACACGGTCCCGCCGACTACACCGCCTCCCAACCATCCGAAGGTCGAGGCCCCGTCGCCTGACGCCAAGCCCTGCGCGATCGATCCGCCCGTGACCGCGATCGTGTTCGCGCCGTTGCCAAGCGTGACCGCGCCGCCTATTGCCCCGCCCGAGATGGTGAGACTCGTATTGCCGGAGCCGGCCGTCAGGTTCGTATCGATCTGTCCGCCTGACATGGCGAAGGTATTCTGGGCGGCCGTCATCGCCACGCTGCCAATGCGCCCACCCGTGATCGTGACCGCGCCGCCGTTCGTCAGGCCACCCGTGACGCGCCCGCCATTGAGCGTGAAGCGTGGCTGGGGGCCGCCCTGATCCACGGAATCGACCTGCCCTGCCTGCATGACAAACGTGTTGATGCCCGTACCCTGGCGGATCAATCCACTGACCGTGCCTCCCTCCATGTTGAATGTGTTCACGCCGGTATCGGTCGATACGGTCGCGCCGGCATTGCTCGTGATCTGGCCGGTATTCGTAATGGTGATGGCGAACGGGCCGGTGGTTGAGATGGCGGAATCCGTCCCGCCTTGAATGACCCCGCTATTCACGATCAGCGCGTCGCCGCCGACAATCGACAGCCCCACGTTCGCGCCCGCGATGGTCCCGGCGTTGGTGAACGTGCCACCGCCGTTCGCGTCGATGGCATTGGCCTGCTCGCTCGCGAGGCGCGCGCCAGCCGTGTTGACGAAGGTGACCGGGTCCGAGAAGTACGCACCCAGCCCCTGCGGTCCGTGCGCGACGATCGATCCGGTGTTGGTGACGAGACCCGGCGAAGCATCCAGGGACACAATGCCATGCGCGTTTGACCCGAATACATCGATCGACCCGTGATTCGTGAGCGTCGTGTTACCCGTGCCTGACGCGCCGCCATTCGCGTACAAACCATCTGCACGCAAGCCCAACGTGGTGATGGCGCCGTTGTTGATGAGCGCATCGCCCGACGTTAGAGCGTCCATGCCGTCGGAGCCATCGCCGGAAGTGGTTAGCGTGCCGTTGTTGGTCAGCGTACCGCCGCCGGCCGTGGATAAATCCAGCATCGCTGTTGCATTAGTTCCGCTAGTGCTGATAACGCCGCCCACCGCATTCACCATGGTGACCGCCGGCGAGCCGTTGTAGATACCCTCCGATTCCACGCCGGACGTATGAATCGACCCGCCGTTCGTGACGGAGTTACGCCCGAAGCCGGATGCGCTTCCCTCGGAGGTGATGCCATCGAATGAGTCGGCGGTGGTTTGAATCGTGCCCAAGTTCTGTACGGTGCTCGAATCCCGAACAACGATGCCGCTGCTGTTGTTCACGCTGATGCCCGCGCCCGGAAGCACGAGGACGGTGACACCGGTACTGCCGGCAACAGCTACGACGGGCAGCGTGGAGGGATTCGGTGCATTGGCGTTGCACGTGGCGGTTTCTCCGCTCCCGGGCGCGAGGTCGTCGCAAACGGCGAGCGCGGACGGAGCGCGCAACAGGCACGCCATGCCAATCGACAGACGAGATAGCACCCTCGTTCGAGACATCAGCATGGACTGCAACGACAGGCGCGTTCGGGGCATCTCCTTATCTCCACGTTTCAGGGTGACTGAAGCGTTTGCCCGGTCGCGCTTACCGCATGCAGGACTACCTGCACGCGAGTGGCCAGGCGGGGGACTCGAAGGGTAATGCACGATCTACGCTGATGCAATCTTGCGGAAAACGTTCCAACAAGGCCTCATCGAATCGCTGAGAGCCTTAATGGACGGGGCTTTCAACCTGATCTGAAATAACCGCATTCGACGTTCTCAAGGTCGTCGGCAATCAGGCTCCTTCCGCCCCGAAAACGTTCGAGAAGCAAAACCGAGCGGCCTGTCGATGACTAAAACACGGCCCGAATGACGTAAAAAACGCGGCGTCCGTTTCCGGATCAGCCGCGTTTTTTTGCGCAGGTCAGCGCGCCTTAAGCGCTCTTCACTCCTTGGACATCAGGACTCGACGTCTTCCAGGCTGAAAATCTCGGTCTGGTCGTTGTACGAGAAAATCTCGCCGTAGCGGCCCCAGTTGATCACCGCGTCCAGCGTTTCCTCGGCGGCTTTATCGGAGAGAAAATCTTCCAGCTCCTGCTCGAAGCGCACGCGCGGCGCGCGATGCCCCGGCCGCTCGTTCAGCACCTTCTTGATCCGCGCGGCGAGCGGCACGTGCCGCAGCAAATGCTCCGCGAACATCATCTTGCGTTCCTGCGTCCCGAACTCCGCGAACACGCGAGCCGGCGGAGTCAGGAAGATGTCGCCCTCACGGACATCGGCGAAACCCAGATGCTGCAGCACTTCGGCCACCGGAAACAAATCGTCCACTTCCAGATGCAGCGAACGCGCGATCTCCGGCATGTCGGCGCGGCCGTGGTACGGATCAGCGGCAAGCGTTTCGATCAGACCGGCCATCAGGTTGGTCGAGACCTGCGGCAGCCAGCTGCTCAGTTCCAGGCCCTTCTTCTTCTCTTCGCCGAGTTGACGCGCGGTCATCTTGGCGTAGATATCGTCGACCAGACGGCGGAACGCGGGGTCGAGACGATTGCGCGGATGTTTGAACGGCACGCGGATTTCGGCCATGACGCGCCCCGGATTCGACGACAACACCAGGATCCGGTCGCACATGAACACCGCTTCCTCGATGTTGTGCGTCACGATCAACACCGACTTGATCGGCATCTTGCCCTGGGTCCAGAGGTCGAGCAGATCGGTCCGCAAGTTTTCGGCCGTCAGCACGTCGAGCGCGGAGAACGGCTCGTCCATGAGTAACAACGTCGGGTCGACGACCAACGCGCGCGCAAACCCCACGCGCTGGCGCATGCCCCCCGACAACTCACGCGGATACGCGTTCTCGAAACCGTCGAGACCAATCAGATCGATGGCTGCCAGCGCCCGCTCGCGCCGCACTTTCGACGGCACGCCCTGCGCCTCCAGCCCCGCTTCCACGTTCTGCAGCACGGTCAGCCACGGAAACAGCGCGAAGGTCTGGAAGACCATGGCCACGCCCTTGGCCGGACCGTGCAGCGGCTCTTTCAGATAAGTGACCTGCCCGCCTGTTGGCTCGATCAGTCCGGCGATGATCCGCAGCAGCGTCGACTTGCCGGAACCCGAACGGCCCAGCAACCCGACGATCTCGCCTTCGTTGAGCGTCAGGTTCACGCCTTCGAGCACGAGCAGCTCGCCCTGTGTCTTGTTGAAGCCGCGACTGACGTTCTCGACGTTCAGGATTTCCTGGCCGAGGCGCGGCGGGATCGGCGGCGTTTGGGTAGTCGTATTCGTCTGCGTTGACATGGTCGCTCGCGCGTTGCTGATTACAAGAATTTAAGGTGTGGCCGCTGGCGGCGGGCGTTCGGCCGGTGTGCGGCCAGTGTTCGGCATTGGCCGCCAAATGACACGCTTCAGACTCAGTCCAGCCTCAGGCGTGCTTCAGAGTAAGCGAACAACGGCCGCCACAAAAGCCGGTTAAAGAGTGTGACGAAGAGCGACATCACGGCAATACCGAGAATGATTTTGGGATAGTCGCCGTTGGCCGTATTTTCCGCTATATACGCGCCAAGCCCGTGCGCCACGATTTTCGTATTCCCCCACGACACCGCTTCAGCCACGATGCTCGCATTCCACGCCCCGCCCGACGCGGTGATCGCGCCCGTCACGTAGTACGGGAAAATGCCCGGCAGGATGGCCTGGCGCCACCACTGCCAGCCCTTGATCTGGAAATTGGTGGCCGCTTCACGGTAATCGTTCGGATACGACGTCGCCCCGGCAATCACGTTGAAAAGGATATACCACTGCGTGCCGAGCACGATCAGCGGTGAGAGCCAGATATCCGGGTTCAGGTTGAACTTCACGATCACCACGACAAAAACCGGGAACAGCAGGTTCGCCGGGAACGCGGCGAGAAATTGCGCGAGCGGCTGGATCTTGCTGGCCAAGGTGGGCCGCAACCCGATCAGCACACCGACCGGAACCCAGATGACGGAAGCAAGCGCAATCAGCACCATTACGCGAAACAGCGTGATCAAGCCCAGCCAGAAGACGTGCCAGACTTCGCTCCACGTGACGCCGGTGCTCACGAAAACCGTCACTTTCCACACCAGGAACACCGTCAGCGCGAGGACGATGATCGCCCACGCGATATCGCCGGCACGGGACGGATTGCGGGACTTGCTGCGCGCCGTGGGCGTCGACCCGCCCAACGCGCCCAACGCGCCCATCGGGAACTTCGGCAGGCGGCCTTGCAGCGAGGGCAGCTTCAGCGGCACCCGCGCCATCTTGCCGATCATCCAGCCCGCCGGCACGAGCAACTGGTGGATCAAACGCGTGCGGCGAATCAGATCGAGCAGCCACGACTCCGGCACATTGCCCGAACTCGTGTTTTCCATGCGGAATTTGTCCGCCCAGGCAACCAGCGGACGGAACATGAGCTGGTCGTAGGCCAGGATCACGACAGTCATTGCCAGGATCACCCAGCCGATCGCGCCGAGATTGCGCTCGCCAATAGCCGTTGCCAGATACGCGCCGATACCCGGCAATACGATGGTGCGGTTACCGACCACGATAGCTTCGGAGGCGACCACGAAGAACCAGCCGCCCGACATCGACATCATCATGTTCCAGATGAGGCCGGGCATCGAAAACGGCACTTCGAGCTTCCAGAAGCGCTGCCAGTTGGTCAGGTGAAAACCGCGCGAGACTTCATCCAGATCGCGCGGCACGGTGCGCAGCGACTGATAGAAGCTGAACGTCATGTTCCACGCCTGGCTCGTAAAAATCGCGAAGATCGCCGCCAGCTCGGCGCCGAACACGCGACCCGGGAACAATGCGAGAAAGAACGTGACCGTGAACGAAATATAACCGAGCACCGGCACCGACTGGAGAATGTCCAGGATCGGCACGAGCACGACGGACGCCCGCCGGCTCTTCGCCGCGAGCGTGCCGTAGATCAGTGTGAAGACCAGCGACGCCACCATGGCCGCCAGCATGCGCAAGGTAGTTCGCAGCGCGTATTCGGGCAGGTTTGCCGGGTCGAGCGAAATGGCCTGCGTTTGCAGTGTCGAGATGGGGGCCAGCGTCTCGTGAAAGCCGACCACGGTGAGCGCGAGCACGCAGATAATCAGCGGGAACGCGACGAAGTCCCATCGATTGGGCAACAGACGCAACGCCGAAGCGTTCGCCGTTCGAGTCAGGTTAAAGCCAAAATCCATTCCACGCCCTTCCCGTTGAGGCTCGTTGCAGCAGGCTTTTCGTCGCGCGAGGCAACGTCCGGCGCCTGTGTTCTTGCCTGTATTCTTGTTTCCCGAGCGGATACTCCGCTCTTCTCTCATCCGCCAGGCGTGAGTGCGGCCGACCCCGCTTCCGCGCTTCCCCGCTTCCGCGCTTCCCCGCTTCCCCTTCAAGCCAGCGGACTTCTGCGCGTTCCGGGCAGGTCCCGGCACATGGCCCGGTGCCATTGCACTCGCCCACCCGAGTCCGCCGGCCGACATACAACTTGACCATTTCGGAACCGCACGACACTACACCAACCTTTGTTTCACGCACAACCTCAGCCGGCGTATCTGTTGCCTGTTTTCCTGAGCCACCGCCCTCAGCACCGCCCTTGGGCTAAACGGCTAACCCGCGACTCACGTGGACACGCGCTTCAGAAAAGCGCGCTCGCGCCGATAACAACTTGATGGCCGGGAGAAAACGTCGTCCAATCGAGGCGTAGAGGCGGGGCCGAATGAGTGAACCGGAGCGAAACTGGGCAAACACGGACTGCGGGACTCTTCGCCGAGCGAACGAACAAAGCATGAGGTGCGGCTGACGCGGGTTCCAGCCGCCAGGCAATGGCACTCGGGCGAACTACCGATGTACGCGCAGCTGCGCCCGGTAAGATGCTCATATGCCGGTAAAACATTCATAACATGCTCGCAGCGCGGGGTCGTGCCACAGTCCCGCGCCACAGTCAGACAGGCCAGAGGATCGATGAACAAGACAACCTATCACCGCGCCATCGCGACGCTCGCCTTCGCGTTGCTCGCATGCGTGTGCTGGGTTGCCGCCGGGATGGTGTCGGACCGAATGGTACAGCAAGAACTGACCACCTCGGTACGCGTGGAGCAGCAAATGGCTGCGTCGATCGTCGACAACACCGCGCAGATCATTGCCAGCGACCTCGCCATGTCCCGGGCGATTCCTGCCACTATCGCCGAAATGGACATGATCCAGCTGGCGCTTGCCCAATCCCACAGTTCCGCTGAAGAAATCAGGCAAACCGAACCCGAGCGACGAGCCAAGCTGCTCGCCGTGCCGGCGCTCGCCAAACTCGACAACTTCCTGCGCAACGCCCGCGGCTTCACGGGCCTCGACTATGTGTGGGTCGTCAATAGCGATGGCTTTTGCGTGGCGTCGAGTAATGGCATTGACTCGAATAGCTTCGTTGGCACCGACATGCGCATGCGCGGTTATATCCAGAAAGCGCTGCTCGGCGCGTTCAACGAAACTTATGGAGTCGGCCGATCGAGCGGAGACCCCGGCATTTTCATCGCCACGCCGGTTTATCGCGACGGCTTCCTGGTGGGCGCGGTGATCGCGAAAGTGAGCGTCGACCGCTTGCGCCACTGGGTGGCGCGCCCAGGCACATTCGTCACCGACAGCAATGGCGTAATCGTCATGGCTCACGAAAGCCGGCTCGAAAACCGCGTGCTGCCGGATTCGCCCGTGCTGCGGATGTCCCGGTCGCAGCGGCTGGATGCGTATCGGCGGGTCGATTTCCGTACCCTGCAGCTGATCAACATCGGAGAACGCGTGCGGGCGGACGCGCCCTGGCTGCCGCCGTCGCTCGCGCGCTCGTTTTTCTCCTCCGGCGACAGCAGCGCGCCCTCTCTCTACGACGAACGCACTGGCCTGAACTCGGGGCTCGCCGCGCATATTGTCCATCCGCTGCCGAACTGGGCGGAAATTGTGAGCAATCAACGGCGCGACAGGCTGCTGGTTTTCCTGACGGCGCTCGGCGTGAGCCTGCTCGCCATTGTGATCACCGTGTCATACCTGCGCGAGCGGCGCTTGCACCGGGGCACGCGCCATCTGGCCAACCAGTTGCAGTCGGCTAATGCGCTGTTGTCCGCCGAAGCCCGGCACGATGCGTTGACCGGGGCGCTGTCAAGGCGTTATTTCCTGGATACCTTGCGTCGCGAAGTCGATCTGTCCCGCTCGGGAGGCGTGCCGTTGTCAGTGGCAATCGCTGATCTTGACCACTTCAAGCAGGTGAACGATCGATTCGGCCACGCAACCGGCGACCGCGCGCTCGAACATTTCGTACGGATGTGCGAGGAGCAACTGCGCGCGAGCGACGGTGTCGGGCGGTTGGGCGGTGAGGAATTTGGCCTGCTGCTGCCGCATACCTCGCTCGCCGATGCCCACACGGTTCTTGAGCGCCTGCGCAAGCGCTTCAACCAGGAGCATTGCGCCTACCTCCCCGACGACACCACGCTGAGCGTGAGCATCGGCATCACGGAACTGAGCGACGGCGACACCGCTGAAAACCTGCTCAAGCGCGCGGATCTGGCGTTGTATGCGGCGAAATCGGGAGGGCGAGATCGCAGTGAAGTACGCCCGGCCGATACCCGGCCGCCCATGCCGCGGCATCCTGAAACGGCCTGACGCGAAGTCAAGACGGCAATTTGGCGAGACGTTGGCTGAAAGGCGTGGTGCGGCAGCGGCACGACAGCAGGTATCATCGACCTTCGAGTTCGATATCTGCCGTTATCAAGAATCAGGAGGGGTGCATGAAGGGAAATCTGGTCATTGTCTGCCGCGATCAGGACGCTGAAGCATTCGATCACTTGCTGGCCGAGTACGGTGCGTTCCAGACGCGGCTCTCTTCGACTACCTGGTATTTGCGTCTCGATGTCGCGCCTGAAGTGATCCAGGAGGAAATCCTGGCGCGGTTCGGCAAATACACCACGCACTATATTTTCGAGGCAGCGACCGTGACGTACAACACCGTCGACAGCGAAGCGGCTTCCGCGCTCAACACCTTGTTCGACTAGCGGTTTCGCTGGCGCCAGACTTGGTTTCGCTGGCGCTGCGAGGTTCTGGATACGGGGTTTTGGCCACGAGGTTTTGGCCACGGGGTTTTGGCCACGGGGTTTGGCCAAGTCTGGGACCCCCTCCGCCCGAGGACGCCAAGCCCCGGGATGATCAATCACATCATGCGCGCTTCATTCAGCACGTCGCCATGCAACATCTCGGCCGAGCGCGCCACCACATCGAAAGGAAAGGTCATCACGACCTGCAGGCCGCCTTCGGGGCGATTGCCAATTTCGCATTCGCCGCCCGCCCGCCTTACCAGCCGCTCAACAATCGCAAGCCCCAGCCCGCTGTGGCCGCTGCCGCCGCGGGCCGGATCGAGCCTGACGAACGGCCGGCTCGCCTTCACCAGATCATGTGCCGCGATCCCGCTGCCGCTGTCCATGACACGCAAAATCCAGCCATTTGTCCCGCGCAACGTTTCGATCACAACCGGCGGTGCACCGTAGGCGTGTGCGTTATCGAGCAGGTTCGACAACAAGCGGTCAAGTGTCGCAGCGGGCAACGCGAAATCCCGCCCCGCGGTAAGCCGGGTCTGAACAGACGGCGCTCCCACGGTCACCGCGCGATAACTGCGCGCAATGCGCTCGCACTGCTGATCAACTTCGGCTGGCTCGCTACGATCGGCGCCGTCGTGGGCGAACACAAGGAACTGGTCGACGATATGCGCCATGGATTCCACGTCGCGCACCACACCATCCCGTAGTTTCGCTTCATCCATCATTTCAGCACGCAGGCGCAAACGCGCCAGCGGCGTCTTCAGGTCATGGGCGACCCCTGCCAGCATGACCGCGCGGTCGCTTTCCGTCTGCTCCACTTCGCGCACCATCTGGTTGAAGCCGTGGGTCAACTGCCGCAGCTCGCGCGGACCGCGCTCCGGTACCGGCGGAGTAGGTTCACCCCGGCCGAAGCGGCCGACAGCCTGCGCCAGCGAACGCAACGGCGTCTGCAATTGCCACGCCGCAAATAGCGCGGCCATCACGGCGGTAGAAAAAATAATAGCGAGCCAGAGCAGCATCCGGTCGCGCGAACGCGGCGGCCGCAAGGGCTGCACCGGCACGACTATCCAGCTGGCATCCTTCGCGCCTCGCACCCACAGGCGGGGCGGGCCACCCGGCTCGCCGATGCGAACGTCGGTGCCGTCCGGCAGACGATCCCGCAAGTCGTCGATAAAACGACTGAACGGCGGCGGCACTCGGCTGGTATCGACGTCAGTGAAGGGTTTGGGAACGTCGGGACTGTTGGGTTCGACCACGCGCACACTCGACGGCAGCGGCTGATCCGGCGAATTCGCGACGTGCTGGCGCACGGCATCTATCAGGAAGGCCGCTTCTTCTACTGCGTAGCGAGTTTGTGTCTGGTCCCGTTCGAGCCGGATAACCGTGAACCAGGCGACGTGCGACAACACGAGCACGCCGATGACCAGGACAACCAGCCGGCCGAACAGTGAATCAATGGGCCGACGCATTTTGCTCGCCGTCCGGCACGAACACATAACCGCGTCCGCGCACAGTCTGGATAAAGCGCGGCGTAGACGGATCGGTTTCGAGGATCCGGCGCAGACGCCACACCTGCACGTCGATACCCCGGTCGGTGCCGTCGTATTCCGGACCGTGCAGCAGTTCGAGCAGGCGCTCGCGCGTCAGGGTGCGCATGGGGTGATTGACGAAAATCTTCAGCAATGCGAATTCGCTGCCCGACAGCGTAAGCGGCGTTTCGTCCTGATGAAGCGTGCGCGACTGGAAATCGAGCCGGAAACGCCCGAATGAGAACGGTTCGCGCTGCTCGGGCGCCGCCGACGGAATCGTCCGGCGCCGGCGCAACACCGCCTGCACGCGCGCCAGCAACTCGCGCGGATTGAACGGCTTGCCGAGGTAGTCGTCAGCACCGAGTTCCAATCCGACGATGCGATCCACGTCGTCCGCGCGCGCCGTCAGCATGATCACCGGGATGTCGTCACCCGAAGCGCGGAGCTTGCGCAACGCAGTCAGTCCGTCCACACCCGGCATCATCAGGTCGAGCACGATCAGGTCCGGGCGCTCGCGTTCGAGGCGCCGTTCGAGCGTGCCCGCGTCGTGCAGCACCGATACCTCGATGCCTTGCCGGACCAGGTAGTCGCGCAGGAGGTCGCGCAGTTCAGCGTCGTCGTCGACGACAAGTATTTGAGTAGCCATGCGACGCAGTTTAACGCCTGCGCGGGGCCTCCACATTGCAATCACAGCGAAAACGTTTACTGGGTGTTACCGCGAAAGGCGAAGGTAAACCGGCGTAATAACGGCGCCCTCGCTCGTAACACGCGCTTGGCTGTGACTGTCTACGCTGTGACTTACCGAAGGCGCGACCACCGAAACGGCGCCGCCAGATCGGCTCTGGAAATCAAAAAAGGAGTAGACCATGTTGAAGCAGTCCCGATTCCTCGCCATCACCGCCGCTGCGCTAGCCCTGTCGATCGGCGCGGTCAACGCCGCGAGCGCCGCCACGCCCGACGCGCCGCCGCCCGGCGCTCCAGGCATGATGGGCGGTCCTGGAGGCCCGGGCGGGCATCATGGGGAAATGCGCATGAAGAAAGAGATGGACAAGTTGCACAGCCAGCTCAATCTCAACGCAGACCAGGAAAAAGCGTGGCAGGCC
Source organism: Caballeronia sordidicola (assembly GCF_002220365.1). GTDB lineage: Bacteria > Pseudomonadota > Gammaproteobacteria > Burkholderiales > Burkholderiaceae > Caballeronia > Caballeronia sordidicola_C. Next base: position 16,011 of record NZ_MTHB01000063.1, on the reverse strand, counting down.
GCGCTCGGCACCATGAAGCAGAATCACGAGGCCATGCGTGAAAGCCACAAGCAGATGCACGCACAAATGGCATCAATGGAGCAGCAGCCCATTCTCGATCTGAACGCGATGTACGCAGCGCATCAGAAGATCGAGCAGCAGAATGCCCAGTTGCGCGACCAGACGAGCGCCGCGTGGCTGAATTTCTATGGCACCCTGAACGACCAGCAAAAGACCACGGTCAGCACGGCGCTCAAGCAGCGCTTTGCAAGAATGGAAGCGCGCCGGGAAAAGATGCATGAGCGCTGGAGTCAGCATCGCGGCATGCCGGGTGCGCCGGCTGGCGCATCGGCCGCCAATCCTTGAGCATCGCTGCAGCAATGCTTGAGGTAGGTATCCGGAGCCGGTGATTTAAGCGGCGCGGCCCGCCGGTTCAATCGCGTGGCGCCAGCCGAGCCGTTCCAATCAACGCTGGAACGGCTTTTTTGCGTCAGCTTAATGTGACATTGTTTTCGGCGTTGAACCAACGACCGACGCGATTGATCGATACACACCGGTTCCGTGGTGATCTAGCGGACACGCAGCGGTGTCATCTAGGTTCCCCGGGAAATCCGACACGCAATGAACAACACAAAAGGCCGCGGAATCTTTCCGCGGCCTTTTGTCGTTTTCCCGGCCTCCCGGACGGTGCCGGGAAAAACCAGCCAGTAACGCTCACGCCAATCTACGCCAGGTCGAACAAAATCACTTCAGCGCCGGCGCCTTGATCCAGTGTGACCTTCGACACCTGCTCCAGCTTCGCGGCATCCCCGGCCGCGAGCGCTTCACCGTTCACCGAAATCGCGCCCCGTGCCACATGAACATACACGCGGCGGCCAGCCGGCACGTCAAATTCCGCGCGTTCATCGCCGTCGAAAAGACCCGCGTAGACTTCTGCATCCGCACCCAGCTTCACCGCGCCGTCCCGTCCCTCAGGCGACGCGATCACCCGCAGCCGGCCGCGCTTTTCAGCGTCGTCGAAATGCTTTTCCTCGTAGCCCGGCGCATTGCCCGCTGCGTCCGGGATGATCCAGATCTGCAGGAAATGCGCGGTTTCAGTAGCCGAGCCATTGAACTCACTATGGCGCACGCCCGTGCCCGCGCTCATGCGCTGGACATCGCCGGGATGGATGGTCGAGCCGTTGCCCATGCTGTCCTTGTGCGACAGTCCGCCCTCAAGCACGTAACTGATGATTTCCATGTCGCGATGGCCATGCGTCCCGAAACCCTGTCCGCCCGCCACGCGATCCTCGTTGATTACCCGCAGCGCACCGAAATGCACGTGCTTCGGGTCATCGTAGCCTGCAAAAGAAAAGCTGTGATACGAATCAAGCCAGCCATGGTTGGCGTGGCCACGTTCATTGGCGCGTCGAATTTCAAACATCTCGAACTCCCGGTGATATTGCGATGGAGAGAATGTAAGGGCTCGCACCACGCTAAACAATCGCCCGCGCAGGCACCACACCGTCCTGAAAATGCATGCAATCGCGACAATGCACGGACTTGGCCGGTGGACTTTGCCTGAAGCATCAGGGCAGCGGGACGCCTGGACTGGACCCCGGGGTGCACCGGTCGGCTTCGGGTAGAATACCGGCCTTTTCAGGGGTCAACGGGTGCTGGAGATGTCGGCAGCCCGCCGGACAAGCCCCGCCGGGAAAGCCGCACGGTGCGTCCGCGGACTTCAGCCGGGGGCGCGTTTTTTCGGGTGAAAGGCCTTTGTCGACAAAACGCACCAATTTTGGACACCTAGAATAAGCACCGCCGAAGACGGTCGGTTGGCAGGTTTGCATCGCCAGACAGCGGTTATGAGCGATTACGCAAATTCAGGCAAAAAAAGCGCGGCTGACATGGCCACAGCGAAAACAGCGAAGGCCACGGCACACGCGCACGTCATCAAGGACTCACCATGTTTCTGCAAGGCTACGGGCCGCTTATCCTCTCGGGCACATGGCAAACCGTCAAGCTGGCGGTCTTGTCGCTCGTTTTCGCATTCGTGATCGGCCTCCTCGGCGCGGCGGCGAAACTGTCGAGAAACCGCTTTTCTTCGGGTGCTGGCACGATCTACACCACGCTCGTGCGCGGCGTTCCGGACCTCGTGCTGATGCTGCTCCTGTTCTACAGCATCCAGATCTGGCTGAATCACCTTACCGATTTCCTGGGCTGGGATCAGATCGATATCGACCCGTTCGTGGCCGGTGTCATCGTGCTCGGGTTCATCTATGGCGCGTATTTCACCGAGACTTTCCGCGGCGCGTTTCTCTCGGTGCCGCGCGGCCAGCTTGAGGCGGGCGCGGCTTACGGCATGACGCCTTGGCAAACCTTCTCACGAATCATGTTCCCGCAGATGATGCGCTTTGCGCTGCCGGGCATCGGCAACAACTGGCAGGTGATGGTGAAAGCGACGGCGCTGGTATCGATCATCGGTCTGGCGGACGTGGTCAAGGCCGCCCAGGACGCCGGCAAGGGCACGTTGCGGTTCTTCTTTTTCACGCTGCTCGCGGGCGCGGTCTATCTCGTGATCACCACGATATCGAATCTCGTGCTGATGTGGCTTGAACGGCGCTACTCGTCGGGCGTGCGCAAGGCCGACCTCTAGGCCATGAGAAACATGAGCAACATGAATAGCCGAAAGCAGTCGTAGCCGGCACGCGGCGCATGTGCGCCAAGCGCCTTCGCTTGAAGAAAATCACAGCGAACCCAGACACTATCAGGCAACCCCAGGTAACCCCAGGTAACCCCAGGTAACCCCAGGTAACCCCCACGCGGCGGAATCCATGCTCGAAATCATCCAGGAATACTGGCGCAACTATTTGTTCACCGACGGTTATCGCATCACCGGCCTCGCCATCACCATGTGGCTGCTGGTTGTATCGATCGTGCTCGGCTTCTGCCTGTCGATCCCGTTGTCGGTCGCCCGGGTATCGAAGAACAAGTTCCTGTCGCGCGGCGTCTGGGTCTACACGTATATCTTCCGCGGCACACCGCTCTACGTGCAACTGCTGCTCTGTTACACGGGGCTCTACAGCCTGCAAGTGGTTCGCGACCATGTGCTGCTCAACCAGTTTTTCCGCGACGGCATGCATTGCACGCTGCTCGCATTCACGCTGAATACGTGCGCGTACACCACGGAAATCTTCGCTGGCGCAATCCGGGCGACGCCTTACGGTGAGATTGAAGCAGCGCGGGCGTACGGAATGTCGTCCTTTACGCTCTACCGGCGGGTGATCCTGCCGTCGGCGTTGCGCCGGGCGCTCCCCTACTACAGCAACGAAGTGATCCTGATGCTGCATGCGACCACCGTCGCGTTCACCGCCACCGTGCCGGACATTCTCAAGATCGCCCGCGACGTGAATTCCGCGACTTACCAGTCGTTCCAGGCGTTCGGTATTGCCGCCGCGCTTTATCTCTGCATTTCGTTCGCGCTCGTGTGGCTGTTTCGCCGTGCCGAATACCGCTGGCTCGCCTACTTGCGGCCGCAAGGTAAATAAGCCTCAAGGAACAGGAACGGGATCGGCACCTCATGAACACACCGGCATCCAAGCTTTTCGTCGATAACTTGCACAAGCAGTACGGCGACAACGAAGTCCTCAAGGGCGTCTCGCTAAGGGCGAAAGCCGGCGATGTGATCAGCGTCATCGGCTCGTCCGGGTCGGGCAAGAGCACGATGCTCCGCTGCATCAACTTCCTTGAGCAGCCGAATTCCGGCCGGATTTTTGTCGATGGCGAGGAAATCCGCACCCTCAAGGACAAGTACGGCGCGCTGAAGGCGGCTGAGCCCAAACAGTTGCAGCGCATGCGCACGCGCCTTTCCATGGTCTTCCAGCACTTCAACCTCTGGTCGCACCTGAGCGTGCTGGAAAACGTCATGGAGGCGCCACTGAAGGTGCTGGGGCTATCGAAACGGGAAGCGCAGGACCGTGCGCGCACCTATCTCGAGAAAGTGGGACTCGCGCCGCGGCTGGAACAGCAGTATCCGTCGCATCTGTCTGGTGGCCAGCAGCAGCGCGTGGCTATCGCGCGGGCGCTGGCCATGCACCCGGACGTCATGCTCTTCGACGAACCAACCTCGGCGCTCGATCCAGAACTGGTCGGCGAAGTGCTGAAGGTCATGCAGACGCTCGCCGAGGAAGGCCGCACGATGATCGTGGTGACGCACGAAATGGCGTTTGCACGCAATGTCTCGAATCACGTCGTATTCCTGCATCAGGGACGGATAGAAGAAGAAGGACGTCCCGACGACGTTTTCGGCAATACCCGCAGCGAACGGCTCAGGCAATTTCTGTCGGGCAGCCTGAAGTAAAACTACAGACCGGCCGCGCTCCAAAACTGAAAGCGCCCCGAGGGGCGCTTTTTTAGTTGGTATATCTAAACAGGCAAACGTTTTTAAGCCCCAAATGCATTAACCTCACGCGCATCGTCCGTCAATAGAGGCAATCCATAGCGTTAAGGGTCCGGATGGCCTACATCCTTATCCCGCAAGGGTTTTCACCTTTTTTTACAACCTTCGCGCAAACCCGCAACACATCAATCATTGCATTTTCGAGACAGAAAATGGGTTGACAACAATTTTCTTGGCGGCACAAAGGTAATTTGCTAAATTAGTAATCAAAGTACGGAAACGAAGTTCATTAAAAGTAGTTTTACTTCAAAAAGAACTGAGGAGACACCAATCCAAAGGGTTGGTTTGCGACACCGGAGGTCAGTCAACGGGCTGCCGGATGTCAAGGACACCACCCCTTTGCGTGTCATCCCTCTAAATAGTTTCCGGTTCGGTGCGCTGGCGCCGAACCACTACCGCCGCACTTGGGCTTCTATTTTTTGACAGGGTTGGAGGAGATGATGAAGAAAGCTTTGCTCGCGGCTTCGCTGCTGACGGTCGGCGTTGCGGCACACGCTCAAAGTAGCGTAACGCTCTATGGTCGGCTTGACGCCGGTCTCGAATACACGTCCGGCAATCCTACAAATCCTAACGCTGCTGGCAAGGCTACTGGCAGCTCGAATCAATTCCGCGCGGAAAGCGGCGATTGGGGTACGAGCTTGTGGGGCATGAAGGGCGTCGAAGATCTGGGCGGCGGCAACAAGGCCGTATTCCAGTTGGAAGGCAGCTTTAACACCATGACCGGCCAAGGCCCGGGTAACAACGGTATCTTCAATCGTTGGGCGACTGTCGGTATCGCCAACGACCAGTTCGGTACCCTCTTGCTGGGTCGCGAACTGTTCATCTCGAACGGCGTGTGGGACTTCGATCCGTTCGGTCAGTCGAACTGGTCGTCGGCGTCGCTGGTGCGTGGCCGCAACTGGCCGCAATCGAGCAACAACGTGTCGTACCAGTCGCCGAAGATCGCTGGCTTTGACGTCTACGGCCAGTACGCGTTCTCGAACACGACGGGCTTCAACGGTAGCGGCGGCAACCCGGCAACACCGGGAACAGGTCGTGAAGGCGGTCTGCAAGTGACCTACACGAACTCGCTGTTCCAGATCCGTGGCTTGTACGACGAGATCCGCAACAACGTGAACGGTGGTCTGGGCGATACAGCCGCGGGTTCGCCGAACGGTCCGTTCAACTACGGCCGCGAATACTTCGCCGGCGTCAACGTGTTCCTCGGCCAGTTCAAGATTCAGGCCGTGTATCAAGCGTCACGTACTTCGGGTGAAACCAATGTACCTATTGGCACGCCGACGACGACTGATCAGGAATGGGGCGGTGTGACGTGGCAAGCTACGCCGGCTGCAGCTTTGATCGCAGCGGTCTATCACGTCAATGCGAACAACGGTGCGGGTAACGCCAACATCTACACGGTCGGCGGTTCGTACAACCTGTCCAAGCGTACGTTGCTGGACATCCAGGTTGCATCGGCACGCAACAGCAAGAACGCCAATTTTGGTCTGAACGCGAACAGCGCGGGTGACACGGTTTCGTCCGACAACCCACTGCCTGGCCACAGCCAGACAGGCGTGTACGCAGGCATCCAGCACTCGTTCTAAAACGAACGAATCAGCCGGAGCAAGTACGACAGAGAGAGAGTCATAAGGTTTTCACGCTGCTGCGAGAGGCGCGTATCGGTGCGGTGTCCGAAAGGGCATCGCACCGTTTTTTATTTTTGTTGGCACCGGTCGACGGTTTTTGGTTGGTGCTTTTGTTTTTGGGATTTTATTTAGGATCGCGAAGTATTTCTCTAGGCGGGTTTTGGCTGTTGGGCGCTGAGTCAATGTCGGGGCGCTAGGTTCTGAGGTTGGCGGTCGGGGTCAATGCCGGGTTGCTGGATTCTCGCGTTAGCGGTCGGAGTCAATGCCGGGTTGCTGCTGCTTAAGTTAGTGGTCTGCGCGAGTCGGATATTCTCTTTATCACTATTAGCCACTGTGCGTGGCGGCACGTCATTTCCTGGTCCTTAGCGACAAAGAAACGAAGCAAAGAAAACGCTTTCAAAACACGCTACCCTAAGTGTCCACAGCGTGCAGTTTCCATTCATGGGTGCCCCAAAAGCACGGTGCTCGCCAGAGCCACGGATGTTTGAACCCCTCCTTCTCGCGAATCCTGACATAGACACGCTTCGCCACCAGTGCCCTCGGGCAAGCACTGCCTGCCTATGGACCCGCAAAGCCCCCAGCTTCCCTCATGCGCTATGCGCCCCCAAGCGCAAAAAACCGCCAATCGACGTTCGCATTGGCGGTTTTTTTACTTCAGCGCTCCATCTGGCACGCTACGTCTCATGCACCTTTAGTCGCGTGCTATCCCCGCCGCGCCGTGGCTCAGCCAATCAAGCACCGCGCCCGTGTCGTCATCGCCTGCTTCTCTCACCTTCGTCATCGCTTCGCTCACGTCAGCGCTCGCATTGGGCACCGCACGACGGATCGCCACGCCAACCGCAAGAATGTCGATCATCACAAGATGCAAAATGCGCGAAATCATCGACATCTGAGATTCACGTATCTCAATGTGATCAGTCTCCAACGCCACCGTCGCACGCTTGGCCAACGGGGTATTGCTCGACGTGATCGCCACCACCGTCGCGCCCTGCTGCATCGCAATTTCAAGCACGCGCAACAACTCCGGCGCACGCCCCGACTTCGATACCGCCACAATCACATCGCCCTTGCCCAGCAACGCCGCCGACGCCGCCTGCATGTACAGGTCGCCATAAGCAATGGTCGGGATGCCGAACCGGAAGAACTTGTAGTGCGCGTCCTGCGCCACGATGTTCGAATTGCCCAGCCCGTAGAACTCGATGCGCCGCGCACCATTCAGGATATCGATCGCGCGTTCCACATGATCGAAGTTCAAATGCTCACGCAATTGCAGGATCGCGGACACCGTGTTGTCCAGCACCTTCGCACCGAAATCCGTGGCGGTGTCTCCCAGATGCACCTGACTGTGGCTCACCGGAATCGTACCGGTCAGACCCGTCGCCAGCTTCAGCTTGAAATCGGACAACCCCTGACAACCCAGCGACCGGCAGAAGCGAATCACCGTCGGCTGGCTCACGTCAGCCTTGCGCGCAATATCGATGATCGGATCATTGATGATCGAACGCGGATGGTTCAAAGCAAGATCGGCCACGCGGCGCTCGGCCGGCGTCAACGCATCACGCATCTGACGAATCCGCTCGAACACCGCGGACGAGCCGCCGTTCGCGCGATTCGATAGTTGCTCCGACAATATCGCCGATACCCCAAGAAACGCCGGATATTCCGCCGTAATGATGAACGTGGGCACACTCGACAAATACTGCTGAAAACGCCCCTTCGCTTCGAACCGCTCGCGAAACGGCGACTTCGTGAACAATTCGCCCAACTTCAGCACCACCCCGCCGCCGATAAAAATCCCGCCCAACGCCCCCAACGTCACCGCAACATTCCCGGCAAACGTACCAAGAATGCCGCAGAAACAGTTCACGGCCTCAAGCGCAAGCGCCTCGCCATCGTGCGCGCGCTGCGTAATGCTGGCCGATTCGAGATCGTCGGGCACGCTCACGCCATCACGTTCCGCAAGCGCCTGATAAATCAGCAACAAACCCGGTCCTGCCGACACGCGCTCGAACGACACGTGCGGAAATTTAGTGCGCGCAAAACGCATCACCAGGTCTTCACGTTCGTTCGACGGCGCGAAACTCGCATGGCCGCCTTCACTGCCAAGCGCAATCCAGCGGTCATCGGCAGGAATCAGGCCGGACACGCCGAGGCCCGTACCCGGTCCAAGCAACCCAATCACGCTGTTCTGCCGACGCGCACCGCCGCCTACCTGCACACGCTGTGCGTCGGTGAGACCGGGCAAGGCCATTGCAAGCGCGGTGAAGTCGTTCACGACCAATAGCGTATCGAAGCCCAGCGCGCGGCGAGTGGCCTCGATCGAAAAGCTCCAGTCGTGATTCGTCATGGAGACGTGATCGCCATCCACTGGATTCGCAATCGCCACAGCCGCGTGGTTCACGCGGCTCACCTTGATGTCCTTCAGATACTGCTGCATCGCTTCAGCAATACCCGGATAGTCGCGGCCGGGATACACACGTATTTCACCAATCACACCCGGTGACGTCTCAAGCGCAAACCGCGCGTTGGTGCCGCCAACATCGGCCAAAAGCCTGGGTCCGTCGGCGTGCTGACTTCCGGCCGCTATCGTTACGGCCTTACTTTGCACACCAGTAGACATCGAGCCTGACTCCTTGAGCATTTGCCAACGTGGAGATGGCGTTTTTTTGCGGTGCGGCAAGCGCAGCGGTTAGTACATCCAGCTTCTTCTGCCCGCTAATGAACAGGTAGAGCTGCTTGACTTCCTTGAGCGCGGACATGGACAACGACACGCGCGCGTGCGGCGCACTGCCCGGATGAACCGAGACAAACCGGTCAGCCGTCGATATCGCAAAGTCCCACTCCGGGGCATCGGCGAAAATGGAGGCCGTATGGCCGTCCTCGCCCATGCCGAGAACAGCTACGTCAGGCACCCGGCGCTGTGCATCGGCGTTCAGCTCCGCAATGTGCGCGTCCAGCGGTCGTGCCGTGTCCACCAGCGGCAGGAAATACGCGCCGCTCGCTGCATTCTGCAACAGCGTTTCACGCGCGAAGCGCGCATTGCTCGCGCCGTCCGTCTCCGGCACCCATCGGTCATCGACCAGCGTGACGTCGATATGCGCCCAGTCGAGCGCATAGGTCGACAGCGTTTGCAAGAATGGCTTCGGACTCGTGCCGCCGGACACGGCGAGCGTAGCGTGTTGGGTGGGGTTGCCAGCCACAGCAGCATCAGCCGACGCCGCTCCGCGGGCCGCGAGCGTTGCGGTAAGCGCGTCGCCTACCGCTTCTGCCAATGCGTCGGATTGGGCGCTTGGCTCATCAAAAGTATGAAGCTGGATCACTGCTCCTCCATGCTGCCTTGTTTTGGTTTCATTTCGCCCGTTGCGACAACGCCTGAACTACTTTCAGCGTCGCGCAACAGGATTTGTCTCGGCTTTAATTGCAACATGTCTACAGCACGTACGTCTTAGAACACGTCCCACCGACCCATTACAACGGTCTTAATACAAGTCTTAATTCTCTTCTTCCAGCCAGCAGGTGCCGTGCTGCGCGAGCATCGCGCTTGCGGCCGCCGGTCCCCAGGTGCCCGATGCATAGGGCTTCGGCGGTTTCGAAGACGCAGCCCATTCGTCCAGGATCGGCTCCACATAACGCCAGGCCGCTTCTTGCTCATCGCGCCGCACGAACAACGCGAGACGTCCGTTGATCACGTCGAGCAGCAGGCGCTGATACGCCTCCATCTGCCCTTCCTTGAAAAACTTGTCGAAGGCAAGATCGAGATGGACGCTCGCGAGGTTCATGCCCTCGCCGGGCTGCTTGGCAAGGCAGTACAGGCGAATGGTTTCGTTCGGCTGCAAGCGAATCACCAGCCGGTTCGCGCCCGCACGCAACGCATTCGCACCCAGCGCCGAATGCGGCACGGGCCGGAAATTCACGACAATCTCCGCTGTGCGATCCGCCAGCCGCTTGCCGGTGCGCAGGAAAAACGGCACGCCAGCCCAGCGCCAGTTTTCGATCTCCACCTTCAACGCAACGAACGTCTCGGTATGGCTGTCCGGCCGCACACCCTTTTCGGTGGCGTACGCCGGCACCGACGTTCCCTTGATCACACCAGCATGATATTGGCCGCGCACGGCAACCTTGCTGATGTCGCGCGGATCGACGGGTTTAAGCGCACGCAGCACACGCAGCTTTTCGTCACGCACGGAATCGGAATCCATGGAATGCGGCGGTTCCATCGTCACGATGGAAAGCAACTGCAGCAAGTGGTTCTGCACCATGTCGCGCAACGCGCCGGTGTTGTCGTAGAAATCGCCGCGCGCTTCCACGCCGAGCTCTTCCGCAATCGTGATCTGGATGCTCTCCACCCACTCGCGGCGCCACAGCGGTTCGAACAGCGCATTGCCGAAGCGCAGCGCGAGCAGGTTCTGCACCGGCTCTTTACCGAGATAGTGGTCGATCCGGTAGATCTGCTCTTCCTGGAAGATCTCGCCCACCGCGTCGTTGATGGCCTTAGACGACTTCAGGTCGTAGCCCAGCGGCTTTTCCAGCACGATCCGCGCGTTTTCGTTCAAGCCGACATCGGCGAGCGCACGGCAGATCGGCACGAACAGCGACGGTCCCGTAGCCAGATAAAAGACGCGCGTGCCGCCGTGCTCGTTCACCGCATCGCGCAGCAGCTTGAAGTCTTCCGGCTTGCCGAGGTCGAGCCGGACGTACACGAAGCGCGCAAGAAAACCCTTCCACACGCTTTCGTCGACGCCATTCTTCGACACGTGCGGCTTGACGTGTTCATCGACCCATTTCAAATACGCCTCGCGATCTTCGGCGGCGCGCGCCACCGCGACGATCTTGCCGCCTTCAGCGAGCATTCCGCCCCGGTGCGCTTCGAACAGCGCCGGCAGGATCTTGCGCATCGAAAGATCGCCTGTTCCGCCGAACAGAACAAAGGTGAAATTCGAGTCGTTTTGCATGTGTCTCCGCTAAGTTCAGAAGGACCGTAGTCCAATAAAATTTTTTTTGACACTGAATTGTAGTTTAACTACAATTCAAATCAAGGGGTAACGTGATCCCGGAAAAAAACACTTAGTCAACCAGAACATGCGTGTTTTCCCGGAGTTTCATGTCTAGTTGCATGGTAATGGACCTGAGCCGATGACGCTTTTGCCAGATAGGCAACGGTGCGGCAAGGGCTAAAGCCGCTGGATGCAAAACCCCGGACGCACGCCGCGCTGGTCGACGCCAGTGTGAACGGGCAAAAATCAAAAGAGGAGACACAGTTGCGATTCGACACACTCATCTCTTGAGAGCCGTGCGGCCGTGGTTCGGTCTGCCGGCCAGGCGGGCGTGCCCAAGGTTCCTTGCCCTGGACAATGCTTGGCCTTTTCCCGCCGACACCGCCGATAACCGGCCACTTCAGTTTGTTCATGTTCCAGCCATCGCTTCCTGGCGGCATCAGGGGCCAATCGTTTTTTGTTCAGGTGTTCGGAGGAGATAAACAATGAAATTTCGCAAGCTCATCGGCGCGCTCGGCGCCGCAGGTCTGTTGTGCGGCGTGTCGGCGCAAGCGGTTCAGGCAGCTGAATCCCTGTCGGTACTGCACTGGTGGACTTCCGGTGGTGAGTCGAAGGCCGTTGGCGTGTTGAAAGACGACATGACCAAAGAGGGCTACACCTGGAAGGACTTCGCCGTTGCAGGCGGCGCGGGCGCAGCTGCCATGACGGCGCTCAAGACCCAGGTCATCTCGGGCAACGCACCGTCGGCAGCACAGATCAAGGGTCCGCTGATCCAGGAATGGGCTGAACAAGGCGTGCTCGTACCGATCGATTCGGTTGCCGGCGACTGGAAGAAGAACCTGCCGCCCGAAATCGACAAGATCTTGCACGCCGATGGCCACTACGTCGCAGCACCGTTCTCCGTGCACCGCGTGAACTGGCTGTGGATCAACAAGGCAGCGCTCGACAAAGCAGGTGGCAAGGTTCCGACCACGTGGCCGGAATTCTTCGAACTGGCTGACAAGATGAAGGCACAGGGCATCGTTCCGGTGGCAGCAGGCGGCCAGCCGTGGCAAGACCTGACCTTGTGGGAAGACGTCGTGCTGTCGCAAGGCGCGGACTTCTACAAGAAGGCGATTGTCGACCTGGACCAGAAGACGCTGACGTCGGACCAGATGGTTGGCGTGTTCGACACGGTGCGCAAGATCGAAACGTATTTCGATAACGGCCGTACCGGCCGCGACTGGAACCTGGCGACCGCCATGGTCATCAACGGCAAGGCCGGCATGCAGTTCATGGGTGACTGGGCCAAGGGCGAGTTCGCAGGCGCGAGCAAGACCGCTGGCACAGACTATGTCTGCGCACCGGTGCCGGGCACCGCCAAGCAGTACACGTTCAACGTCGACTCGTTCGTGTTCTTCCAGCAGAAGGGTTCGAAGGAAGCGACGCCGGGCCAACTGGCGCTCGCCAAGACCATCATGTCGCCTGCATTCCAGGAACAGTTCAGCCTGTACAAGGGCTCGATCCCGGTTCGCCTGGGTGTCTCGATGGCCAAGTTCGACGCCTGCGGCAAGCAGTCATACGCGGATGAACAGACGGCCATCAAGGCAGGCGGGTATGTGCCGTCGCTGGCTCACGGCATGGCGCAAGGTGACGCAACTGCAGGCGCGATCACCGACGTCGTGACGAAGTTCATGAACTCGACGCAGGATTCGAAGAGCGCAGTTGCCGCTCTCGCGAATGCCGCGAAGACAAAGTGAGCGAAGTAGTCGCGAAGTAAGCGTTCGTTCGACAACCGGGCGCGCGGCTCTTAACCGGCCGCGCGCCCGGGCAAATCCCAAGCATGAGTTGGCGTAAAAACTGCTGTATCCCTGTTCCGGCCTGAGACTCTTGCCGGCAAATTTTCAGGAGTCGAGAAGTGGCTGCCTCCCCTAGCGGTATCGCGAGCAAGACGTCGCGCACCCCGCCTCGCCGCACGTCGCCTCTGGCGGCGCTTGCCGATACATACATTCCGAAGCTCGTACTCGCGCCAAGCGTGCTGATTGCATTGGTGTTCGTGTACGGCTTTATCCTGATCACCGGCTGGCTTTCGCTGACCAATTCGCGATTGATGCCGCGTTATGAATTCACCGGCTTCCAGCGCTACACCGAGCTGTTCTCGAACGACGTCTGGTGGACGTCCGCTGCGAACCTTGGATGGTTCGGCATTCCGTTCATCGCGATCTGCGTGGGGCTCGGGCTGTTCCTCGCCATCCTGCTCGACCAGAAGATCCGTAACGAAGGCGCGTTGCGGGCGATCTTCCTGTATCCGATGGCGCTGTCGTTCATCGTGACGGGCACGGCGTGGCAATGGATCCTGAATCCGGGCCTCGGGCTGGAAAAGATTTTCCACGACTGGGGCTGGACGAGCTTTTCGTTCGACTGGCTCGGCAACCCCGACAAGGCGATCTTCTGCGTGGTGATTGCGGCCGTGTGGCAATCCACGGGTTTTGTCATGGCGCTGTTTCTTGCCGGTTTGCGTGGCGTGGATGCGGAGATCTTCAAGGCCGCACAGATGGACGGCGCTTCGTTGCCGCGGATCTATCGCAGTATCGTGATCCCGAGCATGCGGCCGGTGTTCTTCTCCGTGCTGCTGATTCTCTGCCACATCACCATCAAGACCTTCGACCTCGTGGTTGCGTTGACCGCGGGCGGTCCGGGCACGTCGTCGTCGCTGCCGGCCATGTTCATGTACACGTTTTCGTTTAACCGCGGGCAGTTGGGCCTGGGCGCCGCTTCGTCGATGATGATGCTCGCCACCGTCGTCGCCGTGCTGGTGCCGCTCATGTATTTGGAATCGAGGAGCACGCGCAATGGAATCTAAGATGACGATCAGCCGCGCCGTCATCTATGCGGCGCTGATTCTGTTTGCTCTGTACTTCCTGTTCCCGATCTACGTGATGCTCTCGACGTCCTTCAAGGACCTCGACCAGTTGCGCACCGGCAACCTGCTCACGCCGCCGACCTCGTTCACGTTCGCGCCTTGGGTCAAGGCGTGGTCGCAATCGTGTACCGGCGTGCGTTGCGACGGCATGGAACCGTTCTTCATGAACTCCGTGCGCATGGTGATCCCGGCCGTGCTGATCTCGTCGATCGTCGGCGCGTTCAACGGTTATGTGCTCACTCACTGGCGCTTCCGTGGCGCCGATGCGGTGTTCACCATGTTGCTGGTCGGTTGTTTCATCCCGTTCCAGGCCATCCTTTTGCCGATGGCGCGTTTGCAAGGCATGTTGGGACTCGCTAACACCACGACCGGTCTCGTGCTCGTGCACGTGGTCTACGGTATTGCGTTCACCACCATGTTCTTCCGCAACTTCTACGTGAGTATTCCGGCGGAGCTGGTGAAGGCGGCGCGGATTGACGGTGCGGGGTTCTTCACCATCTTCACGAAGATCCTGTTGCCGGTGTCGCTGCCTATTTTCATGGTGTGCCTGATTTGGCAATTCACGCAGATCTGGAACGACTTCCTGTTCGGGATCGTGTTCTCCGGCGTCGATTCAATGCCGATCACCGTCGCCCTGAACAACCTGGTCAACACATCGACGGGTGTGAAGGAATACAACGTCGACATGGCTGCTGCGATCATTGCCGCCCTGCCCACCCTGCTCGTCTACATGGTCGCCGGCCGCTTCTTCGTGCGCGGCCTGACAGCGGGCGCGGTGAAGGGCTGACGCGGTGAAGGCTGCTGCCGGCGGGGCGCCTTCAGTTGCTGAACGGCGCTCGCGATAGAAGATCAACTGAAGCGCGGAAGAACATTAATTCGGCGCAGAGACATTAAAGGATTCACAGCATGGCAAGCCTTTCTATCCGTGACGTGTACAAGACTTATGCGAACGGCGTGCCCGTTCTGAAAGGCGTGAACATCGACATCGAGGATGGTCAGTTCCTGATCCTCGTGGGCGGTTCAGGCTGCGGCAAGTCCACGTTGCTCAATATGATCGCCGGGCTGGAGACGGTCACCAAGGGCGACATCATGATCGACGGCAAGACGGTGAACAACCTCTCGCCGAAGGATCGCGACATTGCAATGGTGTTCCAGTCCTACGCGCTGTATCCGTCCATGACGGTGCGCGAGAACATCTCGTTCGGGCTGAACATTCGCAAGGTGCCGAAGGACGAGCAGAAGGCGATTGTGACGCGCGTGTCGGACACCCTGCAGATCCAGCATTTGCTCGATCGCAAGCCTGGCCAGTTGTCGGGCGGTCAGCGTCAACGCGTGGCCATGGGCCGTGCGCTCGCGCGCGATCCGGTGATGTTCCTGTTCGACGAGCCGTTGTCGAACCTGGATGCAAAGCTGCGGATCGAGATGCGCTCGGAGATCAAGCTGCTGCATCAGCGCCTTGGAACGACGATTGTGTATGTGACGCACGATCAGATCGAAGCCATGACGCTCGGCGACCGGATCGCGGTGATGAAGGATGGCGTGGTGCAGCAGTTCGGCGCACCGCAGGATATCTATGATTCGCCGGCGAATTTGTTCGTGGCGGGTTTCATTGGCGCGCCGCCGATGAATTTTATCGATGGCAAGCTGGTCGAGGCCGGGTCGGGTATCGGGCTTGAGGTCGATACGGGCGTGACGCGCACCGTGCTGAACCTGCCGTTCGATGCTGCCGCCGTGCGTGGCAAAGTCGGCCAGAATGTGATTCTTGGGCTGCGGCCGGAGCGGATTACGGATGCCCGCAGCGCGCATAACGTGGAAGACGCGCGGTTGCAGCCTATTGAAGTGAAGATCGATGTGATCGAACCGACGGGCCCGGATACGCTGGTGTTCACGCAGGTGAATGGCAAGCGCGTGGTGAGCCGCGTGCACCCGGCGTCAAACCCGCAACCGCTGACGAACATGACGCTGTTGTTCGATGTGTCGAAGGCCGTGTTGTTCGATTCGAAGAGCGAAGAACGGTTGGCTTGAGAGGTCGTTATCAAGTTAGTGGAAGCCGCGCAGCCCGCAAGGGCT
>NZ_MTHB01000288.1 GCF_002220365.1 Caballeronia sordidicola | reverse complement strand
TGACCGGACGGTCAAGCACGGTGTGACAACGACTATTCGCCGGAAGAAGCGGCTTTGGGTGCCGATGCCGACGAGGGCGATTTCAGGTTGTCGTCAGGAGAGAGCGAAAGCGCCGTACCGGATGTGTCGGGAACGTCACCGGTACTGTCAACAGACGAGGCGGACGATGCTGCCGCCGGCACGCTCGCGCTGCTCGCCGGCAACGGCGGCATGCTTGCGGGACGAGCCGGGATCGGCGGGGCGACGGGCATATAGAGAGGTCCACGCTGACCACAGGCGGCGAGCAGCATGCCGGCGGAAATGGCTAAAGCCGCTACAATCGCGCTCATCCGGAAGACGACTTGCATTACTGTCCCTGACTAATTAATCGATGGAGTTTAGCATGACCGACAACGAATACCTGACCCTCGCCGAGGCTGCGCTGGCGGCCATCGAGCGGGACGTGGACGGCCTTGAAGCCGACGTTGAATTCGAACGCAGCGGTAATGTCCTGACGCTCGAATTCGAGAATCGCACGAAGCTGATCGTGAACTTGCAGCCCCCGATGCACGAGGTCTGGCTTGCTGCAAAGGCAGGCGGTTTTCACTATAAGTATGTGGACGGCGCATGGCGCAACACGCGCGACGGCAGCGAGTTTTTTGAAGCGCTCAGCCAGTACGCCAGTGAGCAAGCCGGCGAGCCGATCCGCTTTTCAGCGTGATCTACAACTTGATTTGCTGCTCAGGCCCCGGACTCCGGGCCTGAGTTCATCACGCTGCTTACTGACCTTTGAACAGATTCATGATGTCCTGCTTTTCCTGCTCGCCGACCTGCGGGGCGGGCGCAGAGGGTGTCCCGCCGCTGACGTCTTCCGGCACGGCCTGGCTCACTCCGATAGTTGCCACGAATCCATGACCCGGCGTCATGTCGTCAAAATAGAGTTCACCGCCTAGCGAGACCACATCGGGCGGTATGGTCGACTTGTATTCCGGCACGCCGCGCAACGCCCGGCTCATGTAGTCCATCCACACCGGCAGTGCGAGTCCGCCGCCCGTTTCCTTGTCGCCGAGACTGCGCGGCGCGTCGTACCCAATCCATGCGATTGCCACCAGGGAATGCTGATAGCCGGCGAACCATGCGTCGTGGGAGTCGTTCGTCGTGCCGGTCTTTCCCGCAAGATCAGTGCGCTTCAACTGGTTCGTTCTCGCGCCCGTCCCGCGTTGCGCCACGCTTTGAAGCAGGCTGTTCATCACGTAGGCGTTGCGTGGCGTAATGGCGAGCGGCGCGGTGTCGCCAGCGACCAGTGGCTGCGGATGCGAGACCACGGCGCCGCGCGGATCGGTGATATCGGCGATCAGATAGGGATTGACGCGGTATCCGCCGTTCGCGAACACCGAATAGCCCGTCGCCATTTGCAGTGGCGTGACCTGGCCGGCACCCAGCGCCATTGGCAGATACGCGGGCTGACGGGAGGCATCGAATCCGAACTTCGTCACATAGCCTTGCGCATACTTCGGACCGATATTGTTCAGGATCCGGATAGAAACCAGGTTCTTCGATTTCATCAACGCCGTGCGCATGGCCATCGGGCCGTCGAAACCGCCGCCGTAGTTCTTTGGCTCCCACGCCTGGCCGCCGGTTTCTGCTGCGCTGAAGTACAAAGGCGCGTCATTGATGATGGTCGCCGGCGACAAGCCCTTCTCCAGTGACGCTGAATAGATGAACGGCTTGAAGCTCGAACCCGGCTGACGCCACGCCTGAGTGACGTGGTTGAACTTGTTCTTGTTGTAGTCGAAGCCGCCCACCAGCGCGCGTATCGCGCCGTCCTGCGGCACGATGGAAACAAACGCGCCTTCCACTTGCGGCAACTGCGTGATGACCCAATTGTCGTCGTCGTTTTTCATCAGGCGCACGATCGCGCCCGGCCGGATACGCTGGTTGGGTTGCGCCCGCGTGCTGAGCGCGCTCGCGACAAAACGCAGATCGTTGCCTTGCACGACTGCCACGTTGCCATCGATAAAACTCGCCTTCACTTGCTTAGGGCTAGCCTCGGTGACGACTGCCGCGACGATCTCGCCGTTGTCAGGATGGTCGACCAGGGCGTCGTCGATCGCCTGCTCGCGATCGTCGGGGTCCGTGGGCAGATCGATATAGGCTTCCGGCCCGCGATACCCGTGCCGGTGTTCATAGTCCATCAGACCTTTGCGCACGGCGCGATACGCTGCGTCCTGATCGGCGGAATCGATGGTCGTCACTACGTTCAGGCCCAGCGTATAAGCCTCTTCGCGATATTGCGTGTACATCATCTGGCGCACCATCTCCGCCACGTACTCGGCGTGAACACTGAACTCGCGCCCGGCACCCTTCACCACGAGCGGTTGTTTCGCCGCGTCTTCATATTGCTGCTGCGTGATGTAATGCAGTTCGAGCATCCGTTGCAGGATGTATTGCTGGCGAACTTTCGCGCGTTTCGGATTGACGACGGGGTTATACGCGGAGGGCGCTTTCGGCAAGCCGGCGAGCATGGCGGCTTCGGCGAGCGTGATGTCCTTCAGGTCCTTGCCGAAATAGACCCGCGCGGCACTCGCGAATCCATAAGCGCGTTGTCCCAGATAAATCTGGTTCATATAGACCTCGAGAATCTGGTCTTTCGTCAACGCGCGCTCGATCTTGTAGGCGAGCAGCATCTCGTAGATCTTGCGGGTGTAGGTCTTTTCGCTCGACAAGAAGAAATTTCGCGCGACTTGCATGGTGATCGTGCTTGCGCCCTGGGACGCGTGGCCATTCGTCAACGCCACCGTGCCGGCGCGAAGGATACCGGTCAGGTCGACACCGCCGTGATCGTAGAAACGCGCGTCTTCAATGGCGAGCACTGCCTTCTTGAGGTAATCCGGCACGTCCTGGATACGCACGACGCTGCGCCGTTCTTCGCCGAATTCGCCAATCAGCACGTGGTCTGCCGTGTAGACCCGCAGCGGTACTTTCGGGCGGTAGTCGGTGAGCGCTTCGAGCGACGGCAGGTTGGGCTGGGCCACTACCAGCGCGTAGCCGAGCACGAGCCCCGCGCTGACAATCAATCCGACAAAGCAAATTAACAATCCGAGCAGAAGCCTGATCCAGAGCGGGCGAACACGCTTCGGGGATTCGGGATGACGGGACGGAGGGGACGACGGAGACTGAGATTGCATGGCACCACCAAAAAACGGTCCCGCGATTATAGCTGCCCAACTTTACGGCTTTCGTCTGGCTTACTTACGGTGTTGCGCGCAGGGTGCGGCAACCCCTCTTTCGTCACGATAAGCGTTGACGAACTCAGACTGCTAACGTTTGCATCGCTTCTTTTGAAACGTTTCCACGCTTGTTTCATGCCCGCTCGCATCGGCGCTTTTTAGGCGCTTCCTCCCTTTACGTTAGCCACTTGGACGAATGGTGGCAACCACCGCCGCTGCCCACAATCGTTTCATTGCCAGCGCCCGAACAGTTCGGTGCGCGGCCTGGAAAGAGAGGATGAGCATGGGTACGCAAACACTATTGCGCGGTTCGGTCTTGACCGTCAGGCGCCGGTTCGCGGCGGGTATCGACATTACCGAAGGGGCGGTGAGGCTGGTCGTTGTCAGCAAGCGGTTGCAGGCGAACCGGCCGGTTTGTGTCGAGCGGCTGGAAGAGATTCTGCTTGAGCCGGGCGTGGTGATCGGCGGGGATTTCATTGACCGGATGGCTATCTCGGCGGCGTTGCGAGAAGCGATTTCACGGCTGCCAGCGCGAGGCACACTTCGCTCGCTGCGATGTGCAATGGCGTTGCCGGCGTCGGCAACACTGACCACGCGAGTGCCGCTTGCGCGGCTTGCGCAGACTAGCGAGATGTCCATTTCGGCAGCGGCTGGTCGTGATCCACGCGGCTTGCTTGAACCCGCCGTGCTGGCGGAGGCCGAGCGCGTGGCGGGGATCGAGCGGGGCGCTCTAGCGGTCGACTGGTCTATCCAGGCGCTCGAGAACGGCGGCGCAGAGGTATCGATTGCGGCCACTGGGCGGCAATATGTGGAGTCGCGCGTGGAGACGGCGGCGGCCGCGAACATTGTGTTGAGTGCGATCGATGGCGAACCGGGCGCGGCGCTGCGCGCCTTGCGTTATTCGGCCGCTATGGAGATTGATCCGCTGGAACGTTTTGTCGCGTGCTGGGTAGAGAGCGCAGGGCTGCACGCGTGGCTTGTCGGCGAGGAGGGCGTCGAAAACGAAGTGCGTTACCCGTCGCCGGAATATTCAAGCGCGACTGAAGCGCTGACCGATCTGGTTGGCGACGAACTACCGGTGCACTGGATTTATATCGGTGGGGATATCGAGTTGCTCAATCGCGCGGGCGTCTCCACGCCTATGTTGGCTGCGTTGTTCGACTGCCCGGTCATGCCGTTTGAATGCGCACCGTTTTGCAACGGCGCGCAACGGGTGAACGAGCGTCTCGCGCATTCGCCGCTTTTTGCGGTGGCTATGGGACTTGCACTGCGCGAGGTGATGCCATGAGCGCCGTGAGTTTGCATGCCTTCAATCTGCTGCCATACCGGTCGGGTGCCCGGCGTCGAGCCCGTAACCGGGCGCTGGCGTTGCTCGCGGGCGCGGGACTGGCCGGATGTGCTGGTGTCGGTGCAGTGGCGGGCTGGGACGCGTTGGAGAGGGTGCATATAGAAGAGAAGCGAGACTCGTTCGACGTGGCGCTGCGGCAACTGAGCGCACCGATCGCGGAGCATGCGCGGCTGGTCGAGCGCCAAGTGCTGGAGCGAAGGGCACAAAGCGCCGCCGCGCCACTAGCTGAGCCGCGCGCCCGGTTCCTCGGCTTGCTCGACGCGCTCGCGCGGGGGACATCGCAGGGGAATATCGGCTTGCAGCGGGTGACGCAGCGAGTGAGCGAGGTAGAGCTTGCCGCCAGCGCGCCGGATTCACACACGGCCGCCGCGTGGCTGAAAGCGCTCGAAAAAGTGACGGGCGTACGGGCCGTTGAGATCGTGGAAATGCGCCGGCGGGTTGTTGCCGTGCGGCCTCCAGCAGTTGCAGTTGCAGCCGTGCAACCCGGTGCGGTCAATTCGCAGGGCAAGACGGGCCCTTACGATTTCATCGCGGTCGTGCGTTGGACGCAGAGCGCCGGCGGGGAGGCAACGCCAAAGCTGCTGAAGGCCGCTATACGAGAGGCGTCGTCGAAGCCGAAAGCCGCCAGCCGGAGCACGCGATGAACCGCCTCGCTAAATCCTCCCGCGGGTTTCAATTGCTGCAGCCTCTGGATGCCTGGAGCGGTCATCGGATCGCGTTCACGGGCGTCGTGATCGCAGTGCTGGTATTTGCTGCCGGCGTGTCGTTGTGGCGGTCCTCGGATCTCAGCGGCACGCAGGCAAGCCGTGCGGCGTCGCACGATGCGCAGCAACGCCTGGATCGGGCACGAGCAATGACTGCGCAGTTGCCCGGAATGCGCGCTCGTTTAGGCAATGGTGCGCCGCTCGTCCGTTGGACAGTTGCCGATGCGCTGCATGAGTTGACTGCGCTGGCCGCTCAGAGCGGCTTGCGGATCGGCATGATCGAACCGTCGGCGCAGAAGGGCGAAGGGATCGAGATCGAGCGGCCGCTGAAATTTCGCGCCGAAGGTTCGTTCGGCGAGATCCGGCGGTTTCTCGACGCACTGGAAGGGCTGCCGAGACTCGTCGTTCCGGCAGACGTGCAAATGAAGCGGGTGGCGAATGCGCTTTCCCTGGAAGCTACGCTCAGAGTATTCGAAGACCTCCCGGCGATCACACGGCCGGAGCCGTCGCGCCGGGATGCGTTTGCTATCGATCCGTTTGGTGTGAAGAACGGCGCAAGCGTGGGCGATGGAGGGGCGATGCTTCTTGTCGGCACTTTGCGTGCTCGGCGTCGTGGAATGGCATTGGTTGCGACTGCTGCGGGAGTCGATGGATTTCTGCCGGGCCAGATGATTGGCGACGAGCGGCTTGGCAATGTCCGTTCGCGTTCGATCGAGCTCAGTCGTCCTGACGGGGTCGTGCGAACGATTGGCTTCGTGGATGATCAGCCATGAAGACGCTGAGGTTTTTGCGGTTGTTAAACCGTTCGGTAAACGCGATGCTTCAAGGTGCTTGTGGCGCGTCGGTCGTCGGCTCGTCCTCGTTGCTGTGGCGGATTTGCGCGCGTGGTATGGCGACCGGGTCGCTACTGGTGGCGCTCACGGCTCACGCTGAAATTCCCCCTTTGCCGCCCCTGCCCCAGCCGTTTCCCGAGACGCTGCCCACGGACCAGTTCGCGGTTGAAGTTCCTGCCGCCGTCGTTGCGCAAGCGCCCGATGACGACACAGCCTGGCTGACACCCGCCGCAACGCCGGCCACAATGTCCGCTACGTCCGCTACGTCCGCTACGTCACCTCCGGCGGCCACACCTGATGCCGCGCCTGTGCTAGAAGGCCCGCCGACCCCATTGCCGCCTATCGAGCGTATGAGCCGCGGTCCGGCGGACCCCGCCGTCACGTCGCTCGACGATGGCAAGCCGATCTCGCTGAACCTGAAAAATGCCGACTTGAGCGCCGTGCTGCAAACCTTCGCCAAATTTTCAGGCGTCAACATTGTCGCGAGCGAGAAGATCCGCGGGCTGGTTTCGCTGAATCTCGTGGACGTGCCGTGGCGGCGCGCGTTCGACACGCTGCTCGACGTCCACGGCCTGGCGATGGAACGCCACGGCGAAGTCATCTGGGTCGCGCCGCTTAGTGAACTGGCAGCGCGCGAGCGCCTTCGCTACGAAGCGCATGCCCGTGAAGCCGATCTCGAACCGCTCGCCAGCCGCACGTTCGTTCTGCGCTATCCGCGCGCCGACGACGTTCGCAAGCTCCTGACGGGTTCGGGCAGCCAGCGGGTGTTATCGAAGCGCGGTTCGGTCATGGCCGACGCTCGCACCAACCTGCTGTTCGTCACTGACCTCGATGCCCGTGTCACGCAGATCGCCGAGCTGATCGCGCGGATCGACCAGCCGACGCCGCAGGTGATGATCGAGGCGCGCATCGTGGAAGGCGACACCGGGTTTTCGCGCAATCTGGGTGTGAAACTGTCGATGACGCCCACCGGTGACGGCAGCGCCCGGGGCCTTGTGGCGGGCGCGGACGGTGCAGTGTTTGATTTATCGGCGCGGCCGATTGGCGGGTTCGACGCCGCGACCGCCGGCCTGACGCTATTCGCCGCGCAGGCTACGCGATTGCTGAATGTCGAGCTGAGTGCGCTTGAGAACGAAGGTCACGGCGAGATTGTGTCGAGTCCCCGCGTAATCACAGCGGATCGCGTGAAGGCGTTAGTCGAGCAGGGCACAGAATTGCCGTATCAGGCGAAAGTTGGCAATGGCGTGTCGGGCGTCCAGTTTCGCCGGGCCGCGCTGAAACTGGAGGTCGAACCCCAAATTACGCCGCATGGCCACGTCATCCTTGATCTCGACGTATCGAAGGACAGCGTCGGCGAGCAGACCGCAGCCGGCCCGGCGATCAACACCAAGCACGTCCAGACACGCGTGGAGGTGGAGGACGGCGGCACGGTGGCAATCGGCGGGATATATTCCACCGACGAGCGCGAAGATGTCACGAGGGTCCCGCTGCTCGGTAAAATCCCGGTATTGGGCTGGCTTTTTCGTCATACCGCGCGCCGCAATTCACGCAGCGAACTGGTCATTTTCATTACCCCGCATATCGTTCCGGCGCGTCTTTGAGGGCCGCCGGCAAGCCTTTCCGACTCGACAAAGCGGCCCTTTTGCCCTTAAGCTCCCGCACGAACGGGACCAGAATCGGGACCGGAATCAATGCATAAGGAAGCGAGTTGGAAGCCGGGCAAGCGAACGCGAACGTATTTTTTGTCGGACTCATGGGGGCTGGGAAGACCACCGTGGGGCGGGCGGTCGCGCGCCGGTTACAACGTTCTTTCATCGATTCCGACCACGAAATCGAGATGCGTACGGGTGCGCGCATCCCGGTAATCTGGGAGGTCGAAGGCGAGGAAGGCTTCCGGCAGCGCGAAGCGGATGTGATCGACGACTTGTCGCGGCGCGAGAATATCGTGCTGGCAACCGGCGGCGGCGCGATTCTCCGGCCGGAGAATCGCGACCACCTGAAGAGTCGCGGGCTCGTGATCTATCTGCGCGCCACGCCGCACGAATTGTGGCAGCGCACGCGGCGCGATAAAAACCGGCCGCTGCTGCAGACCGACGACCCGCGCGGCAAGCTGGAAGCGCTCTACAAGACGCGCGATCCCCTGTATCAGGAGTGCGCGCACTTCATCGTGGAAACCGGCCGGCCGACCGTGAATAACCTCGTCAACATGGTGTTGATGCAACTGGAGATGGCCGGCATCGCCAAGCCGGCTACGTCATAATGTCCGCCATGATTACCGTCAACGTCGAACTGGGCGATCGCGCCTACCCCATCCATATTGGCGCCGGGCTGATTGGCCGGACCGAGCTGTACGCGCCGCATATTGCGGGCTCTTCGATCGCCATTGTCACCAACACGACCGTCGATCCGCTCTACGGCGATGCGCTCCGCGCTGCCCTCGCGCCGCTCGGCAAGAAAGTCACGACCATCGTTCTGCCCGACGGCGAGGCGCACAAGAATCTCGAGACGCTCAACCAGATTTTCAGCGCGCTGCTGACCGAGCGCGCCGACCGCAAGACCACGCTGATTGCGCTGGGCGGCGGGGTGATCGGCGACATGACGGGTTTTGCCGCCGCCAGTTACATGCGCGGCGTGCCCTTTATCCAGGTGCCGACCACGCTGCTCGCGCAGGTCGATTCGTCGGTGGGCGGGAAGACGGGCATCAATCATCCGCTCGGCAAGAACATGATCGGCGCGTTTTATCAGCCGCAAGCGGTCATCGCTGACATAGGGGCGCTGCAGACACTGCCGCCGCGCGAGCTGGCCGCGGGTATCGCGGAAGTGATCAAGACGGGCGCCATTGCCGACAGCGAATTCTTCGACTGGATCGAGGCGAACATCCCGGCTTTGAACGATTGCGATCCCACCGCGCTTACGCATGCGGTAAAGCGCTCGTGCGAGGTGAAGGCTTCGGTCGTCGCTGCCGATGAACGCGAAGGCGGCTTGCGCGCCATTCTCAATTTCGGCCACACGTTCGGTCATGCAATTGAAGCCGGCCTTGGTTACGGAGAATGGCTGCATGGAGAGGCAGTCGGTTGCGGCATGGTGATGGCGGCGGATCTGTCCGTGCGGCTCGGCCGGCTCGATGAAACGTCACGTGAGCGCCTCACGCGGCTGATCGCCGCGGCGAAGCTGCCGGTCAAGGCACCAGCGCTTGGCGCGGATCGGTATATCGACTTGATGAAGGTCGACAAGAAAGCCGAGGCAGGTGAGATCAAATTCATCCTGCTGGAGCGTTTCGGTAATACAAAGATCACGGGTGCCCCGGACGAGGCAGTGCGCGCAACGCTCGCGGCCAGCGTCTGAGCGACTGAGCGGCTGCGTTCAGCAGCAGTGGGTTGTTCTGACGAAGCTCCGTCGCGAGACGTCCGGGTTCACCAATGCGCTGCCCCCTGTGACGCGTGCTTAACAACGGCAGCGGTAGTGGTCACGGCGGCAAAGAACACGTTGGCTAACGGCAACAGGTAAACCGCAGGGCGTTCCAGATTTGAAACCAGTCACGCCGGCTTGGTTGATGCTTTTTCAGGTGCGGGCGTCATGATGAAGACGAGGACGGTGATTGGGGAATTACCGCCAAGCCGCGATAGATGAAAGATTGGGACATCGCGCCGACTCTCTTTGGCGCCGCATCTGGGCAAAGCCGTTGCCGCGGAGAAAACGACCAAGCCAGGGCCAAGCAAAAAACGAAGTAAAAACAACAAAGCAACGATGATTCGGAGCAGCCGGTGAGCGACAAGACATTCCAGTTTTCCAGCATCACGCCGACGTCGTTCGCGCTTGAGGCCCATCTCGCGCCGTATGCCGCGCATTCGGCCGAGTCGCGTGGCCGCAGCTTCGAAGAAAAACCGCCCGCTGCGCGCACCGAGTTCCAGCGCGACCGCGATCGTATTGTTCACTCCACGGCGTTCCGCCGCCTTGAATACAAGACGCAGGTTTTCGTCAATCACGAGGGCGACCTCTTTCGCACGCGCCTGACGCACAGCCTGGAAGTCGCGCAGATCGCCCGTTCCGTGGCGCGTAACCTGCGCGTGAACGAAGACCTGGTCGAAGCAATTTCGCTGGCGCACGATCTCGGCCATACGCCGTTCGGCCATGCCGGACAGGATGCGCTGAACGAATGCATGCGCGATCACGGCGGCTTCGAGCACAACCTGCAGAGCCTTGTGGTGGTTGATGAACTGGAAGAACACTACGGCGCGTTCGACGGCCTTAATCTTTGCTTCGAAACCCGCGAAGGCATTCTTAAACACTGCTCGCATGAAAACGCGCTGAAGCTCGGCGCATTGGGCGAACGTTTTCTGAATCGCAAGCAGCCGTCGATAGAAGCCCAGATCGCAAATGTTGCCGACGAAATCGCCTACAACAATCACGACGTCGACGATGGGCTGCGCTCCGGCCTGATCACGCTCGATCAACTGGCCGATGTCGCGTTGTGGCATACGCACTACGAAGCGGCGCGCGGCGAGTATCCGAAAATTGAAGGGCGAAGGCTGATTCACGAGACCATCCGCCGGATCATCAATACGTTGATCGTGGATCTGATCGAGTCGACGAGCGAGAACCTGGCGCGGTTGAATCCGCAATCGGTCGATGACGTGCGCGACGCTCCGGCGCTGGTCACGCACAGCGAGACAGTTGCCGCCCAGGCTACCGAACTCAAGCGGTTTCTTTACAAGAACCTGTATCGCCATTACCAGGTCATGCGGATGGCTAACAAAGCGGCGCGCGTGGTGAGCGGGCTGTTCAAGGCATTCAACGACGACCCGCGCCTGCTGCCGCCGGCCTATCAGGCACGTGGACCGATCGCGGAAGAGTTCGCCAACGACCCCCGCGGCAGCGAGAACGCTTCCGGCAGCACGCAGGCACGCCTGATCGCGCATTACATCGCAGGCATGACTGATCGTTATGCATTAAAAGAATATGGACGTCTATTCGTCATAGACGACAACTAGAATGCCGCGTTCCAGACGCGTTCCGCGTTTGTCCGAATCAAAAAAACTCCACCGGGGTTCAAGGAGAGGTTACTCATGAGTAGTCGCAAGTTGTTGGTCAGCGCCTTTTCCATTGCCGCTGTATTCGCCTTTGGCGCCAGTCAGGCGCAGGCCGCCACTGAAATCCAGTTCTGGCACGCGATGGAATCCGCGCTCGGTGAGCGCGTGAATGACATTGCAAACGACTTCAACGCGTCGCAAAGCGACTACAAGATCGTGCCGGTCTTCAAGGGCAGCTACGACCAGACGCTGGCTGCGGGTATTGCGGCGTATCGCAGCGGCAACGCGCCGGCGATCCTGCAAGTGTATGAAGTCGGCACAGCCACGATGATTCAGGCCAAGAAGGCGGTCATTCCCGTTTCTGACGTATTCAAACAAGCCGGCGTTCCGCTCGACGTCAAGGCATTCGTTCCAACGATTGCGAGTTACTACAGTGACTCGAAGACTGGCCAGCTGATCTCGATGCCGTTCAACAGCTCTACACCTGTCCTCTATTACAACAAGGACGCGTTCAAGAAGGCCGGTATCGATCCGACCCAGCCGCCGAAAACCTGGGACGAACTCGAAGCCGATGCGAAAAAGCTGAAGGCAGCAGGCATGTGCGGTTATTCGTCGGGCTGGCAGAGCTGGATTCAGTTGGAGAACTACAGCGCATGGCACGGCCTGCCGTTCGCCTCGGAGAATAATGGTTTTGACGGCACCAACGCCGTGCTCGAATTCAACAAGCCACTGCAGATCGCGCACATCCAGCGCCTGCAAAACATGGCGAAGGACGGCACGTTCACGTATGTGGGCCGCAAGGACGAAGCGGTATCGAAGTTCTATAGCGGCGATTGCGGCATCGTGACCAACTCGTCGGGGTCGCTTGCCAACATCAAGAAATACGCGAAGTTCAATTTCGGCACGGGCATGATGCCGTACGACCAGAGCGTGAAGGGCGCACCGCAGAACGCGATTATCGGCGGCGCGAGTCTTTGGGTTCTGGCCGGGAAGGATCCGGCCACGTACAAGGGGGTCGCCAAGTTCCTGGCGTACCTGAGCTCGCCGGCAGTCGCAGCCAAATGGCATCAGGACACGGGTTATCTGCCGGTCACGACCGCCGCTTACGAACTGACGCAAAAGCAGGGTTTCTACGACAAGAATCCCGGCGCCGATACCGCGATCAAACAGATGTTGAACAAGCCGCCCCTGCCGTTCACGAAGGGCTTGCGTCTGGGCAACATGCCGCAGATCCGCACGATCGTCGACGAAGAACTCGAGCAGGTCTGGGCACAGAAGAAAACGCCGAAGGATGCGCTTGATTCGGCGGCATCGCGCGGCGACGACCTGCTGCGCCGCTTCGAAAAGGCTGGAAACTAAACTCGCCATGGAAAAACGATCGCGGTTCAATACGAGCCTGCTGCCTTATCTGCTGGTCGCGCCGCAACTCGCCATCACCGCGCTCTTTTTTCTGTGGCCGGCCGGCGAGGCGCTGTGGCAGGCCACGCAGACCCAGGACGCGTTCGGTACATCGAGCGAGTTTGTCGGACTGGCGAATTTCAAGCAGATCTTCACCGATCCGCTTTACCTCGCGTCATTCAACACGACCATCATCTTCTGCACGCTTGTCACCGTGTCGGGTCTCGCGATCTCGCTGCTGCTGGCCGCGTGCGCTGATCGGGTGACAAGGGGCAGGAAGCTGTATCAGACGCTGTTGATCTGGCCGTACGCGGTTGCACCGGCTATTGCCGCCGTGCTGTGGTCGTTCCTGTTCAATCCAAGCATTGGTTTGGTGACCTACGCGCTTGCGAAATACGGCATTGTCTGGAACCACGCGCTCAACGGTTCCCAGGCCATGTTCCTGGTCGTGCTGGCGTCAGTGTGGAAGCAGGTCAGCTATAACTTCCTGTTCTTCTACGCCGGGCTGCAGGCTATCCCGCGTTCGTTGATCGAGGCGGCGGCCATTGACGGCGCCGGGCCCGTGCGGCGCTTTTTCGGAATCGCGCTGCCGTTGCTCTCGCCAACCAGCTTTTTCCTGCTGACCGTGAATGTGGTCTACGCCTTCTTCGATACCTTCCCCGTGATCGATGCAGCCACCGGCGGCGGCCCCGCGCAGTCCACAAAAACCTTGATCTACAAGATTTTCGCCGAAGGTTTCCAAGGTCTCGATATCGGCAGTTCCGGCGCGCAGTCGGTTGTGCTGATGGTGATCGTGGTGGCGCTGACTGTCGTGCAATTCCGCTTTATTGAACGTCGGGTGCAGTACTCATGATCGAGAACCGTCGCGGTTTTGACCTGTTTTGCCACGCGGTGCTGATCGTGGGCGTGGTGCTGGTCGTGTTTCCCGTGTACATCGCTTTTTGCGCCGCCACCATGAGCGAAGCGGAAGTATTCAGCGTGCCGCTTTCGCTGGTTCCGAGCACGCACTTGTTCGAGAACGTAGTGACTATCTGGACGCACGGCAGCGGCAACGCGGCGGCGCCGTTCGGCCACATGCTGCTGAACAGCCTGGTCATGGCGCTCGTGATTTCGATCGGCAAGATCGCTATCTCCATGTTGTCGGCCTACGCCATTGTGTTCTTCCGCTTTCCGTTTAAAAACCTGGCCTTCTGGCTAATCTTCATCACGCTGATGCTGCCGGTGGAAGTGCGGATTTTCCCGACGGTCCAGGTCGTTTCGTCGATGCACCTCAGCAACACGTACGCCGGCCTGACATTGCCGCTGATTGCATCGGCGACGGCGACGTTCCTGTTCCGGCAGTTCTTCATGACGCTGCCCGACGAGTTGATGGAGGCGGCGCGCATCGACGGCGCCGGGGCATTGCGGTTCCTCTGGGACGTGGTGCTGCCGCTGTCGAAGACGAACATTGCCGCACTGTTCGTGATCACGTTCATCTATGGCTGGAACCAGTATTTGTGGCCGATCCTGATCACCAGTGACCAGTCGCTGCAAACCGCGGTGGTCGGCATCAAGAGCATGATCGCAACCGGCGATACAGCCACCGAATGGCATCTGGTCATGACTGCAACGCTTCTGGCGATGTTGCCGCCGCTTGCGGTTGTGCTGACGATGCAACGCTGGTTCGTACGTGGTCTCGTCGATTCCGAAAAATAACGGAGGCTCATTCAATGATCCTTGAAGTTGCTCAATTGCCGGTGAAGGCGGGCGAAGAGGCCGCGTTCGAAGCGGCGTTCGCTAAAGCCGAAAAAATCATCTCGGCGCAACCGGGCTATCTCTCGCACGAACTGGTGCGTGGCGCTGACGCGAACAACGGTTCGCATTACGTGCTGCTCGTGCGCTGGGAAACGGTCGCGGCGCATCAGGAAGGTTTCCGCGGCTCTGCCGACTACCAGACGTGGCGCGAGTTGCTGCATAAATTCTATGAACCGGGCATCGCGGTCGCGCACTTCGCGACGGTCGCGGGCGCCCTTAAATGAAGGCGGGTCGATGGCTGCACTGAGCCTTCAAGGCGTCAAAAAAACCTACGACGGCAAGCAGTTTGTCCTGCACGGCATTGATGTGGAAGTGACGGACGGCGAATTCGTCGTGATGGTCGGGCCGTCCGGCTGCGGGAAATCGACCTTGCTGCGGATGGTCGCGGGGCTGGAAAGCGTGTCCGAAGGGACGATTTCCATCGGCGAGAAAGTGGTGAATAAGCTGGAGCCGAAGGACCGGGACATCGCGATGGTGTTCCAGAACTACGCGCTGTATCCGCACATGAGCGTCGCGCAGAACATGGCGTACGCGCTGAAGATCGGCGGTGTCAGCAAGTCTGAAATCGACCGGCGCGTGCAGAATGCCGCGAAGATCCTGGAACTCGAACCGTTGCTCGCGCGCAAGCCGCGCGAGTTGTCCGGCGGCCAGCGGCAACGTGTGGCAATGGGCCGCGCGATCGTGCGCGAACCGGCCGTGTTCCTGTTTGACGAACCGCTGTCCAACCTCGACGCCAAGTTGCGCGTGCAAATGCGGCTGGAGATCCAGCGGCTGCACGCACGTCTTGCGACCACTAGCCTGTACGTCACCCACGACCAGATCGAGGCAATGACGCTCGCGCAGCGCGTGATCGTGATGAATCGCGGCCGGGCCGAGCAGATCGGGCCGCCGACCGAAGTCTACGAGCGGCCGGCGACGGTGTTCGTGGCAAGCTTTATCGGCTCACCGGCGATGAATCTGCTGGAAGGCCGTGTGTCGGACGACGGGTCTGGCTTCGATGTCGCGGGTAATGGGCCACGCCTGCCGCTCGCGGGCATGCAGTCGCTGCAACAGGATTTGAAGGGCCGTGAGTGGGTATTAGGCATTCGGCCGGAACACATGTTGCCGGAGCAGCAGAGCGCACATGTCTCGCTGACTGTGGATTCCTGTGAACTCCTCGGCGCCGATAACCTCGCGCATGGCCGCTGGGGCAAACACGACGTCGCGGTGCGTTTGCCGCATGAACATCGTCCGGCGCGCGGCGAGGCGCTGGAAGTGGCGCTGCCGGCTCACCGTCTTCACATTTTCGATCCGGCAACGGGCTTACGCGTTAATTAAAGGGAACGAGAGGGTACAAGAACATGAAAATCTGGCCTTATCCGCGCATCGTCGCGCATCGCGGCGGCGGGAAAGTCGCGCCGGAAAACACGCTCGACGGTATTGACACCGGTGCGCGCCTCGGTCTGAAAATGATCGAATTCGATGCGAAATTATCGGCGGATAACGTTGTGTTTTTGCTACACGACGACCTCGTCGACCGCACGTCGAACGGGCGCGGTGCGGCGAAAAATCTTCGCTACGAAGAACTTGAACAACTCGATGCCGGAAGCTGGTTCGATCCGAGTTTCGCCGGCGCACGCATGCCAACGCTCGTCCAGGTCGCGCAACGGTGTTTTTCGCACGGATTGGCGGCGAATATCGAAATCAAGCCGTGCGAAGGGCGCGACGTGGAGACGGGCGTTTTAGTGGCGCAGGAAGCCGCGCGGCTGTGGTCAGGAGCAGAAACGGCGCCGCTGCTGTCGTCGTTTTCGTACGCTGCGCTTGAGGCCGCTGCCGGCGCTGCGCCCGATCTGCCGCGCGGTTTGCTCTACCAAGCCATTCCCGGCGACTGGCGCGCCCAAACCGCGGCGTTGGCGTGCGTGTCACTGCATGCTGATCACAAGACGCTGGACGAGCGTCTGGTTGCGGAGATCAAGGTTTCCGGCTTGCGGATACTGGCTTACACCGTCAACGACCCCGAACGGGCGCGCCAGCTCGCGAAATGGGGCGTGGACGCGATCTGCACGGACCGGATCGACGTAATCGGCGCTGATTTTCTGGATTGAGCTGAAATACGCAAACACGTGAAACCGCGCGCCGGAAGCGATTCCGGCGCGCGTTTTTCATCGATACAAGCAAAAGACTTATCGGGCGCGGGCCAGCAACACGCCTGCTACCAGCGCCAGGCCGCCCACCAGGGCAATGGTTTGCCACGGTTTGTCGTGAATATAGGTGTCCGCATCGGCCAGGGCCGCATTCGCACGAGCGCGCACCGCGTCTTGCGTATTATTCAAACGCTCGCGTGCCGAATCCACGCTCTTGCTCAATTGAGCGCGCAGCGCGGCGACGTCGGCTGACGTCCCTTCTGACAGTGTTTCTTCAATTTCCGAAATAAGCGTGCGCAATTCGCCGCCAATGTCCTGCGCCGCGTCGCGGCTATGACGCGAAATGCGGCGTGCACGGCGACTGGTGGAGTTCCATGAATCTCCGAGGGCATCTCGCGTATTTGGGAATGCGTTCATAGGATCGCTCCGTCGATGGATGAATCGTGGATGGGCCGCGAAAGTGCGGAAAAACAGAAGGTGAGCAAGTTGGATGCCGATTGCCCCGCCGCGTTCAACATTGCACGTTCGAGCCTTGCCACGCAAGGCATCTGGCGAAAAGCAGAAAATCGGTAAAAGTAGAAACTGCCCGGATGCGTTCGGAAAACCGCACGCTGCGAGTCATATTTACAAGCGCTGAAAGACAAACGCCGTTGCGAGGAATACTCGCAACGGCGTTTGTTCTTGGTTTGCTTTGACGGAACAGCGTGAAAAAAAGGGCGAGTGCAGGCGTTTAAACCGTGTTTCAAACAGTATTTAGAACCGATATCCGACGTTCAGGTACGTCACGATCGGGTTCAGCTTCAGTTTTGCTTCTGAGTTCACGGTGAGCTGGCCGACCGGCGTCTGCGCCTGGGTCGTGAGCTTGGCCGTGGCATGGAGGGGCACGAAGGAAATGGAGAAACCGGCGAACCAGTGGTCGTTGAACGCGTATGTAAGGCCTGCATTAAACACGGGGGCCCACGAACTATCCGTCGATACATCGGTCGGACCATGCAGTACGTTGGCTTCGAAAGCGGTATTCGTGATCTTTGCGTCGGTGAACCACACGCGTGTCACGCCAATACCCACGTAAGGGCGAATCTTCGACTGTGGTTGCATGAAGTAGTACTTCAGCAACAGCGTCGGGCTCCACTGCTTGGCCGATCCGAGCGTGCCATATTGCGAATACGACTTTTCGCCTTTCAAGTCGAACGTGGGCGGAATGCCGAGAACAAATTCGCCAGCAATATGGTCGGTGACAAAGTAGCCCGCGGTGAAGCCGGCGGTGTCGCCGCTGGAGAGGCTCGCGCCGGTGTTGGGTACTTCAATGCCGACTGGCGATCCACCTACGCTCGTTTCCTTGAGCGGGCCGCTACTGGAGATAGGAGCGAAATGGAACCAGCCTGTAGTGACGTAGAAAGTGTTCGCCGACTGTGCATGTGCCGCGCCAGACACGCACGCGAATGCAGCGACCCCCGTAACAACCCGTTTTATTTTCATTGAGTGCTCCTCCGAAAAAGCACGCTAATTATGAACAGAACATTTGAAACAAACCATGCTTCACCTCAGAGCGTTTTCCCTAAGAAGAATGCTGGCTCCAATTGGGTTAGCGCGACGCCGGACTCCTGATTTTCCCGGCTGGAGCATGGGTTGCTGCGCGGCTTGACGCGTCCCCGCAGGACTTGAACGAAAAATTTCAAGGTGGCCCAGAATATGGCTTTGACGGACCGCCGGAATACCCGAACCCGACCAACGCTCGACCAACGGAAAATCCAGCATGGCACGGCTAGCACGACTCTACGTTCCCGAACAACCGCAGCACGTCATCCTGCGCGGTCTCGATCAGCAGCCCGCTTTCGTCGAAGCTCCGGACTACGAGCTTTTCATCGAATGCCTGCGCACGGCCTCCCGCGACCACCATCTCGCCATCCACGCTTACGCGCTGATGCCCGGCGCGGTGCATCTGCTCGTCACACCGCGCGACGAAGCGAGCCTCCCGAAAGCCATGCAGGCGGTCGGCCGGCGCTATGTCGCGCATTTCAACCGCCGTTATGCCCGCCGCGGCACCTTGTGGGAAGGCCGCTACCGGGCAACGGTGATCGAAGGTGAAACCTACTTCCTGCTCGCGAGCCGGGTCGTCGAGATGGCGCCTGTGCATGCCGACCTCGCGGCCCTCCCGCAAGACTACAAATGGTCCAGCTACCGCCATCACATCGGCTTGACACTCGACAGCCTCATAACCGATCACCCGCTCTACTGGAAGCTCGGCAATACACCGTTCGAACGCCAGCGCGCCTATACAGAGCTGTGCGAGCAGCCGCTCGACGAACGCGAAGCCAACCGGCTGCTTCAGGCGACGCTCAAGGGCTGGGTGCTGGGCAGCGAGTCCTACAGGGAGTGGGCAGGGCGCGCCGCCAACCGGCGCGTGTCGCCGTTGCCTCGCGGCCGTCCACGCAAGATTCGCGAGACTCCTCAGACCCGTTAACGGAGTTTTATCGCCGGAACTGAAGAATGACTGAACGGCATGACGACAAAAATCGGCATGCCGTTTATTTTTTTCGAAATTTGATGTGGATCTAATTAAATGGGGCAAACGTGCACCAACTCGATAATAGGTGTCAGATCAACGCGTTTTGGTTGCCAACATTTTGATTCATCGCGTATATTTCGTTTTCCGGCAGTCCAGGACGCATCGCGTCTGTTTTGCACGACCGGCTCGCGATCATCGCTTCGCGTTTTCGCCCAGGTTCAGGGTCTTGGCCTGCCGGAGGCGCGACCAAAGCACACATTAGCAACGCAAAAACATGTTCAACGGCCGCCCGCGGCCCCCCACAGAACACGGTGACCCATGAACGATCAACTGCCGCCGACTCTCGGTTCCGCTCCCGCCGCGCAGGGCATGTATGACCCCGAGAACGAACACGACTCCTGTGGCGTTGGTTTTGTCGCGCACATCAAGGGCAAGAAGCGCCACGAAATCATCCAGCAGGGTCTGAAGATCCTCGAAAACCTCGACCATCGCGGCGCCGTCGGCGCTGACAAGCTGATGGGCGACGGCGCGGGCATCCTGATCCAGATCCCCGACGGGTTTTATCGTGAGGAGATGGCGAAGCAGGGCGTGACGCTGCCGCCGGAAGGCGAGTACGGCGTCGGCATGATCTTCTTGCCGAAGGAACACGCGTCGCGTCTCGCGTGCGAGCAGGAACTGGAACGCACGGTGAAAGCCGAAGGCCAGGTCGTGCTCGGCTGGCGCGATGTGCCCGTCGACGCCACCATGCCCATTTCTCCGACCGTTAAGGCCAGCGAGCCGTTGATCCGGCAGATCTTCATTGGCCGGGGCAAAGACATTGTTGTGACCGACGCGCTCGAGCGGAAGCTGTACGTGATCCGCAAGACGGCCAGCCATCGGATTCAGGCGCTTAAACTCAAGCACGGCAAGGAATACTTCGTGCCGTCGATGTCGGCGCGTACCGTCGTCTACAAGGGCCTGCTGCTGGCCGGTCAGGTTGGCGTGTATTACCGCGACCTGCAGGACGAACGCACCGTCTCCGCGCTCGCGCTCGTTCACCAGCGCTTCTCCACCAACACGTTCCCCGCGTGGGAACTCGCGCACCCGTACCGGATGATTGCGCACAACGGTGAAATCAACACCGTGAAGGGCAACGTCAACTGGCTGAACGCGCGTACCGGTGCGATTGCCAGCTACGTGCTGGGCGACGACCTGCCAAAGCTCTGGCCCCTGATCTATCCGGGCCAGTCGGACACGGCATCGTTCGATAACTGCCTTGAACTCCTGGTCATGGCGGGTTATCCGCTCGTCCACGCGATGATGATGATGATTCCCGAAGCCTGGGAACAGCACACGTTGATGGACGACAATCGCCGCGCGTTTTACGAATATCACGCTGCCATGATGGAGCCGTGGGACGGCCCCGCCGCGATCGCGTTCACGGACGGCCGCCAGATTGGCGCGACGCTCGACCGTAACGGCCTGCGTCCGGCGCGCTACGTCATCACTGACGACGACCTCGTGATCCTCGCATCGGAGTCTGGCGTGTTGCCGGTGCCGGAATCGAAGATCGTGAAGAAGTGGCGTCTGCAGCCGGGCAAGATGTTCCTGATCGACATGGAGCAAGGCCGGATCATCGACGACAAGGAACTCAAGGACAACCTCGCGAACGGCAAGCCGTACAAGAGCTGGATCGACGCCGTGCGCATCAAGCTCGACGAAATCGAGCCGAAGGCGGAAGAGGTCGATACGCAGCGCCGTGAAGCGGCTGCATTGCTGGATCGTCAGCAGGCGTTCGGCTACACGCAGGAAGACGTCAAGTTCCTGATGGCGCCGATGGCGCAGCTGGGCGAAGAAGCCGTTGGTTCAATGGGGAATGACTCGCCGCTCGCGGTGATGTCGAACAAGAACAAGACGCTGTATCACTACTTCAAGCAGCTCTTCGCGCAGGTCACGAACCCGCCGATCGATCCGATCCGCGAGAACATGGTGATGTCGCTGGTGTCGTTCGTCGGCCCGAAGCCGAACCTGCTCGACACGACCAACATCAATCCGACGATGCGTCTCGAAGTCTCGCAGCCCGTGCTCGACTTCAGGGACATCGCGAAGATTCGCGCCATCGATAAATACACCGGCGGCAAGTTCAGCTCGTACGAACTGAGCATCTGCTATCCGGTGGTGTGGGGTAACGAAGGCGTGGAAGCGCGCCTCGCTTCGCTGTGCGCGGAAGCGGTGGACGCGGTCAAGTCCGGCTACAACATGCTGATCGTCTCCGATCGCAAGATGGATCGCGACAACCTGGCTATTCCGGCGCTGCTCGCGACCTCCGCTATCCATACGCATCTCGTGCAGCACGGTCTGCGCACGAGCACGGGTCTGGTCGTGGAAACGGGCTCGGCGCGCGAGACGCATCACTTCGCGTTGCTTGCGGCCTATGGCGCGGAAGCGGTGCATCCGTACCTCGCGCTGGAAACGCTCGCGCAAATGGCAGAAGGCCTGAAGGGCGATCTCTCCGCCGATAAAGCCATCTACAACTACACGAAGGCCGTGGGCAAGGGCTTGTACAAGGTCATGTCGAAGATGGGCATTTCCACGTACATGTCGTACACCGGCGCGCAGATTTTCGAAGCGGTCGGGCTCTCCAGTGAACTCGTGGGGAAATACTTCACGGGCACGGCATCGAAGGTCGGCGGCATCGGCATTTTCGAAGTGGCCGAGGAAGCGATTCGCCTGCATCGTGAGGCGTTTGGCGAGAACCCCGTGCTCGCGACCATGCTCGATGCGGGCGGTGAATACGCGTATCGCGTGCGTGGTGAAGAGCACATGTGGACGCCTGACGCTATCGCCAAGCTGCAGCATTCCACGCGCAGCAACTCATACCAGACGTACAAGGAATACGCCCACCTGATCAACGACCAGACCAAGCGTCACATGACGTTCCGTGGTTTGTTCGAGTTCAAGGTCGATCCGGCGAAGGCGATTCCTTTGGACGAAGTGGAACCGGCGAAGGAAATCGTCAAGCGTTTCGCGACCGGCGCAATGTCGTTGGGTTCGATCAGCACCGAAGCGCACGCAACGTTGGCTGTCGCCATGAACCGGATCGGCGGGAAGTCGAACACGGGTGAAGGCGGTGAAGACGCAAACCGGTATCGCAACGAACTGCGCGGCATTCCGATCAAGAACGGCGACACGATGCGCTCGGTAATCGGCGACGAAGTCGTCACCGATATCCCGTTGAAAGACGGCGATTCGCTGCGCTCGAAGATCAAGCAGGTGGCATCCGGACGCTTTGGTGTGACGGCGGAGTATTTGTCGTCGGCTGACCAGATCCAGATCAAGATGGCGCAGGGCGCGAAGCCGGGCGAAGGCGGACAACTGCCGGGTCACAAGGTCAGCGAATACATCGGCAAGCTGCGGTATTCAGTGCCGGGTGTTGGCCTTATCTCGCCGCCGCCGCACCATGACATCTATTCGATCGAAGACCTGGCGCAGCTTATTCACGATCTGAAGAACGTGAACTCGTCGTCGAGCGTCTCGGTGAAGCTGGTGTCGGAAGTGGGTGTGGGGACGGTTGCTGCCGGCGTTGCCAAGGCGAAGGCCGATCACGTCGTGATCGCGGGCCATGATGGCGGCACGGGCGCTTCGCCGCTGTCGTCGCTCAAGCATGCGGGCACGCCATGGGAACTGGGTCTGGCCGAAACGCAGCAAACGCTGGTGTTGAACCGTCTGCGCGGCCGTATCCGCGTGCAGGCCGACGGCCAGATGAAGACGGGCCGCGACGTGGTGATCGGTGCGCTGCTCGGCGCCGATGAATTTGGTTTCGCGACCGCGCCGCTCGTCGTGCAGGGTTGCATCATGATGCGCAAGTGTCACCTGAACACGTGCCCGGTCGGCGTTGCGACGCAAGATCCGGTGCTGCGCGCCAAGTTCACGGGACAGCCGGAGCATGTGGTCAACTTCTTCTTCTTTATCGCTGAAGAAGTGCGCGAAATCATGGCGCAACTGGGCATCCGCAAGTTCGACGATCTGATCGGTCACGCCGAATTGCTCGATACAAAGAAGGGCGTCGAGCATTGGAAGGCGAAGGGTCTGGACTTCTCGAAGGTGTTCTATCAAGTGCCGAACGACGGCAGC
The DNA here is from genome assembly GCF_002220365.1 of Caballeronia sordidicola. Taxonomy (GTDB): domain Bacteria; phylum Pseudomonadota; class Gammaproteobacteria; order Burkholderiales; family Burkholderiaceae; genus Caballeronia; species Caballeronia sordidicola_C. Next base: position 37,941 of record NZ_MTHB01000288.1, on the reverse strand, counting down.
ATTGCGACGAAGCACGTCGAGACGCAGGATCATGCGCTTGAGAAGGCGCTGGATCATGTGCTGATCGAGAAGTCGAAGGCGGCTATCGAGAAGGGCGAGCACGTCTCGTTCATCCAGCCGGTGCGCAACGTGAACCGCACGGTCGGCGCGATGTTGTCCGGTTTGATTGCACGGAAGTACGGCCACGACGGCCTGCCCGACGACTCGATCCATATCCAGTTGAAGGGCACGGCGGGCCAGAGTTTCGGCGCGTTCCTGGCGAAGGGCATCACGCTGGATCTCGTCGGCGACGGCAACGACTACGTCGGCAAGGGGCTGTCGGGCGGGCGCATCATCATTCGCCCGACTAACGACTTCCGCGGCAAGTCGGAAGAAAACATCATCTGCGGCAACACGGTGTTGTACGGCGCGATTGAAGGCGATGCGTATTTCCGCGGCGTCGCGGGCGAGCGTTTCGCCGTGCGTAACTCGGGCGCTACAGCGGTCGTGGAAGGCACCGGCGATCACGGTTGCGAATACATGACCGGCGGCACGGTGGTCGTGCTCGGTGAAACCGGGCGCAACTTTGCGGCGGGCATGTCAGGCGGCGTGGCGTTTGTCTTCGATGCAGACGGTACCTTCGGCGGCAAGTGCAACAAGGCGATGGTCGCGCTCGATCCGGTGCTGCAGCAGGCAGAACAGGAACGCACGGTCGACCGGGCTTTGTGGCACACCGGCAAGACCGACGAAGCGTTGCTCAAGGACCTGATCGAGCAGCACTTCCAGTCCACCGGTTCAACGCGTGCGAAAGCGCTGCTCGAGAACTGGGATGCGTCGCGTCGTCAATTCGTGAAGGTATTCCCGACGGAATACAAGCGTGCGCTTGGCGAGATGGGTGCGAAGAAAGCGAAGGATGCGATCGCGGCCTGAGTTTTCCGCTGATTCTGCTGAGATCTAACGACTAGTACGGCCCTTCGGCGTTGAGCGTCGAAGGGTGGATTAACCCCCAATACAGAGAAAGAGAACCACATGGGCAAGGCAACCGGTTTTCTCGAGTTCGAGCGCCAGCATGAGACGTACGAAGCGCCGCTCGCTCGCGTCAAGCATTACAAGGAATTCGTTCACGCGCTGTCGGACGAGAACGCGAAGGTCCAGGGCGCGCGTTGCATGGATTGCGGCATTCCGTTCTGCAACAACGGCTGTCCGGTGAACAACATCATTCCAGACTTCAACGACCTGGTGTTCCAGCAAAACTGGAAGACGGCCATTGACGTGCTGCATTCCACGAACAACTTCCCGGAGTTCACCGGGCGCATATGTCCGGCGCCGTGCGAGACGGCTTGCACGCTCGGTATCAACGACGATCCGGTCGGCATCAAGTCGATCGAACACGCGATCATCGATAAAGCCTGGGCCGAAGGCTGGGTTGCCCCGTTGCCGTCGAAGCACAAGACCGGCAAGAAGGTTGCGGTGGTCGGATCGGGTCCCGCTGGATTGGCGGCTGCGCAGCAACTGGCGCGTGCAGGACACGACGTGACGGTGTTCGAGAAGAACGATCGGATTGGCGGATTGCTGCGGTATGGCATCCCCGATTTCAAGCTCGAAAAGTGGCTGATCGATCGCCGCATGCGGCAGATGGAAGCCGAAGGCGTCGCGTTCCGGACCAACGTGTTTATCGGTAAGGATCCGCTGCCGGGGCATATCGCGAATTCATCGCGTGAAACCATTTCGCCCGATGAGTTGCGTGAACAATTCGACGCCGTTGTCATTGCTGGCGGCTCGGAAACGCCGCGTGATCTGCCGGTGCCTGGACGTGAGATGCAGGGCATCCATTACGCAATGGAATTCCTGCCGCTGCAGAACAGGGTCAATGCCGGCGACACGGTCGTCGACCAGTTGATTGCCAAGGGCAAGCACGTTGTGGTGATAGGTGGCGGCGATACGGGTTCGGATTGTGTCGGGACATCGAATCGGCATGGCGCTAAAAGCGTGACGCAGTTCGAGTTGCTGTCGCAGCCGCCCGAGACGGAGAACAAGCCGCTGGTGTGGCCGTACTGGCCGATCAAGTTGCGTACGTCGTCGTCGCATGAGGAAGGCTGCGAGCGCGATTGGTCGGTGGCGACCAAGCGCTTCGAAGGCAAGAATGGCAAGGTTGAAAAGCTGATCGCGGTGCGCGTGGAATGGAAGGACGGGAAGATGCAGGAAGTGGCGGGATCGGAGTTCGAAATGAAAGCCGATCTGGTGCTGCTCGCAATGGGCTTTACGCAGCCCACGTCGCCGGTGCTCGAGGCCTTTGGTGTCGATAAAGACGCGCGTGGCAATGTGAAGGCTTCCACCGAAGGGGAAAAGGCTTACTTTACTTCCGTGCCGAAGGTATTCACCGCCGGCGATATGCGTCGCGGGCAGTCGCTGGTTGTGTGGGCGATCCGCGAAGGACGGCAGTGCGCGCGGTCGGTGGATGCGTTTTTGATGGGGTCTAGCGAATTGCCGAGGTAAGATTTTTCTCGCGAAATGTTCGTTAAAAAGCCGGGCGCGATGTTGAATTGCGCCCGGCTTTTTATTGCGTGGAACGTTGCGATGAATAAGCACAAGCGGTGAGTGATTTTCAACGTACAACCGGCTTACGTGCCGAAAAAATTGGCGTGAGAAAAAGTGACCCAACTTCACGCAAACCAATGTGACTATCAGCATTCCTCAGCGCCAATATAGCGATAATTTTTCTCTATTCAGCGCTGTGAATGCCATGTGAAAAGGCTAGTCGCGCACGAGAACAACACGCATTTAATCTCAAAATATTTTGTAATGCGTAATAAAATGTCAAAAATTTAGAATTCCTCTGGTTTATAGCTTGAAGCTTTGCGAAACAGCTGCACATGTGTCTGGCAGTAATCGTTTACTCATAACCAGGAGATCACATGAGCAAAACCAACGCGTATGTTGAACATCGGCCATTGTCAAGCGAGAAGGGCACCGCGACGACTCATCACGTCGTCATCGTTGATCATAAGGAAGTCAGGAATGTGAGCACGCAAAAGGAAGCCGCAGATTGGGCGGTTACTAAGGGTTACGCGGTGCATGTGGCAAGGGAGCGGCACTTGCAGGATAGAGCCACGCCTGCGCATTGGCGTGCTTACCCGTAACTGGACCTGCGCCGCGAGGTTCGCTGCGCGGCGAACAACGTGAGCGCGATTACAGGGAGCGGCGTGAGCAAGGTCTTACGCCGTTTTTAACTCAATAGTTCAGGTTGTCAAACGAGGGACGCGATCATCGATCATCGCCCTTTGCCAAATGTCTTGAATTCCAACAGTAGAGCGCGCATACCCATGCGGCCGATGAATTAGCGAGCCACGTTTATTCACGACCGCAAGTGTTTCCTCACCGCACTGTTTCCCTTTCCATCCCGCACTATTACGACTTATCTGATACCGCTGCAATGCACATCAGAGCATGCTCATGCCCTCATAATTTTCAGGGGCATGGAATGAACAAGATCAAACGATTGTCCGTCAGCGCGTTCTTGTTAGCGGCCTTCTTTACACTCACCGCATCGGCTGGAACCGCCGACCATGGCTGGACCTACGACGGCGACCATGGTCCAGCTCATTGGGGCGCCATGACCGAAGCCTTCCACGCGTGCGAAAGCGGACGTGCTGAGTCACCGATCGACATCGAGAAGGCAAAGAAAGCGCCCACCGATATGCCCCGTCTCAAGGTCAACTACCAGCCGCTCCCCATCGATATCATCAACACGGGGCACGCTGTTCAATTCAACGCGACGCCCGGTACGGACAGCATCACCCTCGGCAATCAAGCTTATCAACTCGTCCAGTTCCACTTCCATTCGCCGGGTGAAGAACGTTTCGCCGGCAAGGACAGCGTGATGGACGCACATCTCGTGCACCGCTCCGAAGACGGCAAGCTCCTCGTGCTGGCTGTTCAATTCCAGCTCGGCGATCAACCCAACCCCGTCATTCACGCGATGTTGGACCGCATCCCCAGCGAGAAAGGGGCTGAGTTCAAGGTGAGCGCGGTCATGGTCAATCCGATCGACCTGCTGCCCAAACACACGAGCTACTACACGTACAGCGGTTCACTGACTACGCCGCCTTGCTCGGAGGGCGTGACGTGGATCGAGTTCAAGGAGCGGGTGAGCATGACCCAGCAGCAACTCGATGCCATGCAGCGGTTCTATCACGGCAACCAACGCCCGGTCCAAGCGTTGAACGGACGTGAGATTTGGGAAGTGGAGTGATTTGACTGCGCCAGGAGATCGCTTGTCGAAGGGCGGTGCGTGGCACATGAGCAGGCCGTTTTAGTAAAAGTTAAAACGGCCTGGCTTTCATCCTCAAGAAAGTTACCCGGTCACAGCATCCAACACTTTGCCCCGCGTTTCCGGCAGCAGCAACGCTGCGATGATCACCAGCAAATACCCCGTCCCCGCTACCATACCTATCGCTTTGACAAGCGACATTCCCTGCGAAAGCACGCCGACAAGAATTGGAAAGAACGAGCCGAGCCCGCGTCCAAGGTTGTAGCAAAACCCCTGCCCCGAGCCGCGGATCGCATTCGGATACAGCTCCGATAAATACGCGCCAACACCCGCAAAAATACCCTGTACGACAATGCCGAGTGGAAAGCCGAGCAGCAGCATGGTGTGGTCGGTGATGGGGATCATCGTGTAGATCATCCCGAGCAGAAACGAGCCGATAGCAAACAGGACGAACGATGCGCGCCGCCCGATCTTGTCGCAGAGAATGGCCCCGAACACGTAGCCCAGAAACGAGCCGACGATCAACACCACGAGATAACCGCTCGTGTTGAACACGGACAAATGGCGCTCGGTCTTCAGATAGGTCGGCAGCCACGTGGTAATGGCGTAATAACCGCCGAGCATGCCGGTGCACAGCGCGCTGCCTAATATCGTTGTCTTGAGGTGCGAGCCTTTGAAGATATCGGAGAACTTGGACGTTTCAGTGCCGGCATCACGCGCACGTCGTGTGGCGAGATAGATGTCCGGGTCGCTGACGTTGCGGCGAATGTAGAGGATCCAAAGCGCCGGCAAGATACCGATCCAGAAGCACGCGCGCCACGCGGTATCTTCGGGCAACAACGCGAAGAACGCCCAGTAAAGGATCGCCGCAGCGCCCCAGCCGAATGACCAACTGCTCTGCACGGTCCCCACAGCCTTCGCCCGATGCTGCGGCGAACGAATGGTCTCGGCCATCATCACCGTGACCACGGACCATTCACCGCCAAAGCCCACGCCTTGCAGCGTTCGCGTGGCCAGCAACTGCCCGAACGAATGCGTGAAGCCGGAAAGAAACGTGAAGAACGCGAACGTGCCGATCGTCCACTGCAAAACGCGGACGCGGCCATATCGGTCGGAGAGAATGCCGGCGAGCCAGCCGCCGATAGCCGATGAAATCAGCGAGCTCGTCGCGATCATTCCGGCTTCGCTCTTCGTCATGCCCCACGTGGCAATCAGCGTGGGAATGAGGAACGAGTAGATCATGAAGTCGAAGGCATCGACGGCGTAACCGCCGAAACCTGCGTAAAGCGTGCGGCGCTCGCGCGTCGTCAACTCGGTGAACCACTCGAACGCACGCATCCCGTCTCCCGTTCAAAGCCTGCCCGAGCAGGCGCCAAGAACATTCTACGGTGCGTCGTTCAACGGGAAAAGCAGGTCAAAAAGAACCTGCATGTGGGAATTCACCGGGCGTTGATGCCCGTGGTCAACGGGCATCGGACAAGCGCTCCGACCTCAAACCATCTCAAACCACCAGGCTTTCAGCCCCCGCGCGCTCGATCTCGATCCGGTTCTCATGGAAGCCCGACACCGACTCGCGATGCGCGACGCTGACGATTGCAGCGTTCGGCAACGCGTCGATGATCGCCGTATAGATCAGCATCTCGTTCTCGGCATCGAGCGCACTGGTGGCTTCATCGAGGAACATGAAGTCGGGCTTTTGCAGCAACACACGGGCCGCTGCCAGCCGCTGCTGCTCACCCGGCGACATCATCTTCGCCCAATGTCCCGACTCCTCCAGACGCGTGCCATACGCGTTCAGGTTGCAGGCGCGCAAGGCTTCGCGGCAGGCTTCATCGGAGAAGACTTCCCCCGTCGACGGATAACTCAGCGCCGCCTTCAACGTGCCGATCGGCAAATAGCTCTGCTGCGGAATGAACATCAGCTTGGCGTCGACCGGGGCGTCGATCGTGCCGTCACCGAACGGCCACAGGCCAGCCAGTGCGCGCATCAACGTACTTTTCCCCGAACCGGATGGACCTTGCACCAGCCAGCGAGAGCCCGGCTTCACCACCACATCCGAGACATTCGCGAGCGGCGTGCCGTTCGGCAACGCAAGCTTCAGCCCGGTCGTGGTCAGCGCCTTCGTGTCCGTGTAATGCAGGTTGATGCCGCCGTGCACGGTCGCCGGAGAGATGGCTTCCTTGATGTGCGTGGAGCGCATCACACGCTTGAATTCGCGCAACCGGTTCACGGTGGCGCGCCATTCGACCAAGGTCGAATAACTATTGATGAACCAGGAGAACGAATCGCTGACCGTGCCGAATGCCGAACTGATCTGCATCAGCACGCCGAACGTGAATGCGCCAGCGAAGTAGCGGGGAGCCGCGACCATGATCGGGAAAATAATCGCGATCTGGCCGTAGAAGGACAGCACGAAGGTCATCCGCCTCGTGTACTTCATGATCTGCCAGTAGTTCTGGCGGATCGTTTCGAAGATGCCCCGGGCGTTGGTGTTTTCCGTCGCGATGCCGTCATAAAACGCGATTTGCTCGGCATTCTCACGAATGCGGATCAGGCCGAAACGGAAGTTGGCTTCCACTTTCTGCGCCTGATAATTGATCGATACCAGCGGGTGGCCGAAACGCTGAATCAGGAGCGAGCCGAGCACCGCGTACAGCGCGGCCGCCCAGACCATGTAGCCTGGAATGGTGAGTGGCGTGCCGAACAACGAGAAGCTCAGCGCGCCCGCCAGCGTCCACAGGATCGTGATGAAGGTCACGAGCGTGACGAGCGTGGACAACAAGTCCAGCGACAACGACAGCGTGGTCGTGGCGAAAGACTGCAGGTCGTCGCTGATCCGCTGGTCGGGGTTATCGGCGAGGCGATCGCGTTCTATACGGTAGAAGGCTTTGTCGCCGAGCCATTGCTCAAGGTATCGATGCGTGAGCCATTGGCGCCACCGGAACCCGAGCATCTGGCGCAGGTATCGGCCATACACGGCGAGCAGGATGTACGCGAACGCGAGGACTGCGAAGATCATCAGCAAGCGTGGAAATTCGGCGACCCGCTTGGCCTGCAGCGTGTTGTAGAAGTCCGCGCTCCATGTGTTCAGGCGGACGTTGATGTACACGACCGTCATGTTGATCGCGATGATCGCGATCAGCAAAAGCCATGCAATGCCGCGTTCTTCCGATACCCAGTAGGGCTTGATAAGACTCCACGCCGACACTTTGTCGGCGTTTTGTTCTGTGTTGCCGGGAGGTGTGGTGGTCATGAGCTTCCTGAAGACGTGCCGGCTCTGCGGCAGGTTGTGACTTGGCGGTATCGATGCGGATGGTCCTGCTCCGTCTCAATGATCGTAAGAGGCCATTAAAGACGGCGCGCGCCGGAGCATTGTTTCGGGCGTGACTTAATTGTTCCTTAATCCTCGCCCGACTGGGCGACCGGTGCAATGCAGCAGCGGGGCGCTTGCCGAACGCGTGTGCCGCAGACGAACCTTTCGTTCGCGGCATTGTGCCAGAGTGCGCGCACCGCGAACGAAAGGGAAGGTTGTCCGGTTTTGTCAGCGCCGGGCCCCCGGCTTTTCCCGGTTTGCGGGTCGTTTCGCTTTTATGTTTTAATGATCGACGACGAAACAGGGGTGCTTCGGCACGCGTCTGCCTCCTTGAAAGAACGGGGAAACGCGCGGCGAGGCTGAGAGAGTCCCTTTGCACCCGATCCGGGTAATACCGGCGAGGGAAGTTTCCGGAAACCGCAGCGTTTCCAGTTTCTTCCAGCATTGGCTGGCACAGGAGCCGCAGGCAAGGCGCTCCCTGGCCGCTTTCTCGCCGTGGTTTCGTCCCTGAAAAATGTTTTGTGCGCCGCGCGTGCAACCAGGGTTCGAAACGGGCATTCCTCCCGATCTCGATTTCCGTGCTGTGTGCTCCGTGCGTTCTGCAGCGTCTGCTGAGGAGGCATCGTCATCGTGAACACCGTCGTGCATTCCCATTCCGCTATGCACTCCACTCATTCCCGTGCATCTGGGCGAGACGACTTTGCCGTTGTCGGCGGCGGCCTGTGCGGGCGGCTAGTCGCCTGGCTATTGGCGCGCGCAGGGCACCGTGTGGCGCTGTACGACCGGGGCGACGCCGCCGGCACGCAATCGGCCGCATGGGTCGCGGCGGCAATGCTCGCACCGCTAGCCGAGGCCGCCAGCGCTGAACTGCTGATCACTGAACTCGGTGCGGCATCGCTTGAGCGCTGGCCGGGTTTTATCGCCGATATGCCGGAACCGGTGTTTTTCCAGCGCAATGGCACGCTGGTCGTCTGGCATGCCGGCGACCGCGCTGAAGCGCCGCTGTTCGAGCGCCGTTTGCGCGCGAATGCACCTTCCGCGCTGTTCCAGAACGGCTTCGTCAAGCTCTCCGGCGCGCAAGTCGCGGCGGCGGAACCGTCGCTCGGCACGCGTTTTCCGCAAGGCTGGCTGCTGCCTAACGAAGGCCAGCTCGACAACCGGCAAGTGCTGAACGCGCTGGGCGCAGGGCTGGCCGAGCGTAACGTCGATCTTCACTGGAATACGACAATAGATACCCCGCCCGACGCGCATTTCGTGATCGATTGCCGGGGGCTCGGCGGTAAACCAGCATGGCCTGCGCTAAGGGGCATTCGCGGCGAAGTCGCGCGTGTGCATGCTCCGGGTATCGGCCTGATGCGGCCGGTACGCTTGCTGCATCCGCGCTATCCGCTCTATATCGCGCCGAAACAGGACGACCTTTACGTGATTGGCGCGACCGAAGTGGAAGGCGAAGACATGTCGCCGATGAGCGTGCGCTCGGCGCTCGAACTCCTGAGCGCGGCGTTCGCAGTGCATCCGGGGTTCGGCGAGGCGCGCATTCTCGAACTCAATTCGCAATGCCGGCCGACCTTGCCCGATCATCGTCCGGCGATTGTCTGGGACGGCGCACGAACCTTGCGGGTAAACGGGCTGTATCGACACGGTTATATGATCGCGCCCGAAGTCGCCGACTCCGCCCGTGCGCTTGCCGAAGCGCTGCTCGGCGGCGCGATCACCGACCCGGATTCCTTTGACGACTGGCGCGGGCGAGCCCGCTGGTCTGCCTTGCTGCGCTGCGAACATGCGGCGCCCGTGCTTTGACTTTCATCATGAACATTCACATCAATCAGCAGCCTTTCTCCATGCCCGACACGGCGACCGTCACCGACGCCCTCGCGGCCTTCGGCGCAACACCGCCGTTCGCCGTGGCGCTGAACGGGCAATTCGTCGCGCGTGGCGAACACGCATCGAAGGCGCTCGCCGCCGGCGACAAACTCGACATCGTCTCGCCGGTCGCCGGCGGCTGAGTGAACCTGACTGGACTACAAGGAATCGAATCATGACTTCCACCATCACCACAGCCGATACCCTCACGCTCTACGGCACGTCGTTCCCGAGCCGGGTGCTGCTGGGGACATCGCGCTATCCGTCGCTGCAGTCGCTGTCGGATTCCATCGATGCCGCCCGTCCCGGCATGGTCACTGTTGCGTTGCGGCGGCAGTCGAACACGGGCGAAGCCGGTTTCTTCGATGTCCTCAAGCGTCACGGCGTCGCGTTGCTGCCCAACACGGCCGGCTGCCAGACCGTGGACGAAGTACTGACCACGGCACGCATGGCCCGCGAACTCTTCGATACCCTGTGGCTGAAGCTCGAACTGATCGGCGACGACTACACGCTGCAACCTGATCCGATCGGTCTCGTGGAAGCTGCGGAAAAGCTGATCCGCGAAGGTTTCAAGGTGCTGCCGTATTGCACGGAGGATCTGGTAATTGGCCGCCGTCTGCTCGATGTCGGCTGCGAGGCGCTGATGCCGTGGGGCGCGCCTATCGGTACGGGGAAAGGTGTGACCAATCCCTACGGATTGCGCACGCTGCGCGAGCGGCTGCCGGACGTGCCGCTTATTGTCGATGCGGGTCTTGGCGTGCCCTCGCATGCGTGCCAGGTGATGGAGTGGGGTTTCGACGGCGTGTTGCTGAACACGGCCGTCTCACAAGCGACGTTTCCGCCGCAGATGGCGCGCGCGTTTGCGCTGGGCGTCGAAGCGGGGCGGATGGCCTATCTCGCCGGGCCAATGGCCGAGCGCGATAGCGCACAAGCGAGCACGCCGGTGGTCGGCATGCCGTTCTGGCATCAAGACGGGAGTGCTGCATGAGTATGGTGTTGCTGGATAAGGAAGTATTTTGGCCCCCCGCTGATGAACTGCTGGAAGCCGCCGAGCGAATCCGGCGGCGGCTGGGCGAGTGGCCGGCAGCATCGAAGTCGTGGCGCATTTGCCTGAGCGCGCCGGATCATCCGCGCTCAGGCGATTTGATCGTAGGCTCAGGCGTTGAGCCGCTACCCGAGGGAGTCGGGCGGCTGGAGGTAGAAACAGGACGGGCAGCGCTGCATCTGGACAACGTCGAGTACGCGCTCGAAGGAAAATGGTCGGATGATTGGCCGGCCGCGCTGGCCGCGTTCCTCGATTGCGGTTTCGAGCCGCACGACGCGCTCGTGCTGGCGCTCGCCTGGCGCCCGGCCAATCTGGACGAGCTCGACGCGTGGCCCGTCGATTTTTTAACGTTCCCGAAGGTCGCAAATTTGCCGGCGGCACCTTCGAAGCCTTTTCCCCATTGCCCGGACAGGCTGGGCCTATATCCCGTTCTGCCGAGCGCGGTATGGGTCGAACAGGTTCTCGATCATGGCGTCCAAACGGCGCAATTACGCCGCAAGACCACCGATTCCGGCGATCTAAAGCAGGAAATCGAACGGTCGGTGGCCGCGGGCAAGAAGCATGAGGCGCAGCTTTTTATCAACGATCATTGGCAGGAAGCCATCAAGGCTGGCGCATACGGCGTACATCTCGGCCAGGAGGACGTGGAGACTGCCGACCTGAACGCGATCGCCGAAGCGGGCTTGCGCCTGGGCCTGTCGACGCATGGCTACTATGAGATGCTGAAGGCGCTGCATTTCAAGCCGAGCTACCTCGCGCTCGGCGCGGTGTTCCCGACCACGACGAAAGTCATGCCAACGGCGCCACAAGGTTTGTCGCGTTTGGCACGGTATGTGCGTTTGCTCGACGGCATCGTCCCGCTCGTTGCAATAGGCGGGGTGAACGGTGCTGTTTTGCGGCAGGTTCTCTCAACCGGTGTGGGAAGCGCGGCAGTCGTGCGGGCTGTTACAGAGGCGCCGGATCTGGCCGGGGCCATTTCTGCGCTGCAACACGAATTCGGGCGATAATGCCCCGGATTCGGAAAAAAATTCAGCCGTTAAACCAGCCGAAAGGGGCCGCGACGACACCTGTTGCGTAGAGGCCCTATAATTCGGCCTCTTGCGTAAAAGGATTGTCAGCCTTCGTGTCAGCTTCTCCCGAGACCTTGCTAGAGCTTCGCGACGTCGATTTCGGCTACGGCGACCGGCTCGTATTATCGAACCTGAACATGCGCTTCAAGCGCGGTCAGGTCGTGGCTGTCATGGGCGGTTCCGGCTGTGGCAAGACGACCGTGCTGCGCTTGATCGGCGGATTGGTGAAGGCTAGACGCGGCCAGGTGTTGTTCGGCGGCAAGGACGTCGGCACCCAGACCCGCGACGGCCTTTACGAGCTTCGCCGCAAGATGGGCATGCTGTTCCAGTTCGGCGCGCTGTTCACCGACCAATCCGTATTCGATAACGTCGCGTTCCCGCTGCGGGAACACACCGATCTCCCCGAAGAACTCCTGCGTGACCTCGTGCTCATGAAGCTCAACGCGGTCGGCTTGCGTGGTGCGCGCGATCTGGCGCCGTCGGAGATATCGGGTGGCATGGCTCGCCGCGTGGCGCTTGCCCGCGCCATCGCGCTGGACCCCGAACTGATGATGTACGACGAGCCGTTTGCAGGCCTCGATCCCATTTCACTTGGCATCACGGCTAATTTGATCCGAACGCTGAACAGCGCGCTGGGCGCCACGTCCATTCTGGTGACGCACGACGTGCCGGAATCGTTCGCCATTGCCGATTACGTGTATTTCATCGCGAACGGCGGCGTTCTGGCTGAAGGCACGCCGGCACAGTTGCGGGCGTCCCAGGACCCGTCGGTACGGCAGTTTATCGACGGGACGCCGGACGGACCGTTCAAATTTCACTATCCAAGCACGTCGCCGCTGGCGGCGGACTTTGGACTCGGAGCAAAGGCATGATCAGCGCCATCGGACGGTCGGTGCTCGGCAGTTTCGGCACGATTGGTTATGCGACGCGCATGTTCCTGCGCCTGGTCGTCGAATTCTTTCCATTAATGCGCCGGCCGCGCCTTGTCACGAAACAGATCCTGTTTGTCGGTAATTATTCGCTGTTGATCATCGCTGTGTCGGGCTTGTTCGTGGGTTTTGTGCTCGGTTTGCAGGGTTATCTCACCCTTAACCGATACGGCTCAGAGCAAGCGCTCGGCCTCCTGGTTGCGCTGTCGCTGGTGCGCGAACTCGGGCCGGTGGTGACCGCGTTGCTGTTCGCTGGCCGCGCGGGGACGTCGCTGACGGCTGAGATCGGGCTGATGAAAGCCGGCGAGCAGCTCACCGCCATGGAAATGATGGCCGTCGATCCGCTCAAGGTGGTGGTCGCGCCGCGCTTCTGGGCGGGGATTATCGCCATGCCGGTTCTCGCCGCCATTTTCAGCGCGGTCGGCATTTTCGGCGGCTATGTGGTCGGCGTGCTGATGATCGGCGTGGATTCGGGCGCGTTCTGGTCCCAGATGCAAGGCGGTATCGACGTATGGAGCGACGTAGGCAACGGCGTGATCAAGAGCCTGGTGTTCGGCTTTGCTGTCACGTTCATCGCGTTGTTCCAGGGTTATGAAGCCCAGCCGACGCCGGAAGGCGTTTCGCGCGCGACCACGAAAACGGTGGTGTACGGCTCGCTGGCCGTGCTCGGGCTGGATTTCCTGCTGACCGCGCTGATGTTCAACTGACTACTCCGGGCGGGACCGCGACGCTTCTGTGTCGCGATTCGGTTCACCGGTTCGTGGACGTTGTGAAGGGCACAGTCCTTCACACAAAAAACTGCGACAAGATTCTTTGGGAAGACGATGAAAAAGACTGCTGCTCTCGACTTTTGGGTCGGCCTCTTCGTGGTGCTGGGCTTCGTAGCGCTGTTATTCCTCGCGTTGAAGGCGGGCAACATGAGCTCGCTGTCGTTTCAGCCGACCTACGCGGTCAAGCTGAAATTCGACAATATCGGCGGACTGAAGCCGCGCGCGCCGGTGAAGAGCGCGGGCGTGACGGTGGGCCGCGTGGATTCGATCGGTTTTGACCAGAACACGTATCAGGCGTTGGTCACCATCAATCTCGACAAGCAATATCAGTTTCCGAAGGATTCGTCGGCGAAGATCCTGACGTCGGGCTTGCTCGGCGAGCAATACATTGGCCTGGAGCCGGGTGGCGACGATCAGATGCTCAAGGCGGGTGACACCATTTCGATGACGCAATCGGCGGTTGTTCTTGAGAATCTGATCGGGCAATTCTTGTACAACAAGGCGGCGGATTCTGGCGCATCAAAGAGCCCGGCAACGCCGGCCGCACCTGCCGCAACGTCTGCCGCGCCTGCATTCCCGGGCGCCGCGAGTGCGATGGGCGCGAGCGCGGCTGCTCAGTGAGCCGGGCCGGGTGATTCCAGATTCCAGGCAGTCGAAGGTTGAGCGATCTCGCGGTACGGGCGGGCCTTCGGGTCAGCATCAATAAGGAGAAAAAGAAATGCAGGCAATGCGCGTAAGTAGCGCGGCTGTGATGGTCGCGGTGGCGGTGCTTGCCGGGTGTGCAACCGTCACCACGCCGACCAAGGGCGATCCGTTCGAGAGTTACAACCGGACGATGTTCACGATCAACGACAAGATCGATGAAGTCGCGCTCAAGCCGATTGCGAAGGGCTACGTGTACGTTACGCCGCAGCCGGTGCGCGACAGCGTCACGAACTTCTTCGGAAATATCGGAGATATTTATACGGCTGCGAACAATCTGGTGCAGTTGAAGATTGCAGACGGCGTGTCGGACATCATGCGCGTGGTGATGAACTCGATCTTCGGCGTGGCGGGCTTGTTCGACGTGGCAAGTGTTGCCGGACTGCCGAAGCACACCCAGGACTTCGGCTTGACGCTTGGCCATTACGGCGTGCCGGCGGGTCCCTATGTCGTGCTGCCGTTGCTGGGACCCAGCACGGTGCGTGATACGGCGGGTACGGTTGTCGATTATTTCGGCAGCGTGACGAGCTACGTGGATCCGGCCTGGTTCCGCACCACGCTGTTTGGCGTGCAACTGGTCAACACGCGGGCCAACCTGCTGGGTGCAGGCGATGTGCTGTCGGGTGCCGCGCTCGACAAGTATTCGTTCGTGCGTAACGCGTATCTGCAGCGGCGCCAGTATCTTATCGGCGGCGACAACAGCGCGAGCGACAGCAACGAAGCTCTGCCGAAGTACGAGGATGTAGACAGCGGCGCGGCAGCAGGCGCGGCGCCTGCTTCAGCAACACCAGCGGTGCCGGCTGTGGTGGCGCCGGCGTCGGGATCGGTGGCGGCCTCCGATGCGGCTGCCGCGAGCGAGCCCGGCGCGACTTCAGTGCGGCCGGACCAAATGGTGCCCCCGCGGATTCCGTCGTTCCCGTCATTCCCGTCGTTCAAGTTGCGCTAAGGTGAGCTAAGGCGAGTTAAGGCGAGTTAAGGCGCGCAAGATGACGGCCCGGTAATATAACGAAAGCATTTCGATGGCTGAATGGGCGTGGAAGATGAACTCATGCTGACCACCACGCTCAAACTCAGGCCACTTTTTTTTGCAGAGTCCGTAATGAAAAAACTATTTCTATTTCCCCTGTTTGCCGTGCTGATGGCGTTTTGTAGCGGTGCGTTCGCGCAGGCTGGCGACATGTCCACTCCTGACGGGCTCGTCAAGACGGTCACGTCGCAAGTGCTTGATCAGATCAAGGCTGACAAGCAGATCCAGTCGGGCAACATCACGCGCATCACGCAACTGGTGAACGAAAAGATCCTGCCGTACACGGACTTCACGCGTACCACGCGTCTCGTCATGGGGCGCAACTGGAACACGGCTACGCCGCAACAGCAGAAAGACATCGTCGAGCAATTCAAGATGCTGCTGATCCGCACGTATTCGGGAGCGCTGGCACAGGTTCGCGATCAACAGGTCCAGTACAAGCCTTTCCGCGCAGATCCTAGCGATACAGATGTGGTGGTGCGCTCGGTGGTGCTGAACAACGGTTCGCCGATCGAGCTCGACTACCGTCTGTACAAGACGCCGCAGGGCTGGAAGGTCTATGACATCAACGTGCTGGGCGCGTGGCTGATCCAGGCTTACCAGCAGCAGTTCAACGAACAGATCCAGCAACACGGCGTGGACGGGCTCGTGCAGTTCCTCACGCAGCGTAACCAGCAACTGGCGAGCGGCAAGGCATCGTGAGTCGCTTCGAAACCGCCGCGACGCTCACGCACGAGAGCGCAAGAAGCGCGCTTGACGCGGGTTTGTCGCGGATCGCCGCGGGCGCGACCGAAGTGGATTGCGCGTCGCTCAAGCAATTCGATTCGTCGGCGCTCGCCGTGCTGCTCGCGTGGCAACGCGCGGCAGCGGCTCGCGGCGCGGCGCTCACAGTTGTCAACCTTCCCTCCGGGCTTGCCAGTCTCGCGCAAGCCTATGGCGTAGATACGCTCCTCACCTTCCGACATTGATCCTGTCCCGCTGAATCACGGGCGCGTTTCGACATCGATCGAACGCGCCTTGCAGGGCTTGCAGGGTTGTTCTGGACTTGCTAGCGGCTAACCTCTGCCGCGTTTGGCCTATAATCAACCGTTTTTTCGGCCTGCTATCCGCCTTTCAGTTTTGTAAAGGCCGGTTCCGGTTCCGATCCGCACACATCGAGGCGCAGCCCCCGCCGGCGCGCGCACTGTCATGTCAGCCATAGAAATACGCAACGTCAAAAAGCGCTACAAAGAGCTGCAAGCGCTCAAAGGCGTGAACCTCGTCGTAGAAGAAGGCGAGTTTTTCGGCCTGCTCGGCCCCAACGGCGCCGGTAAAACGACCCTCATCAGCATCCTCGCGGGTCTCGCTCGTGCCGATAGCGGAGCCATCTCCGTGCTCGGCCACGACGTGGTCACCGACTTCCGCCAGGCGCGCCGCTCGCTGGGCGTGGTGCCGCAGGAGCTCGTCTTCGATCCGTTTTTCACCGTCCGCGAGTCACTGCGTATCCAGTCGGGCTATTTCGGCCTGCGCAAGAACGACGACTGGATCGATGAAATCATGGCCAATCTCGATCTCACCGAGAAAGCCGACGTCAACACGCGCGCGCTCTCCGGCGGCATGAAGCGACGTGTGCTGGTAGCCCAGGCGCTGGTCCACAAGCCGCCGGTGATCGTGCTCGACGAGCCAACCGCGGGCGTCGATGTCGAATTGCGCCAGACGCTCTGGAAGTTCATCTCCCGGTTGAATCGCGAAGGCCACACTATCGTGCTGAC
The DNA here is from genome assembly GCF_002220365.1 of Caballeronia sordidicola. Lineage (GTDB taxonomy): Bacteria > Pseudomonadota > Gammaproteobacteria > Burkholderiales > Burkholderiaceae > Caballeronia > Caballeronia sordidicola_C. Next base: position 21,222 of record NZ_MTHB01000288.1, on the reverse strand, counting down.
CACGCACTATCTTGAAGAGGCCGAGGCGTTGTGCGACCGGCTTGCCATGCTGCGCCGGGGTGAAGTCGTCGCGCTTGAGCGAACCAGCACGCTGTTGCAGCGCTTCGCGGGAATGCAGCTTTCGTTGCGTTTCTCGCAGGGCGTATTGCCCGCCGAGTTGCGCTCGCTGGAAGTCGATCCGCGTGCAACCTCCGGGACAAATCATTTGTTGCGGCTGGCAAGCTATGACGAAGTCGAGCCGATCCTGGCGAAATGCCGCGCCGCGGGCTGCACGTTCGATGAAATCGATGTGCGCAAAGCCGATCTGGAGGATGTGTTCGTGCAGGTGATGAACGAGCCGGAAGTCATCGAGGGCCTTTCATGAGCGGCTTTCGTACCCTGTTCTACAAAGAACTCCTGCGTTTCTACAAAGTTGGGTTTCAAACGGTGCTCGCACCGGTTATCACCGCGCTTTTGTACCTGATGATCTTTGGGCACGCGCTCACGAATCACGTCGAGGTTTATCCGGGCGTGGCCTACACAAGCTTCCTCGTGCCAGGTCTCGTGATGATGAGCGTGTTGCAGAACGCGTTCGCGAACAGTTCGTCGTCGCTGATCCAGTCGAAGATCACGGGCAACCTCGTGTTCGTGCTGCTGCCGCCGCTGTCGCACTGGGAAATGTATTTTGCGTATGTGCTCGCGTCCGTCGTGCGCGGGATTGCGGTCGGTTTTGGTGTGTTTATTGTCACGGTGTGGTTCATTCCCATGAGTTTCGCCGCGCCGTTCTACATTCTCGGCTTCGCGATCCTCGGTTCTGCAATTCTAGGAACCCTCGGATTGATCGCAGGCGTCTGGGCCGATAAATTCGACCAGCTCGCGGCATTCCAAAACTTTTTGATCATGCCGCTGACTTTCCTGTCGGGCGTGTTTTACTCCACGCATACGCTGCCGCCAGTCTGGCGCGAAGTGTCGCGGCTGAATCCGTTTTTCTACATGATCGACGGCTTCCGATACGGCTTCTTCGGCATGTCGGACGTCAATCCGCTCGCGAGCCTTGGCATTGTCGGCGGATTTTTCATCGTGATGGCAGGAATCGCGGTGCGCTTGCTGGCAAGCGGTTACAAACTGCGTCACTAATCAGTTCGCTTAATTTTCAGGAGACTTCCATGTTGCCGACTCCGGAACAAGTGAAGGAATACATTGCTGGCGGCCTTGCTTGCCAGCATGTCGAAGTAGAAGGCGACGGCCAGCATTTCTTCGCGACCATCGTGAGCGACGCATTCGAAGGCAAGCGGCCTATCGCTCGCCATCAACTCGTCTACGCGGCGCTCGGCGACCGCATGCGCGCGGAAATTCACGCGCTGAGCATGAAAACGCTGACACCGGCCGAGTGGAAACCCGTCTAAGCGTTCTTCACATTTAATGTCAAAGCATCACCCGTAACCGACTGGCTGGAATTTAGTGCGATTCACTCAAGACAACCGCAGCGCCGATAACGGCGCCGCAGCAGGAAGCTCCGTAGAAGGAACGCCAAGCATGGACAAACTCGTGATTGTCGGGGGCGCGAAGCTCTCGGGCGAAATCGTCGTATCGGGTGCGAAGAACGCGGCGCTGCCCATTCTTTGCGCCAGTCTGCTCACGGCTGACGACGTGCATCTGGAAAACGTGCCCAACCTGCAAGACGTGCGCACGATGCTCAAATTGCTCAACCAGATGGGCTTGCGTTCGGAATCGGCGGACGGGAAGGTCTGGCTGAACGCATCAAAGCTCGACAACCTCGTCGCGCCGTATGAAATGGTCAAGACCATGCGCGCGTCGATTCTCGTGCTCGGACCGCTGCTCGCGCGTTTCGGCGAAGCCAAGGTGTCGTTGCCGGGCGGCTGCGCGATCGGCGCGCGTCCCGTCGACCAGCACATCAAGGGCCTGCAGGCGATGGGCGCCGAGATCACGATCGAGCATGGTTTCATTGAAGCGCGAGCGAAGCGGCTGAAGGGCGCGCGCATCGTCACTGACATGATCACCGTCACCGGCACGGAAAACCTGCTGATGGCGGCGGTGCTGGCGGAAGGCGAAACGGTCATCGAGAACGCGGCGCGCGAGCCGGAAGTCAGCGATCTCGCGAATCTGCTCGTCGCGATGGGCGCGAAGATCGATGGGATCGGGTCGGACCGGCTGGTGATCCAGGGCGTCGACACATTGCACGGCGCGCGTCATTCCGTGGTGCCGGATCGCATTGAAGCGGGCACGTTCCTGTGTGCGGTTGCGGCTACCGGCGGCGACGTGACGTTGCGTAACGTGAATCCTTCGTTGCTCGAAGCCGTGATTGAAAAGCTGCACGAAGCGGGTGTATCTATTGAAGAGGGCGAGAACTGGCTTCGCGTACGGATGAACCAACGTCCGACGGCGGTCAGCTTCCGTACATCGGAATATCCGGCGTTCCCCACCGACATGCAGGCTCAGTTCATGGCGCTCAACACGCTCGCGACCGGCACGTCGCAAGCGGTGGAAACCATCTTCGAAAACCGCTTCATGCACGTGCAGGAATTGAACCGGTTGGGCGCAAGTATTACTGTCGACGGTAATACGGCGCTGGTCGCCGGCGTGCAGAAACTGTCGGGCGCGAAGGTGATGGCGACCGATTTGCGGGCATCGGCGAGTCTGGTGATCGCGGCCATGTGCGCGGAAGGTGAAACGCTGATCGATCGTATTTATCACCTTGATCGCGGCTACGACCGTATGGAAAGCAAGCTGACGGCAGTTGGCGCGAACGTGCGGCGCATCAAGGGAAGCGGAGGCGAGCAATGAGTTCGCTGCAAACTTCCCAGTCGTTGAGTTCGGTGCCGGCGAGCGCGATGTTGACGCTGGCGTTGTCGAAGGGACGCATCTTCGACGAAACCCTGCCGCTGCTCGCCGCAGCCGGGGTGGAAGTGACGGAAGATCCCGAAACATCGCGCAAGCTGATTTTGCCGACCACGAACCCGAATCTGCGCGTGATCATCGTGCGCGCAACCGATGTCCCGACCTACGTCGAATACGGCGCAGCCGACTTCGGCGTGGCGGGCAAGGACGTGCTGATCGAGCATGGCGGCGGCGGTTTGTATCAACCGATCGACCTGAACATTGCGCGCTGCCGGATGTCGGTGGCGGTGAAAAACGGCTTTGACTACGAAACCGCCGTGCGTCAGGGCGCACGCCTGCGCGTCGCGACAAAATATGTTGAAGTGGCACGTGAGCATTTTGCGGCGAAGGGCGTTCACGTTGATCTGATCAAGCTGTACGGTTCGATGGAACTGGCGCCGCTGGTCGGTCTGGCCGACGCCATTGTCGACCTGGTCAGTTCAGGTAATACATTGCGTGCGAACGATTTGGTCGAAGTTGAAGAAATCATGGAAATATCGTCGCGTCTGGTTGTCAATCAGGCCGCGCTGAAGTTGAAGCGCGCCGCGTTGAAGCCGTATCTCGATGCGTTCGAACGCGCGTCGGTTGGCGCGTAAAAACGCGACGCAAGCCAGGGCAAACAAACGGATACCAGCATGTCTATCAAGATTCGCAAACTCGATTCCAGCGCCAACGGTTTTCACACGGCGCTGCACGCGGTGCTCGCGTTCGAGGCGAGCGAGGACGAAGCCATCGAGCGCTCGGTCGCGCAGATTCTCGCCGATGTCAAAAAGCGCGGCGACGACGCCGTCCTGGACTACACGAACAAGTTCGACCGCCTGAATGCCCAGAGCGTTGCGTCGCTGGAATTGCCGCAGGCCGAATTGGAAGCTGCGCTCGAAGGACTCGTACCAAAACGTCGCGCCGCGCTGGAAGCGGCGGCGGCGCGCGTGCGCGGTTATCACGAGAAACAGCGGATCGAGTGCGGCAGCCATAGCTGGCAGTACACAGAAGCTGACGGCACGGTGCTCGGTCAGAAGGTCACGCCCCTGGATCGCGCCGGTATCTACGTGCCGGGCGGCAAGGCGGCGTATCCGTCGTCAGTGCTGATGAATGCGATTCCCGCACGCGTGGCCGGCGTGAAGGAAATCGTGATGGTCGTGCCCACGCCAGACGGCGTGAAAAATCCGCTGGTGCTCGCGGCGGCTTTGCTGGGCGGCGTGGATCGCGTGTTCACCATCGGCGGCGCGCAGGCGATCGGCGCGCTGGCTTACGGCACGCAAACCATTCCTGCCGTCGATAAAATCTGCGGCCCGGGCAACGCCTACGTGGCATCGGCGAAACGGCGCGTGTTCGGCACGGTCGGTATCGACATGATCGCGGGACCGTCTGAGATACTGATTATTTGCGACGCGACCACGGACCCGCGCTGGGTTGCGATGGACCTGTTCTCGCAAGCCGAGCACGACGAACTCGCGCAATCCATCTTGCTGTGCCCGGATGCGGCGTTTATCCAGCGCGTAGAAGACGCGATCAACGAATTGCTGCCCACGTTGCCCCGTCGCGATGTGATCCAGCGCTCGCTCGAAGACCGCGGTGCGCTGATCAAGGTCGCGGATATGAACGAAGCCTGCGCGATCGCCAATGACATCGCGCCGGAACACCTCGAAATTTCCGCGCTCGATCCGCATCATTGGGCGGCGCAGATCCGTCACGCGGGCGCTATTTTCCTTGGCCGCTACACGAGCGAAAGCCTTGGCGATTACTGCGCGGGTCCGAATCACGTGCTGCCGACCTCGCGTACCGCGCGGTTTTCATCGCCGCTGGGGGTGTACGACTTCATCAAGCGCTCGAGCGTGATCGAAGTCAGCGCGGAGGGCGCGCAGACGCTCGGCGAGATTGCAGCCGAGCTGGCGTATGGCGAAGGTCTGCAGGCGCATGCGCGCAGCGCTGAATATCGGATGAAAAATACGTCGCAGTAACAAAGTAAAAGACGCTATCCGAGTTAAACACCGAGGCGGCCTTAGAGCCGCCCAACGTCCGGCGCTTGGCGTCCGGCAATACCATGACAAGACCACAAGACATCCTCCGCCCCGACGTCCTTGCAATGACGTGTTATCCCGTGCCGAACTCAACCGGCCTCGTGAAGCTCGACGCGATGGAAAATCCTTATCGGTTGCCGGAGAAGCTGGCTGCTGAATTAGGCGAGCGGCTGGCGGCCGTCGCATTGAACCGATACCCGGAACCCCGTCCGACCGCGTTAATCGAGAAGATCAAACGCGTCATGCAGGTGCCCGCCGCGTGCGAATTGCTGCTCGGCAACGGCTCGGATGAATTGATCAGCATGATGTCGATGGCGTGCGCGAAACCCGGCGCCGCCGTCGTTGCGCCGGTTCCCGGCTTCGTGATGTACGCAATGTCAGCGCAGTTCGCGGGGCTCGAGTTTATCGGCGTGCCGTTGAACGCGGATTTCACGCTCGATGTCGATGCGCTGATCGCCGCGATCGAAACACACAATCCGGCGCTGGTGTATCTCGCGTATCCGAACAATCCGACCGGCACGCTTTACGATGACGCGGACATTGAATGCGTGATCGCGGCGGCATCGAACAGCCTGGTTGTGATCGATGAAGCGTATCAACCGTTTGCCCAGCAAAGCTGGCTGTCGCGCGCCGCTGATTTCGACAACGTAGTCGTGATGCGGACGATGTCGAAGCTCGGTCTGGCGGGTATTCGCCTGGGTTATCTGGCGGGCAAGGCGTCATGGACCACGGAATTCGATAAAGTGCGCCCGCCGTACAACGTCAATGTGCTGACGCAGGTGGCCGCGGATTTCATGCTCGATCACCTCGACGTGCTCGATGCCCAGGCCGCCGAACTCCGTGCCGAGCGCACGCGTCTGGAAGACGCAATCAAGGCGCTGCCCGGCGCGACGGTTTTCCCGAGTGCCGGCAACTTCCTGCTCGTTCGTGTTCCCGATGCCGCCGCCGTCTTCGAAACCCTGCTGACATCGCGGGTTTTAATCAAAAACGTGAGTAAAATGCATCCGTTATTGGCGAATTGCGTGCGTTTGACGGTCGGATCGGCAGAAGAGAATGCGCAAATGATCGCCGCTCTGAAACTCGCGCTGCACTGAAATCTCTTAAAAGTCTCAAAGGAAACACCATGCGCATTGCGGAAGTCGTTCGCAACACCAGCGAAACGCAGATCCGTGTGAAGCTCGACCTGGACGGCACCGGCAAGCAAAAGCTCGCCACCGGTGTGCCGTTTCTCGACCACATGCTCGACCAGATCGCGCGTCACGGCCTTTTCGACCTTGAAGTCGAAGCGCATGGCGACCTTCATATCGATGACCACCATACGGTGGAAGACACGGGTATCACGCTGGGTCAGGCGGTGGCAAAGGCGATCGGCGAGCGCAAGGGCATTCGCCGGTACGGCCATTCCTACGTGCCGCTCGACGAAGCGTTGTCGCGCGTGGTGATCGATTTTTCGGGCCGGCCGGGGCTGGAGTTCCACGTCCCGTTCACGCGTGCACGTATTGGCACGTTCGACGTCGATCTCACCATCGAATTCTTCCGCGGTTTCGTGAATCACGCGGGCGTGACGCTGCACATCGACAATTTGCGCGGCATCAATGCGCATCATCAGGTGGAAACCGTCTTCAAGGCATTCGGCCGCGCGTTGCGCATGGCTGTTGAGCTGGACGAGCGCGCGGCAGGGCAGATTCCATCGACCAAGGGCAGCCTTTAAGCGCCTCCTAAATAACGCGGAAAATCGGCAAACGCAGGGCGTGTTCTCAAGCGTGACTGAGCGCGTCCGGGCCGTCCGCGTCGATACGAGCCATGCCGGCCTGCGATGAATCTACTCAAATCGTTTATTTCGTTGCTCGCGCTGATCAATCCGGTCGGCGCGATCCCGTTTTTCCTGAGCTTGACGACCGATATGTCGAGCTCGGAAAAGGCCGGCACGATCCGGATCGCGTCCATTTCGGTCTTCTGCGTGATTGCCGTGACGGCGCTGCTCGGGCAGCAGATCATCGCGTTCTTCGGGATTTCTGTCGGCTCTCTTGAAGTGGGCGGCGGCATCATCATGTTGTTGATGGCGATCAACATGCTGAACGCGCAGGTCGGCAACACGCGCTCCACGCCGGAAGAGCGCCACGAAGCGGAGATGAAGAACAGCATTGCGGTCGTGCCGCTCGCCATTCCGCTGCTGACGGGACCGGGCTCCATCAGCACGGTGATCGTCTATTCTGCAAGTGTGGCGCACTGGTATGACCGTCTCGGGCTGGTTGTGATCGGCGGGGTCCTGGCGGGGCTGTGTTTCGGCGCGTTGATGCTCGCCGAACCCATCGCGCGCTGGGTCGGACGTACTGGCATTAACATTGGTACGCGGCTGATGGGCTTGATGCTGTCGGCGCTGGCGGTGGAATTTATCGTCAATGGATTGAAGGCGTTGCTGCCCTCCTTGAAATAGCGTTCTGGAACGTGCTGAATTGAATACTTCGATGAAAACTTCGATAGCAATCGTGGATTACGGCATGGGCAACCTGCGCTCCGTGTATCAGGCGCTGCGCAAGGCCGCGCCGGAAGCGGACGTGGCGATCGTCGAGCAGCCCGAGGCAATCCGCGCAGCCGAGCGCGTCGTGCTGCCGGGACAGGGCGCCATGCGCGACTGCATGGCGCATCTTGGCGCGTCGGGCTTGCAGGAGGCTGTCATGGAAGCCGCTCGCGACAAACCTATGCTGGGCGTGTGTGTCGGTGAGCAGATGCTGTTCGACTGGAGCCAGGAAGGTGACGCGAAGGGTACGAATGGCCTTGGCCTGATACCCGGCAAGGTCGTGCGCTTCGATCTGGAAGGCCAACTGCAAGATGACGGCTCGCGTTTCAAGGTCCCGCAGATGGGCTGGAACCGCGTACGTCAGACGCAGCGGCACGCGCTGTGGGACGGCGTGCCCGACGAATCGTTTTTCTATTTTGTGCACAGTTATTACGGCGTTCCGGACAATCCGGCGCATACGTCCGGCGAAACTCTGTATGGCGCGCCGTTTACTTCGGCCATCGCCCGGGACAATCTGTTCGCGACCCAGTTTCACCCCGAGAAGAGCGCGGACGCGGGCTTGCGGCTGTATCGAAACTTCGTACACTGGAAACCGTGAAGTTCACGTTTTTGGTGCCGTTTTAGCGGTGGTTTGACGTTTTGGCTTATGCCGTTTGCAGCCGCGAGCCTTGCATCACTTGTACTACACTAGCGAGACGGTAGGCAAAAGCGGGCGCTGTGCCCAAGTTTGCAACCGTTCGATCAACCCTCATCCGATAACGCTATTTCTATGTTGCTCATTCCGGCCATCGATCTAAAAGACGGTCAGTGCGTACGCCTCAAACAAGGCGATATGGACCAGGCGACCATTTTTTCCGAAGATCCGGCGGCAATGGCCCGGCTATGGGTCGATCGGGGCGCACGGCGGCTTCATCTCGTCGACCTCAACGGCGCATTTGCCGGCAAGCCGAAAAACGAAGAAGCCATTCGCGCGATCATCAAGGAAGTCGGTAACGATATCCCGGTGCAGCTCGGCGGCGGGATTCGCGACCTGAACACCATCGAACGCTATCTCGACGACGGTCTGGAGTACGTGATCATCGGCACGGCGGCGGTGAAAAATCCGGGCTTCCTGCAGGATGCGTGTACTGCGTTTGCAGGGCATATCATCGTCGGGCTGGATGCGAAAGACGGCAAGGTCGCCACTGACGGCTGGAGCAAGCTGACGGGGCACGAAGTCATTGATCTTGGCCGCAAGTTCGAAGATTACGGCTGCGAGGCGATCATCTATACGGATATCGGCCGCGACGGCATGTTGCAGGGCATCAACATCGAAGCCACTGTGCGCCTCGCGCAAGCCGTCAAGATTCCGGTGATCGCGAGCGGCGGATTGTCGAATCTGGGCGACATTGACTCCCTGTGCGAAGTAGAAGACGAAGGCATTTCCGGCGTGATTTGCGGGCGCGCGATTTATTCGGGCGATCTGGATTTCGCCGCTGCGCAAGCGCGCGCCGACAAGCTGCGCGAAGCCGACGACGCCTGAGTAGCCGCATGTTGCGAGGGCGCCGCGCAGTCGTCGGTTACCTGACGCGACGCGGCGACCTTTTCAGCACGCGTGATTTAAGCGCCTTATGTGCTTCTGGACGGCTTTCTGCTCAGCCTGATCGAGGCCGCCCCGCAAGTTCGTTCAGGCGGGGCGGCGATCCGTTTTGCTTCTTTCCGCGACGGTCAATTTTGATTAAACCGCCTCGCTTATCCTAAGCACTCACTCGCAGCGCAACGGCATTCGCAACAACATGGCTCTCGCTAAACGCATCATCCCGTGTCTCGACGTCACCGCTGGCCGCGTGGTCAAGGGCGTCAATTTCCTCGAATTGCGCGACGCGGGCGATCCCGTCGAAATTGCTCGCCGATACGACGACCAGGGCGCCGACGAACTCACGTTCCTTGATATCACCGCCACCTCCGACCAGCGTGACCTGATCCTGCCGATTATCGAACAGGTGGCTTCGCAGGTCTTTATCCCGTTGACGGTGGGCGGCGGCGTGCGCGCGGTCGAAGACGTGCGCCGGTTGCTGAACGCGGGCGCCGACAAGATCAGCATGAATTCATCTGCGGTGGCGAATCCGCAACTCGTGCGCGATGCGTCAGATAAACATGGCTCGCAGTGCATCGTGGTGGCCATCGACGCGAAGCGCGTCAGCGCCGCGGGCGAAACCCCGCGCTGGGAAGTATTCACGCATGGCGGCCGCAAGAACACCGGACTCGACGTGATCGAGTGGGCGCGCAAGATGGCGGAATTTGGCGCGGGCGAAATCCTGTTGACCAGCATGGATCGTGACGGCACGAAAAGCGGCTTCGATCTTGCGCTGACGCGCGCGGTGTCCGACGCCATTTCCATTCCGGTCATTGCATCGGGCGGCGTGGGCTCACTCGCGCATCTTGCCGACGGCATCACCGAAGGTCACGCCGATGCGGTGCTGGCCGCCAGCATTTTCCACTATGGCGAACACACGGTCGGCGAGGCAAAACGCTTCATGGCCGATCAGGGCATCTCGGTGAGGATTTAAGCGGTGACTGCACAGACTGAACAAGTGGACTGGCTCGAGAAGGTCAAGTGGGACGCGAACGGCCTTGTGCCGGTGATCGCGCAGGAATCCACAACAGGCGACGTGCTGATGTTCGCGTGGATGAACCGCGAAGCATTGGCGAAAACCATCGAATTGAAGCGCGCGGTGTATTACTCGCGTTCGCGCCAGCGCCTGTGGTTCAAGGGCGAGGAATCGGGACACGTTCAACACGTGCACGAAGTCCGGCTCGATTGCGACGAAGACGTGGTATTGCTCAAAGTGGAGCAGGTATCGGGCATCGCGTGCCACACCGGCCGCCATTCGTGCTTTTTCCAGAAATTCGAAGGATCGGTGGAAACGGGCGACTGGGTCGCGGTCGACCCGGTCTTGATGGACCCCGAACATATCTATAAGTAATGACTCAAACCACGCTTTCCACGCAAGACACGTTGCTGCGCCTCGCGGCGATTATCGACAGCCGCAAGGGAGGGGATCCGGAACAATCCTACGTTTCCCGACTCTTTCATAAAGGTGACGACGCCGTTCTCAAGAAGATCGGCGAGGAAGCTACCGAAGTCGTGCTGGCCGCCAAGGACACGCGACACGGCGGCGCACCCAAGGCGCTTGTCGGTGAAGTAGCCGACTTGTGGTTCCATTGTCTCGTGATGCTGTCCCATTTCGACCTCGGTCCGGCAGACGTGATTGCCGAGCTGGAACGACGGGAAGGGATGTCGGGGATCGAAGAAAAGGCGTTACGCAAATCCCGCGATCGCGAGCAGAACGAAAACGGCGGCTAAGCTGCACGGTTGGATCACGTTCGACCGGTCGCCGAGGAGGATGAAATGAATCAGTCGTACGAGCCTTATCCGCCGCCTGTTTATCAAAACTCGCCCGAATCCGAGCGCCTGCGAAGCTTGCGCACGCTGACCCACGTGCTGTACGCGCTTTACGCCGCGTACTGGCTCACCGGCGGACTGACTGTGTTGATCGCGGTCATCATCAACTACCTGAAACGCGATGACGTTGCCGGAACGCCCTACGAAGCGCATTTCCGATGGCAGATCCGCACCTTCTGGTGGGCGTTGCTCGGTCATGTGATCGGCGTGGCGTTGATCTGGGTGTTTATCGGGTTCCCCATTTTGTTCGTGGTCGGCATCTGGACGCTTTATCGCGTTATAAAGGGATGGCTGTTTTTGTACGAGAACAAGCCATTGCAACCGGGTGCCTGGGTTTGAGACCGAACGCCTGATTTTCAACATGCATTCATATCGGGATACCCCGCGACACACATGAGCCAAGAGAACTGCATTTTCTGTAAGATCGCTGCAGGAGAAATTCCAAGCAAGAAAGTCCATGAGGACGATGAATTTGTTGCTTTTCACGACATAAACCCGGCCGCGCCCGTCCATGTGCTGGTGATCCCGCGTAAACATATTGAGACGCTGTCGAGCTGCACCGAAGCCGATGCGCCGCTGCTTGGTAGAATGCTGAGCCTGACGGCACGGCTTGCGGGCGAACTAGGCGTGGCGTACACCGGCGGCGAGACTGGTTTCCGGACGGTCATCAATACCGGTCCGGGCGGCGGTCAAGAGGTGTATCACATTCACGCCCATATCCTTGCCGGGGAACGCCCGTGGCGCCGGATGGGCTGAAGGATCGTTTAACGGATACGGCTGATCGCGTGACTAAGATGTAATGAAAACGAAAGCGTCTTTTCGTCGCAATATTGGGCGCGCAAGATATTGGTTTAATCATCGGGGCGTCGATGCTCCGACTCGGGCCGCAAGGTCCACATTCTTCGTCGCGAGCGACATGCGCGGCGAAGCCAAGGAGAGTTTTCAGTCATGGGTTCGTTGAGCATTTGGCATTGGTTGATCGTTTTGCTGATCGTGGCATTGGTTTTCGGCACGAAGAAACTGCGCAACATCGGCGGTGATCTGGGTGGCGCGGTAAAGGGCTTCAAGGAAGGCATGAAGGAAGGCGAAACGACGCCGGCCGAGCAGCGCGAATTGCCGCGCAACGGTACGGTCGACGTGGAAGCGAAGGACAAGACCCGTTCGAGCGACTACCGCTAATCAAGCTGATTGAATTGCTTAAGCACGGTAAGCCCGGCACCGGCCACCTCCACTCGCCACCCTCAGGATCTTTGATTCCATGCTCGACCTTGGTCTGACCAAAATGGCGCTGATCGGCGTCGTCGCGCTGGTAGTGCTCGGGCCGGAACGCTTGCCCGGCGTGGCACGAACTGCGGGGGCGCTGTTCGGCCGCGCGCAGCGGTATATCAACGACGTCAAGGCTGAAGTCTCGCGCGAGATGGAGCTCGATGAGTTGAAGAAGATGCGGACCGAATTCGAAACGGCGGCATCGAATGTCGAGAACAAGATTCACGACAATCTTCGCCAGCACGAAAACGAACTCAACGACGCCTGGAACCAGGGTACGTCCGTGTCGGACAGCGTGGCGGGCGGCGGCGACCCGAATCTGACTCACGTTTCCGACGACACCTGGCGCTCAAGCCCGAACAACACGTTCAGCAGCAGTAACGCTGCGCCGGCGAAACGCAAGAACTGGCGCGTCAAGCAGGCCGCCATTCCCAACTGGTACAAGCGCACCACGTTGCGCCGGACGCGCGTTCAATCAGGCGCGGCGCGCGTGGCGCGGCATACTCCTGAGACGCTGCGTCGTCCCACGCGGTTTTTCTGATGTTTGCGCCGCTTTCATTGCGCGAACACCAACTTCCCTTCCATCGATGAATCCCAGCAGAGGGCCGGCGTGAGCGACCCGCAACAGATTAAAGACGAGCCCGTCGAAGAGACGTTTATCTCGCACCTGGTCGAACTGCGTGACCGAATCATCCGCGCAGGCGCTTCAGTCATTGTCGTGTTCATCGGGCTGGTTTATTGGGCACCGGACATCTTCCGCCTGCTCGCGCGTCCGCTGATGCAGAACTTGCCGAAGGACGGCAAGATGATTGTCACCGACGTCACTGGTTCGTTCTTCGTGCCAATGAAGGTGACCATGATGGTCGCGCTTGTTATAGCGCTGCCCATTGTGCTGTATCAGATCTGGGCGTTTATCGCGCCGGGGCTTTATCAGCATGAAAAGAAGCTGGTGGTGCCGCTGGTCGGGAGCAGCTACTTCCTGTTCCTGAGCGGCATGGCGTTCGCGTACTTCGTCGTATTCCCCACCATTTTCCGCGTGATGGCGCATTACAACGCGCCGCTCGGCGCGCAAATGACGACGGATATTGATAATTACCTGAGCTTCGTCCTCACCATGTTCCTCGCGTTCGGCGTGACCTTCGAGGTGCCGATCATCGTGGTAATCCTGGCGCGGATGGGGTTCGTGACGATCAAGAAGTTGCGGCAGATCCGGCCGTATGTGATTGTGGGCGCGTTCGTGATTTCCGCCGTGGTGACGCCGCCGGACGTGTTCTCGCAACTGATCCTGGCCGTACCGCTGATCATTCTCTACGAAGTCGGCATCATTGCGGCGCGGCTGATCGTCGGCAAGGACAAGATCAAGGAACAGGAAGCGGACGCCGCAGAGGATGCAAGGCGGGACGAGGAGTAAGGGTTTCAGCTGTCTGATGGCGGTTGAAAAAAGCAAAGGGGCCGTTCCAAACGTGGTTTGGAACGGCCCCTTTGCTTTGCCCGCATCGAACGGAGTCGAAGATCAGCGAACCGACAACAACGCCATCACCTCTCACTCGTCGTTTTGATCCCCACCGCCGTTGTCATCGTCAGGCGGCTGGGGTTGCTTGGGCTGCATCGGCCGTTTGCCGATCACCACGCTCAAGTCCAATTCGTGGCTCTTGCGTATCAGATGCACCTTTACCGACGTCCCCGGCTTGATCTGCGCGACAACATTGAGCAGGCGTGTTGTGTCGGTGATGGTGTCGTCGTTGATGCTGATCAGGATGTCGCCGGGCTTGATGCCGGCCTTGTCGGCCGGTCCGCCCTGCAATACGCCCGCGACGATCGCGCCGGACTTTTGCTCGAGCCCGAACGATTCCGCGATCTCAGGCGTGACGTCCTGCGGTTCCACGCCAATCCAGCCGCGAGTCACCGTGCCCGTGGTGATAATGCTTTCCAGCACGCTGCGCGCGGTGGATACGGGAATCGCAAAGCCGATCCCGAGCGAGCCGCCGCTGCGCGAATAGATTGCGGTATTGATGCCGAGCAGATTACCGTTCACGTCTACCAGCGCACCGCCCGAATTACCCGGGTTGATGGCCGCGTCGGTCTGGATAAAATTCTCGAAGGTATTGATGCCGAGGTGATTGCGTCCGAGCGCGCTGACAATCCCCATGGTCACCGTCTGCCCGACGCCGAACGGATTGCCGATCGCCAGCACCACGTCGCCCACGCGTGTCTGATCCATGCGGCCGAGCGTGATAGTGGGGAGGTTCGTCATGTTGATCTTCAGCACGGCGAGATCGGTTTCCGGATCCACGCCGATCACTTTGGCTGACGATGTCCGTCCATCAGCCAGAGCAACTTCGATCTGATCAGCCCCATCGACGACATGTTGGTTCGTTAGAATGTAGCCTTCGGAGCTGACAATCACGCCTGAGCCGAGATTCGACGCCGGCGTTTCGTCGCCCTTACGCTTGTTCTTGTCGCCGAAGAAATAGCGGAACAACGGGTCTTTCGCGCGCGGATCGGGCGGTAATGTGCCGTCTTTGCTCGAAAACACGTTGACGACGGCGGGCATCGCTTTCTGCGCGCCATCCGCATAGGACGACTGGGCGGGCCGGGAACCGATGCTCGGCGCAACTTCCTGCAACGCGACGATCGGTTCGGCGAGTTGCTTGCCGAACGTTCCCTGGCGTTGAAGCCACTGCGGTTTCAAGGTCGCGACGATGAACATCAGCGCCAAAAGCACGGTCACCGCTTGGGCAAAAAACAGCCAGAAGCGTCTAAGCATTTGATGGAATAGAGGAATTCATGGATCGGATCGAACTAGAATTGTATCTGAACAATCTGCTTGAAATCGGGCGCTTCAAGGACTATTGCCCGAATGGTCTGCAGGTTGAAGGCTCGGGTCGCGTAGGCAAGCTGGCGACCGGTGTAACGGCATCGCAGGCATTCCTGGACGCGGCCATCGAGTGGGGTGCTGACGCCGTACTCGTGCATCACGGCTACTTCTGGAAGAACGAAGCGCCGCAGGTGACGGGCCGCAAATACCGGCGGCTGAAGACGCTGCTGGACCATGACATCAACCTGTTCGCGTACCACTTGCCGCTCGATTCACACCCCGAGTTCGGCAACAACGCCCAGCTCGGTGCGCGCCTTGGATTGATCGCTGACAACCGTTTCGGCGACCAGGATCTCGGCTGGATTGCCTCCTTGCCGGTGCCGTTGTCGCTTGAGCATTTCACCGCGACAGTCGAGAACGAAGTCGGGCGCAAACCGCTCGTGTTTGGCAATCCGGATTGGGAACTGCGCCGCGTGGCCTGGTGCACCGGCGGCGCGCAAGGTTTCTTCGATCAAGCCATCGCCGCCGGCGCCGATGTCTACATAAGCGGCGAAGTCTCCGAGCAGACCATGCACATTGCAGCGGAGAGCGGCGTGGCCTACGTTGCGGCAGGGCATCATGCCACTGAACGGTACGGTGTCCAGGCGCTCGGTGCCCATGTGGCAGAGCATTTCGATATCGAACATGTCTTTATCGATATCGATAATCCGGTGTGATTATCTTGCGGTGCAATAAATAATCGAATGGGTTAAATGACCCCTTCATTCGATAGTCAGGATAAGTGCGGGGAAACCCTTAAGAATGAAGGACTTCGAGCGTTTTTTGCTATTCAACTCTTGTAAATGACGACTCCATTCGCGCACACTAGCGTCGGTAGAACGAACTGACGGTATAAATCCAACTCAGAAGTGGGGCGTGTGATGCGAGACAACGAAGATCAACGCGTCGACGGCAGCCGCCGAACCTGGCTGATCACGACGACCGTATTGGGCGGAATCGGTGGCGTAGCGGCTTGCGTCCCGTTCGTCGGGTCGTTTGCGCCGTCGGAAAAAGCCAAGGCAGCGGGCGCGCCGGTCGAAGTCGATATATCAGGTCTCAAGGCTGGCGACCTGATGACGGTTGCCTGGCGCGGTAAGCCGGTCTGGATTTTGAATCGTACCGACGAAATGCTCGCCGACGTGAAGAAGGCTGTCCCCGAGCTCGCCGATCCAGACTCGAAGAAAGTATTCAGCATGCCGCTGCCGGCATACTGCAACAACGAATATCGTTCGCGCGCGGATCATAAGAACCTGCTGGTTGCGGTGGCCGTCTGCACACACCTCGGCTGCACCCCTACGCCGCGCTTCCAGGAAGGCGCCCAGCCCAATCTCCCTGACGACTGGCCCGGCGGTTTTCTCTGCCCGTGCCACGGGTCGACCTATGACTTGTCCGGCCGTGTCTTCAAGAACAAGCCCGCACCGGACAACCTGGACATCCCGCCCTATATGTTCACTTCGGCGACGTCACTCGTGATTGGCAAGGACGAAAAGGGAGAGGCGTAATGGCGGCTACCGACAAGGAAGTGGAAACAACGGGCTTTCTGGGCTGGATCGACCGGCGTTTTCCGCTGACATCGACCTGGAAAGCGCACGTTTCCGAGTACTACGCACCGAAGAATTTCAACTTCTGGTACATCTTCGGCTCACTGGCGCTGCTGGTGCTGGTGAACCAGATCGTCACCGGTATCTTCCTGACGATGAACTACAAGCCCGATGCGACGCTTGCGTTCGCATCGGTCGAATACATCATGCGGGAAGTGCCGTGGGGCTGGCTGATCCGCTACATGCACTCCACGGGCGCGTCGATGTTCTTCGTCGTCGTGTATCTGCACATGTTTCGCGGGTTGTTGTACGGCTCGTATCGCAAGCCGCGCGAACTCGTGTGGATCTTCGGCTGCGCGATTTTCCTGTGCCTGATGGCCGAAGCCTTCTTTGGTTACCTTCTGCCGTGGGGCCAGATGTCGTTCTGGGGTGCGCAGGTGATCGTGAACTTGTTCTCGGCCATTCCGTTCATCGGCCCGGATCTGTCGCTTTGGATTCGCGGCGATTACGTGGTGTCGGACGTCACGCTCAACCGCTTTTTCGCTTTCCATGTGGTCGCCATTCCGCTCGTGCTGATCGGTCTGGTGGTCGCCCACCTGGTGGCGTTGCACGAAGTGGGATCGAACAACCCGGACGGCATCGAGATCAAGGCGAAGAAGGACGAAAAGGGCATTCCTCTCGACGGCATCCCGTTCCATCCGTACTACTCCGTCCACGACTTCATGGGCGTGTGCGTGTTCCTGTTCATCTTCGCCGCGATCATTTTCTTCGCGCCGGAAATGGGTGGCTATTTCCTTGAAGCCAATAATTTCGTGCCGGCGAACTCGCTGCAGACGCCGAACGAGATCGCGCCCGTGTGGTATTTCACCGCCTTCTACGCGATGCTGCGCGCGACCACTGACCCGTTCAAGATCGTGCTGATGATCGTGGTGGCGTTGCTGGGCGTGCTGGCGCTGCTGCGAGCGCGTGGCAAATGGCGGTTCGGTTTGCCGGTGCTGGCGTTGCTGATGGTGGTGTTCATGGCGTTCACCGAATCGAAGTTCTGGGGTGTGGTGGTAATGGGAACGGCCGTGGTGTCGCTGTTCTTCTTGCCTTGGCTGGATCGAAGTCCCGTCAAATCCATCCGCTACCGGCCGCTGTTCCACAAGGTGTTCTATGGCGTCTTCGTGTTCGCGTTTCTGGTACTCGGCTATCTCGGCACGAAACCGCCGTCGCCGGCCAGCACGCTGATCGCGCAGATCTGTGCGTTGATTTATTTCGCGTTTTTCCTCGGCATGCCTTTCTGGACGACGCGCGGCCGCTTCAAGCAGCCGCCTGACCGCGTGCGGTACAAGCCGCATTGACCCCCGCGCCCCAAGGAGACAAGACGATGAAAAAATGGTTTTCTACCTTAGCGGTGATTGGCGCGGCGCTGCTGTCGTTCGGCTTGACGCCGGCCCACGCGCAGGAAGTGCCGCTGGACGCCGCACCCGATAGCTCCGAAAATTTTGCTTCGCTTCAACATGGCGCAAAATTGTTTGTAAACTATTGCCTGAACTGCCACAGCGCGAATTTGATGCGTTACAACCGGCTGACGGACATCGGCATCGATCCGAAGGAGATCGAGGCGAACTTGCTGTTCACGACCGACAAGGTCGGCAATACGATGACCATCGCCATGCGCCCCGACGACGCAAAAACGTGGTTCGGGGCGTCGCCGCCGGATTTGTCGGTGGAGGCGAGGGCGCGCGGCAAGGACTGGATCTACACGTACTTGCGCAGTTTTTATCGCGACGATACCCGGCCGACCGGCTGGAACAATCTCGTGTATGAAAACGTCGCCATGCCGCATGTGCTGTGGGAGTTGCAGGGTGTCCGGACCGCGAAATTCGATACCGAAGTCGACGAAAAAACCGGCGAAAAGGTCAAACATTTCGCGGGTTATACCCAAGTGACTCCGGGGACGATGTCGCCAGTAGATTATGATTCGGCTATGGCCGATCTGGTTTCGTACCTTTCGTGGATGGCGGAACCGGCCCAGCAGGAGCGAAAGCAACTGGGCGTCTGGGTCCTGATGTTCTTGGGAGTTTTGAGCTTTCTGGCGTGGCGCCTCAACGCGGCATACTGGAAGCAAATTAAATAACACGCCGCGATCGGTGTGGGTCAGCGTGGACGAAGCGCCTCCTAGAAGGCGCTTTTCGCACGCTGGCCCTTATGTTTTTCTGAAGGGACTTTTAATCATGATGGTTTTGTACTCCGGCACTACCTGCCCGTTCTCCCAGCGCTGCCGGCTGGTGTTGTTCGAAAAGGGCATGGACTTCGAAATCCGAGACGTTGACCTGTTCAACAAGCCGGAAGATATAGCGGTGATGAATCCGTACGGCCAGGTTCCCATTTTGGTCGAACGCGACCTGATCCTGTACGAATCGAACATCATCAACGAATACATCGACGAGCGTTTCCCGCATCCGCAACTGATGCCCGCCGATCCCGTCCAGCGCGCGCGTGCCCGCCTGTTCCTGCTGAATTTCGAGAAAGAGCTGTTCGTGCACGTTGGTACGCTGGAAAACGAGAAAGGTAAGGCTGCAGAGAAGAATCACGAGAAGGCGCGCAACGCCATCCGTGATCGCCTGACGCAACTCGCCCCCATCTTCCTGAAGAACAAGTACATGCTCGGCGAAGAGTTTTCCATGCTCGACGTCGCCATCGCGCCGCTGTTGTGGCGCCTGGATCACTATGGCATCGAGCTGTCGAAGAACGCTGCGCCGTTGATGAAGTATGCCGAGCGGATTTTCAGCCGTCCGGCCTACATCGAAGCGCTGACGCCTTCGGAAAAGGTGATGCGTCGCTAATATTTTCGATTGGCGGGCGGGCCGGCTCGACCGGCTGCGCTCCCATCGATCGAGGGCAAGTCGATGCAAGAAATATCCACCAAGCCTTATCTACTGCGCGCGCTCTACGAGTGGTGCACGGATAACGGCTTTACGCCGCATATCGCGGTGCGGGTCGACAACGGCACACGCGTGCCGCGCCAGTTCGTGCGCAATGATGAGATCGTGCTGAACATCAGCTTCGAGGCTACGAGCCAGTTGCAGATGGGCAATGAGTGGATCGAGTTCAGTGCGCGCTTTTCTGGCAAGTCGCACAAGATCGAGGTGCAGGTCACGAACGTGCTGGCTATCTATGCACGAGAGAATGGCCAGGGGATGGCTTTTCCCGTCGATCCCGCTGCGATCGGCGCGGCGCCAGACGTATCGGGTGAGGGCAGTGGGCCGCGTTCGTCGGAGCTGGGTCCTGAAGAAAGTGGGGCTGAGCGGATCGAGCGCCGTGAGACGATGGCATCCGCGCGAGATACAAGAGATGACGATGAGTCGCCTCCTGACGACGATGGATCTAAATCATCGGGTCGAGGCCACCTCAAGGTCGTCAAATGAAGTAAAATCGCTGACTTCGCCGGCTTAGCTCATCAGGTAGAGCAGTTGATTTGTAATCAGAAGGTGGCGGGTTCGAGTCCTGCAGCCGGCACCAGTTTAGCTTTTCATGAAGTACGCAGATGTATTAAACCCCGCGCCCGGTAACGGTCTGCGGGGTTTTTTGTTTTCGGCTGGCGTCAATCGCATGGCGCTGAGTGGGCTATGAGTGTTGCTGTTGGCCGGCACCGTTGCGTCGCCATTTGCTTCAGGCCCGACGCTGGTCCGAAAGTGGGCGAGTTTGTGAAATAGCGGCGCGAAGCAAATTTCCGAAACAGTACGGCTGGAGATCGAGTAAATCGCGACCGTGTTTGGGCGTTTGGTAGTTTGGACTCGCTTGGTTTAACGCTCGGGATGTGAGTGATAGAGGATTGGTCCCGGGTCCGACCTAAAAAGCCCTATCGGGAAGTCTTCTTGATGGAGCGAGCACGAAGCTGGCTGGTCCCGGGTTTTCGTCGTATTTCCCCGAAACGCGCGGTCTTCGCGTGCCGTTCATATTCTTTTCACAAACCCCTTGCGCAACGTCTGAGGGGGCACTAGAATTCGGCCTCTTCGCTTCTGGATGAGGCGAAGAGAAGCGGGAAGTAAGGGCGTTAGCTGTTCAATTTCGGTAGCCGGAGAGCCAAGCAGGGCGGTGCTTCGACGGAATTGGAAAGTCCAGGTGGTCGAGATGATGTTTGTCACGAAGCGGTAAAAAACCTGTTGACGAAAAGCGAAGCGCACGACATAATCTCGTTTCTGTGCTGCAGATGCAGCGACGCGAAAGCGGCAGGGTTCTGAGGGTAGGGATCGTGCGGTGGGTAGCGAATGTTCTTTAAAAACTAACAGCCGATAAGTGTGGGCGCTTGGTGCTTTGCTTTAAGCGTGGTGGTGTTTTCCGGGGTAACTCGGGAGATGTTGCCGTGAAGCGAAAGTATCAAGTCTCACACTAGTATTAAGGTAGGTTTTGAGCGTCTTTCTGTAAAAGGGAAGATGGGAGGAACTTGTCAGTACGTTGAGTGAGCGACCTATTCGCAAGAATAGAAAACAGTAACAGGCATTGAACTGAAGAGTTTGATCCTGGCTCAGATTGAACGCTGGCGGCATGCCTTACACATGCAAGTCGAACGGCAGCACGGGGGCAACCCTGGTGGCGAGTGGCGAACGGGTGAGTAATACATCGGAACGTGTCCTGTAGTGGGGGATAGCCCGGCGAAAGCCGGATTAATACCGCATACGATCTACGGAAGAAAGCGGGGGATCCTT
>NZ_MTHB01000192.1 GCF_002220365.1 Caballeronia sordidicola | reverse complement strand
AGGCATTATTCCGAGTCCCGGATTATTCCGCATACCGATCTTCGGGGCCTGCAATCCCCGGAGAATACCCGGCTTTGGGGCCGCGCCAATACGGAATAATCAGAGGGTCTTCAAGAAGGCCAGCAGGCGATCATTGGGACGGAAACGCGGTGTTTGCACGTCGGTGGTCGCGGTCTTCGCCAGCGTCGTTACGGGGCGGTGAATCAATACGGATTTTGTGTAAGTGATCTGCGCTACGGTGGGCGCTTGAGTTTTCGACGTCATTGGAGTGTCGTCTTCCTGGGGATTTCCCCCCAATTCAGGGAGACTCACAATGAAGATCACTCGCAACGGTGCCGTCACGGCACTCCCCGGTTGCTCCGGTGGTGGCCCGCTGGTATCCCACCTCGACAGATTTGCAACGTTCCTCGCCAGCGAGGGTTACGCCGCGACGACTGTTCACGTTAAATGTACGCTGGTGGCGGAACTCAGTCTCTGGCTCAAGCGGCACAAGGTTCCACTGGCAAAGCTGGATGACCAGGGGCTCCAACAATTTCACGTGGGTCGCCGCCGTCGCGGTGTCGCGCAACGCGGAGACGTCGCGACAACGCAACAACTGCTCACGTTCTTACGCGGCATCGGCTGCGCTCGTGTGGTGTCACCACCGATCGATCGGAGCGCGGTGGGCAAGCTCACGCGAGATTTTGAGCAATTCCTCAGGTCGGAACGCGGCCTCTCGCCATCGACGTTGATCAACTATCTGCCTATCGTGCGACGTTTTTTGACTGAGCGGTTCCCCGGCAAGACGCTACGTGTTGCGCAATTGTGCCCGCAAGATCTCCATCACTTCATTCTTGGTCAAGTCCAGCGGGTCAGCCGCACTTATGCCAAATTGACCGTCACGGCGCTACGCTCGTTCCTGCGCTTTCTGCTCCAACGCGGAGCGATCAACACGAATCTGGCCGCCGCCGTGCCGGGCGTTGCGCACTGGCGCTTATCTCACCTGCCCAAGTCGCTGCCACCCGAACAGGTGGAGCGACTGCTCGAGTTCTGCGATCGCGATACGCCAGTAGGCCAACGGGATTATGCGATCTTGCTGCTCCTGGCGCGGTTGGGGTTGCGTGCCGGAGAAGTGGTCGAGATGAATTTGGAGGATTTGGACTGGGAGGCCGGCGAGATTCTCGTGCGCGGCAAGGGCCAACGCCTGGCACGATTGCCACTGCCCAGGGAAGTCGGTGCCGCCCTGGCGCACTATCTGCGTCACGTTCGTCCCATGTGCTCGACGCGTCGCGTGTTTATCCGCTCGAGAGCTCCGCAGCACGGCTTCGCCAGCCCTGTCGCCGTTTGCGATGTCGTGCGCCGCGCACTGCAACGCGCCGGGTTGAACCCCGAGTTCAAAGGGGCGCATTTGCTGCGGCATTCGCTGGCCACCGAACTGCTACGTCGGGGCGCCTCCCTCGATGAGATTGGTCAATTGCTCCGGCATCAGCAACCGACGACGACGCAGATTTACGCCAAGGTGGATATCGTTGCGCTACGGCGCATCGCCCCGCCGTGGCCGGGGAGTGCATCATGAGGAAATCACCCGTCACCCCGTCATTACAGGTTTCCCTCGATCAGTATCTGGCGCTCCGTCGTGCCCTCGGCGTCAAGTTGCGGTTGCCCGGGCGCTTGCTGCAACGCTTCGTCGACTTCGCCGATGCCGCGGGCGCCACGTACATCACCACCGATCTCGCTCTGGCGTGGGCGACCCAACCTGCCAATGTGCAGCCGGCACAATGGGCGAACCGCTTAGGCATGGTGCGTCGGTTTGCGCAATACTGCAGCGCGAGCGATCCACGCACTCTCGTGCCATCACCGGACTTGCTGCCGTATCAGTTACGACGTCCGGAACCCTACATTTATCGCGACGAAGACATCGACCACTTGCTTGAGCTGGCACGGCAGCTACCATCGGCGACCGGTCTGCGACCGCATACATATGCCACGCTATTCGGCTTATATGTTGCCACCGGTCTGCGGACCAATGAAGCCCTGCATCTGGATCGCGATGACGTCGATCTCGTCAATGGCGTGTTGACGATTCGCGAGAGCAAATTTGGGAAGTCGCGCTATGTGCCGGTGCATCCCACCACGCAATCTGCGTTGCAACGCTATGCAAAGCGCCGGGATCGTCTGTGCCGATACCCTGATGGTGCGAGCTTCTTCCTCTCTGAGCGTGGCACTCGCCTGACGGAATGGGCGGTACGGTGGACTTTCGTCAAATTGTCTCGCCAACTCGGCCTGCGCGGCCCGGATGATTCACGCGGACCTCGTCTGCTGGACTTTCGACATCGACTGGCCATCAACACACTGACCGGATGGCATCGCCGCGGCGTCGATGTCGAACGGCACCTGCCGGAACTTTCCACCTATCTCGGACATGCCCACATTACCGATACCTACTGGTATCTGACCGCGACGCCGCAACTGATGCACTACGTAATGCGCCGGGTAGCACGCTCCGAGCGAGGAATGCGGTCATGAACACAACTCAAAGTGGTGTCAGCACTTTCTCCTCGCTTCTGGAGTCGTTCTTCCTGAATCGACTCCTGCGTCAGCGACAGGTCAGTTCACACACCGTCGCAAGTTACCGCGATACTTTTCGCTTGCTCCTGCAGTTTGCGCAGCAGCGCCTGCGCAAATCACCCTCAGCGCTGGCGGTGCCCGACTTGAATGCAGCGTTTATCGGTATGTTCCTCGATCATCTCGAGCAGGACCGTGACAACAGTGCCCGCAGCCGTAATGTGCGCCTGGCCGCCATTCATTCCTTCTTCCGCTATGTCGCCCTGCACGCACCCGAGTACAGCGCCGTGGCGCAATGCGTTCTCGCCATGCCGAGCAAACGCTATGTGCGCCGACCGATTGCTTACATGACGCCGGATGAAGCGGACGCGCTACTCGCCGCGCCTGACCTCACGACGTGGCTCGGGCGGCGGGATAGAGCCCTGCTACTATTGGCCTTGCGAACAGGGCTGCGCGCATCGGAACTCCTCGGCCTGCGCGGTCAAGACTTTGTACTGGGCACCGGTGCGCATGTACGCTGTATGGGGAAGGGCAGAAAGGAACGCTGTACGCCGCTGCGCAAAAATACCGTAGCAGTGCTGCGCAGTTGGCTGCGCGAATGCCACTACCCACCGTCCAACCCGATCTTTCAATCGCTGCGTGGTACGGCGTTAAGCCATGACAGTCTGCAATATTTGCTGGACAAGCATCTCGCGGTAGCGCGCCTTCACTGCCCCTCACTCATCAGTAAGAAAGTAACGCCGCACAGTTTGAGACATTCATTGGCGATGAATTTGCTGCACCATGGCGCAGATCGCGTCGTGATCGCCCTCTGGCTCGGTCACGAATCGGTGGAAACCACTGCCATTTATTTCCAGGCGGATATGCAACTAAAAGAACAGGCGCTGGCGAAGGCCGCGACCACCGATGTGCAAGCACCGCGTTTCCGTCCCAATGATCACCTGCTGGCCTTCTTGAAGACCCTCTGATTATTCCGTATTGGCGCGGCTCCCAGGCCGGGTATTCTCCGGGGATTGCAGGCCCCGGAGATCGATATGCGGAATAATCCGGGACTCGGAATAATGCCTC
>NZ_MTHB01000117.1 GCF_002220365.1 Caballeronia sordidicola | reverse complement strand
CCGGCAATGGCGGCTTTGCCTGCGTACGTCAGTTTCTCCGCTCTGGACTGGACTGGACGAGCAAATCGTCACCCTGCGCGCCCCGGATCATCGCGACGCACTCGATTACGAATGTCCTGCCGTCGCGCTAACCGTACGCCTGGTCCGTCACGTGGCATCCACCGGCAAGGTGCGCGTCCTGATGACCAATTTACTCGACAGCGCACGCTATCCGGCCAGCTAGTTTGGCGATCTCTATCATCAGCGCTGGCGAATAGAGGAAGCGTTCAAGCGCCTCAAGCACCGGTTAAACCTCGAGCATGTTTCCGGGCTGTCACAACGGGCTGTGGCACAAGATCTCGCCGCCAGGGTGCTGTGCGACAACCTGCAGGCGTTGACCACCCTGACGGCCCACACCTGCCATGAATTGCCGCCGGACCGACGCATCAACCGCGCTTACGTGCATTCCGTGCTCAAGCCTCTACTGCCATCCCTGTTGCTCGGCATCGCCGCGTCGACCTCGCTGGCGGATGCCCTGGCCCTCATCGCGCGCCATACGTTCCGTCATCGGCCAGGAATCTCAAAGCCACGCAAACCCCGCTCGAAACCCCACAAATCCATGACGCAAAAACCCTGCTGAAAGATCTCAATTTCTTAACTTGGGTGGATTGGTTCGTTACCCGGTACCCGGGCTTCTCCCGTTTGCGCGGTTCGCCTTGTTTCTGTCTGGCCTTGTATGGCATTATCTGGACACGCTTTACTCATCATCACGCACTTCTACGCAAGTCGCGCCCTCTTTGCAATACCCCCCATCCGAACAAAGCCAAGCAAGATCTCATTGCCGGTGTTGCACTTCAAGTTTGAAACCGCCTTACGTCTTCTCCGATCCTATCGATTTCCCCGAACCGACCGTGAAGTTTTGCGGATAATGTCTTGATCAGTGGGAATGCCGGCCCTCACCGCTCTTTGACAACACTCGCTCGGCATATCCCGCGACCAACGTTAATGGATAACACATGATGAAATAAGTCAAGGCCGCAAGTGTGAAGATAAGAAACGGCTTGAAAGTAGCGTTATTTAATACCTTGGCCGAATAGGTCAAATCGAAGAACCCAATGACTACAGCATTGGAAGTATCTTTTACGATTTGAACTAGAAACCCGACGGTTGGAGGAATCGCCATACGAATCGACTGAGGCAGGATAACGAATATCAGGCGCTGCGAATTTGACAGCGCTAGACATTCGGCTGCTTCCCATTGTGCCTTTGGCACAGCTTCAATGCACCCTCGCCATATTTCGCCAAGGTAGGCACCCGCGTACAGCGAAAGCGCCACACCTGCAGCCACCAAAGCGGGCACTTCAAGACCGCCAAGACTGAGGCCAAAATACGCGAGAAACATAACGACCGGTAGAGGTACGCCCTGCTTGATCTGGATGATCAGTCCGGCCGTTCTCGATATATAGCAATTTCCAGAAACTCGGGCCAAAGCCAGCGGAAGTCCGACCATAGATCCAAATACGAATCCGGTCGCGGAGAGAATAAGAGTCCAGCCTGCCCCGCGCAGTAAATACAGAAGCTGAGCCAATGTCAATTCAAACATACGGATCCTTTTCCTTGTTCTACTTTATCCGCGATTCAAGCGGCGCCTGCGTGGGAAAATGAAAAGCGCGAGCGCCGCGCATGACATCCTAAGGAGAACCGCCAAAACGAGGTAGACAACAGCGATCACCAAATAAACTTCGAAACCGCGAAACGTGAAAGATTGAATCATGTACCCGGCCCCCGTCAGCTCATCGACGGAGATCTGCGACATCAGCGAACTGGCCAACATTAATAATATGAACTGGCTGATAAGCGCAGGGTACATTCGCTCCAGCGCCTGGGGTAGCATCACGTGAAATACCGTCTGGCGCCGGCTAAGGGCAAGACATGAAGCCGCCTCCACTTGCCCTCGGTGAATACTGTTCAAACCTGCCCGAATAATCTCAGCCGTATATGCGCCCACGTTGATAGCAAGTGCAATGACCGCGGCGACGAATGCACTTAGCCGTACATGAAGAATCGCTAGCCCGAAGAAAATCCAGAACACCTGGATGATGAGCGGTGTATTTCGGATTCCCTCGATGTAGACGACCGTCGCGCGTCTAAGTGGCGGTGGCCCATAGACACGCGCAATAGCCGCTGCGATCCCGACTGCCAGTCCGAGCGCCATCGCAATGCAACTCATAACGACGGTCAAAACGACCCCGTGCATTATCTCGACCCGATAGCTGTTCAAGAAGGAAAAATCAAAGGTGTACGAAGCCATTCGGCCTCCTGCTCGATATTGGTGACCGAAGCGCTGTGGCAAGTAACACTATTGACACCATGTTTAGTGAACCGCGGAGAAAGCTTAGTTTGCGAGGTCGGTCGGAAGCGACTGACCAAAGTAGGTCACGAATATCTTATTGAGCTTGCCGTTTTTCATGCCAGCCTTAACCCACGCGTCGATCCACGCTTTTAAGGCCGGTTCGTTCTTTCTGATGCCAATTGCCAGCGGGTAGTTGGCCAAATTGAATTTGATTGCGATTGACTTCTCAGGACTGCGTTCTTCCAGAGATTGCACGGTGGAAAGCGACGCAGCGAAAATGTCCTGCTGGCCGGTTATGACAGCTGTGTTGGTGGTTGCTTCATCCTCGTACCTGACCACGTTCGCTGTAATTCCTTTTTTTTGCAATGCACCGGTCAATTCAATATCTGCCGTTGTCCCACGTGTAACAGCAATCGATTTTCCTGCGAGGTCGGAGATTTGCGATACGGCAGTGGATTTGGGCGCCGCGACGACTAAGTAATCCACGGCATAGGGAAGCGAGTAGTCGACAACCTTTTTACGCTCCTCGGTGATCGAAAAGGAAGCAATCACAACATCGACTTTGTTCGAAAGCAGAAAGGGCACACGGGCAGCACCCGACACCGGAACTATCTTGAGTTTGACCCCCATGTCCTTGGCGAGCAAGCGGGCCGTCTCAACATCTGACCCAGATTCAATTGCAGCAGCGTCCAGTTTCCCAAATGGCGGATAGCTGACATCGATCGCTGCGATCAGCGAGCCGCGCTCCCTGATCGATTGCAAGGCGTCGGCATGGGCAACAGCTGACGTTGCAGCGATGCCAGCAAATACAACGAACCGCGAAATTAGTATGGAAAGGGTAGCCATGAAATTGCTCCGTAGTTTGAATGAAATTGTGTTAAAAACCGCTTCCGACAAACTGCCTCAGCTCCGGCGTATTCGGATCCGCCAGAATGTCGGGCGCGCCTCGCTCCCATATCTTTCCGTGATGCATGAATACAATCTGATCCGAAACAGATCGGGCAAATGCCATCTCATGTGTGACCAACAGCATAGTCATCCCGCCCGATGCGAGCTTTTCTATTACTCGTAATACTTCCCCTGTTAGCTCCGGGTCCAGTGCGGACGTTACTTCATCGAAAAGGATGAGTCGTGGCCGCATCGCTAGCGAGCGCGCAATCGCAACCCGCTGCTGCTGGCCTCCTGAAAGCTGCTCCGGGTATTCATGAATTTTGTCGAGAAGACCAACCTGGCCGAGTACTTCGGACGCGAGGTTTTCAGCTTCGGCGGCAGGAATACGCAGGACTTTCAGAGGGGCAAGTGTGACGTTTTGCGCGACGGTCAGATGCGGAAATAGGTTATAGCTCTGAAAAACAATACCAACTTCTTTTCGCAAAGCGCGAAGATCGACACCCTTGTCATGCAAATTTTTTCCACACACGTTCAGTCGCCCCGCGTCGATCTGCTCCAGACCATTTACGCAGCGCAAGGCGGTGCTTTTTCCTGAACCGCTACGTCCGATAAGTGAAACTACCTGCCCGGGGTACACTTCGAGCGAGATGTCCTTGAGAACCTCTATGGCCCCAAAGCTCTTTCTAACATTCTCAAAGCGGACCAGAGGAGATTTATTCCGTACATACACGGGCTCACGTTCGTTTACCTGGCTCTGATTGACGGATCGATAACTGCGTTCAGTTTCCACTACAGACTCCCGGATAAAACTATTTTCCCATTGCTTCAATATCTTGATTGGCATGTCCCACCCAAATATTTAAAATCCCGCCTTCCGCTTCGGTATCACATGCTAAAGGCACTTTGGAACGCCGAGCCAGTCCGATCGTGGCCAATGCTTTCTAACCTAGGCGGTTTTACTCATCCTCTGCAACGACCTGAAACGTTGTCCGTCTTAGTGCCCGCGCTATAAGGTCCTTCGTTCTTCGACAAATCAAGTTTGGACTCGCATATCCTTCCCCGTCAAAAAGGCTAAACTTCTTGTCGCTCCGGACGATCGGGGTTGATACCCTTCGGAAGGCCGCAAATAATTGTAATGCCGTAATCATTGGTTTTCCGACGACTTATGATGTTGCAGTTCAACCGACTGCTAAGGCAACGGTCTCGTTCATCAGATGCGAGCCGCGTTGCGACGCCATTTACGTAATCGCGCCAATCTGCCAAGGAACAAATTCGTTCTGCCCGTAACCGTGCTTCTCACTGCGCGTTCTGGTGCCGGACGCAATCTCAATCATCAGAAGGAACAGCCTTTCTCCCATCGCTTCGATCGAATCGAGCCCGTTCACGACGGGACCAGAGTTGAAGTCCATGTCGTCCTGCTGCCTTGCCCAAAGTGCGTCGTTGGTCGCGATCTTCAACGAGGGGGTGGGTGCACAACCGTAAGCAGAGCCACGCCCTGTGGTAAAGCAAATGAGATTTGCGCCACCGGCCACTTGCCCCGTCGCCGAGATTGGGTCATAGCCCGGGGTATCCATGAAAACAAGCCCCTTCGCCGTGACAGGTTGCGCGTATTCATAGACTTCGACTAAATTTGAACGACCGCCCTTCGCAATACCGCCAAGCGACTTCTCCAGAACGGTCGTCAACCCTCCCGCCTTGTTTCCCGATGACGGGTTGTTGTTCAAGCTGGCGTGATTGCGCGTGCAATAGTCCTCCCACCATTGAATGCGATCGACGAGCTTCATTCCCACTTCGCGGCTGATAGCACGGCGCGTCAGCAAATGCTCCGCGCCATAGATTTCCGGCGTCTCGGACAAGATTGCCGTAGCGCCATGGCTGACGAGCCGGTCCACCGCCGCGCCCACCACCGGGTTCGCCGAGATTCCCGAATAGCCGTCAGAACCTCCGCATTGCAGGCCGACCACAAGACTTGCGACCGGCACGCGTTCCCGTATCACCTCGTTAGCACGGGCGAGCATGGCCTGCACTTTCTCGATACCAAGTGCGATGGTCCGGCGGGTCCCACCGGTATCCTGAATGGTGAATGTCTGCAGGTCGTTTCCAGGTTGAAGGCCCTGCCTCTCGATGATTCTTGCAATCTGATTAGTTTCGCAGCCGAGGCCAATGATCAATACACTGGAAAAATTAACGTGTGTTGCATATCCACCGATGGTTCGCTGCAGCATCGCAAGTCCCTCGCCTTCCGGGTCCACCGCGCAACCGATACCATGTGTCAGCGCAACCACGCCATCGACATTTGGAAAGGCTTCCAGCGCTTGCGGATAAATGTCGCGCCGGAAATTTTCCGCGATAGCGCGTGCGACGGTAGCCGAGCAATTTACCGTCGTAAGGATTCCGATATAATTTCTCGTGGCGACGCGTCCGTCTCTGCGCACAATCCCCTGGAAAAATGCCGGCGTTGTGGCAGGGACAGTCAGTCTCGCATCAGCGCAGAATGCGTAGTCCCGATCAAAATCTCCAATCGAGAGATTGTGTGTGTGAACGTGTTCGCCGGCGGCGATCGGCCGGCTTGCAAAACCGATTATTTGCCCGTACCGGCGCACGGCCTTGCCTTGCTCAATCGACCGCGTCGCGACCTTGTGCCCCGGTGGGATCAGACCCGATATGGCAACGCCTTCTGCCGCAAGCCACGTCCCACCGATCAACTGAGTCCGAGCGATCACAACATCGTCATCCCGATTTAATCGGATGACCGGGTTGTCGCTGGTAGTGTGCTTGGATTGCATGGTTTAGTCCTTAGGCTTGACGTGAACGCTTTGAAGATTCAGGAGGGCTCATCGCACTCACTCGCACGTTATTTAGTTCACCGAGAACGTCGAACAGATGGGGCACGTGTTGGTCGCCGTAGCCAAGTTGCGTCGCGAGTACATAGGTCTGGCGGACCGCCTCGGCGACAATGGCCGTCGATCCATATGACGCAGCGAGTTGCGAGTACGACCACATGTCTTTCGCGGCATTGCGCAGCGCAAACCGTTGTCCTGAATCGTCGCCGGAAAGCAGGTATGGGGTGACCCGGTCAAATGCTTTGCTATGCGCACCGCTCAGACCGCAAAGGCTGATGAACTCGTTCAGATCGAGGCCAACCTTTGCCGCGGTACACATGGCCTCGGCGATGATCGTGATGTTGGCCTGAGAAATGAAGTTATGGATGAGCTTCGCTCGGTAGCCCGAGCCCACCGCCCCCAAATGATGGATCGACTCTGAATACGATTCCATAACCGGGCGCGCAAATTCAAGCGCCTTTGCGTCGCCACCGACAAGCGAATTAAGGCGCCCCTCTTCGGCTTCTTTAGGCGTTCGATTTACTGGCGCATCTAGGTAACGCGCTCCCCTGCAAGCGAGATCATCGTCCGCTTCCCGAGCCAGCAATGGGTCGCACGTGCTGGTGTCCATGACCACGAGGCCCGAATGCGCCCCATCCATCACACCAACATCATTCCAGAGCACGGCTCTAACCTGATCCGTTCCAGTTACGCTGATCACCAATATGTCCGATTGCGCCGCGAGTTCGCTCGCCGACCTTGCTTCCGATGCGCCCTCACTAACCAAACGCTCGACCGCACTCCGACTCCGATGCGCGAGGACGGTTAGCGGAAAACCCCGCCGACGAATGTTTTTAGCAATCGCGCTGCCCATCATGCCCAGGCCGATCATGCCGACACGAATGGGGCTGGTTGCGTTGTTGTCGAGTTGATTCATAGAGACCGCATCATTCTTATGGATTGGACCGGTTGCATCCGCAGCCGGATCGGCTGTAGCGTTGCATTAGTACAAATACGCATGGATCACTTTTTCAATCGCCCTAGCGATCTGCTCGACATGGTTACGATCGAGTCGCTCGTTCCACCAGATGCAAACAGTTTCCTTGCACGCTTTCTCCGCAACTGGGCAGAGCGATGCGCTGAAATCACCTTGTAAGCGAGCATCGCGCAGCGTAAAAGGAAGTCCGGAGGTGCCGAACGTCTTCGCGTCTTTGATGACCGGGTACCCGTAGATCGGAACTTGTCCGGGATAGCCAAGGAAACAGTCGATTCCTTCTGCAACCATGGCCTTGACGACTTCCATCGGCGACACCTTCAGCAGGCCGGGATCAACGCGGAATGTATAGAAGAAGAACGTACCCTTTGTTTCGGGCAGGATCGGCGTCGGCCGTACCGGTAAACTGGTGAGCAATTCCGTCAAATAAAAAGCAGTCCGGCGGCGAGCTTCGACCATATCGACGAGCTTGCGCAGTTGAGCGATTCCAACCGCCGCCTGCAACTCGGTCATGTGGTAGTTCGGCGCAAGAAAGAGATGATCGCGGCCGCTTTTGTTCCGCGGCCAGCCCTTGTCCGAACATTGGCGCAGCTCCCTTCCAAAACGTTCGTTGTCGTTCGCGATGACCATGCCGCCGTCGCCTGTGGTCATGTGCTTGGACTGCTGAAAGCTGAAGCAGCCCAGATGCCCGATCGTTCCGCACAACCGCCCTTTGTACATAGCGAGGTGCGCCTGGGCGCAGTCCTCGATCACGAACAAATTGTGCCGTTCTGCGATCGTCATGATCGCGTCCATATCGGCGGGATTGCCGTAGATATGGGTCACCACAATCGCCCTGGTGCGTGGCGTGATGTAGCTTTCGAGCTTCGCGGAATCCAGGTTCTGCGTTTCCCCGTCGACATCCGCGAAAACAGGGATCGCAAGCTGCGCCAAAATCGGAATGATCGATCCCATATCCGTAATCGGCGCGACGATGATCTCGTCGCCTGGCTCAGGGTTGAGGTATGTGATCGCGGTATGCAGCGCGGCCGTTCCGCTGCTGACTGCAACCGCCAGCTTTACGCCGTACAGGTTCGCGAAGTCGCGTTCGAATTCCTTGCTTTTTGCACCCGACAGGAAAGAAAGCGAGCCGGAATTAATCACCTCGGTTAGCTGCTCGATCTCCTCGGAGCCAAGCGAACGGCCCGTGGCATCGCGGAATGTTGGCAGCGAAGTCTTGATCGATTTTTCACCGTTATTGATTGCCAGATTTTTCATTTTGTCATCCTAATCTATACATTGTGTCGATCAGATTCAGGTTGTTGCATCAAACGGCTCCCTCAATTCGGCCTGCTAATGCGACAATATGCCGTGTTCGAGATCGCCTATTGCATTAAATAGTTGTACTAAATTATTGATTTTGTACATTGTATTTCGGCTTTAAGATCGTCCATATTGCCGCTAGCTTTAGGCTTGCATCTCGAGGGATTCCATCCCTCCCGTCGGTCCGACTTCGAGGCCTTCCATGATGTGCGGCTCCAACACAGCCAGGAGCGGTGCAAGCTTCTTGGCCTTGAACAACTTCATCAATTCCTCGTGTTGTTCGCAGATTCGCTTCTGGTCGTTGGAATACCAGGCAATACCTACGATCATCTGGAACTTGCGGGCCAGCGTTTCCCACATGAACAGCAGCGTGTCGCTATCAGCCATCCGTAGAATCTCCCGATGAAAACCCACGTCGCCGGCAGCCATATCGGACGCAGATCCGGACTTGAACGCGACGTGCATTTCATCCAATGCGGCCTGTAATCCCGTCAGATTTGCGCGTCCAGTCAGCAGGTTCTTGATGGCAAGCGTCACTGCCAATACTTCAAGATGGTGCCGAACGGTAAGCGTCTCTTCGAGCATCCTCTCGTCGACGGTGATCAGACACATGCCCTTGTACGGCCGATTTTCGACAAGTCCCTGACTGCACAGCAAACGAAGGGCTTCGCGAACGGGAACGCGACTCACATTTAATTCCTTTGCGATCTCGGCTTCCACCAAACGTGCGCCAAACGGGATACGTCGCTCGATGGCGCCACGCAGGATAGCGTCCAGGACCTGCTCGGTCAGCGTCACGCTGCGAGTCAACGAGATTGCGTTATCACCATCTAGAATCGCCATCTTCATTCCTTTGTTCGTTTGAATCGCTGAACTCAGTAAAAAAGTCTCATGCACTTTCGGGTTACTTGCGTAGACAGTCCTAGCTCCGCACCACATCATGGATCAAAGTCTACGGTATACAATTTTGAAATCAAACTAGGTATATACCCTCTCCATTGGCAATGCTGACTGAGTCCTAAAAGCGATCAATTAGTGGAAACGAACCATTCGCTGTAATCTTGGTGAGCAGCACCAGGCGCTAGTCGGCGGACCAGAACGCCGACCGAGGGTTGGTTATTCACCCTTGATGAAGTCGCCTTCCCAGTGACCTGACAGCGGTCTGTCTTGGATTTCGGGCGGTTGCACATGGATGCTGACAATATGCGACCACCGGTCTGTGCCTCGTGTGCGTGGCGGCGCGTGCTGCGGCCGTGGCGCAGGCAGGCATTGAGTTGAAGGCGCAGGTCACCGCGCGGCTGCGCGTAGATAGCCGTGTAGATAGTTCGTGCGAGACGTGCTGGGTCGAGTCGGTTGGATAGCTGTTTGCCAAGCTACGACTCCAAGTTGACGATTACCGCTGCTGGTGCGCTAGAGGGCGACCTGAGCTATTTCTTCGACGCCGAGGCAAGAGCGCATACCCAATGCCGTGTCACGGCGAAGTCAAGCGAGGCGGCGGTCGATGAAAAACGCCCGGGATGTTTGTGAGGTTGGATCAGACGACAGCGTCAACGTTCTATGCGGTATCAGGACGCCATGCACGTTCCGGCAGCATGAGCACGAGCAGGCGCCGCAGTTCCGAACATTCCTGCGAAGTAAGCGCAGCGGTCAGAATGCGCTCGACTTCTTCGACGCGCGGGCGCAAAGTCGCGAGCTGCTTCCGGCCCGCTACGGTCAGGAAGAGGACGTAGCTGCGCTTGTCGGCGGGATCGTCAGTCCGCTCGATCAGACCGTTGCGAACCATGCGGGCGACCAGATCGGCGATCGTGGAACGGTCCACGTCCAGTTCGTCGCCGAGCTGGCGCTGGTTGGCCCCAGGGATTTGCTGCAGGGCGACGAGCGCCGCGTACTGCACGCTCGTGAGCTCTGTCGAAACCTCGCTCAGCCATACCGCCATGTGTCGCTGCTGGGCACGGCGCACCAAGTTTCCCATGTACCTGGAAAGCATGTCGGGGACGTCGGATTTCGTTGGCAATTCGTAGGGTCCGCGCAGATTAGTTCATTCGAAAAATAGGGTGCAGAAACGCACCCAACTCCGCGTATGCGTCCAGTGGCAAAACATGAGCGACGTACTGGTCCGGACGCACTACGACCAACGCGCCCCGTTCGCGGTCGATGCCGCGCTCGTCGAAGATATCAGTCGCTGCGTCGTTCGTAAATGCCTTCTCATAGTCGACCAGTCCATAGCGCCCCTTCCGCGGCAGCAGCAGGCTGGGCAGATCTTCGAGACATACGTCGCCATGTGCCTGCTGCAGGACCGCGCGTAGATCGAGCACGCTGTCCGGGTCAGCATCCTTGGGCGTGACGCGCCGCAAAGCAGAATCCGGCGAGCTGACCAGGTGTTCGCATAGCGCATGAAGCGCGCTCCGTCCGGCGTCCGCGAAGGCGTACAGGCGCCAGCGACCGTCCGCCCGCGCAGCGTGCCCGAGATGGACCGGCTTGGCATCGGCGAGGCGGATCACAGGGGACGAATGGAAGCGGGTTCCGATCGTGAAGCCGCTGGCGAGCGTCTGGTAAGTCGGTTCCCCCGTGAGCACGCCCGGCCGGTAACGGGTGGCGACTCCCGCAGTGTATCGACCAGCACGCACGAAATACGCCTGTAACTCGGCGGGGTCGACGCCGCCTGCTTCGGGCCTATCGGCGTCCTTCGGCGGAGCCGCCATCATTGCAGACCACTCCTTGTCGAACTCGATGAGTTCCCGCGCGATGGGTTGGCGTTCGCCGGAGTAGGTGCGCAACAGATCGGAATCGCTGCGACCCTGCAGGACTGCAGCGAGTTTCCAGCCCAGGTTGAACGCGTCCTGCATCGAGACGTTCATACCTTGGCCAGCTTTGGCGCTGTGGGTATGGCAGGCGTCTCCGGCGATGAACACGCGGGGGTCGCGCTCGCTCCCATCGACTGCCAGGGCATCGTCGAAGCGGTCGGTCAGCCGCTGTCCCACCTCGTACACCGAGAACCAAGCGACTTCCTTCACGTCCAGTGTGTAAGGCTGCAAAATCCGTTGCGCGGTGGCGATGATGCGCTCGACAGTAATCTGTTTGAGGGTGTCGCGATTGTGCGGGGTCACGTCTCCTAGATCGACGTAGAAGCGCACCAGATGTCCGCCTTCGCGAGGAATGATGAGCAGATTGCCACCGCTTGCAGACTGAATGGCCGTTTTCAGACGAATGTCGGGAAAGTCAGTGACGGCGAGTGCATCCATCACGCCCCATGCATGGTTGGCGGCATCGCCACGCAACGTTTGCCCGATGGCCGCCCGCAC
This sequence comes from Caballeronia sordidicola, assembly GCF_002220365.1. Lineage (GTDB taxonomy): Bacteria > Pseudomonadota > Gammaproteobacteria > Burkholderiales > Burkholderiaceae > Caballeronia > Caballeronia sordidicola_C. The sequence goes on along the minus strand of NZ_MTHB01000117.1, from coordinate 9,680 downwards.
TTGACTGCGTGCGCCATCGCAACCTACTACGTAGCGGGCACGCACAGTGAGTTCCTCGCCCAACCGTGGCGCATCGGTATGGCGCAACGTGACCAGCACCGGATACTCGAAAGCGTCGTCGCGTTCAACGGCCACGACTTCTAGATCGTAATCCGGTTCCATGCGTCGAGCTGACCGACGCATCGCGTCCATCAGATAGTCCTGGATACGGGCCTGATTGACGATCACGTGCGGAAACTCCGAAAGGCCCGTTTCGGTGTCCTGAACGCGCCCGGTACGCTTGATTGCGCCGCGATCATTGACATCCGGGCGCCAGAACACAGTTTCGTTGACCCAGTACGATTCGCGCAGCAAACGTTCACTGAGTCCGAACGCGTTAAACATCTCGACGGTCCGACATGCGACGCCATCTGCCTGTCCCATCAGCAGAGGTCCGGCGCGGCGCTCGACGACGCGGGTGGTGATCTCGGGGAAATGCGATAGCTGAGCGGCAAGCACGAGTCCCGCGGGACCGCTTCCGACAATGAGAACGTCGACCGTGTCTGGCATCTCGGGGCGGTGAACTCCCTCGGTGGCAGGCTCGATCGCGGGGTCGCCAACGCGAAAGCCGTTGAGATGGAATTGCATGATGTGTTCCTCTGTTGTCGCGTGCATTACCGTGGAAACAAATATACTCCGTACACCAACCATGTTTCAATAAATTTATGCCCTACGGACGTTTACCCTCAGGTCCTCAAAGTCAGTGCAGACTGAAACGGCAGGTTGCGAAAGAGTGGTCTGAGGGTGGGTTTTCGACAGTTCTGGGACGCCAGCGGAAATGTGATGGGAGCGACCGGGTAGTGGTATCCAACGCAATTTCCCCGGAGCGCGTGACGCGGTCAGGACGCTTTGGGAATCCCCGTCGATAGGGTTTATCTGTCCGGATATCGAACGTCCGGCGTCGGAGGCCAGAAAGACGGCAAGTGCGCCGATGTCTGCCGGTTCGACGAAACGCCTGATGGACTTGTTGGATAGCGTAGAGGGTGCCTCCTGTGCCACGGTGCGTCCACTGGTGGATAGCCCACCCTGAAAGACCGGCTGCAGCCACCGGCATTCCACGGGGCCGGGCAGGATTGCATTGAACCGAATGCCGGATTCGCCCGTTCCCGCGACAGGGTCTTGGTAAGGCCGATGTGTCTCCACTTCCTTGCGGCATAACATTCTCCCGTGAGGCAACACGATCGGCCATCATAGTTGTCGTGCAAGCGGACTTCATAGTTGACGATATTCGATATCTTCTTAGTTAGTCATCGCTCGGCTCGGCGAACAAGGCACTGTTCAGGGTGAGTTGCGTTGAAAGAGAACAAAGTTGAATAGCCATTGTTGCAAAAAAAAGTACGAACGCCCGTCGGGATTGCCGCAGCGAAATTGCAGCGACTGCTCCGCGAACATTTCGGTTTAATCAATGAATGTACTTTACGCATTGCATGCGCCTCAGCGCCAATTGCTACTGCTGACCGTTATGCCGATCATGCAGATCAAAATAACGCGAGGATTTCAGTCAATCAAGGCAACAAAGCTTTCGCTCTGCACGCTCTCGGCGCCCGCTGACAAACGCCGCACAGCCGCCGGCCGCTCGCCGTCGTTCCTTCCATGACATCACAGAGCGCCGCATGGCATCCTGAGCACGGCACGGGTTTTTAAGCCGCTTTCAACATCCCGTGCGGGTCGATCACGAACTTGCGCGGCGCACCGCCATCGAATTGGCGGTATCCATCCGGCGCCTGATCGAGCGTCACAACCGAGACATTGACGATATCCGCAATCGGCAGGCGATCCCACAGGATGGCTTGCATCAGGTTCTGGTTGTACTTCATGACCGGCGTCTGCCCGGTGAAGAACGAATGCGACTTCGCCCAGCCGAGGCCAAAGCGAATACTCAGCGCACCCTTCTTCGCGGCTGCGTCGGCGGCGCCTGGATCGTCAGTGACATAGAGACCCGGAATCCCGATCGCGCCCGCTACTCGCGTGATTTCCATCAGCGAATTCAGCACCGTGGCAGGCGCTTCCTCATGGCTTCCGGTGCTGCCGTGACCATGCGCTTCGAAGCCGACGCAATCGACCGCGCAATCGACTTCAGGCGTGCCGAGAATGGCCGCAATCTGCTCGCTGAGCGTTGCATCCTTCGATAGATCCACCACCTCGAAGCCCACCTTGCGCGCGTGCGCAAGACGTCCTTCGTTCATGTCGCCGACAATCGTGCAAGCCGCGCCCAGCAAACGAGCGGACGCCGCCGCAGCCATTCCCACCGGACCCGCGCCGGCGATATACACCGTCGAACCCGGCTTCACGCCCGCCATCACGGCGCCGTGATAACCGGTCGGCAGGATATCGGAGAGGCACGTGAGATCGCGGATCTTCGACATTGCCTGATCACGATCGGGAAACTTCAGGAGATTGAAGTCGGCATACGGCACCAGCACGTATTCAGCCTGCCCGCCAACCCAGCCGCCCATGTCCACGTAACCGTAGGCACCGCCCGCGCGCGACGGATTGACGTTCAAGCATACGCCCGTGTTCTGCGCCTTGCAGACTGTACGTGACCCAAGGACTGGAAAAACGTGGATCTGCGGACGCTGCTGGGACACCATGTGCGGCGTCTCAATCAATTGGTAGTCGCCTTGAACGTGGCGGAGATAGCCGAGATCAACTTGACTTCGAAGAAGCGGCTAACGATATACTCCAGCGGTTAGCCTCAAGCGCCACTGTGACGCATGACGATTAAACCGCTTGAGGGATCCCGAGCGATAGAGGCTGGCGCGCTGCACAGCGCCACCCTCTCTGGCAAACAGTATCGATGTGACAACGGCGCTGGAGCAACATCTTCCATAAAACAACATGAACGGAAAAGGTAACTAACGATTTCCAGTCGACCGCCGGCGCTGAGGTGCAAGGTAGTCGTTAAACCCGAACACCTAGCATGCCCAATACGACAACTGTAGTCCATACTGTGCTAGCAGTGATCAAGAGCCAGCAGATTTTATTCGCTCGGTCAATGCGAACGCCATGCGTTAGCATTACAGTTCGTAGTCCGCAGACAATATGGCAAAGAACTAACAAAACGCCAAGTGAATAGTGAGGTATCAGACGCACCTCCCAAGGGTCTCCCGTCAGTCCAGCGGGCGCTCCGGTGGCCCAAGCATAGTCGGTATCCGTACCAAAATAGCGAGCCAAAATGAAAACCGAATTGATATGCGACGCTATAAAAATCACAAGATACGCGCCCGATGCAGTCTGAAGCGACCCGAGAACGTCTAGCTTCCGATCAAGCTTCGGCACCAGTAGCACTAGCCCGCTTATGACCTGGAAAAAGAAAAGTCCAATCAAAATCGGTTCAAGCCATCCGGCGCGATAAACATGTCGAAGCACCAACATGACGCTATGGTGAATATTTGTGCCAAGAATGCCGACCGCGTGATTGCCCAGATGAGGAAACACGAAGACTACGACGATGACGACTGAGGAGATTCCATGAAGGACTCGCACGGGCGCCGTATTCACCCCTAACGGATGACGGGCCGGCCGACCTTGCATCGTGGATATCACCAATATACTTCCCACGATAATGGCGGACCAAAGCCCAAGCCATACTTTCGCGTCCGCTCCGTTCACCTTGATCAAGTAAAGCAGAACGCCAACTATGACGAACAGAGGAGGAGACGCGAAGGTAAAGTGTGCAAGCCGCCGAAAAATGGTAACCCGTCCGTCGGTCGACTCGAGCCGAGCAAGCGTGAGAAGGCTCGCAAACGCGCTGGCGGGCACTGCCAACACACATGCGACCGCGACGAGCACGCCCGCTGCGCTATGGTCGCTAACTGCGGTATAAAACCAAGCTAGATACCAGGGATATCCTAGCGCCATCACGGCAGGTGCGAAGTTCCAGTATAGGGAAAAGGTCCGATTACTTTGAAGAACAGTAGAATTCATGTCGTTGCTCTGGAATGTCCGGATGACGCCGGCTTGATAGTCGCGTGACAACTTTTGAAGGCGGCCTTTTGCATCAGACAACATCACATAGCGAGTGGGCCGAAGCTCTCGACTCGAATTAGGCTATGGCGTTGACTTTGGGTAAGAAGTCCGCATCGAAAGGTGCTACAAGGGGAAGCAATTTCCGTTAATCGAGATACCGAAAGATTTCGTGCCGCATTCGGTAAGACGCCCACTCACAAACGCCTTTAACAGCTGCCGGCGCCCTCCGGCGTCGCTTCTATGGCATAACAGAGCGCTGCACGGCATCCTAAGCACGGCACGAGTTTTTAAGCCGCTTTCAACAACCCGTGCGGGTCAATCACGAACTTGCGCGGCGCACCGCCATCAAATTGCCGATATCCATCCGGCGCCTGATCGAGCGTCACCACCGAGACATTGACGATATCCGCAATCGGCAAGCGATCCCATAAAATGGCTTGCATCAGGTTCTGGTTGTACTTCATGACCGGCGTCTGCCCAGTGAAGAACGAATGCGACTTCGCCCAGCCGAGGCCAAAGCGAATACTCAGCGCACCCTTCTTCGCGGCTGCGTCGGCGGCGCCTGGATCGTCGGTGACATAGAGACCCGGAATCCCGATCGCGCCCGCTACCCGCGTGATTTCCATCAACGAATTCAGCACCGTGGCAGGCGCTTCCTCATGGCTTCCGGTGCTGCCGTGACCATGCGCTTCGAAGCCGACGCAATCGACCGCGCAATCGACTTCCGGCGTCCCGAGAATGGCCGCAATCTGCTCGCTGAGCGTCGCATCCTTCGATAGATCCACTGTCTCGAAGCCCACCTTGCGCGCATGCGCGAGTCGCTCTTCGTTCATATCGCCGACAATCGTGCAAGCCGCGCCCAGCAGCCGAGCAGACGCCGCCGCGGCCATTCCGACCGGACCCGCGCCGGCGATATACACCGTCGAACCCGGCTTCACACCCGCCATCACGGCGCCGTGATAACCGGTCGGCAGGATATCGGAGAGGCACGTGAGATCGCGGATCTTCGACATTGCCTGATCACGATCGGGAAACTTCAGAAGATTGAAATCGGCATACGGAACCAGCACGTATTCAGCCTGACCGCCAATCCAGCCGCCCATGTCCACGTAACCGTAGGCACCGCCCGCGCGCGACGGATTGACGTTCAGGCATACGCCCGTGTTCTGCGCCTTGCAGGTTGGACAGCGACCGCAGGCCACGTTGAACGGCACGGAAACCAGGTCGCCAATCTTGAGCGTCTCCACGTCGCGCCCAATTTCGATCACCTCGCCGGTAATTTCATGCCCGAGCACTAGGCCGACCTGAGCCGTCGTGCGGCCCCGCACCATATGCTGGTCCGACCCGCAAATATTCGTTGTAACCACCTTGAGAATTACGCCATGGCCGATCTGCCGGCCGCCCGGATCAACCATCTTTGGATAGTCGATGGATTGCACTTCAACCTTGCCTTGCCCTTGATACACGACACCGCGGTTACTGCTCATCGTTTTGTCTCCTTTCGTGGACGATCTGCCTGGCAAAACACGCCACGCAGCCCATGACAAGCGTAGTACAGCGCTGCACCCCAGATTCAACGCAACGCGGGTTTGTCACCGACGTCGTTGTGTCGCTCACAAATCCAGGACGAGTCGTGTTGACTTTGCCCGCGAGCAGCAAGGTAGAAATTGGTCGTTTGCTGCTTGCTCGTCCGCACTGAGGTACAGGTCCCGGTGATCCGGTTCACCATCCAGTACACGCGTCAGGCATGTCCCACAGACGCCTTGCTCGCAGGACGTAGGAACATCAACACCCTCCGCCCTAAGTGCCGAGACAGCCGTTTGATTCGGGGCGACCGGGATCACCCGTCCCGAGCTGGCCAACTGAATCTCGAAGCTTCCGTCGGAATCAAGTTTGACCGGCTCAGCGCTGAAGAACTCGTAGTGAAGCTGGTCTTCCGTCCAACCATTTCTCCTAGCCGTGGACAACACAGCGTCCATGAAGCCTTTCGGGCCACATGTGTACAAATGCACGCCGGCGCCCTGAGCGCGCAACAGCTCTTCCAGATTGGCTTTTTGATCTGGGGCTCCGTCGTCAAAGTGAAGATGGGCATGCTCCGCATAAAGGGATGCCGCGATGCGCTCTCGAAAAGCGGTGCGCTCAGCAGAACGCGTGCAGTAGTGCAGCGCGAAGGGATGGTCAATTGCCGAAAGTCGCTCGGCCATGCACAGAAGGGGGGTGATACCAATTCCGCCAGCGAACAGTAAGCTCGACTGAGCTGAATGGGCTAGTGGAAAGTGATTCTTCGGCTCGCTGATAGAAATCTCGCTACCAACCTCGACCGTTTCATGCATAGCTCTTGAACCGCCTCGCCCCTTTTCCTCCTTCAGTATGGCAATCTGATACCGGAGAGAATCTTCGGGATCGTTGCACAAGGAATAATGCCTAATGAGGCCACCAGGTGTAAGCACCTCAATGTGCGATCCGGCGGCGAATGGCGGTAACGCCTCGCCGGTCGTACTTACAAGCTCAAACAATGCGACATCGACCGCCATCTGCTCCTTTCGCGTGACGCGAACCCGAAGCGTTCTTGAAATCCCACTCATCTCTGACCTCTCTCAATCAGTGCGCACCAACAAGGCTTAACTTTCTCAGCCACTTAGTGCCAGGTACGACCCGCATGGCATGCCATTTTCGACTGTAATTGGACCATAAGCGTTACACGCACGCACCATCCGCATAGCTTGCACGTAGCGCCCAGTCACCGTTCGCCACGCAGCTGTCGAGCTGGCCTTGTGCGCCTGAAGATGTATCTGAACTAGGCCTCAGTGCGTTGATGCGTGGCGGCGCCGAATGCACAACAACACGCCGAACGCGACGTGGTAAACGATCTCGACATCCTTCTCAGATCATCTCGAGTTCGGGGGTGGAATCGTCTATCATCAGCGGCGGTCGATATACGAACTCTGGATCCTCGTTCTCGCGCTTGACCAGAGCCTCCAGCAGCCTACGCGCTCGAATGGGCGCTTCGTCCACCTTCATGGCCACTCTCGGCACGGAACCGCCGTATTTCTCGAGCTGCGTTTGTTGAATCTCGAGCACGACGGCATCCTCGTCAAAAGTCTGCGTGATTGCCTTCCCAATCTCCTGCGTAAGGTCATCGTCTTCCAAGCGGCGATTGCGCGCGACCGACCAGAAGTAATGCGTCGTGCTCTCCGTCTCCGGCGTCAGCAGGTGTAGCACGTGGCTGCGATAGGCATCGTCAGGGGATGTTCCGACCGGGTACACACCAAAGTCAGTCATGCATATCGAGGGAGCCAAACTTACCGCTGTCTGCCATCTGTTGATGCGACCGTAGTGGTCAAGCACCATGGCAAAAAAAGGCGGCGGCTCGATATTCGGCATCTGCCGGAGCGCTCGTATCAATCCCTCTCCCAAGACGTTCACCTTCAACGGGTAGTTCGGAATGCACTCTTCCTCGTCTTGCCCAATCGTACGCAGATGAACCCAGCTCTCATGGCCAAGATCCATAAGGTTATCCACTGTTAGCCGGAAGTCCGCTTTGACGTGGTGGTACCCGCGCGAGGGGGTCCATTCCGGATGGTCGTTCCAATGAATATCCGGGATGAGGTCCACATCCGCTCGCTCCCGGTTGCCCATCCAGATCCACAGTAGCCCGTGCCGCTCCACGAGTGGAAAACTGCGCACGCAAGCCGTCGGCGGTATATGCGTCTGACCGGGCGCTAGGGTGCAAGCTCCCGAGATCGCGAACCGCATGCCGTGATAGCCACATTGCAGTTCATCTCCGACCCGAACCCCCGCGGAGAGCGGCATGAGTCTATGTGGACACATGTCTTCCAGCGCTGCAACACATCCGTTGGAATCGCGCATCATGACAACCGCACTTCCAAGAAAGCAGCGTGCTATCACCTTCTCGTCATCAAGCTCGTGCTGAAAACCGGCGACATACCATACGTTTTTTAACCAGTTCATTTCTGTCTCCCAATTTATTTTCTTCACCTAGGGCGTGCACCGCCCCAGTGCCGCTTTGAGCGCGCTGTCGCTCACGCAATGGACTCGCTTACATTCCCCCGACGACACCCACAGAGACGTTCTACGTTAACGGGTGTCATTGTGCGACCTGAACGGATACGGGTGACGAGAATGCCAGGAGGATAGGCGGCAAAGACGCGCGGGTTTGGGTTGCTGCCACCATCTGATGGGCCTCTTTGCTCAGGTCCAAATTCGTCTACAAATATAGTATGTATAGAGACTATATGTACTCATATTATACGATCGCGGGAGAATGTCAAGAACCTCATACAATGACGAGCGCGAGCCCGCTAATTAATGGAAAGTAAATGACCAAGGACTGGAAAAACATGGATCTGCGAACGTTGCCGGGACACTATGTGCGGCGTCTCAATCAATTGGTGGTCGCCTTGTATATGGCGGAGGTAGCCGAGATCAACTTGACTCCTGTGCAGTACGCGATTCTCCAGACAATTTGCAATGAGCCGGGGATTGACCAAAAAACATTGGCGAGGACGATAGGCTACGACACGGCAACGATTGGAAGCGTGATTGATCGACTGGAATCTCGCGGGCTAGTAAAACGAAATGTTGCGTCGCACGATAGACGGTCTCGCCTCATCACGCCCACTGAGGAGGGCCGAGAGACGCTGAATGCAGTGGTGCCTCGCATGCTCAAGTCGCAGGAGCGCTTCTTAAAGCCTCTGGCGAAACCGGAGCGCAAGGAATTCATGCGTCTGATGAAGATCCTGATTGATGCCAACGAGGAATTGAAAAACATTTCAATCGAGAAATAACGGATATTAATTCGCGAGTTCCTGGCTACCAAACGTATATCCCCACTGGGTCACGCACAACGCTTGAGAGCGAGGGCGGCAAGGTATTGGCGCCTTCGCAACACAACACTGCTGTGTAGCGTTCATCACCTTTTCTGATGGATAACGCACTTTTCGGCCACAAGCGCTGCCGTTTTTCGCAGGCTGCGACTAACTGGCCATCGCGACTACCCGCCAATCCACCCAAGTTAAGAAATGGAGATCTTTCAGCAAGGTTTTTGTGTCATGGATTTGTGGGGTTTCGAGCGGGGTTTGCGTGGCTTTGAGATTCCTGGCCGATGACGGAACGTATGGCGCGCGATGAGGGCCAGAGCGTCCGCCAGCGAGGTTGCCGCGGCGATGCCGAGCAACAGGGATGGCAGTAGAGGCTTGAGCACGGAATGCACGTAAGCGCGGTTGATGCGTCGGTCCGGCGGCAATTCATGGCAGGTGTGGGCCGTCAGGGTGGTCAACGCCTGCAGGTTGTCGCACAGCACCCTGGCGGCGAGATCTTGTGCCACAGCCCGTTGTGACAGCCCGGAAACATGCTCGAGGTTTAACCGGTGCTTGAGGCGCTTGAACGCTTCCTCTATTCGCCAGCGCTGATGATAGAGATCGCCAAACTAGCTGGCCGGATAGCGTGCGCTGTCGAGTAAATTGGTCATCAGGACGCGCACCTTGCCGGTGGATGCCACGTGACGGACCAGGCGTACGGTTAGCGCGACGGCAGGACATTCGTAATCGAGTGCGTCGCGATGATCCGGGGCGCGCAGGGTGACGATTTGCTCGTCCAGTCCAGTCCAGAGCGGAGAAACTGACGTACGCAGGCAAAGCCGCCATTGCCGG
>NZ_MTHB01000259.1 GCF_002220365.1 Caballeronia sordidicola | reverse complement strand
CGATACAAAGCTACATGGCTGTCGGCGGGCGCATTTGCGTTCGACCTGTGCGCCGTCGCCGGAACCTGGCTGGCGGCCTACTCGGTCCGCTTCAACGGCGCTATCCCTAGCGACTTTTGGCACGGCGCGCTCAATGCTCTCATTTGGGTGTTGCCTGTCTATGCGGTGATGTTTCGCGTGTTCGGGTTGTATCGCGGCATGTGGGTGTTTGCGAGCCTGCCCGATTTGATCCGGATTTCGAAATCTGTAATAGCCGGTGCACTTGTGGTGATGGTGGGCGCGGTCATGTCGCAGCCGGACCCAGTGATTCCCCGTTCGGTTCTGATCGTTGCTCCGTTGCTGCTGTTTCTTGCAATGGGCGGCGCTCGCGCGATATATCGCGCTACTAAGGAGTTCTATCTATACGGTGGCCTGATCGGACAAGGCAAGCCGGTGATCGTGCTCGGCGCAGGCACAGCCGGGGCGAACCTCGTGCGCGAGTTGGCGCGCTCAAGCGAATGGCGCCTGGTGGGCCTTCTTGACGACGACCCCGCGAAACGCGGTCGTGAGATCCTCGGTCACAAGGTCCTGGGGTCGATCAGCGAACTGCCACTCTGGGCGGAACAACTCAAGGCCGACGTCGCAATTATCGCAATCCCAGGGGCATCGGTCGATGCACAGCGGCGTGTGGCGACTATGTGCGTTCGCGCCGGCGTCAAGGCGATGGTTCTGCCAGCGCTCACCGTGCTAACGCAGGGTCAGGCGTTCCTCTCACGTGTTCGCCAGATCGACCTGGAAGACTTGCTAGGCCGCGAGCCGGTGAAGATCGACATGCCGCACGTCGAAGCGTTGCTGCATGGGCGCGTGGTGATGGTCACGGGGGCAGGCGGCTCGATCGGCTCGGAGTTATGCAGGCAGATCCTGCGCTTCTCGCCGGCCCAACTCGTGGCCTACGACCTGAGCGAATACGCGATGTATTTGCTCGTCGAAGAATTGCATGAGCGGTTTCCGGATCTGTCGGTGATCCCGGTGATTGGCGATGCCAAGGATTCGCTGCTCCTCGATCAGACCATGTCGCGCTTCGCCCCGCATATCGTGTTTCACGCGGCCGCGTACAAGCACGTACCGTTGATGGAAGAGCAGAACGCGTGGGCCGCGGTGCGCAACAATGTGCTGGGCACGCTACGCGTGGCGCGAGCCGCAATCCGTCATCAAGTCAGCCATTTCGTGCTGATTTCCACCGATAAAGCCGTCAACCCGACCAACGTAATGGGCGCAAGCAAGCGTCTGGCCGAGATGGCCTGCCAGGCGTTGCAGCAGACCGCGCCACGCACGCAGTTCGAGACGGTGCGATTTGGCAATGTGCTGGGCAGTGCGGGCAGCGTAATCCCAAAGTTCCAGCAGCAGATTGCGAAGGGCGGCCCGGTGACTGTGACGCATCCGGAGATCACGCGCTTCTTCATGACAATTCCCGAAGCCGCGCAACTGGTGTTGCAGGCGTCGAGCATGGGCCGTGGCGGCGAGATCTTTATCCTGGATATGGGTGAGCCGGTAAGGATAGTGGATCTGGCGCGCGATCTGATTCGTTTGTACGGATTCTCGGAGGAGCAGATCCGGATTGTGTTCACGGGATTGCGGCCGGGCGAAAAGCTGTACGAAGAGTTGCTCGCCGACGATGAAACCACCACCCGCACGCCGCATCCGAAGCTGCGAATCGCACAGGCGCGCGAAGTGCCGAATCACTTCCTCGATGAATTGCTGCCGTGGCTGATGCAGCATCGCGTGTTGGCTGACGATGAAGTGAGGCGTGATCTACGCCGCTGGGTTCCGGAATATCAGACGACAATGCCTCCGGTTTTGACGAGCGTTCAATCGATTCGAAACGGTTGAGTCGCCGTGAATTGTCCGCTGTTGTAACGGACGAATGTAGCAGCAGAGCGAATAGCGAGCCTGTGTGACCAGAGCGCCATGTGGCGACGTGATGTTGATCTCTTGTCGAAGCCAGGCTCGCAATGAGTTTTGGAGCGGCTGACGTGTTGTCCACGGGCTCCGGCGTCAGTGGGCCGAGCAACTCACAATCGATATGGCAATTACCGCGGCGCCTTGTGCGTCGGTATCAATGATTCCGGTCGTTGGCAAAGCGAAGATCCTTTACTGCTAGACCAAACCCAGTCGCATTTCACGCCGCACATCGTATTTCATTTGGCAGCGTGCAAGCATGTCCGGCTCGCGCAAGAACAAAACGAGCGGCTGGCAGCGCACAACAACGTGTTCGACAGCAGCACATGGCGCGGGGGCACCCCGCAATCAAGTCGACCATTTCATGCAGATTTCCACCGACAAAGCGGTCAACCGATCAACGTAATGAGCCTGAGCAAGTGCCTCGCGAATGTGGCATCCCAAGCGTTGTAGTAGGCCACGCTGCGTACGAGGTTCACGCTGGTGTGCGTCGCTGGCCCACCCAGCAGTGCCCCCACCTGTCCCTAAGTTTCAGTAGCAGATTGCAAAGAATGACCCAGCCACGGGAAGGCACCGCAGAACAAATTCTCACGTCTACTCCAGACGCGATACAACCTGGTTTGTCGGGGGCATCGCGCAAAGAGCGTCTCGGCAAAGTACTCATTGTCAATATGGGCCAGCCAGTGAAAATTGTCGATCTGTCGCACAATCTGACTCGCTCACACCGTTTTTTCGAGATCAAAAATCCGTTTCGTTTCTTCGGTCCGGCGTCCCGGCTAGAACTCGCATGAGAAAACGAAAAGACCGCGTCCATGTCGCATCCGGGACTGCGGGATGCGCGGGCTTGAGGAGTACCGAAGTAATTCTTCGATGCGCCGCTGCTATGGCCGATGCAGGCTCGTGTATTGGCTGAGGACCATATGCGCTGTGACCCACGGCGCTCAGGGTCCGGGTATCAGGCAGACGAGCATGCAGTTGACCCTTCACAGCGCGCCGTTCGGCGGATCGACGTCGGGGCGCTCAGGCGTCTGCTGAGAAGCGGATGGCGGAATTGTGAAACGCAAACTTTGTTAGGCGCCTTTCCGCTAGTGGATCGTGATGGCCAGGCTATAAGGCTGGCGAATGGACGTGGCAGTAAAGTTCGTCATCTCGGTGAGGGCGAACGCATCGTCCGTCGCTTGCTTATATGTGCGCTGCAAATCCAATTTGTGGCTCGGCTTGTGCTTATATAATAAATAATTTAAAAACTCGCGATGCGTTCCTAGCACGATACGCGTTGGACGTGAGGGCTGAAAGAGGGGCCATTTTCGATAGCTTTTCCGATTCAGGCTTTCAATAAACTTTATGCAAAGGCGCAAATCAGGTTTCTCGGTTCAAAATCATCCAGGTTTTGATGAGTGTTCAATACGCCGGCATCCGCAGCCTATCTGCCGACCGAAACGCAAGCTACCACCGGACCTTGCTGTTTGCCCTCAGATGATTTAACTTGCACCACCCGATGCTCATTTCAAACGAAGTCGAAATCACGAAAACGAGCGGAAATCACGCAACACGTCCCCCAATCCCAACGATCTTGGATTTGGCATTATCGACGCTGAATTGTGGATCACACTGAATTGTGTCGGACTTCCTTGCCCGGCGCCATCGCTATATTGGCGACTTCTTGTCCTGTTGTTCTGCTTTGTGCGCTATCACCAAATGACGGAATATTTGTATAAAATCATGCACTTAATATTTAGTTAACCAACAATATTACGTATTGGCATGCCGACACGTGGTCGCCCAGAAGTCGAAAAACCGCTGTGGAGGAGCGGCTAATGTCCACGCGTCGGTGGACCATCTCGTCTAGGTTTTCTACTCATCAGAAAGGCAAACCGAAGTCCTTTGGAACGGGTTGTGAGCACACCGTGCCTGCAAGTTGATGAGCGGTCCGCCGTCTTTGCGCCCATTTTTAGTTGAAAAATTCGAGAATTTGCGACATCGCCAAAATACCGGACTTTCAAGTGAAATCATCAAGTCAAAGTCCATTTTTTGAAAGTTAGGGGATGAGCTTATCTCGCTGTGCACAGCGCTTGTCTTCGGACCGCATCATGCGGTCACGAGACGTGCAGAATATAGGAAGAGGCTGTCCTTGCTCGCCTGTTATTGAAAGTTCAAGACTAATAGTTACTTTAAATTTCAAGAAATGAATTTCGGGCCGTTAAGCATGTCGACGGAATCGGGAAGCGAGATTGATCGCTAATATGTCAGTCCATCTGCTAGTCGCTGTAAATTTCGATGTCAAATGTTGGATCACTGGAGAACATGATTACAAACGCGCCCAAGAAGATGACAAGTATGTCGAAGTACTATTCACCAATTGATCTCGCAACAATGTTCTCCGCGGGCGTTTTATGCGGAAAGTGGACGACCCAGACAGCAGCGGCGGAGGAGTTGCTAGTGACTCACTCCAAGCTGTCCAGAGGTGTAAGCGTTGCGGCTCTTCCCAGCGAGATTTTGAACCTCTTTTCGTCGCCGAAAGCTATTACGGATCACGGCGCAAAAACGCTCCTGGAGATCTCGGCAAGCGACGGCTTGCCAGTGATGCTGGCCCGGGCCAATCACTTCGCTGAGAGCGTCAACGATAAGCGCACGCGCATGGTACTCGCGGCATTAAGAGGCCGTGAGTTCATCCAAGCTGAAGCATCGACGCGGCTGCAGCCAGAGTCAGTCGGGACCGAACAGCGTTTTCCGTCTGACGTAGCAAAAGAGTTCAATGAAGGAAAGACCCGGGGCGCGTGGTCGACGGTAACAGGAGGCGCCGCCGCGATGGGTTTGCCGCGTGTCCTTGTGAATCGAGCGGTGTTGATAGACGCATTGCCGCGAGAGGTGAAAGCCCTTTTTTTTCTTCGTGGGTCGCTCACGTTCGGCGTCGGAACCCGTCTACTCAAGATCAAGAACGAGCTCGGCCCGATCCCGATGGCAGATCGGGCACGGCGGATGGACGGTTGTTCGGACACGCGTTCGTCGCGCAATGTGATCGATGAGCTGTGCGGAAAGCATGTCTTGCCTTACGACGATATCAATGTCCGCGTGACACGAGATCGAGGGAACAAGTGTCTTAAAATAGAATGTAACGATGCTGCATTGCTACTGAAATATAGGAAAGAGATTGGAGAAGCCGTGCGAAGTGTGCTTATGAAGAGGCTGAGACCGAAAGAATTCGACGAGATTGATGCGATGGTCCGTTCCAATATGCCGGATTTCGATGCGTTAATACGGCGTTGACTAGGCGCGGCGGATTTTGTCTGGATAACGCCAAGCAGCATGTCGATTTCAGGCACTAATCTTGGCCGGTCGGCCAGGATGAGTGGCGCTCCGCTCGGATTGTCCGTGGGTAATTGAGGGCGATGGCACATTTTTGTTTTTTACTAGCGACGATTCCAGCTCCGCAAGACGCGTATTGGTAAGGGAGTTCATGACTAGGATACGATCCTAACCAGTCCGTCTCATCTCTCGGCTCTCGGCCTGGGCGGCTTCCTCGCGTATGAGAGCAGCAATCTCGCTTAGCCGTCAGTCGTAGTTTCTAGGAAGACCTCCACGAGCGACTCGACAAAACGCTCCTCCGGGAACGCGTGCGGTTAGCGCATAACTAAAAAGCCGCACCCGAGGGTGCGGCTTTGGCGCTTAATGTCGTTAAACATCACGACTTCGGCGGGCTATGGGGCTAGCATTACTCCCGATGTCGTTCTCTTTCCGACCTTCGGCCGTTGTAAGATGTCCATCCGAAGAAGACCGCAAGAATGAGAGCAAGCACGATCGTAAAAATTGGGGCTCCCATGATCAGTCCTCCTTAATGCAATAAAAGCCGACTGCGCCTAAAAGCAGTGCAGATATGGTCAGACTGCCCGTTTGCGCGATCGCATGCGCATTCCAGTTTGATGTGGAAAGCGCACTGAGCGCGGCACCTACGAAAGATGCAGCGCTTAGCATATGGACAAAACGA
The DNA here is from genome assembly GCF_002220365.1 of Caballeronia sordidicola. GTDB lineage: Bacteria > Pseudomonadota > Gammaproteobacteria > Burkholderiales > Burkholderiaceae > Caballeronia > Caballeronia sordidicola_C. The sequence continues at coordinate 3,470 of NZ_MTHB01000259.1, read as the reverse complement.
CCGTTCTGCTTCCGCTGATCTTTGGACGGGAAGGCTATCGACCGCAAGTCGCTTAGACGCGTTGTTGTATTCACGTCAGGAATCTCGACACGGAACCTTCCGGTTGCGTCGACCGCTACAGCTAGCACACGACCTCGATATTCGACACTGAAAGTCGACGATGTTTCGCTCTTATCCATTTCATCCATTATGTTCCTTAGCCGGGGCGGCAGTAAAACTTCTCCCGTTCGTATGTCTAGCGACACGCGGTCGATGATGATCGTGCCACAGGGGTATTGAATTTTCGCGTTGGCCAGTTTCATCGGTTACCTTCCTGAGTTTCATTGTGGTCACGAGCGATGCGCTCAGGCATGTATAAGTCGCCTCCGACCCCCCGACGTATATCGCAGGCCGGTCGATAGAACATGAAAAACATAGCACCGTGACTCGTACGCGTGCCGACATGATCCGAATATAAGTACTTGAAGAATTTCACAGTTAGACCTCAAAAAATACGAGGTGGTCCCTTGCGGGAAAACCACCCCGCAAGGAAAGCGTCGTCTTGTCAGAGCGACGCCCAGTATCGGTGGACGATCGGACGGATCGACTCACCGGCAAAAAACGATTGATGCTTTGTTGTCAGTCGCCGATCTGCACGACAAATGAAGATAGGGTGCGCGCTCGGTATAAACCAGCGTTGCAATGCCCTATAAACGCACATTGTCCAACACGATCCAACACAAACCTGCGTTCAAAGACGCCGGCACGTGAGCGAGCGTGGACATGGATTGCGACTACTTAAGAAACCTATATCTAAGAAACATGCCGGGAAGCGGCTCGCTCGAAAAAACCTGAACGAAAAATTGGGTTTTCGACTGCTTTCGGGCTGATCGGACAACCGGAATGCTTCGTCCTGCGTGACGGATTCCAGTGAGCGAACATCTCAACGGCCTTTCGCGCGGGTCAATAAAGTGAAATACGCTCAATTTTGTGGAAAAAGTTTCGCCTCGGGTTTAACGTGACTAATATTTTTAATCAATGACTTACGTTGAAAATGGTTAGTTATTGCGTGTTGGCATGCCAACACGGGTCGCCCCATCCTCGATGTCGAATCATTAAAAAAGCGAGCAAGACGGAAAGCCACCAGCGAGCTGATTTGCTTAGATCGATGCGCATTAGCGCGGGAATGGAGAGAGTCTATGCCGTGGCAGCGTCGAGTAAAAAGCGAAAGCTCGCAATTTTCATAGCGCTTTTCGCGCGCCGCGTTCGGACAATGGTGCAGGTCGGATTTAACTACAGCCTTCCTGGCTCATACCATGGGCCTACGTTTTTTTGGTCTAGACAGCTTCGGCATTCCTTGGCTTTCACGACATCAGTTGCTCGAACTGGCCGGCGCAGCCCACCGTGCCGGGGGGGCGAAAAAGTCCCGAGCGAACGTTCCGCGTGGTCCAGTGGCAAGTGCTTGAAGAAAGTGAAGACCCGCGCCTTGCGACAAACATTGGCTTGATCGTCTGTTGAACTCGGCGATCGCTTGTTGCATGGCCGCGCCGCGTTCCGATATCCATCCCAACGAGGTTTCGCCTCAAGAAAAAACTCGCGAAGAACGGCGATCAATACTTCGTCGTGCTTGACTTCGTTTTGGAACTGAGATGCTGGGTTATCACATCTGAGCCTACTTCGACATGTTCCAATCTTTTTATCTTTGCCGGGTTTCCCGCCCTATTGCCTCCTCTCATGCGTGCCGAGTGAGCGCCGCGCGTGGGATATGCGCCTGTCGCGGTGATGTCGCGCTTACCATCGCGCTCGCCTCGGATCGCATCAAATCTGCTCGCCTGACTGGCCCCGAATTCGCAAGCCTCGGCGGTCCCGCCGGGTGTTGCGAATGAAAAATCCAAGGTTACTAGGAGCGGTGGCGAGCAGGGTGAAAGCGCGTCCGTCGCGGCTTGCGGACACAGAGCTAGATCATCTCGAAAAGGTCGTGCGGCTTATGGCGTGGTCAGACACATACACGCCGATACACGGGCTGGATATAGCCTATTGGCGCAGGAGGGTCGTTCTAATTGAAAGTTCGTTCGAGTTGCTTCCAATTCAAAGGTCTCGAATAACAGCGCTACTCGCTTCGCTTGGTTGACTCAGCCCGTCCTGACCCACAAATCGTGACCTTCTGTGCAGCGCGAAATGCGCGCTGCACAGGCCCGACATGATGACGCTTTTGGCGTTCGCGTCACGCTCGGGTTGAGTAAAACAGGATCCACCGCACCGGCAAAAAGGGCCATGTTGATGTCGCCCGTGATTAGTCAGCGCCTTAGTCAGCGCACGACATCGGCCACGTGTTGAATTCCTCGGCTAGCGCTATTTTGTCGGTCGCCGTATCTACGAAGGTTAAGCAGGCTTTTGAAAGTCGAAATTTAGGCATGCTTGACTTTGATATGGATCTGCGATGATGGGTTGTGGCTTGGCTGACCGATGACGGCGCAGCAGAGCAAGCCCTCAAAAGGAAAGCACATGAACCTCTTCAACGCAATGTACATCTAGACTGGATTCGCGCCGTACGGTTCTGGCTGCTAATCGGCATCGCGACTACAACATGGGAATTCGCAACGCTCTTCGGCCGTGCCTTGGCCGCGAGATATAGGAGGAAGTCATGAACACATCAAATCTGCTTATCAAGGGCTTCATGCAGTTGCACCCGAAGGTTCGCCGCTTTGTCATCGGCCTGGTCTTTTATCTGCTGTGGTACGTCGACATGAGGTACTTTGGCCATACAGCGCTTGGCCCATGGATCGCCGGCATCACGCTTGTGATCTTTTTCTGGGCTTGGGGGGTGTGGACGCTGATCTTTATCTTCATGTGGGCTCTACTTTCCTTCGTGCGCTTCTACCTGATTTTCCTGCGATGAAACACGCTGAAACTGCAGGAAAAAACGGCGTAAGTTTCTTAACATGGCAATTTGGTGAGCGGCGGAGCGTGGAGTGAGCGCTTGATGATAAAAAGGATACAGTTGCGAAGATCACCTCCGTGCGAACACCCTCGAGCGGGGTGCGCTGGTCGACGACAGGCGGAGGCAATGCAGAAGGCTTAGCGAGTCCTTACGGGATTTCTAAGACAGTCGCTAAAATGATAGCGAAGGTACCGGCTAAAAAGGAATTGTCGTCATTTCCCATATCGTAGAAGTCACCCTGGACTCCGAAGATGGCAGGCGCGCTGGCTCTATGCCGTTTTGAGTGGAACTTGACGGCCGGCGCGATAGCGTTTAATCCCTTGATCACGCGAGGCGGCGGGACGCAAAGGATTTTGCGGCAAATGTTTTAGCCTGGACATGCGGAGGTAGGCGATGGCCACGAAGTTCTTCACGGTTCGAAATCCGCGCGCGGCCCGCTTGGTTTGTTGGAGCATGCCATTCATCGCCTCGACATAGGCATTGCTGCGACCGTCGAGCATGCCGCGCACGACGCCCGGCAGGCGCTCCTTGAGCGTCGTGGCCAGCCGCC
>NZ_MTHB01000118.1 GCF_002220365.1 Caballeronia sordidicola | reverse complement strand
GGGGCAATCAGATTGCAATCTGATTGCCCCGCGCCTTTTTTATCCTGAGACAACCGTCCCTTCCTTCGCCTCACAAGCACACATAAGTGTGCTCATGAGTACCCTCCCGATGCCTTGACATAAGCCACGACGCCAACCCAGTACATAGTCACCAAGATAGCTCGTCGAACGCATTCATTGCGCTGCCCGCTTTTAGTACTGATCACACCGGGCTGCGCAAACGCCAATCAATGTCCCTTGAAGAGATCCATGATCTCCTGGCGCTCGGCCGGATTCACGTTGGGCGGCGGCACGCTCGGAGGCGTCATTCCGCCAGGACCAACACCGCCCACCGCATCGCTTGCACCTTCAAGCGGATTCGCTGAATCCACGCCGATGCTCGCGACAAAACCATTGCCCGGCGTTTTATCGGCAAAGAACAATTCGCCGTCGATAGTCGTCAAACCATCAGGCATCGCCATGGGTTGTTGCGGGACATTGGCGAGCGCCCGTTGCATGAACTCCACCCAGATCGGCAACGCAAGTTGCGCGCCGAACTCACGGCCGCCAAGCGACTTCGGCTGGTCGTAGCCCATCCACGCAATCGCCACGAGTTGATGCTGATAACCCGCGAACCAGCCGTCCTTCGCGTCGTTGGTCGTACCCGTCTTGCCCTGCAGGTCGTTACGCTTGAGCACGTTGGTTCCCGCACCTGTCCCACCAGTGGCGACCGAATGCAGCAGGCTGTTCATTATGTACGCGTTGCGCGGTTCGAGCGTTTGCGGCGCATTGCTGCCGGCGATCAGCGGATTGGCGCGCGAGATCACCGTGCCGCGGGCATCGGCTACTTCACCGATCAGGTACGGATTGATCCGCGAACCGCCGTTGGCGAACACGGAATATCCGCCAGCCAGTTGCAGCGGCGTGACAAGACCGGCGCCCAGCGCGAGCGGCAGATAAGGCGGTGTCTTGTCCACATCGAAACCGAAGTTCTTTGTGACGTAATCTTGTGCGTACTTCGTGCCGATGTACGAGAGGATCCGAATCGACACAAGGTTCTTCGACTTCTGCAAGGCCGTGCGCATGGACATGGGGCCATCAGGCTGGTCGTCGTCCTTCGGCTCCCATGCCTGGCCGCCCGGTGTGGTCGGCGGAAAATACAGCGGTGCGTCGTTGATGATAGTCGCCGGTCCAAGCCCCTTTTCCAGCGATGCAGAATAGATGAACGGCTTGAAGCTCGACCCTGGCTGGCGCCACGCCTGCGTGACATGGTTGAACTTGTTCTTGTTGTAATCGAAGCCGCCGACCAGCGCGCGGATCGCGCCGTCCTGCGGCACGAGAGAAACCAGCGCACCCTCGACTTGCGGCAACTGCGTGATGCTCCAGTTGCCCTTCGCGTCCTGCATTACGCGCACGATGGAACCCGGCTTGATCCGCACCGCGGCCGATGCATTGCTGCGCAAACCGGCTGCGACGAAACGCAAGCCGTCGCCGGTAATGGTCGCCGGGTCAGCGTTGACGAACGTCACGACCACCTGCTTCGCATTCACCGACGTCACCACGCCCGCGACCAGATCGCCGTTGTCAGGGTGATCGGCGAGCGCGTCGTCGATCGCTTCGTCGCGGTCGTCCTGGTTCGTCGGCAAATTGACGAACCCTTCCGGCCCGCGATACCCGTGGCGCCGCTCGTAATCCATCACGCCCTTGCGCACGGCGTTATACGCCGCTTCCTGATCGGCGGAATCGATGGTCGTGGTCACTGAAAAGCCACGCGTGTATGTCTCATCGCGGTATTGGGCGTACATCATCTGCCGGACCATTTCCGCGACATATTCGGCGTGCACGCTGTATTCCGTGCCCGACACACGCGCATGTATTTCTTCGGCGCTGGCTTGGTCGAATTGCGCTTGCGTGATGAAATTCAGCTCGAGCATGCGCTTCAGAATGTATTGCTGACGAATCTTCGCGCGCTTCGGATTGACGACCGGGTTATAAGCCGACGGTGCCTTGGGCAAGCCCGCAAGCATCGCGCATTCGGCGAGCGTCAGATCCTTCAGGTCCTTGCCGAAATACACCCGCGCCGCCGATGCAAACCCATACGACCGCTCACCCAGATAAATCTGATTCATGTACAACTCGAGAATCTGGTCCTTGGTCAGCGCGCGCTCGATCTTGTAGGCGAGCAGCATTTCGTAGATCTTGCGCGTGTAGGTCTTCTCGCTTGAGAGGAAGAAGTTACGTGCGACCTGCATGGTGATCGTGCTTGCGCCTTGCGACGCGCCGCCGTGCATGATGTCGCTCAAGCCCGCCCGTGCAATGCCGATGAAATCGACGCCACCGTGCTCGTAGAAGCGGTAATCCTCGATCGCGAGGACGGCCTTCTTCATCTGGTCGGGAATCTCGTCGAAGCGCGCGATCCGACGCCGCTCCTCACCGAATTCGCCGATCAGTACGTGATCCGCGGTGTAGATCCGCAACGGCACTTTCGGCTGATAGTCCGTGATTGCGTCGAGCGAGGGCAGGTTCGGCCCCATCACGACCAGCGCATAACCAATGATCAGCGCGCCGACGATTGCCGCGACGGCGAACAGCCCGACGAACCACAACACGATGCGCACCGCGATCGAGGGTCCGGCTGAAGACTTGGCGGTGGGTTGACGGTAACGATTGGGACCATCTTGATCCCGGTCATCGCGTGGGGCGTTCGAGGAATTCGGTCGTTTGATGATTGGCATGACTTGGATTGAACGGCGCGCCCATCAGGCGCCCGGTGCGCAACGCCGTGAAACCGCGTAACGATAAATGTTGGGGTGAGCGAAAGCCGTGGCCGGCTCCGCCGTGTAGCCGATGTGTAGCGCTGCGGCCTGATCTAACCATGGCAGCGCTCAAACAAGCACTTCCATGAAATGGTTCCAGACTGCTGCGTCGCGTGCCGTTGCCCCCGGACTGGCTGCGCGTTCCCGTGAATGGCTGTTATAGCATTGTAAGAAAAACCGCAACACTGGCGGCCACGCGCAGAATAACAGCGCATTTTAAAGAATTCGAGCGCCGAACACCGGCGGCGAGAGGATTTTTTTGTAAGTAAATCCGGTGTAGTGGGCCGCCGTGGCTGGCATGTCTGTCGAGACGGCCTCTCTTGACGCTATCGCGGAGGCGGCTTTAGCACCGCCATCTCGATATTGCAAGCGGTTGATATGGGTAGCGTGCCAAGCACCACTCGGGGAGTGTGACTGCGCGCACGAGAAGTTGGCAAACCGATATGATGGAAACGTTGGTTGCGTGGTTTGCCGTACCGCCGCGCACGCCGAAAGCGCATCAAATGGCGTTGCCCGTGTCGGATATCGGCCGTTCGGACTTGCCCAGCCCTGCTTGCGAGGCGCTAATGACTACCAAACCCAGCGAACGCATCGTTGTTTTTGTCACTCCCGCGCAGAAACTTGCGATCACCAGCACCGCTGACGGCCTTGGCGTGAGTGTCAGTGAGCTCATGCGGCGTGCCATATTGAGCTTCAACGCGACCAGCGAGCAGGTGAAGGCGGCAAGCCTCGTGGACCGGTTGCGTGCACCGAAAACACCTGACCTGCTGAATGTCGCGCTGCGGCAAGTCGCCGAACGTGCTGCCGCGCGTGAAGCGCGGGACGCGGCACTGGTTGCCAAGGTGGCGAGCAAACGCACATTGGCCGCTGAAGGGCCTAAATCTTTGCCCGCGCCTTTGCCCGCGCTTGAACCGCAAACGGACGATGTCCTGCCGCAAACCTGCGATTCCGGGGAAGACCTGGGTGCATCGGATGAATCGGACGGAGACGCGTCGTTTTCCGGGCGCGCCTGAAAGAGCAAGTCGCCTGTTCAGTCGAGCGGGACCGCACGCGTGGTAACAGCGACCGCAACGGCCGAAGCGATCGCGCTTGCCACCGCGCCCCATGCTACGTCTATAAACACGAGCGTCGTGCTCCAGCCTTTCAGCGTGGCGAGGTTGGTGAGGTCATAGGTCGCATACGCTACTATCCCGAACACCGCACCGTTGACCAGTCCGCGCAGGGCGCTCTGCCCCGCGACGCCCGGCACGACGCAGAAATACACCAGGCCCGCTATGTAAATCACATAGAAAACCGCCGCCGCGCAGAAATTGGGTTTCGGCAGCAATAAATCCCCTATCTCCCGTTGGTACAAATTCCGCGAAATCACGCCGAGCCAGATGGCGTCGAGGATCAGGAAAACGACGGCTGTAACGGCAAACGCAATGACAAGCATTTTCGACATGGTTGATCCGTTCTAAATCCGTTCAAAAACTTGAATTTGCGCAGCGGTACTCGCTAATTCAAACGCATGGTGTACCGTTAAGATAAACCGGTTAAGCCCGGTTTAAGCCGTTGCATGGTTTAATACCCCGGTCAAAATCTGGACGCGGCGCGCACGAAGCATGCGGACCAGGTTTCGTGCACTGCCGGCTGAACCCGCCTTCAATGCGCGGATGCCCGCTTCGCAACAAAGTGTATCGGCGAGCTTGCAATCCGTGCGCCCGGCCTGATTTATCCGACGCGTGGCGCCGTGGGCGCCGCGCTTAATCAAACGTTGGCGAACGTTCACAGAATGTTCATCGAACGTTGCTGCTTGGCAGCCGACTTTATTTCCGGAGGAAACTCATGTCGCTTTTGGATTCCATCTCGCGCACCGTCAAGGGCTTGCTGAACGACGCCGCCGACACCGTGCAGGACCCGTCGCGGGACGCTCGCCAGATCGTGCGCGAACTCGACGACAGCATCGCGAAGGCCGAGAATTCGCTGATCGAAATCGAGGCGCAGGTCGCCACGCAGCAAAGCAAGCGCGACGTTGCCGCCGAGAAGGCGAAGAAGTATGAAGACGGCGCCAAGCGCGCCCTGCAAAGCGGCGACGAAGCGCTTGCCCGTGAAGCGCTGGGTGCGCAGGCAAACGCCGAAACAGAACGCGATGCGCTGGCCGCCGAGTTGGTGACCCTGGTGCCGTCGGTGGATCATTTGAAGCAGCAGATCAACGACATGCGCCAGCGCCGCAACGAGCTCAACTCGCGGTCGAACATTCTTCAGGCCAAGCAGCAGATTGCGACGGCAAAAGATGTAGCGGCGACGGCGCTGGGCGGGATCGGCGGCAAGAACCTGTCGGAAGACTTTCAGAAGCTGGAAGACAAGGTCCAGCTATCGAATGCCCGCTCGGACGCACGGCTGAACTCCGCTGATCAGAAGAGCGGCAAGGCGCTCGAAGACAAACTTGCGGCGCTCACGAGTGGCCCGTCTGTCGAAGACCGCCTGGAAGCGCTCAAGAAACAGATCAACACGCCGACGCAGTAAAGTAGCGGCCAGGTCTTCGTTCTGAAGCCAGCGCGGGGGTTTGGTGCCGGCCGGTGAGCAATTCAGGATCAAGAGCAGGATCAAGGCTTGCGCCCTTTCAGGTGAACGCCTGACAGTGTGCTGGCAATGAGTGCAACCTCAAGCCGACGCGCGGTCGAAGGCGCGGCGAACGGCGCAGTAGCGCGGTTCGCCGCGAGCAGCATTGGGGTATTGCATCGAAATGTCGCATGGAATGGAGACGGGTGCGAACGCCCCGGTCCGCAGATGAAAAAATATGTAATGGCTGTAGTTGCATCGCTGATGCTGGTTTCGGCAGCGGCCTTTGCGGCTGTGCCAACCGCCGGCCAGATCGAGCAGTCGATGACGCAAGGCAACTGGAGCCAGGCCGACTCGCAGTTGAACGAAGTGCTGCAGGCGCATCCGAACAACGCCAAGGCGCATTATTTGTACGCGCAAGTGCTCGACCGCGAAGGCCGTTCCTCTGACGCACTCGCTCAGGTTCAACAAGCGCGCACACTCGATCCCGCCATTAAATTCACCGATCCATCGCGCTTTAACGCCATGGAAGCGCGTATTCGCTCGGATGCGAATCGGGTGAATTCGTCGAGTAATACGTCTAACTCGACGTCTGGCTCGGTTACGCGCAATCCGTTCAATCAAGGCGCCATGGCGGCTCCCGAAAAGCACGGACCGTCGATGGGCATGTGGGTGTTGCTCGCAGTTCTGTTCGTCGGGATTGCGCTCGTGCTGCGCTGGGGTCTGAAACGCGCGCGCTCGAACGATGACGGCCAGACCGACGCTGATCGCCGCACGCAACTCAAGCGCGCCACGGAGCTGCTCAACGATGTCCGGTCGCTGAAGCTCGACGTGCGTTTATCGACTCAACCGGGTCATGAGACGATGCTTCAGGAAGTCGAAGGCATCGAGACCCAACTGCGCCAGATGGTCGAAGCGCTCTCCAATTCGAAAAATCCCGTGCCACCCTATGCGATCGAAGATCTGGCGAACCAGATCGACAGCGTGCGGGCGCGTTCGGAAGGCCGGCCCGATCCGCGTGCCACAGCAGCACCGGTAAATGCCGACGGCCAGTCAGTTTATGCCCAGGAAGCTGAGCGCTTTGGGCGCAACCCGCAAGGACAGCCGCCCTATTCGCCTTATCCGCAACAACAGCCGCCGGTCATCGTGCAACAAGGTGGTGGTTTTGGTGGCGGCATGGGCGGATTGCTGACGGGCGTGCTGCTCGGTGAGGCGATGTCCGGCGGCAACCGCGAGCGCGTGATCGAGCGCGACGTTCCGGTCGACGACGACGAATTGCGCCGACGTCGTGGTACCGACGGCAACAACGGCGGCGGCCTCGACTTCGGCAACGGCTCGAACGACTGGAGCGACAACGGCGGCGGCGTCGACTTGGGCAGCAACGATTCCGGCAACTGGGACAACTCCTGAACTGACTGCCCGCTGGATGTTAAAAAGCTCCGAACGAATCATCCAGATTCGTTCGGAGCTTTTTTATTGGCACAGAAAATCTGTCGCAAAGCAGGCCTGTATCGGGCCTGTATCGGGCCTTCACCCGCCTCCCAGAAAGCGCAGCAACGCCCACAGGAATTTGAGGAATCCCACAACAAATTCCCAGATGCGTTCGAGTTGATCCCAATTCGCGACACGCAGGAGTGCCTCGAAGATCATGTCGACGGGGTGCACTGCACGATATGCTGCGACGCGGATGAAAACGGTAAGGGGCAATGTAAGCCAAACAGCGGGTCAAGGTTCATGACCCGCATGATAGCCGTTACAAACCACTGCCGTAGATCGCGTACCCTTACCCCGCGTTACCACTTTCCGGTTCGACTTCGTCGGTCAGCGCTTCCTCCAGGCGTTTGAAAATCCGCTTCGTCGCGCCGCGTGCATGGAGCGCGAAGAGCAACAGCGATCGTCCGGTTACCTGGTAGGTCGCACCCGAATCGAAGTCTTCCAGCTCTTCGCGGATCGGCGCATTGGTATCGATCAGGCAACTCCACTGATCGCTACCGGGAATCTCGGGCAACGTCAGGTCCACCACGTCGTGATGCGCATTGACCACGATCAGCAGGGTGGCGTCCGATGCAGGACGGCGAATGCCCGTTGCCTGCGCGCGCCCGTCAATCACGAGCCCGAAGCAGCGCATCGACGGATCGTCCCATTGTTCCGGCGTCAGCTCCTCGCCCGATGGGCTCAGCCATTTCACGTCGGAGAGCTGCAGGTCTTCGTGGAACTCGCCCGTCAGGAAACGTCCGCGACGCAGCACCGGCAACGTGTGCCGCAGGGTCGTGAGCTTGCGCACGAAGTCGTTCAGCGCGCGGCCTTCATCGTCGATGTCCCAGTTGACCCAACTAATGTCGTCGTCCTGGCAATACGCGTTGTTGTTGCCCTGTTGCGTGCGGCCGAATTCGTCGCCGGCGAGGATCATCGGCGTGCCTTGTGAGAACAGCAGCGTCGCCAGCATGTTGCGTTTCTGGCGTTCACGCAGTGCGCGGATTTCAGGGTCGTCGGTCGGGCCTTCCGCGCCGCAATTCCACGAGCGATTGTCCGAGCTGCCGTCGTTGTTGTCCTCGCCGTTTGCGTCGTTGTGCTTCTCGTTATACGAGACGAGGTCGTTCAGCGTAAAACCGTCGTGCGCGGTGATGAAGTTCACGCTCGCCCACGGACGGCGGCCGCGATGGTTGAATTTATCTCCGGAACCGGTGATACGCGTGGCCAACTCCGCCGCCACGCCCTCTTCTCCCTTCCAGAACTCACGTACGGTATCGCGAAATTTGTCGTTCCACTCGGCCCAGCCCGGCGGGAAACCACCGACCTGATATCCGCCGGGACCGCAATCCCAAGGCTCGGCGATCAGCTTCACGCTGGAGAGAATCGGGTCCTGGCGGCAACTGTCGAGGAACCCGCCGCCTTCGTCGAAGCCATCGGGCTCGCGGCCAAGGATAGTCGCAAGATCAAAGCGGAAACCGTCGACGTTCATCTCGGTGACCCAGTAGCGCAGGCTGTCGGTGACCATCTGCAGCACGCGCGGATGAGACAGGTTGAGCGTGTTGCCCGTGCCGGTATCGTTGATGTAATAACGCTTGTCGTCGGGTAACCGATAGTACGAAGCGTTGTCGATACCCTTGAACGACAACGTCGGCCCACGCTCATTGCCTTCGGCGGTGTGGTTATAAACCACGTCTAGAATGACCTCGAGGCCGGCTTCGTGGAAGCGGTCGATCATCTGCTTGAGTTCCGCGACCGCGCCCGGGCCTTGCGCAAAGAAACGCGGATCGGCGGCGAAAAAGCCGATCGTGTTGTAGCCCCAGTAGTTGGTGAGACCTTTATCGGTGAGATGGCTGTCGTCCACGAACGCGTGGATGGGCAGCAATTCAACCGATGTCACCCCCAGGCTTTTGATGTGCTCGATCACTTCTTTCGTACCCAATCCCTCGAATGTGCCGCGCAAGTGCTCGGGTACAGCCGGGTGGCGCTTCGTGTAACCGCGCACGTGGGTTTCGTAGAAGATGGTCTGTTCCCAAGGCACGCGAACGCGCGTCGGGTGGACCCATGAAAAGCTCTGATCGACCACCTGGCACTTTTGCACGAACGGCGCGCTGTCGCGTTCGTCAAACGTGAGGTCGTCGCCGTCCGCATTCAGCGTGTACCCGAACACCGCCGGGTCCCACTTCAGCTCACCCACATGCGCCTTCGCATACGGGTCAAGCAACAGCTTGTTCGGATTGAAACGATGCCCGTTCTCCGGCTCATAAGGACCATGCACGCGATACCCATAGACCGCGCCCGGTTTCAACCCGAATAGATAGACGTGAAAGACTTCATCGGTATATTCAGGCAATTCGATGCGTTCAAGCTCCTTCTCGCCGGTGTCATTGAAGAGGCACAGTTCGACTTTCGTAGCGTGCGCGGAGAACAAGGCGAAGTTGACGCCCTCGCCGTCCCAGGTCGCGCCTAAGGGAAACGGCGAGCCTTCGGCAATGCGGATATCGTGTGCCATGTATGCGTGTGTCCAGGTGTTGGATGCTTCAATCAATATGTGATGATGCTTCTACCCGCAGAACCGTTAGCGGATTTGCGGGTTGCGCGTCGATCGTTATTCGTTAGCCGCTGAATCGTCTACCGGGATCGGACGACAGATTCGCGGCGCCGTGAGTGCAACGTCATCCGGAACCCACGGGCAGAAGAAATAGCAGGTTTCGTGCCCATCGCTGAGCATCCTTTTCGGACAGCCTTGCGCTGCGGCAGAGGATGCAGGTTGATTTGATGTCCCGGCTCGCTCCTCCGGCCAGTGAAGAACCGTCCGCCTATGCCGGCGGAGCCCGGGACTGTACGAAGTCGCTGCTGGCGTGCATCGTGCTCGTGCGTCTCGCTGTATCGCGCTCACGTGTCCTGCCTATCCTGCCTATGCGGCCCGGAGCGTTCGTGAAATCGCTCGCCCCCTACGCGTTCGATCAACCCGAGGAAAGCTGCCTTGCCCACCCAACCCGCTGCATCAGCGAGTCCGCCGAGCAGGCTGTCCGGTACGTCCATCGGCAGCGCGGGGGAAAGCCGTGTGCTTGGCCGCGCGCTGCGTGACTCGGTTCCCTTCGACGCGCACGCAGCCTGGCAGCCGGAAAACGGCCGTCCGGACGCCGTGGCGCGGGTGCTCGCCAACAACGCCGGCCGGCAGGAGCGGCTGATCCCGCTGCGCATGTCACGCATGGCGGCGTCGCCGTTTGCGTTCCTGCGCGGGGCGGCGAGCGTGATGGCCTGGGACCTTGCGCACACGCCGTCTATCGGTCATCACGTGATGATCGACGGCGATGCGCACCTGAACAATTTCGGCCTGTTCCGCACCCCCCGGCAGGACGTGGTCTTCGACTTGAACGACTTCGATGAAACACTGGTCGCCCCTTGGGAATGGGATCTGAAGCGGCTCACCGCCAGTATCAACGTGGCGGCGCGTGAAAACGGAGTCGACGCCGCTGGCCGCGAGCGCGCCGTGCGCTCCGCCTGCACCGCCTACCGGACCACCATGTCGACGCTGGCGCAGATTCCCGCCTACGACCTGTGGCAAATGCGCTCGTACGCGAGCGTGTTGCATATCGAAGCGCCGGTCACGCTCGACTCTGCGGAGAAGGCGACCATTGCCAAGGCCGTTGAACGCTCGACCAAGCGGAGTCACGCGACGATGCTGGCACGTGTCGCCGAGCCGGATGGCAAAAGCTGGCGTTTTCGCGACGAGCCGCCGATCCTCACCCGTCTTGACGCGGCGCAGAAAAATCACGTTATAGAAGGGCTGCGCGGGTACCTGCAGACCATCGCGGGCGAATGGCGGACGATGCTCGAGCGCTACGACGTGGTCGATGTCGCGCATCGCGTGGTAGGCGTGGGTAGTGTCGGGACGCGCGCGTATTTGTTATTGCTGCTCGGACGGGCTCATGCCGACCCACTGTTCATGCAGGTTAAGGAAGGCATTGTGCCGGCCGCCGCGCCTTTCGTGCCGGCGCTCGCTGAACCATTCAGCCATCAGGGACGGCGCGTGGTGCACGGCCAGCGCCTGCTGCAGAGCTCGTCCGACCCGTTGCTTGGCTGGACAACCATTTCGGGCCGCGACTTCTACGTGCGGCAGATGAAGAACATCCGCGGCTCTATTCCGGTCGACTGGCTGCACGGCGCGACCTTCGATTTCTACGCCTGGTGCCTCGGCTTGCTGCTCGCGCGCGCTCATGCGCGCACCGGCGATGCCGCGCTGATCGCCGGTTATTGCGGCAACTCGGATCGACTGGATGCAGGCTATGCCCGATGGGCGGAAAGCTACGGTGCGCAGACCGTGGCCGACCACGCCGCATTTGTCCAGGCGATCGCACAGGGGCGCGTGATAGCTTCACCGCCCGAGAAAGCGTAGCAGTGCGAGGCGAACAAGAGAGCGAACGAACAGAGCCCTTCGCCAAACCCTGTCCGATCGGCCGATGACGTCAAAAAAACCCGGGACGCAGATGCTAGCGATTAGCTATCATTGTCGTTATCCGTTTAAATACGGTGAGAGCCTGAACAGAAAAGCAAAGCCGGGACGGCGGCTGGGAATGAGGAAATGAGGAAAACGGACGTCGTCGAATGGCACATCCCTTGCTGCCGATTCTTATGATATTTAATGGAGGAAGCAACGCATGAGCATGATTCAGGAGTTCAAGAGCTTCGCCCTCAAGGGCAACGTGATGGATCTGGCGGTCGGTGTGATTATCGGCGGCGCGTTTTCGACCATCGTCAATTCGATCGTCAAGGATCTGATCATGCCGGTCGTGGGGCTGGTCACGGGCGGGCTTGATTTTTCCAACATGTTCGTCAAGCTCGGCAACATCCCGCCCACTTTCAAGGGAAATCCCGACTCGTACAAAGACTTGCAAACGGCGGGTGTCGCCGTGTTCGGTTATGGCTCGTTCATTACCGTGCTGATCAACTTCATCATCCTGGCGTTCATCATTTTTCTGATGGTCAAGTTCATCAACAAGCTGCGCCGTGCCGAGGAGCCAGCACCGCCGCCCGTGGCAACGCCGGAAGACGTGCTGTTGCTGCGCGAGATCCGCGATTCGCTGAAAACTTCGCCGCGCGTTTGACCTGTGGGTCCGACCCAAGGGTCTGCCCTGATTTTCTAAAGCATCAGCGATTGCAGAAAAGCCCGCGACGACCGTCGCGGGCTTTTTCATTTTTGGGCGCAATCCGGCGCTTGGTGGCCTTCATGACACGCGTTTGAATTTTCCTGGTGAATTTTCATCGCAGCGGGGTTTCGTAGGTCTATTATTGAGACTGAATGCCATGCGAGCCGCAGCAGGGTTATCGGCATGATTCGTGCGCCACCGCTAGGCCGGTCGAGCCTGACCGGCGTGCGGTGTCCTAAACTGAATCGCCGTGAATCCACCACATCGATGTGCTATAAAAGATCGACGTGTCCAGACAAACGAGCGGCCCGCCAGACGGGAGTGGCCGCATGAGGACGCTGCGTTTTTTGCAATTCTTTTTCAGGCGAATTTTTATGTCCTTCCCGAAAAAGCGTAGACGCGCAAAGGTCGACGGCGACGAGTCTTTTCTCGCCGTGCTTAGGCATTTCAAGCCGTTCGGTCAACTCGACACCAAGATTGCACGCGCTCGCGCACAGGACGAACCGGTTTTGTACGCGCACGTGTTGCCGGGGCTCGACGTGCTTCTTTGCAGCGTTCGTGGCGCGCAACCGCCATATCCAGCGGTGGAGGAGTTGCATCGCCGGTGCATCGAATGCATCACGAATGCGCTGGAGCAGCCTCTCGACGGGCTCGAAAATGGTGGCTATTGGTATGAAGCCAACGGGTTTGGGGTTCTTGTGTTTGCGAGCCGGGCAAGAACTCAGATTTTGAGCGAATTCGGCGCATCGGCGAGTGCAAGGTCCAGGCGCGGCGCGCGGCGGCAGGATGCGGGCGATGCTGCGTCAAGGCCCTTGCGGTAGTGTTCGCACCGGTGGACGCGGTTGGGGCGGTGTGGGCTTCCGGGGCTGGTGGTCGGAGTAAGTGCCCGGATGCCAAGTTCCTGCGTTAGCGGTCGGAGTCATCGCCGGGTTGCTGCTTTCAGCCTTAGTGGTCTGCTTGAGTTGGCTCATTTCTTTAGCACTATTAGCCACTGCGCGTGGCGGCGCGTCATTTCTTGGTCCTTAGCGACAAAGAAACGAAGCAAAGAAAACGCTTTCAAACCACGCTACCCTAAGTGTCCACAGCGTGCAGTTCCCATTCATAGGTGCCCCAAAAGCACGGTGCTCGCCAGAGCCACCGATGTTTGAACCCCTCCTTCTCCGAACACGGGTTCTGACGCGCTTCGCCACCAGTGACTGAACCTGCCCAAGGTTCACCCCGCGCTATCCGCGAACAACCAACCACCAAATTAG
>NZ_MTHB01000207.1 GCF_002220365.1 Caballeronia sordidicola | reverse complement strand
TCTATAGTGATGATGAAGTACGAGACGGTGAGTGGACGGGCTGCATTGATTCAGGCGCCGAAACTGGGTGGTGGAGCGTTACCCTTTGGAGCGAGTGTGGAAGACGAACAAGGCAAGAGCGTGGGCGTGGTCGGTCAGGACAGCAGAATATTTGCACGCGGTCTTGAGGATCAGGGCGCGCTGACGGTGAAGTGGGGAAACGGTCCGGTTGAACAATGCCGGATTGCTTATACGCTGCCGAAGAAAGAGGCGAAAGCGTATAACCCCGGGTATTTGTCGCTGCAGTCGCATTGCGTGCCGGGAAGTGAAATGCAGGCGAGCGGGGAGAGCAAAACAGCCGGTGTAAAAAATGCATCGACTATTGCACCTTAGAACATTCTGCAGGCGTGTGGTGTTGACAACCTTTATCGCGGGGGAAACATGTTGAAGAAGGTAGCATTCGTTGCGTATTTGGTAGCGCAGTTTGTGTTGTGCGTGTCGGCGGTACATGCGGCAGTCCCCGCATGTACTATTTCGGGCGGCATTAATTTCGCTCCGGATGTTCCTTCAAATATATTTCCTCGTGACGCGCCTGCAGGCACGCAAAGCGCTCCGTACTCGACTCTCGTGACGCTTACTTGTACCCCTGACACGACCGCCTACACAATCAGCCTGTACACGTTGACGCCCACTGCCGTGGCCGTGCCCGGGTTCACTAATTACTACAAGACGGACGTTCCCGACATCGCAGTGCGATACACCGCCGAGAATGCGCCAGGCACCTCTTGTACTGCTTGGTCGGGAGGAATGCCGTCGCAGATATTAATCATCCAACGGACACTTAATTGCAATGTGGCTGCGACGGGTCAGTCTCAAACCTTCACCTTGAAGTACACGGCGTACTTCATGAAAATTGGGAATGCACCAATAGGTAAGCTGACCACAATCCCTGCCGTCACTATCCAGGAATACGCACCTGCCACGAGCGCCACGGCCAACGTGTTTTCCGGTTTGGCAACCGGTACATTCGCCGTCGCGGCTTGCACGGTCACGACACCTTCCATAGCCGTCAGCATGCCAAAGACCTATACGTACAGGTTACCGAACGTCGGTTCAACCGATGGTGATACGAGTTTGAACATTGGCCTGAACTGCGACCCGGGTGTGAAGGTGTATACAACCCTAACCGACGTAAACACGCCGGCGAATACAACGACGACCTTGACTCTCGATGCTGACTCAACCGCTCAGGGCATTGGCTACCAGATTGTTTTTGGCAAAAAACCAATTAATTTCGGCGTTGATTCATCGGTGCCGGGCAATCCTGGTCAGTTCTTGATGACACCCGCGCAAACCCCCGGCGGCGCGATCACTGTTCCTCTAACAGCACGATATATACGCACTGGCAAGATTGGCAGCGGATCAGCGAATGCGAAAGCGACTTTCACCATGTCGTACCAGTAGGCAACATGATTGTCATCGGGTGATCATGCCAATCACTAGCACCGAGGCGGAACGACTGTCGCCTCTTGGCGCTTGATCTACGGCGCAAGTGCAGAACCCGATACCCTGGCCGCCTGCAACAACATATCGCTATCGTCTTTAAGCTTGACGCCCGTAAGCTTCAGACGCGTCGCTTCAGTCAACAGGTAATGCAGCTTGAACGCTGCTGCGTCGTAGCCAAGTCCTTCAGGCCGAACGTTTGAAATACAGTTGCGCTCCGCGTCGCTTTTGCCGATGCGCGGCTCATAGGTCAGGTAGATACCGAGACTATCGGGTGAACTCAAACCCGGCCGTTCACCAATCAGCATCACCACGATCCGCGCCCGTAAAAGCTCACCGATACCATCACCCAGCGCGACGCGCGCCTGACGCGCGATCACGATTGGACCGATGCTGACGCCAGTCATCTTCGCGCGCATTCGTTCCAGCAGCGGTACCGCATGACCCGCGGCGGCGTAGGCCGACAACCCATCGGCGACGACGAACACGATATCGAACGCAGCCGGCGCTGCGGCCGCGTAGTCGCGCAACCGTGCCGCGCTTTCATCGTTCAGTTTTCTGCCCAGATCCGGGCGCCGCAGATAATGATCGCGATCGGGGGCAGCGCTTTCGGCATCGAGCGTATCAAAACCCGCTGCACGCAATGATGCATGCAACGCGGCCACATCGAGCGGTTGATGCACGGCGTCGCGCGCTTGTGCATGCGAAAGATTGAACGCAAGCAGAGGCGCCGTCGGCAGGCTGCTGCCCGCCCGGCCCAACGCAATGCGCGCGTTGGTAAAACGGCGCAACGCGTCCCACGGATTGATGCTGACGGAGGAAGGAGGATTGTCGAAATCGGCCATCAGGCGCTCATCCATTCAAGCAACGGTTGCGTTGCGGACTGGTTCAGCAACCTGCCGCGCTGATCGGCGATTCGCATTGACTCAAGCCACACCTCGAACTCCGGCGCGCGCCGCAGGCCGAGCACATTGCGTACATACAGCGCGTCGTGGAATGACGTGCTTTGATAGTTCAGCATGACGTCATCCGCGCCGGGAATGCCCATGATGAAATTGACATTGGCGACGCCGAGCAGCGTGAGCAGGTTGTCCATGTCGTCCTGATCGGCTTCCGCGTGATTCGTGTAGCAGATGTCGCAACCCATGGGGACACCGAGCAGCTTGCCGCAGAAGTGATCTTCCAGTCCGGCGCGAATGATCTGCCGGCCGTCGTACAAATACTCGGGGCCAATGAAACCGACCACCGTGTTGACCAGCAGCGGGTTGAACTTGCGCGCGACTGCGTAACCGCGCACTTCGCAGGTTTGCTGATCGACGCCATGATGCGCGTCGGCGGACAACTCGCTGCCTTGGCCGGTTTCGAAATACATCAGGTCGTTGCCAACGGTGCCGCGTTTCAACGACAACCCCGCTTCATGCGCTTCCTGAAGCAGCGCCAGCGAGACGCCAAAACTGCTGTTCGCTTTCTCGGTGCCCGCAATCGACTGGAACACGAGATCGACGGGCGCGCCTTTCTCGATCGCAGCAATCGTGTTGGTCACATGCGTAAGCACGCATGATTGCGTCGGGACTTCGTAACGTTGCCGGAAGTCGTCGATCATCACGAGCAGCGTCGTGATCGCACTCAGCGAATCCGATGCCGGATTGATACCGATCATCGCGTCGCCGCAGCCGTACATGAGGCCGTCGAGCATCGATGCGGCTATGCCCTTGACGTCGTCAGTCGGATGGTTCGGCTGCAGGCGCACCGACAAATGTCCGGGTAAGCCGATCGTGTTGCGAAAGCGCGTGATGACCGGCCGTTTTTTCGCGGCGAGGATCAGGTCCTGGTTGCGCATCAGCTTCGATACGGCCGCGACCATCTCCGGTGTCAGACCCGCGCTCACGCGGATCAGCGCGGCGGAGTCGGTGGTGTCTGCCAGCAGCCAGTTGCGGAAATCGCCCACGGTGAGATGCGAAATCTCGGCAAAAGCTTGGCCAGAATGATCGTCGATGATCAGACGCGTGACCTCGTCAATCTCGTACGGGATCACGGCTTCGTTGAGGAAGGCGCGCAACGGCACTTGCGCGAGCGCCATCTTTGCCGCGACCCGTTCTTCTTCTGTGTGAGCTGTCACGCCTGCCAGCTGGTCACCGGAACGCAGCGGGCTGGCTTTCGCCAGCAGCGTCTTCAGGTCGTCGAAACGGTAGGTCCGCAGACCGATGGTTTCGCTATAGCTCATTGCTTGATCCTTGTTCCTTGTTTCGAAGCTTTTCCAGGCACGGATTGCGCGCTCGCCGGCCGGCCAGCGCACACGGAGTCCGGCGAGCGTCTTGCGCAGGTTCAGCCACGTCCTTCGCTGACGACCGGGATTGTGGGCGATTCACGCGTTAACCCGAAGTATGCGGCGAAACAATTAACGGCCAAAAATGCGGACCCGGTAATTTGAACGGAGCAGCACGGAGTGCTCATGCCCGATCTGCGCCCTGTACGGCGCGGCGGGGCGCATCGCGACCTGATTTCCCGCGTGCGATAATCCGCCTCTCCCCATCCGGGCACTTCTGCGCGCCGCACCTTGAAAAACCTGCTTGTTTCCCTCGATCGCCTGGCCGATTTCGACGAGATCGTCGACGTCCGCACGCCACTCGAATTCGCGGACGACCATATCCCCGGCGCGCTCAACGCCCCCGTGCTGAGCAACGAGGAGCGGGTGCTGGTCGGTACGATGTACAAGCAGGTGTCGCCGTTCGAAGCGTCCCGCGCTGGTGCTGCGCTGGTCGCGCGCAATATTGCACAGCACCTCGATACGACCTTCGCCGGCCGGCCGCGTAACTGGCGCCCGCTGATTTATTGCTGGCGCGGCGGAACACGGTCCGGTTCGGTCACGACCGTGTTCAGCATGATCGGCTGGCAGGCGCGGCAACTGGAGGGCGGCTATAAGCGCTACCGGCGCGCGACGCTCGATACGCTCGACCATCTGCCCGCCACGTTCCGGTATATCGCGCTCACAGGCCCCACCGGCAGCGGCAAAACGCGTCTGCTGCACGCACTGCACGAGGCTGGTGCACAGACGCTGGATCTTGAGCAACTGGCGTCGCATCGCGGCTCCCTGCTCGGCGCGTTGCCGGGTGAGCCGCAACCATCGCAGAAATGGTTCGACACGCTGCTGGTCTGCGCGCTACGCGGCTTCGATCCGGCCCGGCCCGTGTTCGTCGAGGCGGAGAGCCGGCGGATCGGCACGATCTCTTTGCCCCTCGCGCTGCTGGAGTCGTTTCACCGCGGCGCGTGTGTCGATGTCGAAGCAAGCCGTGAGGATCGTGCGACATTCCTGCTGCACGATTACGCGCATCTTTTCCAGGATCCGGTGTCATTCAAGCAGCAACTGTCGCGGCTGATCGGGCTGCATAGCCGCGAGCGGGTGAGCAACTGGCATGGGTTGATCGACACGGGTCGCCAGGCTGAGCTGGCCCGCGAACTGATCGACCTGCATTACGATCCGGCCTATTCACGCAGCAGCCACCAGAATTTCAGCGAATTGCCACACGCCACGCACATGCTGTTCCGGCCGAACGACGCCGATGTGGTCGAGCAGGCAAGAGCGCTCCTGGCACGGCTCGACGCCGTGCCAGTTACCTCAGCTAGCTCAGCCTGACGCCGTTTCATTCCAATACAAACTACCCAAGACCATGCAATCCACTCTTCGACAACCCCGCGTCGCGCTCGGCTGGATCACGTTCCTGCTGATCGCGGTCGTGGGCCTGTTTTACGTCAAATGGTTTCCTTACTACAACCGTGCATTCGTGGCGGCCAGTCAGCATTCCATCGGTAAATCAATCCTGATGGGCACCGCCGCGAACGCGCCCGCGCCGTCGTGGCACGCCGCTATCGACTATGCCCTTGCCTATGGCAAGGCGATCTGGCAGGCGATGGTGTTGGGGCTTCTGCTCGGCTCGGCCGTGCAGGCGCTAATACCGCCGCAATGGGTGGCGCGCGCGCTCGGCAAGAGTGGCTTTGGCAGCGTGGTGAACGGTGGCCTGATGTCGCTGCCGGGCATGATGTGCACCTGCTGCGCGGCGCCGGTCGTGGCTGGCCTGCGGGCGCGTCAGGCGGCGCCGGGAGCGGCTATTGCCTTCTGGCTTGGCAACACCGTGCTGAACCCGGCCACGCTGATTTTCATGGGCTTCGTGATCGGCTGGCAATGGATGGGACTGCGGCTGGCGCTGGGAATCCTGATGGTGTTCGGCCTGGGTTATGCCGTGAACCGGATGGTGACGCCGAAGGAAGCCGAAGCGTCACGCAGCGAGATGGCGAAGCTGGTTACCGCGGAAGATCCGGGTACGGCGTTCACGCGCTGGATTCGCATCCTCGGACGCATGACGATCCGGCTTGTGCCCGAATACATCGTGCTCGTGCTGGTGCTCGGCGCGGCGAGGGCGTGGTTGTTTCCGCATATTGGTCCGAATATCGACAATAGCGTGCTGTGGATTGTCGGTCTCGCTATCGCCGGCACGTTGTTCGTGATCCCGACAGCGGGCGAAGTGCCGATCATCCAGGCAATGCTGTCGCTCGGCATGTCAGCCGGCCCCGCGGGCGCGTTGCTGATGACGCTGCCGCCGGTCAGCTTGCCGTCGGTCGCCATGCTCGGCCGATCTTTTCCGCCGCGCGTCCTGACGTTCGTGGCCGTCGCGGTGGTCGGATTCGGGATTGTCGCGGGGCTGCTTGCTGTGGCGCTGGGGTTCTAGCTACGGGGGATGTCACTCGCAGCGTCCAAGACACGAGAGGCCGGTTGCAACGCGAGTTGAAACCGGCCTCTTTTTTTCGTGAGCGTCAGTTGCATATTGCGGCGTCGGTGCGAGTGCCCGACCGCCCCTGCCACGCCCTAACGCGTAGCCGCCTGAATCAGCAGCTTGAACGGCAGCGCCAGCAGCATCGCGCCGCCCACGCCGACACACCAGAGCGCGACGAACCACAACGTGCTCTTCAGCCGCCAACCCTCGCGGCGTTTGATACCGGTCTCAGTCTCAGTCTCAGTCCCGGTCTCAGTTTTAGTGATAGTGATGTTCGCCATGGCGCACCTTCCCGCGAAAGACCCAGTAACCAAGCGTCGTGTAAGCAATGATCACGGGCAAGATCACCGCCGCGCCAATGAGCGTGAACATCTGGCTCGAATGCGGAGCCGCGAGTTCCCAGAGCGACACGCCGGGGAAGATGGCATGGGGCGATATGCTGGCCACCAGACCGCTATAACCGAGCAGCACGAACGCCAGCGCCATCATGAACGGCCGCGTTTCATGCCGTGAACGGATGGAGCGGCGCATGAGCCATGCGCAGGCGACCACGAGCACCGGCACCGGCAGGAATCGATAGAACCACGGGGTATCGAACCAGCGCGTGGCAATGCCCGCGTCCTGCAGCGGCGTCCAGATACTGACGACCGCAATAGTCCCCAGTTGCAGCAGCGTCAACGGCCACACGATCCGATAAAAGCGGCGTTGCAAATCGCCCTCCGTTTTCGCGATCAGCCAGCAGCAGCCCAGCAGCGCATACGTGACCACCAGCGCGAGTCCGGTGAACAGGCTGAAGGGCGTGAACCAGGTGAAGGCATCGCCGGAAAAACGGCCGTCCGCGACCGGAATGCCATTGAGAAACGCGCCGAGCGTTACGCCCTGGAAAAATGTCGCGCCCGCCGATCCGCCGATAAACGCAAGATCCCACATGTGTTTCGTGCGGGTTGCCTTCGAGCGGATCTCGAATGTGACGCCGCGAAAGATCAGGCAGACCAGCATGAACATCAACGGCAGGTACAGCCCTGAGAGCACGGTCGAATAGATCATGGGGAACGCCGCGAACAGGCCGGCGCCGCCCAGCACGAGCCAGGTCTCGTTGCCGTCCCAGACCGGTGCGACGGTGTTCATCATGACGTCGCGATCACGCTCTTCGGGGAAGAACGGAAACAGGATGCCGATGCCGAGATCGAAACCATCGAGCACGACATACATCAGCACGCCCAGCGCGATGATTGCGGCCCACGTCAGGGACAAGTCCATGTCAGGCTCCTTCGATTGAATGCGTCGCGGCGGACAGCGGCCTGCGCGCGGTATGGTTGTCGTCGTCCATGCGCGGTGCGTGCGTGATCGCGCCGGGCAATGCCGGGCCGGTTCTGAGCAGTTTGAGCAAGTAGTAGATGCCGGTACCGAACACGAGCGTATAAACAATCACGAAGATCAGCAGCGTCACCCCCACTTGTTGCGCGGTAACCGGCGACACGGCCTGCGCCGTGCGCATCACGCCGTAGACAACCCACGGTTGACGTCCTGCTTCAGTCGTCACCCAGCCGGCGAGCAGCGAGATGAATCCCGACGGTCCCGTCACCAGCACGAAGCGCTGGAACATCTTCGATTCGAACAGCTTGTTTTTCCGCCGCAGTACGAAGCCGGCCGCGCTCATCAGGATCATCAGTACCCCGAGCCCGGCCATGATCCGGAAGCTCCAGAACACGATGGTCGAGTTCGGCCGGTCCTCTTTTGGAAACGACTTGAGGCCGCGGATTTCACCGTCCCAGCTATGTGTCAGGATCAGGCTGCCCAAGTGTGGAATGGACACCGCGTATTTCGTGGTTTCGGCGTCCATGTCTGGGATGCCGAAGAGGTTCAGCGCAGTGCCGCCTTTCTCCGTGTCCCACAGGCCTTCAATAGCCGCGATCTTCGCCGGTTGATATTCGCGCGTATTGAGACCGTGCTGGTCGCCGACCATCGCCTGAAGCGGGGTGAGCACCAGCAGCAGCCAGAGCGACATCGAAAACATCTTCCTGATGGCTGGATCCTTGCGTCCCTTCAGCAAGTGATACGCCGCGCAAGCCGCCACCACGAGCGCCGCGACAATAAACGCAGCAATCGCCATATGCGAAAGCCGGTACGGAAACGACGGGTTGAAAATGATCTTGAACCAGCTCACCGGCACGACATGATCGCCTTCGATACGAAACCCCTGCGGCGTCTGCATCCAGCTATTCGATGCAAGAATCCAGAAGGTCGAGATCAGCGTGCCGATGGCGACCATCAGCGTGGCGCCGAAGTGCGCTTTCGGTCCGACCTTGTTCCAGCCGAACAGCATGATGCCGAGGAAGCCTGCTTCCAGGAAAAATGCGGTCATGACTTCATAGGCGAGCAGCGGGCCGGTGATCGGTCCGGCGAAGCTCGAAAAGCCGCCCCAGTTGGTGCCGAATTCGTAGCTCATCACGACACCGGACACCACGCCCATGCCGAACGCGACGGCGAACACCTTCGACCAGAACAGGCATAACTCCTTGTAGACCGGCTTACCGGTCTTGAGCCAGGCGCCTTCGAGCACAGCGATAAAACTCGCCAGCCCGATGCTCAGCGCCGGGAAAACGATGTGGAAAGAAACCGTAAAAGCGAACTGGATACGGGCTAGATCGAGCGCTTGCTGAGTGGCATGCATGGCTAGTTGTGCCGCCATCGCGGGCGCATTCGAAACGAGCTCGCGGGCGGGCGCTGGTTGGTTGGACTAAGTACGACGGAAGTGACTGTAAGCCAGATTTTGAGATGAATGCTGCGGCGCGGCAGGCGTCAGGAATGTGCGGAAATGTCGCAATTTAAAAGATGGATGACTTGTAACTCGATGATCTTTAAGTCTTTTTATTGAGAGATCTTGTCGACGCCCGAAATTGCTGGTTGATCAATTCCGCGACAATCAACCGCACTGCGTCAAAGACGTTTTGCCGCGTGGTGGTGAGGCAGGGCGCGTTTGTCGCGACGCGTCGGCGCGATTCTCCGCTGGTGTGCCGGCATACGCCGGGTACCATGACGGAACAGCATCGCAGGCGTTTTCCTGGTCGGGAGAACAGACCTGCAGCCAAACCAACCAAACACCTCGACGGGAGAAAAACCATGCGTCTTGATGACGAAGCAGAGAGCCGCAATGTGGAGGACCGCCGTGGGGCCGGTGGAGGCGGGGGCGGAGGATTTCGCATCGGCGGAGGGCGCTCGATCGGTATCGGCACGATTGTCATAGCATTGGCGGCCGCCTATTTTTTCGGTATCGATCCCATGCTCATCCTGAACGGTGGTTCGACCGGGCAGAGCGGTTCATATAGCCAGCCGCAGACGCAGCAGCGGCAGATGGACCCGCGCGCCCAGCCGCAGGCAAGCGCGAACGATCAAGACGCAGTGTTCGTGCGCCGGGTGCTCGGCAACACCGAGCGCACGTGGCAGCAGATTTTCCGGACGCGCTACAACCAGGATTACCCTGCGCCCAAGCTCGTCCTCTTCTCCGGCGGCACTGCGACCGCGTGTGGAGCCGGCCAGTCAGCCATGGGGCCGTTCTATTGCCCGAACGACCGGACGGTGTACATCGATTTGTCGTTCTATCGGGAGTTGCGCGAGCGCTTCGGCGCGGGTGGAGATTTTGCGCAGGCGTACGTGATTGCGCACGAGGTCGGCCACCACGTGCAGAACGTGCTGGGCGTCATGAATAAGGTCGATGCCGCCCGGCAACGGATGTCGCGGGAACAGGCCAACCAGTTGTCGGTGCGTGTCGAGTTGCAGGCGGATTGTTTCGCGGGTGTCTGGGCCAACGTGGCTCAGAAGAACAACGCAAAGCTGATCGAGCCCGGTGACTTCCAGGAAGGGCTGAACGCGGCGGGAGCAATAGGCGACGACCGGCTGCAGAAGCAGACGCAAGGACGCGTGGTTCCAGAAGCGTTTACGCACGGCACGAGCGTGCAGCGGCAGCGCTGGTTGAATCGCGGACTGGCGACGGGCGATCTGGGCCAGTGCGACACCTTCGGTGCCAAAACGCTCTGAGCGGGCCCTCTTTACGGCCATCGCGCGACGCAATTTCCCATGCCAAGACGTCTGGACGTCAGGCGCTTTGTTCATGAAAGACCGTGAAATAGTAGTGAAAACCGTCATTTCGACGGATAATTCGGGCAGAACGATCATCTCAGAACTTACAAATACTGACAGCGCGGCTTGACGCCAATTTATAGAATTCCGGCTTTCAAATCGATCATGACCCGAATGGCTTTCGATCTGCCGAAAGCGCGTTCGGTCAAGCGAGTCAGCCGTCCGGCGGCACAGGGTCAAGTGTTTCCGCCTGAACCCCCACGCTGGCGAAATAAAGGTCCCATAGCATCCCCATGAAGCGAATCCTGATTGTCAAGGTGACATCATTGGGCGATATCGTAGAGACGCAGCCTGTGGTCTCCGATCTTCGCCGTGCATTTCCGTCCGCCAAGATCGACTGGGCAGCAGACGCGGCCTTTGCCGACATCATTCGCTGGAATCCAGCCGTTGACCGCGTGCTGAGTGCGCCGCTGCGCAAGTTCAAGAAAGCGCGCAGCTGGGCGGATTTGAAAGATATCGCTGCGTCTATTGGTGACCTGCGGGCCGAGAAGTACGACGTGGTCCTGGATATCCATGGCGTGTACAAGAGCGCGATCATTGCGTTCCTGGCTCGCGGGCGGCGGCGTTACGGGTACAAGAACAAGGATCTGGGTGAGCTCGGTGCGGCGTTTGCGTACAACAAACGTTTCGGGCCGCGGCCGAAAACGGATGCGTGGCGTGGCATGCGCGTAAGCGTGGCCGACGCGCTGGGCTATTCCTTCGATGAAACCCCCGACTTCAATCTTCATCTGCCATCGCTGGCTACGCCGCTACAGCTTCCCCAGGGCGCGCCCATTGCCATGCTGTTCCACGCTACATCCGCCGATGAAAAGAAATGGCCGATCGACCGATGGGCCGAGACGGGGCGTTCGCTGACGGCGCGGGGTTATCGGATCGCGCTGCCTTGGGGTACCGAAGGCGAGCGCCGAGAGGGCGAGCAGATTGCGGCGCTCGTGCCGGGGGCGATCGTTTTGCCGAAGCTGACCGTGACCGAGTGCGCGCATTGCATTGAAGCGTCGGCACTGGTCGTGGGCATGGATACCGGGCTGGTCCACCTGGCGTATGCGCTGGGCCGGCCCACGGTGATGATTTTTACGGCAACCTCTCGCGAGCATTTTGGCATTGGCTCGTCGTCGCATTCGGTTGCTGTCGGCGACCAGCTTGCTCCGCCCGATGTGACGACAGTGCTGAAAGCAATAGAAGGCGTGTTGACGGGGACGGTGGCGCCCGCCGCGCACGATGTAGCGACGGGAACCGTAACGTGATTCGAGCTTTGACAGTGTACTGAAGCCCGCCAGCGTGCACTCAAGCAGCCGAAAACCCTTCCGGGAACAGGCGTCCGAGCGCTGCTTCAAAATGCTCGATTGGCGCCGCGCCGCGTAACGCGATGGGCGGCTGCGGTTCCTGATCGCCCACGCCGTCACGCGAGAGCACGACGAACGGCACGCCCGTTACGCCGAGCTTCTTCGCAAATTCTTCGTCTTCGATCACCGCGTCGGTGAGTTCGTCGCCGAGCAACGCTTCTTCCAGCGATTCCGGATCGATGCCGCAGGTCGCGGCAATATCCAGCAGCGCATCGGTGTCGCCGATATCGATGCCGTCCTCAAAATATGCCTTGAAGATCGCACGATGCACAACGTCGAAACGGCCCGATTCGCGCGCGAAAAACGCGGTCTCGAACGCCTTCCTGCTATGCGGTTGAACCGGCGGGAGGCGCAGCAACAAACCGCGTTCGTTAGCGATCGGGTAGACCGAGTTTTCCCAGGTTTCATGCAGGAGATCACTATCCGGATCGATCGCGGAAGCGGGTTCTGGACGCAGTTCGAACGCGTGCCAGCGAACCTCAACCGCCTCGCCATAGGTCTGCTTGAACTGGTCGATAACTGGCACTTCCAGATAGCAGAAAGGGCACACGAAATCCGACCACACGTCGAGGTACAGCTTGGAGCTTGTCATATAAAGGTGGTCCGGATTGGTCCAAAACTAGTCCGAAATTCTACCCGACATTGGGCTTTAGCCCCGTCCGCTCTTTAACCGGCTATCGCGGAAGAGCGTAGTGGATTCTCCGACCCGTTTGCGCTGTCTTGCCGTCGAGCCGCGCGTGCAACACGGTACGACCGAAAGGGGTAGGACGCTCGTTCGTGATAGGATCCGCCCACTATTAAACAGGGGGCCGCAATGGCATTCAAAGAAACGAAGGGCAATAAGACCGTCGAGGCACTCGTAATGCCGGCACCGGGCGCTATGTTCAAGGGCTATATCCGCGTTGTCACGGAACACGTAAACGGGTCCATTGGGCAGACAATTGGACGCGGATGTGGTCGTCCGGTCAAAACCGAGCAGGCTGCGCTTGAACTCGCTGAGATCGAAGCACGCCGGGTAATCTCGGGCAAGTAAGTTGGAAAAGCAGCTCTGAGCGACCGCTCGGAGCTGGCGGGGGCTAGCTTTTAGACGTCTTCCCGCATCCATGCTGCGGAGGGCTCGGAAGTATTAAAAGCGAGAAACATCCTCTGTGAAATTCGTATTCCTCTGTTTTCTCGCTTAAAATCCCCCGTCCAGTTCGATCTTCGTGCCGTCGCTGAAGCGGCTGAGGCGGAACGCTCGCGGGTTCACCAGCGGCTTGTCGTTCGCGACCAAATCAGCCATCAGCTTTCCCGCTCCCGGTCCAATTCCGAAACCGTGGCCCGAAAATCCCGTGGCGATAAACATACCCGGAACCTCTTGCGCGGCCGAAATCACTGGCACCGCATCAGGCGTAACGTCGATATAACCCGCCCATGCCTGCTCCACTTTCACGTCCCCAAGCGCCGGAAAGAGGGCACGGAACGCGTTGATAGCGACATCGTTGAATTTTTGGGTGGGCGCTGGATCGAGCGTACGGACGGTTTCGAAGACGGTTGGCTGATCGAGCTGCCATGTCCGAGGCTGGCGCAACGCCTCGAAGAACCGCTCGCCGAAAGCGAAGTCCATCGACCTGAACTGGCTTTTCAGCGCCGGAAAGTATTGACTGAATAGCCGGAAGCTGTCGGGCGTGATCTCGGCCAGGCTGCGGAACGCATTCGCGATCGTGTAGCCGCCATCCAGCCGCTTGCGGTATCCGACCGTCTGGTTACAGGCACTGACTTCAGGTCCACCGTCGACCGCCTCCGTGCGCAGCACCGACGACCTCACGCTCAGCTGCGGCAGCTCAACGCCCACGCTGCCAGCAAACAAGCGTGTCCACGCACCGCCTGCTACCACCACGCTCGAGCAGCGGATCGGGCCGTATTCGGTCACGACGCCACTGATCGCACCCGCGCTTGTTTCTATACCACGCACCGCACACGGCGTTAAAACCTTCACGCCCTTGGCGCGCAGGGCGTGGGCAATGGCGGGCGCCGCGCGCTGCGGTTCCGCCCGGCCGTCGGAGGGTGTGTAGATGCCGCCCGGAAACTTGCGCGCCACGCCAGGCATCAGCACGGCCGTCTCGTCGCTCGATGTGATGCGTGAATCTATACCCTCGCGGCCCACCAGGCCGACGGCGCGCGCCAGCCAGCTTTCGTGATCGGCGAGCGCCTTGGGGTCGTCGGCGGCGTAGAGGATGCCGCATTCCCGGAAACCCGTATCGATGCCGAGCGTCCGGTCCAGCTCGCGCCACAGCTTGAGGCTCTCAAGACTGAGTTCCAGCTCGCGCAGGTCACGATGCGTCGCGCGGCACCAGCCCCAATTGCGGCTGGATTGCTCGCCGGCAATATGGCCTTTCTCGCAGACCGCTACCGACATGCCCTTCCCGACGAGAAAAAGGGCCGTGCTCACGCCAATAATGCCGCCGCCGATAACGACAACATCGACACGCTCGGGTAAATCACGATCTTCAACAACTTCAACTACTTGTGGACCCATCTATCCTCCTTGATAGGGCTGGCGCGGGAAAATGGACCCGGCAACACACCCGCTGTGCTTTCGGGCATCCTGTGTGCTTCGCTCTACCCGATGGCGCGTCAAGAGCCGGCGCTTGTGCAACCGGCCTGACGGTCGATTCCATGCTGCGGCGGTATTGCGCGGCATATCCACCCTGACTTTCTGGAGAACACTCGTGCAAAAAACAGCATCGGCAAAATGGAGTGGTGGCATCAAGGACGGTAAAGGTTACATTTCGACGCAAACCGGCGTATTGAAAGACGCGCCTTATGGTTTTGCAGCCCGTTTCGAAGGCGGTCCCGGAACGAATCCGGAAGAGCTGATCGGCGCTGCGCATTCGGGTTGTTTCACGATGGCTCTGTCCTTGCAACTCACGCAGGCGGGTCTCACGGCGGAAAGCCTCGAGACGAAGTCTACCGTGACGCTGGACAAGGACGGCGACGGGTTCTCGATCACTGCCTGTCATCTGGATTTGAAGGGCAAGGTGCCCGGCACAGACGCAGCCACGTTCGAGAAGTTGGCCAACGCAGCGAAAGAGGGCTGCCCGGTGTCCAAGCTGTTCGCTGGAAACGCGAAGATCACGCTGAACACCGAATTCATCTCCTGAGTTTCATTTGAGCGAGGTGTTCAAGGGCGCGGCCGCGAAACTGGCCGCGCCCTTTCTTTTTTGCAGAGTCTGTCGTCCAGGACTGTCCCGTCATTGTTCGTCTCGCCCCAACTGCTCAGCAGATTCGTCTAGCAGCCTGTCGGGCTTTCTCGGGCATTCCAGCATGAAATATGAGAAAATTATATTCGTATAACTAAGCGAGTTTTGTCATGTCTCACTTCATCGTCACCGACCGCAACACCGACTATCTGCTGCCCCCGTCACTGGACGACTGGTTGAACGAAGGTCACCTGGCGCGGTTCGTGGTCGAGGTGGTCGATCAACTGGATCTGTCGAACCTGACCCGTCAGTACGCGGGACGAGGCTCGAAGGCGCATCATCCGGCCACCCTGCTGGCGATCCTGGTGTATGGCTATGCCACGGGCGTGT
>NZ_MTHB01000170.1 GCF_002220365.1 Caballeronia sordidicola | reverse complement strand
GCACGCTGGACGCGACCATCGACATGACGTCGATTGATATCGGCAATGACAAGTTGAATGGCGAACTGAAGAGCGCGCAATTCTTCGACGCCGACAAATTCCCGACAGCGACCTACAAGGGCACGTCGATGAAGTTCAAGGGCGACGTGCCGGTTGAAGTGATCGGCGAGCTGACGCTGCACGGCGTGACAAAGCCGTTGAACCTGAAGATCGAATCGTTCAAGTGCTTCACGAACCCGATGCTGAAGAAGGAAGTGTGCGGCACGGAGTCGACGGCAACGTTCGATCGTGGCGACTTCGGCGTGGACTACGGCAAGGCGTATGGCTTCAAGATGAAGACGACGTTGCATATTCAAGCCGAAGGCGTGAAGCAGTAAATAGACTGATGAATGCCGGCGTGGAAGTGGTTACGCGTCGGTCGTTCAGGATGGAGAAGCCGTTCCAGCTTGTGCTGGAACGGTTTTTTAATTTTGTAAGCACGGTTCGAATCCGCATCCAGCTTTGCAGAATCCGCGCTGGAGCCTGCCACTCGCCGCTGCTTTCTTATCATGCTGTGCCAGCCAACGATGCTCTCATGTCATGAATGAAATGACATGCGGGCTATCGTCAAACCGGGTCCTGTCCAACACAATCCTCTCCAACGCAGCGCTTGCTGCCTAATTTTCTGGAGAGAAACCATGTTTGCAGTGACCGGGATCACAGGGCAGGTTGGGGGCGTTGTTGCACGCTTGTTGTTGGCCGCCGGCCACGATGTCCGCGCCGTCGTTCGCGACGCAGCAAAGGGCGAGATTTGGGCGAAGCAAGGTTGCGAAGTCGCACTCGCGGATGTCAACGACCAACAGGCATTGCAGCACGCATTCGAAGGCACGGAAGGCGTATTTGTCCTGCTGCCGCCAACGTTCGACCCCACGCCGGGCTTTCCTGAAGCACGTAAAACTATCGCCACGTTGCGAGCCGCGCTCGCGGCCGCCAAACCTCCCAAAGTCGTCGTGCTTTCCACCATCGGCGCACAAGCCACGCAGCCGAATCTGTTGAACCAGCTTCAAATCCTCGAGCAGGAACTGGGTTCGTTGCCGATGCCCGTGGCTTTCCTGCGCGCTGCATGGTTCATCGAAAATGCTGCATGGGATGTGGCACCGGCACGCGATTCGGGCATTGTGCCCAGCTTCCTGCAGCCGCTCGATAAGTGCGTGCCGATGGTCGCCACCGCGGATATCGGCCGCGTCGCGGCGGAACTGCTGCGTGAATCGTGGACGGGGCGTCGCATTGTCGAACTGGAAGGGCCGCAGCGTATTTCTCCCGACATGATTGGCGAGAGCTTTGCGCGTCTGCTTGGTCGCGACGTCAGCATGACAGTGGTGCAGCGTGACACGTGGGAAGACCTGTTCCGCTCGCAAGGGATGAAAAACCCGACGCCGCGCATGCAAATGATCGATGGTTTCAACGAAGGGTGGATCTGCTTCGGAGGCGCTGAAAGCGAAGTGCGAAAAGGCCGTGTGCCGCTCGATACGGTGTTGCAATCGTTGATTGAAAAGGCGTAGTAAAAGGGCATCGAGCCCCAGAACCCGGCTGTTGAAGATTCACCTTTAATCAGGAGTACAACCCATGATGCACGCGGAAGAAAATGCGAGCGGTAAAGGCCGCCTCGATGGCAAGAAAGTGGTCGTGCTCGGCGGTTCATCGGGGATTGGTTATGCAGTGGCGGAGTATGCGCTGGCGCAAGGCGCGCGGGTTGTGATTGGATCGAGTCACGCGGGACGTGTCGACGCCGCGGTCACGGCGCTCGGCACGAATGCAGAGGGCCAAGTGCTCGATCTCACCGATGAGCCTGCTATTGAAGCGTTTTTCAACGCGACCGGCAGCTTCGATCATCTGGTGTTCACCGCCGGGGATTCGCTGAGACTTGGTGAGATTGCTGGGACGGATTTATCGCTGGCAAGACGTGCCTTCGATATCCGCTATTGGGGTGCACTCGCAGCGGTCAAACACGGCGCTCCACATATTGTGGCGGGCGGTTCGATCGTGCTGACAACGGGCGTCGCGGCGCTGCGTCCGCGTAGCGGCTGGGCGTTCGGCGCGAGCGTGTGCGGCGCGATGGACGCGCTCACGCGTGCGCTTGCCGTGGAACTGGCACCGTTGCGTGTCAACGCCGTTTCGCCGGGATTGATCGCGACGAACTTATGGCAGAACATGTCCGAAGAGGACCGGCAGGCAATGTACGAACAAGCCGGCAAGCATTTACCGGTTGGACGAGTGGGCGAGGCGCGCGATGTCGCTGCTGCCTATCTGTTTCTGATGGAGAGCGGATTCGCGACGGGACAGACGGTTGTGGTCGACGGCGGGGCGGTGCTGGTTTAAAGAAGGCGGCTCGGGCGCTTAGCACCCGAACCGCTGGGTTGATCACGCGTCAATTCGTGGACGGCAGATACGGCGACGTCAACGTGGTCGGCGGGAATGTCACAGCGCCCAATTGCTTCGTGAAGCTGTATCGCACATAAACAGCAGCCATGTATTCCCGATACTGGTACGCGTTTCCAAGCGACGCCGATCCGCCCACGAACAGTTGCGGTGCGAGCTGGTATTCGCCGCTTGCATTGAACGAGTACGCGACGCCTGTCTTGCTGGTCGCGGGATACACACCGCTCGTGGTGTACGGGGTCGCCGTCAGGGACGCGACCACCTGCTGGGCACCGCTATCGGTCGGGAAGTAATTCGACGTATTCTGGCGATAATGCTGAACCCCGATCGACCCCTTCACATCGTAGGTGAACGCGCCGTTGCGACCTTTGTACTCGACCGGAATGTTCAAGATCACATATTGTTGCGGGCTGAAATATCCGCCCTGACCGTACGTGAAGTACGACAGGTTTTTGTCGTAGTGCATCAGGGTCGTGTTCACGCCAACGGTTAGCGTCTGGTTTGCGTCCGTGAACAAGCGGGTGTAGACCCCGCCGCCGCCCTTGACCGCCGTATTGCTCTCCACGTTCTGGCCGTCGAAGTACTCGTACGACGCGTTCACATAGGCGCCGCTCATGCCGTCGTCCCAGCCGAGCGAGGCACGGCCGCCGTTCGACGTCACGCCGCCCCAAGTCAGCGTTCCTAGTTGACTCAACCGAACGATCTGCGCTGGCGTAAGGCTCTGGGTTAACGTGGTAATGGTGTTGGAGCTCAAGTTGTTGAGGCTCGAATCTCGCGTGCCCGCATAGGACAGCAAGCTGTCCGTGACAGCGCGGCGTGCAACGGCGAGCGAGTACGAAACCTTGTCGGTGATGCCACCGTTGTATTCAGCGCCGCCGACCCAGTTAGCTTCACGAAAACCGAAAGGTGTCCTGCCCACGTCGGCCTTGATGCTGTCGGTTTCATATCCCACCGATAACCCCACGCCACTCGCCGTCTGGTCGCCGGAAAGATTTTGGCCCGTGAGGCCGCCGACCACGCTCCCGCCAAACCGCGCCAGCGTGTTCGGGTCGTTCCCGGCCGTGCCCGCATCCAGCGTGACCGGTGTCGCCGTCACGACGATATGCCCGTTCCCCGCCGCGATGCGACCCTGCACCGGCGCTTCGATATCCGTCAGGTTCGACAGCCCGTCTTCCCCCGTGCGTTCGCGAAAGATGATGCCGCCCGACACCGTGCTCGACCGGGCGCGGTTGATTTGCGCGAGTTCGTCGGCGACGCCCAGCGTCTGTGCATTTGCCACCGTTGTCGGATTGTTGCCGGCCATGCCGGAGTACGCCTGTGCCGTTTGCGGGGGGGCGTAACCGTAACCTGCGGGCGGTTGCGGGATATACGGCTGGCCGTAGCCCTGGTTCACATAAGGTTGCTGTTGCTGCTGCGGATAGCCGTACCCTTGTTGCGCGTATTGCTGTTGCTGTTGTTGCGGGTACGGCTGTTGCCTGTAGTCGGTTTCATCGGCCTGGCGGGCATTACGCGACGTGGCCTGCTTACGCGAAGACGTACGTTTCGATTTCGCTGCCGATGCGCTGGAATACGTGCGGGGTTGCGGCTGCTGAGCGTTCGCCTGCGCTTCGCGCGCAGCGGGCGACATCGGCCATGGCGAGCTAGCCGCCGGGTTGTACGGCTGCTGAGCTTGCTGATACTGAGCCGGATACGGCTGCTGCTGTTGATAAGGCTGCTGTTGATACGGCTGTTGTTGATACGGCTGTTGATATTGCTGCTGATTCTGCGCCGGATAAGCCTGCTGATATTGCGGCTGATTCGGCTGCTGATAAGCCTGCGGCTGATATTGAGCCTGTCCCTGAGCCTGGTATTGACCTTGATATTGCCCCTGATACTGTCCCGAATCCTGAGCCGGCGCTTGCCCCGGATAAGGTTGCAACGGCGCGGCGGCCGGACCGCCGGACTGGCTTGAACCCGATGTATCGGGACCATATCCGCCGCTTGACGTCACCGGGCGCGGCACATTACCCGGCGTCGAATAGGGTGCGACATACGGAGTCGAATAAGGCGCGGGTTGAGGCGGGGGCAAATAGTTCGGCACGTTCTGCGTCGGTGAGGAAAGCTGGGGATAATTGGACGACCCAGTGGGCAACCCGGGCATCGGCGTGGTCGAGCGCGAGAACAGTCCGCTCAGCGGGCCGGTTGGTGCGCCTGATGCGCCCGATACACTCGCGGATGTTTCGACGGCGGTCTTGCCTTCAAATGGATTAGTACCGGGCAGCGGCATTGACCCGATGCGTTGCATGGCGGATTCCCAACCGCGCGGGACGTTAGGTTGCGCACCCTGGCCATTAGCACGCACCGTTTGAGCCACAGGCGTATTCGCTGCGATCAACGCCTGCTGCAAGTAACGCGATGCCAGCGAGAGCTTGCCCTCGGCGTGATACATGCGGCCGGTTGCAGCGAGCACGCGGGGGTCATCTGGCGCCGCGCGCAATGCCTGATTCGCCGTTGCCTCAGCAAAAGAAAAGTCCTTCGCACCAGACGCCGCGCCAATCGCCGCCACCTGCAAGTCGATGTCGTCAGGACGTCGAGCCAGCGCCGCGCGGTAACTCGCGAGCGCGCTGCGGTCATCGCCGGCGGAGGTGTACAAGCGGGCCAGCGCGCCCTGCAGATCAGGGTTGTCGGGCATGGCGGACAGCCAGGGCGCGATCACATCGTAGGCGCTTGCCAGGTCACCGCGCTGACGCACTGTATCGGCCTGCTTCACCACAATGCCGACATTCAGGTTGTTGAAGTCGATGCGTTGCTGCGGCGTGAGCTGCGAAGCGGACAGCCGTCGCATGACCGAGCTTAGTTCGGCTTGCTGCTGCGGATTCGTTTGTCCCGCGGTCACGGGAATGTTGGTCAGGATACCTGCGTATTGCAGCAGCAGGCCCGTATCGTCCGGGACAACGGCCATCGCGCCACGCACCAGCGACAAAGCGCGCATGGCGTCGCCCGCCTGCAGATACGATGACGCAACCACACCGATCAGTTCCGGGCTGCCCTGGGCAGTGGGCGTAGCGGCTTGCAGAATCGCTTCGGCTTGTTGCGTCTGCCCGGCACGCGACATCCGGTTCGCGAGATCCGCTTGCGTATGAACCCATAAGCGATGTTGCAGCACGGTCATGGCCGTCGTGCGCTGGTTGACCGGAATGCGTTCCAACTGCGACAAACCCGTCGCCCAGTCCTGCGTTTCGGCGGACAGCAGCGCGCTTGCATAAAGCGCATCGGTCATGTCGGGATGCGCGGCGAGCAAGCCGTCCATCATGCTGCGCGCATTGCCGACAGCACCTTGTCGCACATAGATGCGTGCGAGATCGAGGCGCATCCAGACGTCGTCGGGATTGTTCAGCAACGCGTCTTCGAAGAGACTGCGCGCGGTGCCCAGGTCACCCCGCGCTTCTGCCGCACGCGCTTGCGCCGCCTGCGCTTCGCCGCGCAGCTTGTTGATGCCGCCGGCCTTCGCCTGTTGCTCTGCGTTCAACTGGTTCGCGAAGCTGAGCGCTTCGTCGCCACGGCCCTGCGCGGCCAGTGCGCCGACCAATCCGCGAATCGCGTCGGGGTTGTCGGCCTGACGGCGCAGCGCCATTCGGTACGCCTGTTCCGCGCCGCGCGGGTCGCCACTATTGAGCAGCGTTTCGCCCAGCATGGTCTGCGCGGTGGTGTCCGACGGATTCAGCGCGATCGCACGCTCGAAATCCGACTTCGCCTGCGCGATCTCGCCGTTACTGCGCGCGCCGATACCCGCGCTCGTATAACTCCAGTATGTCGCGCTGGTGAGCGCATCTTTCCAACGAGCCGGATTGCCGGCCCGCGATGCCCGCTCCAGATACGTGCGTGCTTCGTCGAATTTTTCTTGCTTCAATGCAGCGATACCCATGCCGCCGAGCGCATCGCCATCGTTCGGGCTATTCGCCAGCACCGCCGAAAAACGAGCGCGCGCCGAAACGATATCGCCACGATCCAGCGATGCGAAACCATCGGCGACCGAGCGGCCCCGGGCATCGACCGCGGCATCCGCTTGCACGCGATCGCGAGCCTGCTTGTCTTGCTGGACCATCGAATCGAAACGCGCCTTGACCGCAGGATCGTCCGGCGATGCTTGCAAATACGCTTGATAAAGCGGTGCGTCGGACGCGCGCGCGCCGAGCCACAGCAGGGCCTGGCGCCAGCTTTTTTTCGCCTCCTCGCCGACCGTGCTGTCCGTGCTCAACTGCGCGAGGCGGGCGATACCGTCACGCCGCGTCGTGTCGCGATAGGTCAGGTGCTGCGCGAGCGCCAGCGCATAGCGCGGGTCGTTGGGGTTCTGGCGCGCGAGCTGTGTCAGGCCCTGACGTGCCTGATCCCAGCCTTGCGGCGTGGCGGCAAGCGCCTGGTAATACTCGAGCGTAAGTTCCGGCGTGGCAGGCTTGCCCTCTATCGCGCGCTGATATTCCTGCACGGCAGATGCGCTCTGGCCGCTTTGCGCGAGCCGCCGGGCGTCGTTCACGGTCTGGTCGCGCGGGCTGGTTTCGCCCAGCCTCCGGCCGAGTTCATCGATATTCGGATACTGCGGCGCAGCCTCCCGCAGGCGCTGCAGATACTGCTGCGCGCCGCTGCCGTCCTTGCGGTCCGAGAGGATGATGCCCATGCCGTAGAGCGCGTCGGGTTGCTTCGGGTCGATGCGCAGCACCTTCTGCCACGCCTGCTCGGCCAGATCGCCTCGGCGATGCGCTTGCCAATAGCGGCCCTGGTCGATCAGCACGGCCAGCGGTGAATTGGCACTGGCGCCGGGCACGGCGCCCGCGGTGGCTGCGCTGCTGGCAGCTTGCGCGAACACGGTGAGCGGCACATTGGCGACACAGCCAGCCACGAGACTCAGTGCAATCGCTCGCGCGCCGGCGTGCGGTTTCATCGGGAACAGGGACCGTTTCAACATGCGCTTCTCCAACTCGGCACGAGTCGGCCGGCTTCGTCGAAACGGTATCGGCCATCTATAAATCCGGCGCCGAACAAGCCCAGCACCCGGTCGTAATAAACCGGTTCACGGTTAGGATTGGCGGGCGCAGCGCCCGAAGAGAGTGCCACGGGTGCGTCGAGTGCCGCTAGATGCGTGCGGGCCAAGCCCAGGCTGCGATCATCGCCGACAGTCTTGAAGTACGGCGCGAGCGCGGCCCAGTAGCTAAGCGGGCCTTCGCCGCTCGTCACTCCGGTCGCTACATTCACGCGTTCCGGCGGATACCCGTTAAGTGCCACGGCCTGGCGCATGCCCCCGAGCGCAGCGAGCCACGGCTTGCCAAGCGGATCGCCGCCAGAAGTCAGCCCGGCCCACAGATACACGCGAATCGCGTCGTAGCTGCCGGTGTCGGCGGTCTGCGGATCGACGACGAACTGCCCTGACTTGTACGCCGCCCAGTCCGGAGAAAAGCCACGCGGCGCAGTGGTTGCCACGAGCTTGTAGCCATTCTCGGCAAGCTGATTCCACGGGCCGTCCGGCATCTCGCGAGCGAGGCCGCGCAACACCGGCAGCGGGGAATAGCTCGGATTCAGGCGCGCCACGTCGCCGGTTTGGAAGCCCTGCGGACCGGGCAGCAACATCGGCCCGATGCCTGCAAGATTCGTCACTTCATGACGCACTATCTGAGCCGCCAGCGCCATGCCCAGTTGCGTGTAAGTCTTCTCGTTCCACAGACGTCCGGCTTGCAGCAGGTCGTAGGCGATCCACAGATCGGAGTCGGAGGCCGAATTGGGATCGAGCACCCCGAACGAACCATCCGGCTTCTTGCCCCATTGCCATGAAGGCAACCGGACGTTGCCCGGTTCGAACTGGTTCGCGGCGAGGTTCGTACGGGTCCACGCGAGCAGCCGGTCGAAGGTCGCGCGGTCGTTCGCGACCAGCGCGAAGAACATTGCGTACGACTGGCCTTCGGAGGTCGTTTGCTGCGTCGGCGTCGAGTAGTCGATCACGCGGCCGTCAGCCTGAACGAAGCGTGCAGTGAAGGTCCGGTAAGCGGTCCAGTCGGTACATTGCGCGGGCGCTGAAGAGGCATAAGTGCTGAACGTGGTCCCCATGCCGGTCAACGCCAGCGCCAGAATTGCAGTCTTCGATCCACGCATCAAACCTGCCGGCATATCAATCCCTCAAACGGCGCGCAGCAATGGCGCGCAGCGACCGGTAGAACAGTGCCGCGATGATGATGGCCGCGAGCAAGCCGCCGAGCACCAGCAAGAGCGGATGCGACGACAACGCCCAGCGCATGTATTCGAACGGCGACAAGCGGCCGACGTAGTACGCCTGGCCATTCGATGTCACCGTGACGTCGCGTCCGTGAATCACGGCCATCGCGCCCTGGATCTCGGGCAGGATGTCGTTGTCGAGCAACGCGGCGGACAGGTCCGCATCGGACTGTCCGGCCGCGCTGATCAACGCCACTGCGCTGCGACTGTTTTTCAGCGGCGACTCGAAGCCGGTGATGAGCGCGTCGCCGCTGGAGCTGACAAGCGACAGGTCGGCGCGTGCCGGCAGGCGCTCCACACCATGCGCACCGTGCCACCAGTCGACCACCTTGAATGCCACGTCGGTGAGTTCGAAGTTGCGCGACTCGCCGTCGCCCGAGAACGGCATCTGCTTCGCCCAGCTTTGCAGCAGCGGCTGGCGCCCGGGTGAGCCGAGGATCAGCAGGTCTTTATCGGCGAGACTGTCGACCTGATCCGCCTGGGCGACGGTCACGCCGGTCACCGGATAACCTGTCGATGCCCCCATGCGTCCCATCTCCAGCAAGTACAGGCTGAAGTCAGCGGAGTTCGGATCGTTGGGCATGATGACTGCCGTCTCGGACAAGTCAGCCATGCGCGTGAACGGGAAACCGCCGTTCGCAAAGGCCGCGAGGTCGGGCAGCGCCATGTAGTGCGGGAAGCCCGACAGGTCGATGGTCGAATTCGGATCGATGGAACCCACCACGTTATCCAGCACTCGGCCCTGGCATTCGCCGGTCTTCGGGTAGTCGTAGTAGAAATGCAGGCGCAATTGCGAGCGCGGCGTGAGCAGCAACGGCGGGAGGTAGATCTCATGACGCGCGGCGGCCGTCTTGTCAGGCATCACCTGGTTGAAATAGCGGCCAAGATCGAAGGTGGACGCAGCGACCGCCGGAATCCGCAGCGACTGCACGAAACCGTCGTTCACATTGATGTTCAGCGTGGACCGGTCGAGCGTGGGACGCACCGTGTAGCGATAACCCAAATCGATCGGCACGCCCTTCGTTTGCCACATGAAGAGGTCGGGCGGCACGCGCATGTTCACGCGCACGGCGTCGGCGTTATAGCCCGTCACCGACAGGTCACGCGCTTCCGCCAGTTCGCCGAAACGCACCGGCCGGTCAGTCGGCAGCCAGTTCGGCGCGTCGTACGGTTTGCGTGGCGCGAAGTCGTTCAGTTGCGTGATCGTCGCGGTCGTGCCGGACAACGTGTTCTGGCCGATGCCAAGCGCCTTCGCAGCGGTCTTCAGTTCGGCGTCGTTGCGGCCCATTACGAGCAGCAGGCGTCCGCGCGAGGGAGTGTCACGATCCACCACCGCGATGGTCGGGCCGGATATATCGGGAATCTTCACGCCGGCCGGGTGCTGGTCGCTGGTGGCGAACACCACGGCATTGCCGGAGAGCGGCACGTTGTCGATCTGTGCCGGAAACACAGCGCCGCGATACCCGCTAAGCGAGCCGAACCACGACGCTACCGCGCCCGCTGCCTCCAGCATGGCCGCGCTTGGTTTTTGCGCAAACACGAACGGCAGTTCGAGGCGACGGACGTCGCGGCGATCGAAGAAAGGCGCGGGCAACGAGGCCAGGTCGGCCTTGCTTTCAAGCGATGCATACGTGAGGTCGAGCGAGCTCGCGTTGCTGACGCTCGCCCACAGCGTGGAGTTCGACGGGTCCTCGCATTGCTGCGTGTAGTGGCCGATCAACTGCACGTTCAGGTGATTGAATTCGGTGATGAAGCGCGGGTCGATGGACACGTCGCGTGCGACCAGGATGCCGGCTTGCTCGCGCGGCACGGGCAGCGTGGCGGCAACTTCGCCGTTGACCAGCACCTTGAGTTGCGAGATCGACGGCAGCAGCGAAGGTGAATAGCTATAGATCAGGTGCAGTACCGCGCTCGTCACGACTTCGTCGCTACGAACCGAGAACGGCACGCCGTTCTGGCCGTCCGTGCCATGCAGTTGCAGCGGATCGAGCGCACCCAGGTCGGAGAACGTAAGCGTCTGGCGGCGGCCGCCGGGCACCAGCGTGCCGGGCTCGGCCGTGGTCGGCGTCTTGGAGGCGAGCGTGTGCACGGCCGGTACGGCCGATCCTCCCAATGCGCCCGAGGCCGGTTGTGCAAACGCCGGTACGGGCACGGCGAGCGACGGTTGGTCGATGGTCGCCCGGTTGAATGGCACGGCGGCGCCGGGAGGAGGCACGGCGCCCACCCCGGTGGCGGTCGCGCTCATGGTCCCACTTACCGTCGTGCCGGCCGGGGCGCTAGCCGCCGCGGCACTTGCCAGCGACGCCAGCGGCACGGCCAGTGCCGTTTGCAACGCAAGCCAGCAAGCGAGGCTGCGCATCAAGGCGCGGGGAATGGGGCGGGAGCTGAACGGAGTGAAAACCGTTGTGTCCGGTTCGCCTTGTTCATTGCCCGGGCGCAGCATTGAAATTCCCTTACCCATGTCAGTCTTTGGTCTTCAGTTTTTTAACGTCGGGAGAACGGGTCGTCAGCCAGTTCCGCGCGTCGGTGAAAAGATGTTCGAACAACGCGCCGATACCGCCCATGCCCACCACCAGCACATGCCGCAAGCCGCGTAGCGGCGCGTCCGGGGTGCGTCCTTCAGACCAGTTGGTCCAGGCGTCGGCGCGGGCGAAGGTGGTCTTCACGAACTCGAATTCCTGCTCGCGCGTGAGGGCGGAAAAGCGCAGCCCGACGCGTCCGACGGCGGTAAAACCGACGGTCGCGGGGAACGCATATTCCTCATCGCCACGAAATAGCGAGACGGTGACTTTCTCGTGCAGCGGCACTTCCAGGTCGCCTGGCAACCTCACGCCCACGCCGCCTTCCGAGTAGTCCATGGTTTCGCAGGCGAGGGTGCGGCCAGTCGAAAACTTGAGCATCACGGGCATCTTCATTTCTACCCGATGCGTCGTGCGCACTTGACGGCGTTCGCTCGCAGCCGCCACGCTCGCGCCGAGGATCAGCATGTTGTAGGTGGTCCATGCGAGGTTCAGCAAGACCGTGTTCACTTCGCTCTTCACGTCCCAGTGCAGGTAGATGTTCACGAGTCCCGCGATAAACCCGAGCAGGTTCAGCACCAGCAGGAACAGGTACGGGCGCGAGATGGCGTAGTCGAAATAATCCTTCGAAATCTGGCCGCCTTTGGCCGTCACGTTGAATTTGCCGAGCTTCGGGTTGATCAGCGCGAGCAGGGTAGGCGCGGTGATATACGACGCCAGCACGGACTCGTACACTTCAGCCCAGAACGAATGCCGGAACGAGCGCTGCATGCGCGAGTTCGTGATGCTCGCATGCATCATGTGCGGCAGCGCGAAGATGGCGATCGTGCCGGCCGCCGCGTGGATCACGTGCGCGCCAAAAAACAGGTACGACAGCGGCGCGGTAAGGAACACAAGGCGCGGGATGCCGTAGAAGAAGTGCATCATCCCGTTCAGGTAACAGAGCCGCTGACCGAGCTTCAGGCCCTTGCCCGTGAGCGGGTTATCGATCCGGAATATCTGCGTCATGCCGCGCGCCCAGCGAATCCGCTGGCCGATGTGGCCGGACAGACTTTCGGTCGCGAGGCCCGCCGCCTGCGGGATCGCGAGATACGCGGTGGTGTAGCCAAGCCGATGCAACTTGAGCGCCGTATGCGCGTCTTCCGTCACCGTCTCGACCGCGATGCCGCCAATCTCTTCCACCATGGTCCGGCGCAGAAGCGCGCACGAGCCGCAGAAGAAGGTCGCGTTCCAGAGGTCGTTGCCGTCCTGCACGAGGCCGTAGAACAACTCGCCTTCGTTGGGCACCTTGCGGAACGTGCCCAGGTTGCGTTCGAACGGATCGGGCGAGAAGAAGTGGTGCGGCGTTTGCAGCATCGACAGCTTCTTGTCGCGCAGGAACCAGCCAAGGCCGATCTGCAGGAACGAGCGAGTGGGAATGTGATCGCAATCGAAGATGGCGAGGAACTCGCCCTTCGTGATTTTCAGCGCTTCGTTGATATTGCCGGCCTTCGCATGCCGGTTGTGCGTGCGGATGGTCCAGGTAACGCCGACCTCTTCGCAGAACGCCTTGAACTCGGGACGGCGGCCGTCATCGAGAACATGAATGGATATCTTGTCCGCCGGATAGTCGATCGCAAGCGCCGCATAGATAGTCGGCTTGACCACGCCGAGCGGTTCGTTATACGTCGGAATGAAGACGTCGACAGTCGGCCATTCATCGCGGTTCGCCGGCAACGGCATGGGCTTTCTCTGCAGCGGCCAGGCGGTCTGGAAATAGCCGAGCATCAGCACAATGGCCGAGTAGACCTCGGCTGAGACCAGCAGCAAACCCCAGGCGGC
Source organism: Caballeronia sordidicola (assembly GCF_002220365.1). Lineage (GTDB taxonomy): Bacteria > Pseudomonadota > Gammaproteobacteria > Burkholderiales > Burkholderiaceae > Caballeronia > Caballeronia sordidicola_C. The sequence continues at coordinate 49,065 of NZ_MTHB01000170.1, read as the reverse complement.
ATCGAGCGGACGTTCCCAATAAGTCGTCTCGGTCAGCCGCCAGTACATGTAGCGGCCGGAGACCGCGACAGACAGCATGATCATTACCAGCGTCGCGTACTGGCCGCGCAGGCGCCGGAACCCGAGCGCGAGGGCAAAACAGCAGCACGCAAAAATCAGTTGCTGGGTGAACTCGAGCGGCACCGTCCAGACGAAATACATCGCCGCAAGGGCGAACAACGTGAGGATCGTCGTAAAGATCCGGCTGCTCCAGATCTTTGAATCGACAAAACGTTCCAGCCGCGACGCAACTTCGTCAGCTTCGGACAATGCTCGTGCGCGTGGCTTGCTCATGCGACGCTCCTCGGCGAGAGTTGCTTGGAATCGACCGCATTGGTGAGCCATTCGCCGCATGTACGCAGATCGGCGGCGGCCTGGCTCAGCGGGTCGTAATGGATCAGCGTGGTGTCGCAGGCGAGCGACTCGCTCACGCCTTCGTCAAGGTGGATAACGCCTGGGAACAGCTTGTCGCCGAGCAGGTTGCGCAGCACCTTGAGTACGTCTTTCGTCAATTGCCGCGACTGGTCTACCTGGTTCACCACGTAACCCGTGCCGGCAAAGTTCGCCCGCGGCGTGGCATAGGCTTCGATCATGCGTTCCATCTGCGGGATGGCTGCGTACGAAGCGGCATCGGCCAACACGACGTTCAACGCGAAATTCGACGCGCACAGCGCTGTGCGCGTATAGACCGAGGAACCCGGCGGGGTATCGACTATCACGATATCCCCGGCATCGAGTCCCAGCCTTTCCAGCGATTGCACGAGCCACTGCGGGTCGCGGTCGATATGCGATTCGAAGCGGCGCCGATCGTCTTCCACCACCGCGCCGTAGGGCAGGACCGTCACGCCGTCTACACCATCAAACATCACGGTTTGCCACGGATCGCCGGCGAGGGTGGCGCGCGACAGTCCGTCGATGCTGTCGAGCGGAATGCCGAAATGCAGGCGCAGTGCGTTCTGTGGATCGAGGTCGAGCGCGATCACGCGCCGCCCGCGTGCAGCGAGCACCGAGGCCAGGTTCGCCGCGAGCGTGGTTTTACCGACACCGCCTTTGGCAGAGACGACGGTGATGACTTTCATGACGATGAGTCGCGCTTGGCGAGCCATGAACCCGCGCCCGAGTTGACGGAGGCCGGCGCTGGCGCTACAGGTCCGCGTAGGCGCTGGAACATCGACTCCAGTGAATCCGCCGGTGCGCTTGCGTGCGGCGCAGGCTGCGCGTGCACTTGCGCACGGAACAGCTTGCCGAGGATCGACTGGCTTTTTAAATCAGGCGCGAGCGCGGGCGCAGGTGCCGGTTCTGGTGTCTGCACGCGTGGCAACGACAGCGGTTTTGCAGCCGTGTTCGAGCGTTGCAGCGCCGCCGCGAAGCCCGTTGGTTGGGCTGGCGCGCTTGCCGGCACGGGTGTGGCGAGCGGTTGCGTGCGCGGTTGTGGTTGTTGCGCTTGCTGCGGATATTGCTCTTGTTGCGTGTGGAACGGCCGAAACAGCGGTTGCGGCAGTCGCGCTTGCTGCTGCGGTTGCACGTCGGCTGGCGGCACGGCCTCGGTTTCCACGGCGTTCGACGTTCCTTCGACCGCTTCGACCAGCGCCGAGAAACGCGCTGCGCCGACCGGCGCTGCCGGCAATGTGACATTGGCGACAGGCGGGACCGTCTTGCGATGCGCGCGCGCAAAGAGCGGCGGTTTGCCGCGGTTGAGCGGCGCTGCTCCCTCCGGCTGCGTCAAGCTGTCAGGCACATTGCGATGTTCGCCTGAGCGATCGTGCGTGTGGGGCAGATGCGCATCGCGGCGAGGCACGATGTTCGGGATCGAAGGCTGCGAGAGGTCAAGGGTCGCGAGCAGCGGCCAGCGCGTGCGGGCGTGGACGGCTTCGTTTTCGCGGCCGATTTCCTGGTAGTTGCCGGCGTCGCCGCCAAATTTGTCGAACAGCTTCTCAATGTCGCGCGAAGGGTTCATGTGCTGCGTCCTCGTACTCTCTCGGTTGTACTTTGGGCCTTGCCTCGACGATCACTGGCCAGTGACGTCTTCCGCGCTTTTGGGCGCTGATGCGGGCAATGCCTGATTGACTGCCTGGTTGACTGCCTGATCCGGTTTCGTACTCGTACTGCATTCGTAAAAAGTAAGGGAGTTTCCGGTCCAGATGTACTGTCCAGCTTCACGATCCAGCTTCCAGACTCGCCCAGCCGAGCGAATTTGGACACGTCCTCAGTTGCCCTCAGTTGCTATAACGGCCCAATCTGAACTCGACTGCAGCGCTTTCGTCGAACTCGCCAGCCTGCACCACCGACAAGCCTTGCGCGCCGAGCGCGCTTAGCCACTCCTGATACGCGCCTTCGAGAAACGCCGGGCTCCACGGAAGTGCGTTCGCGCCGAACGCGAGCAGCGGCGGGCAGCAATGCACGATGCGCAGATACTCCGGCTCGTCGGCCACCTCGACAAACCCCCAGTCGACGTCATTCCAGATCGCGTTCAACGCGGCGCCGAGTTCGGGTGTGGTGGCGCAGGGCGGCAGCGGGTGGGCGGCGGCAAAACGGCGTCCTACCCGTTGCATCAACTGACGCAGTTCGTCGCGGCCGATCTGGGTATCGAATTCTTCCGCCAGGGCGACCAGCACGCCACGCCACTGCGAGGAAATTTGCCGGTCCAGCAGGTAGTCGAGGGTCATGGCCATAATGTCAGAGAGGAAAGCTTCCAGCTAAATGAGCGCGAAAATAGCGGTACCGGCGTAACCAGTAGTAATTACACTGTTCCGTCTTGCGGTGGACGGTAATAGTGATACGGCTTACCTGTAAGCCGGGAGTCTACTTCAAGGCGATTTGTTTTGGCCACTTAACGCACATTAGCAAATAGTTCTGTGGTTAAAGCCGCAAACAGAGGGCAAAAAATTCGCCATGTCCAGTTTATGTAGCATTCGGGCACTTAGCGCAAACGTTTAATCCCCTAAATCATTCGTCAGTTTAATCTTGCGTCGCGCGCTTGTGCCGTGAAGTTGGCGCGAGTTGGACTGTAATGTTCATATTGCGTGAGTTGCAGCCATCCATTACCCCAGCGTCTTCGCATTCGAGTGGGCGCATTTCGCTGAGACTGCGGGTCTTAGCCTGCCGCTCGCCTGTCTCTCAAAGCGGCTCGGAAAGTGCAACTGCTGTCGTGCAGCGGCAAATACTGCCACTTCGCGGCATCACGCGATTTTTTCGGCCGCGGTTTGCAGGGATTCCCAGTGCATGTCAGCCAGCGACTTAGGGGGCTGCGCACGTGACCGGTTAATGCCGCGAGGTCAGGCACCGGATTATCGAATAAATGAAAGGGAGGTAATTGGGCGCCCGGATGCGTTTGCGAAAGGCAACTGTTCCTCACCCGCCAATGGCAATCGTCGCGCTCGCGCTTGAACCGGCGCTTAAATCGTGTGGAGAGCGTGGTTCAGCCCCAGTCGTTCAGCCCCAGTCGTTCAGCCCCAGTCGTTCAACCCCAGTCGTTCAACCCCAGTCGTTCAGCCCCAGTCGTTCAACCGTGTGGTGCGCCGGCCGCCGGCACGCTAGCAGGCGGCACAACGACATCGATCGACGTTTTGCTTCCCGCAACGACGCCACTCGCACGGCCCGATACACCCATCAACACCCATCACGATTTGGCGCTTGGCGACGCGGACTTTTGCGGATGTCGACATTAACGTGGCGGCTGCAGCTTGCATCGAGACGAAGCGTTGAACGACCCACCTGATTGCAACGAAATTTGACGAAAGAAGCGTCATGCCGAAGGCGTTCTGCTCTTGTCCTGCGTATCGATGCGCTGCTAACCTCGCCGGTTATCGATCGACTTCCGGAGGCCTGTCAGCCGGAAACCCCAGACGCTACGGACTCCATCACAAGCAATGTCATTCCATCAATCCGGCGGGAAAGCACGTCTTCGAACTTCAACTGATACGCAGGCGCTCTTCAACGTCGCTTTGGCATCGCTGCAGAGCGGGGATCTGTCCAAGGCGCAAGCGCACTTCCTTGAAGTGATCGCGAAGGCACCGGGAAATAGTGACGCGCTCCACTTGCTCGGCGTGACGAAGTACCTGCAGAAAGACTATGTCGACGCGCAGCGGTGGATCAGCAAGGCGCTTGCCATACGCAAGGTTCCCTCTTACCTGATCAACCTTGGGTTGACGTTGGCGGCACAAGCTCAGGACGGCGCGGCCGTGGACGCGTACCAGAAGGCGATCGCGCTCGGGCCGCAAGAGGCCAGGGTGTACAACAATCTCGGCAATTTGCTGAAGAAGCTGAAAGACTTTTTGGGCGCCGAGAGCAACTACCGTCAGGCGATCGAAACCAACGCAAGCTACGCGCTCGCCCATAAGAATCTCGCGATGCTCCTGCAAGACGCCGGTCGGATCGATGAAGCCGAAATCTCCCTTAAGCGCGCGTTGCAATTCAATCCGGACTCGGCCGATTTCCTGCTTGCTTACGGCGACATGCTGGAGCGCTTGCATCGGCTCGCGCAAGCCGAAGACGCATATCGTCAGGGGCGGCATTGGGATTCACTCCAGTACATCAAACGTCAACGGGCCGACTGGGATCAGTTGGACGAGATTGATGCCGCCGCCATGCTACAGGTGACATCGGCTCACACCGGGACCGTTTCTACGTGGAGCCTGCTGGGTATGCCGGGGCTGACGCCGCAAGCCCATCGGCTGGCGGGGAAAAGATTTGCGCTTAGCCGTTGGGGAGCCGAGCTGGCCGCACCCGAGACAGTGCGCCGCGTAGACGCGGATTGCGCCAGGTTGCGAATCGGCTACCTGTCGTCGGACTTCTACGACCATGCCACCATGCACCTGCTGGCAGGCGTGCTGGAACTGCATGATCCCGCGCGCTTCGATATCCATCTCTACTCCTACGGTCCCGTGCGCAATGATGCGTTCACGGGGCGCATCGCTCACATGCCCGCGGTCTTTCACGACATATCGGCGTGTACAAACGATGCCGCCGCCAGGCAGATAGCCGACGACGGCATACACCTGCTCGTGGATCTCAAGGGCTATACCACGGGCGCCCGGTTGGGCATCACCGCACTGCGGCCAGCTCCGGTCATTGTGAGTTGGCTGGGTTACCCGGGCTCGCTTGGCCACCCGCGACTGGCGGACTACATTATCGGCGATGCTGTGGTGACGCCGGTATCGGCCGCGCCGCATTACAGTGAAACGCTGGCGCTTCTGCCGAACTGCTATCAGCCCAACGATCATCGGCGAGCGTGTGGAGCGCCTCCTTCCAGAGTGGCGGCGGGTCTGCCTGAACAGGGGTTGGTGTTCTGCAGCTTCAATCAGACTTTCAAATTCAACGAGGAGATGTTCGCGATCTGGTGTCGTCTGCTGCAGGCTATTGAGCAAAGCGTGCTGTGGTTGCTTAAGCCCCCTCTAGATGAAGCTGTCGAAAATCTGCGCCGTTTCGTGGCGGCACGCGGCATAGATTCAGCGCGTCTTGTTTTTGCCGACCGATTGCCGCAAACGGAGCATCTCGCGCGGCTGCAGTTGGCAGACCTGGCGCTCGATACTTTCCCCTGCGGATCGCATACCACCGGCAGCGATGCCCTCTGGGCCGGCGTGCCAATGGTGACCCGGCCCGGCATGTTGTTCGCTGGCAGAGTGGGAGCAAGCCTGGTTCGCGCTGTCGGGCTGGAGGAACTGGTTGCGGAGGATGACGAAGCGTACTTTCAGCTCGCGCTGTCGCTGGCCCGGGATCCGGTCAGGCTTGCCGGCATGCGTGCCCGATTGATCGCGCAGCGCCTTTCCTGTCCATTGTTCGATACCCGGAAATTTACTCGTGACCTGGAGCGCTTGTATAGCGCGATGTGGTTGCGCGAGACGAGCGGTGAGAACCGTCACGGGCAGCCGTTGGTATTGGACGTGGAGGGTTGAGCGCGATTGAGCGGGATTGAGCGGGATTTAAGCCGCTCGCACCTGAGTATTTCCTCTGAGGAAATACATCTGTCAGGTTGTATCCGATTCGTTCTGCCGACGTTGTGAGCTTGCGCCTTCTGAACCACGGGGTTACAGAGTCATCAACGCGGCAATCGCGGTATAACGCGCCGTTTTGGCAATGGCGACGATCAGCAGGAACGACCACAGGGGTTCGCGCAGAACGCCCGCGATCATGGTCAAAGGATCGCCGATCACCGGCGTCCAGCTCAATAGCAGTGTCCAGCGCCCGAAACGCCGGTACCCCTGTTCCGCGCGTTCGAGCGCGCGGGGTTTGATCGGGAACCAGCGGCGCTCGCGCAGCTTTTCGATCGATCGTCCCATTGCCCAGTTGATGGTCGAGCCCATCACGTTCCCCACGCTCGCCACGGCAACGAGCATCCAGACCGGTTGTTTGCCGGCGATCAGCAAACCCGCCAGCAAAGCTTCGGACTGAAGGGGGAAAAGGGTCGCCGCGACCAGCGCAACCGCGAAAAGCCCGCCATATACAGATAAATCGACCATGAGAAAAAATGCGGGCAACCGTGAAAGAGGGCGACAGCTTAGCTGTTTTCCGGCGATGCTCCGCTTGCGGCCGGTACCTCGTGGCATAGGGGGATTGAAAGCTGTCCCCACAGTTGATACCTTGAAGGGCGGTTGAAACCTCAATCCAGGAGATGTCATGTCTTATATGTTGCTCATCGCCGAACCTGTTGGACAGCGCGCAGAGCGCTCGCAAGCCGAAGGCAAGCTTCTCTACGAGAGCATGGTCGAGTTCGGCGCGCAACTGAAAGAACGCGGTTTGCTCATCGCGAGCGAGTCGCTGGCAACGGGCGGCGTACGCGTGAAGAAACGCGATGGCCAGGCGAGCCTGATCGACGGCCCGTTTGCGGAGGCAAAGGAGATGATCGGCGGGTTCTACATGCTCGATTGCGCGACGAAGGAAGAGGCTATCGAGATTGCATCGGCGTGTCCGGCCGCCGAATGGTGCGAGGTCGAGGTGCGCAAGATCGGTCCCTGCTGGGAGTGATCTTTTTCACGCTGTCTTAATATGCATCGTCTTCGTAAGCGTTAACCCTCGGTGAACTAAGAATTGTCGATTTCTTCGTGCGTGGTTCGTCGTGGGAATGAGAGCGCGACCAGCGTTCTTGTTTTCACGCCACGAGGAGAATAACGATGCGATTCATCATCCTGGTCAAGGCGACCGAAAAAAGCGAAGCGGGTGTACTCCCCGAGGACGCGCTGATCGGCGCGATGGCGACCTACCACGAAGAACTGGCGAAAGCGGGCGTACTGCTCGATGCGAACGGTCTCCAGCCGAGCGCCAAAGGATGGCGCGTGCGTTACGAGGGTGGCCGGCGCAGCGTGGTTGAAGGGCCATTCGCGGACACCAAGGAGCTCGTTGCGGGCTACACGCTGATCCAGGTGCGTTCACGCGAAGAAGCGATCGAATGGGCACGCCGTTTTCCTTCGCCGATGGGCGAGCATGAAAGCGGCGAAATCGAAGTACGGCAGTTGTTTGAACTGGACGAGCTTGGCTCGGGAGAACCGATCGAGCGGTTCCGCGAGCTTGAAGCGGCCCGGCGAGTTTGATCGCTTGGACAACCTGCAGACACTTGCGGAAGCCGGCTGACGCCAGTACCTCGCAATCCTTCAAGGGCAACAAAAATGCATAAGCAAATCTTCGTCAACCTCGCTGTGGCGGACCTGCCGAAAGCGCGCGCGTTTTTCAACGAACTCGGCTTCAGCTTCAACCCAACGTTCAGCAACGATCAGGGTGCGTGCATGATCCTCGGCGAGAACATCTTCGCGATGCTGCTCGTCAAGCCGTTCTTCCAGACCTTCACCGCGAAGTCGATCATCGACCCGAAGCAGCAGGTCGAAGCGCTCACGTGCCTGTCGTGCGAGAGCCGCGCTGAGGTCGATGAAATCGTGGCCAAGGCCGTGCGCGCGGGTGGCACGACGCCGCGGCCGGTGCAGGACCTTGGCTTCATGTATGGACACGGCTTCGACGATCTCGACGGCCACGCGTGGGAGTTCGTCTATATGGCTCCGAACGCGGACCCGCACGCGGCGGGCGCGTCGTGAGTGGAGCTTGCGGCGAGCCTGGCAGCCAGGAGTCGGCCACGCATCGCGCGATAGAGGCGGTGTGGCGGATGGAATCGGCGAAGGTGATTGCGGTCGTGGCGCGGTTGGTGCGCGACGTGTCGCTTGCCGAGGAGTTTGCGCAGGACGCGCTGATTGCGGCATTGGAGCATTGGCGTGTGGATGGCGTGCCGGACAATCCGGGCGCGTGGCTGATGACCACGGCAAAGCATCGTGCGCTGGATCGCTTGAGGCAGGATGCGTTGCACGCCCGCAAGCACGAGGAGTTGGGACTCGACATGGATGCGCGCGAGGAGCACGTCACGCCGGATTTCGTGGATGCGCTGGACGCCGCGCGTGAGGACGATATTGGCGACGACTTGCTGCGACTCGTGTTCACCGCGTGTCATCCGGTGCTGTCCGTCGATGCCCGCGTTGCGTTGACGTTGCGGCTGCTCGGTGGGCTGACCACGGACGAAATCGCGCGCGCGTTCCTGCAGCCTGAGCCGACCATCGCGCAACGTATTGTGCGGGCGAAACGGACCTTGTCGGCGGCGCGCGTGCCGTTCGAAGTGCCCAAGGCCGATGCCCGGGCGGCGCGGTTGGCGTCGGTGCTGGAAGTTATCTACCTGATCTTCAACGAAGGGTATTCGGCGACCGCGGGGGATGACTGGATGCGGCCTTCGCTCTGCGACGACGCGTTGCGTCTCGGGAGGATTTTGGCGGGTTTGACGCCTGACGAGAGCGAGGTATATGGGCTGGTCGCACTGATGGAGATACAGGCGTCACGGACTCATGCACGAACCGATGCGAACGGGCGGCCAGTCTTGTTGATGGACCAGGACCGCAGCCGATGGGACCCGTTGTTGATCCGTCGCGGCCTTGCGGCATTGGAGCGGTCCGAGGCGCTGAACGGTGCACGCGGGCCTTATGCGTTGCAGGGGGCGCTGGCGGCTTGTCATGCGCGCGCGCGGCGGGCGGAGGACACTGACTGGGCGCAGATCGTGGCGCTATACGACGCGCTGGCGATGGTCGCGCCGTCGCCCGTGGTGGAACTCAATCGCGCGGTGGCAGTGGCGATGGCGTTTGGACCGGCGGCAGGGTTGGAGATAGTCGACGAGCTGGGGTCGAATCCGGCGCTCGCGAATTATCACTGGCTGCCGAGCGTGCGCGGCGACTTGCTGGCGAAGCTTGGACGTCATGAGCAGGCGCGCACAGAGTTCGAGAAGGCCGCAGGGATGACGCGTAACGTGCGGGAGAGGGAGTTGTTGCTTGAGCGGGCGGCGCAGATGCGGGGTACACGAGGATAAAGCGGGGAGGACACGTGCTATGCCTTGGAGCATTTCAAGCTGAAAAGCGCCGGCTCCCGTGCGGATGCCGGCGTTTTTTTCGAGCCATGCGAGTGGCCATGCTGGCGAGATCGCTAGCCGCTCATTCCCGTCGTCCGGCCTCCGGCGCGTACCCGCACCGCCGTCTTGCGCAGGTGCGCGCCCTGAGCCGCGGTTGCTTTCCCGCCCGAATTGCCCCAGCTCGTTTGAATGAACGAGACCACATCGGCGACTTGCTGATCGTTCAGAACGTCTGCGTAAGGTGCCATGGTGAGCGCGGACGGCGCCGCTCGGGTAGCGGGCATGGCGGCCCCGGACAGTACGATATGGATTGCCGAAGTGGGATCCCCGGTCTGCAACACCGCGTTGCCGGCGATCGCGGGAAATGCTTTGCCATTACCTTTACCGTTTGACTTGGGGCAAGCCGCGCAACGATCGAGATAAACCTGCGCACCAGCGCTCGGCACCCGTCCGGCGTATTGCGCGTGAGAGATACATTGCCCGAAGCGGTTCCGCTTTTACGCACGACGCGCAACCGGGCCGCCGACGGCAGTTTCATCGCGATGAGCGCGGTCGATCCCTTGAATCTCGCGGGTACCTTGCTGCCCGGGGAGAAAGTCCCGGCGCTGCCCGGTAATCGCGTGCTTTATCGCGATGGATCGCCGGTTGGGGCGGTTATCGCGGGGAAAACGCGTTTCCTGGTGGAACTCGATGCGCAATCGCAAGAAAGCGTGCGCTGGCATCTTGTCCGGCGCAGCTTTGACCGAATGTCCGTTTCCCCGTTAATGACGAGTCGCTGAAAGAATCAGCTGCGGTTCAAAAGAACGATGTTCGATGCCGCACTGATTGCTTGCTAAACATTACGCGAGTAAAACGAATTAACGAATCGCAAGTGCGCACGACAAATCATTCGCTTATCAATGAAAGTGGATTGAAAGTTTTGGTAGTGAGGGAGAAGCACCTGCGCCCAAAAACCATAACCCATGCAGACAATTCCACGCGAGTCGCGTTATTGATTCCAGCGGCTTTCAGCAGTGAGCATCCCGCCTGACCCGTGGTGCATCGGCTAACGGCGGCCTCTGTCATGCCGCTCCCTCATTTGACCCTGCCAGAAAAATGACGAATAAGGATATAGCGACAATTCCCCGTTCCTTTCAGATCGTTTTAAACCCATGCTAAAGTTTTATCGCCCAAACGCCGTTAATTACTTGGTGATGTCGGGTAATGCCAAAAGCCGAACCCGTCAAATCTGGAAAATCATGTCGAGCCCTGTTATGGAGGCAGAGTGACGCCATGTCTACACCCATCAGATTCGACAGTGCCGATTTCCCCGAGAATGACGCCGAGGAAATCTGGCGCGAAGGACTCGACGCCATATTCGAGATCCAGCGCCCGAAAGATCCACCCGCGCCGTTTAGCGCGAAAATGGAAAGCTGGCCTTTAGGTTCAATGCTGCTCATGTCGCATGTCGTGCGCGGAGACGTCGAATTTCAGCGTACCCGCCGCCGGATAGCGACCTCCGGCGTCGACCATTACCTCGTGCATTGCCTGCTTGACGGCACGCTGATGTCAACCTTTGGCCGCGACATCCAGCAGGTGTCGCTCGGGTCGGTAGTCGTGCGTGACCTGGTCGTCGAAAACGTCGGTTTTACCCGCGACGCGCCCATGCTGACGCTCACCATTCCCCGCCAGGGCATTGACCGGCGCACGGGCGGAGCGTTGCGCATGCATGGGTTGTCCTGGGAGGCCGCTGACCCTATCGGCCTGCTGATCGCTTCGCATATGCGCAGCCTGGTGAGCGTCGCGAGCTCGATGGACGACGAGCAGGCCCGCGTCGCGGGCGAAGCCACGCTGGACTTCGTCGCAGCCTGCGTGCTGCGGCGTGCCGAGCGCTGGGAGCAACCTGGCGATCCTCGCCTGACGCCGGTGATCCGCGCGCAGGCGTTGAGTTTTATCGAAGGCAATCTGGCGGATATGAGCCTCGGCCCGGCGAGGCTTCGAGAAATCCTGAAGGTGTCGCGAACTGCGCTCTATGAACTTTTCGAACCGATGGGCGGCGTGGCGGAGTATGTACGCGCTCGCCGGCTCGATGAAGCCATGCGCCGGCTCGAATCGCCGCTGCATGCGCGCGATCTCATTGGTGCAATTGCCTGTGCGGTCGGCTTCATGAGCGAATCGACGTTCAACCGCGCGTTCAAGGAGCGTTTCGGCTGCACGCCGACAGAAGCCCGCAAGCGACGCGCAGCCGTGGTAATGGTTGGCGCCGCGTCGCCACGGGACGACAGCAGCGGCTCCCGCGACGCTCGCGGCGTCGGCTTCAGGACCGCTGCGACAATCCGCAGCCTGGGCGGCTGAGCGCGTAAAGCAGATGTAAGCGCAGGTAAACAATTCCTGGACGCGGAACGAAATGGGCGGAAAGAGCGGACGGAATGAGAGGGTGGCAGCGTGCGTCGAAGGCATCATTGCGTGGCGCGTGCGCAGGCATCGTGAACGGTATGGACCAGGCGCCGAGGCGGGGAAAAGGAGGCCGATCATTTCTCGGCCGCTGAACGTGTAGAGGCTGTATTGCGAATCGCTGGCGGGCTTCGCGAAGAACCACGCGCTTCCGGTGCGCGTTGCGAGTGCCTTGCGCATTTGACGCAAGCCGGGGTTCCTTGGCCCTTGGGTGTTCACGACAAGCGCCGCTGCGGTGATTCCAACGGACCACTACGGCTACGACAGCCCCGATACCGCCCGGGCGCCGAGTGCAGGCAGGTGTAGCCGCGACGCCCGTTCCGCCGGATTCGGGCCCGACCACGCCTGAGCGCTGAAAAGCACAGGATCGCCGACTCAGAGAGAAAGCGTCATCAAGACGTTTCAAGGCGAAACACGCCTCGGGGGCGATGGCGCGAACATCAAGCCCGCCGCGTGTTCGACCCTAAACCAAGAAAAATGTGACATCGGGAAAACTCATGTGGCTGTTTGCTTTGTTCCAGGCTGAAACTTCGTTCGGTCGTGTGGTCAAGATGGGTACGTTCGGCGCGGCGGCTGCAGCGTTTTACGCAGGTCTCACCTCGACGCCGCAGTCGGGTGTCCAGATTGCACTGTCGCTTGCCGTGATCGCGGCGCTCTGGCTGCATGGGTATCGCGAAGGCAGGCGGTCGTCGTATGCATCGGCGCAATGCGACGCCGAGATTCGCGAGGACGAGGGCCGGATTCGGGTAGCCGGCGGCGGTGTCGATCTCATTTTGCATCTCGCGTCGCGAACGCTCACCGTCAACAAGGTGGCGAAGCGATTTGTCTCGACTGATGCTCCCGGCGAGTTTCAACGCTTGCGCTCCGGCCGCTTCGAATGGCCGTTCCGGGCGCTGGCGCTTGAACCTGAGCTTGTGTCGAATGCCCGAAGTGTCGGTGCGGTGTCCGGCGCTTCGGCAGGACGATGGACGGGGGAAGAGCGCACGGCGTCGGCATCCGATGCCGGCGAGACCACGGCGCTGGCTGGCGAACGTGCAATCGGCGTGTACTGGAAGCACCCGGGCCACGGTGATCGCCTGTTATTTTCGGTGACGGGTCCGGCAGGAAAATATGAAGCGATAGACCGCGTGTTTTCGATCTTCGCTGCATGGATCGATCACGAGGACGAAGCGCGGCGCGCGATCGAGCACCGCCATCAGGCGGAGGCGTGGCAACGCGACTGGGAAGCGAAACGGCTGGCGGAAGAACTCGACCACACGCGGCGCAGAGGGGGCAGCGCGTTCGACGAAGCCGATCCGCACATGCGCATAGCGGCCAAGGCGGCTAAAGCGGCCAAAGCGATAACGCCGTCGAGCAGGTGGTAACCGCCAGCCGTTCGCTTCAAATGCGGTCGTCGCGTGTCTTCGTTTATTGCCCGGAAGGGGAAAAAACGCGCAGACGATGACCGTCGGGGTCCAGCGCGACGAAGGTAAAGCCAAAATCCATTTCTGTCGGACGCTGGATGATTTCCAGGCCGCGCTTGACCCACTCGGCGAAGAGGCTGTGCACGGTGTCGTTGTTGTTCACCGGGAATCCGAGTTCGCCGCCACCGCCTCCCGCCGCAGCCGACGCGGGTTCGACTGTGTGCTTTGACCACAATCCCAGCTTGAGACCCGACTCCAGGATGAACATGGCAAACGTCGGAGAAGATTCGACGGGCGTTTTGCCGAGCAAGCCCGCATAAAATTCGGCGCTGACGGAAGGGTTGTCCACGTACAGGATGATGAAGTTGGGATTGGTCATGGTGTTCGCTCGCAAAGGGTCGATGGGACGCAGCCGGGTGAGCGGCCGGGAATCGAGCAGCGAGGCGGCAGTTAGCTGCCCCGGTGCTGAAGTCGAATCCATCGTAAGCGTGACTACTGCCAGTTTCTGTCAGCAGTGGAAGGATTGTCGCCGCGCCCGTTCACCGGCGTGCGCGCCAGTCTTCTACAAGCGACCGGTGCCAACCATCCCTTACGCCAGCGCCGCCGCAACGACCGCGGACAAATTCCCGATCGAAAATGGTTTTCGAAGCAGCGAGATGTTGTTGCCCATCGCGGCGTCGAGGGCGGAGGTGTCCGCGTAGCCGCTCGCGAAAACAATGGGCATGTGCAGACCCTGCGACCGCGCCAGTTTCGCCACCGCAGCGCCATCAAGATGCGGCATTGCGAAGTCCAGCACCAGCAAGTCGGGTGGATCGCTCGCCATCATGTTGAGCGCCGCACGCCCACCGGCCGCCGAGTCCACGCGATACCCCAGCGCGACCAGCGTTTCGACCATGAACGTACGCACATCCGGATCGTCGTCGACGACCAGGATTCGCGGTGCACTCAGGTCACTCGCATTGACGATAGCCGCCGCGCACGGGTCCGCTGCGGCGGCCGCAGCAGGCGAACGCCGCAGAAACAAAGACACGCGGGTGCCGCCCGGACTGCTTTCGATCTGCGCATGGCCGCCTGCCTGCTGGCAGATTCCGTACACCTGGGCGAGGCCGAGACCGGTTCCCGCACCCAGTTCCTTGGTGGTAAAAAACGGCTCGAACGCCCGGGCCGCGACGTCGGCGGGCATGCCGGTACCGGTATCGGCGACACTCAATTCCACGTACTCGCCATCGGCGAGATCGGCGTCGTCCGTGATCGTCCACGCTACCATGCTGATGCGCAGCACGCCGCCCGTGGGCATCGCGTCGCGTGCGTTGATAGCGAGGTTGAGCAAGGCGAGTTCGAGCTGGGTCGCGTCCGCCACGACCAGGGCGTCGTCTTTGCCAAGTTCCAGTCTCAGGTCGATCCCGGCGCCCAGCGTGCGGTCGAACAGATCGGCCATGCCATGCACGAGTCGTGTCAGCCCGACCGGTTGCAATTCGAGTTTCTGCGAGCGCGAAAATGCCAGCAATTGCGCGGTCAGCTTGGCGCCGCGGCTGACGGCCCGCATGGCATTGTCGGTCCAGCGCAGCACGCGCTCGGGGTCCGAGGGCGTGCGCTTCACAAGCTCCAGGTTGCCGTGAATGGCCTGCAGCAGGTTGTTGAAATCGTGGGCCAGGCCACCGGTCAACTGACCAACCGCCTCCATTTTCTGCGCCTGGTGCAGGCGGGCTTCCATCTGCCGTTGCTGCGAGAGATCGGAGATCACGCCGCAGATCAGGCGGTCCTGGTCACGCTCTGCCTCGAGCGCCTTGAAGCTGCAGTGGACGGGAGTTTCCCCGCTGGGCGACAGCACCGTGAGTTCGTCGCGGGCAGTACCGGTAGCGCTTTCGCGGATCAGCTCCTGCAAACGCGCGTGCTGGCCGTCGAGCACAAAAGCGCTGAACGCGGAGCCAACCATGTGCTCGACCTGGGCGTCGAGCAACTGTCCGGCACGTTCGTTGGCGTAGAGAATAATGCCGTCGGCGGAGAGCATCACCGCGCCCTCCTGCATCTGCTCCACGAGCACGCGATACGGCCGGTCCGCGCTCTCGAGCGTGTAGATGCGCCGGTCGTCGTCGCTGCCGACCACCACGGCGTCGACCGCGCCGCTACGGATGGCGTCGAGGGTATCTTCCGCCTCGCGCAGCCGCTCGCGCAGCTCCTCGACGGTCGCGGTTTCCAGTGAAGCGAAGTGGGATTGATCGGACATACGTGTCAGGATTTGATGGATGCGCTCGCAGACGCGCCTGAGGACGAACCTGAGGACGAACCTGAGGACGCGCTTGAGTACGCATCAACGGCTGCGTTCGACACCATCACGCCGAGCGCGGCCAGCACCTTGTTCGAATCCGAGAGGTCACCAATCACCCTGCGCAACGGCCCCGGATGCAGCTTGACCAATGTCGGCGCGGCAATGATCTGGGCCGCGACCGCGGCTTCCGGATGCAGGTAGATGTCGATTACTTCAAGCTCGAAACGGCCTGCCGCATGGACTTCCAGCAAGCGCCGCGCGTTGTCGACCGCACGCGTGGAGCGCAGCGTATTACCCGTCACATAGAGGCGCAGTACCAGCATGTCCGATGGCGGCGGGGGCGTCGCAGCGTTTGCGCCCCCTGCGCCGCCGGCTTCGACGGGCAGGGCGTTCACGAACCCGCCCTCGGCCGGAGGTCGAGACCGACCAGCACGCGCTCGGTATCGGACAAATCGCCGATCACTTTCCTGAGCGGCGCGGGCAGATGCCGCACGACGGTCGGGATCGCGAGAATCTGGTCGGCGGCTGCAAGTCGCGGGTTGATGCACAGATCGATGACCTCGATCGAATACTCATCGGCCAGGTGCGTGGCGCAGAGCGCACGCAGGTTGCGAATGGCTGCCATGGATTTCGGCGTTTCCCCCGCTATATATAACCTTAGAGAATACAAGCAAGCGCCGGGCGTTCCTGTGGCGTCCGGTTCGAGTTCCGCGGGCGCGGACGAGTATTGTTCGGTCATTCTTTCGTTCGCCGAAGTTGTGCCATCCGGTCACGGTCGGCTTCATGCAGGCGCTTGTGTTCGTCGCTTTGCTCGATCAGCGCATCAAGTTCCGATGCTTCAGCGTTGAGCGCCGACTGCAGTTCCGCGACCTGCTGCTCGACGGCTTTGCGGCGCCGCGCGAGCTCGCGCTTCTTTTGCATCACAAGTTCGTCGCGCGCGGCGGATTGGTCGCGTTCCTGCGCTTCCTGCGCAAGCCGTGCGGAGCCTGTCAGCACGCCGCCCGCGCCTATATATGCCGGCACCATGGCGATTCCCTCATTGCTGATCTGATATTCGCGGACCTGGTTCGAATGATCCATGCCACGCGATTTCAGCACGTAGACAAGCCGGTTGCGCTCGCCGTTCGTTTCAATATGCGATAGCGAAATCCAGGTATCCATCAGCGACGAAATGCTGCGGTCGTTCAAGCTGGATGCCTGGTCGATGCTGCTGAGACTTGTAAAAACTGCCGTAATGCCGCGGGATTTGAGGAGATCGACAAGTCGTAAGAGCGTCGCGTGCACTTCCGACTCCACGCCCCGCAAGGACGAAATCGGGTCGATCACCACGGCGCTCGGCTTGAACAGGTCGATGTCGCGAACCATCCGCGCCAAATGCATTTCCAGCCCGAAAAAACTGGGCCGGGCCGATTCGATCCTGAGCGTGCCGTCCAGGCAGTGCGCAAGATCCACGCCCACTGAACGCATGTTGCGCACGATCTGTTCGGGAGATTCTTCAAAGGCGTACCACAGCGTGCGCTCGCCGAGTGCGCAGCGTGCCTCCACGAATTTCGCGGCAAAGGTGGTTTTGCCCGTTCCCGCGAGTCCCGACACGAGTACGCTAGAGCCCACGAAATAACCGCCCACCCCGAGCATGGAATCGAGATCCGCGATGCCCGTCGAGATGACGTCGCTCGACGTCAGGTGCGCCAGGCCCGCTGATGTAATGGGGAGGACGCTGATGCCGGTGGTATCGATAAGAAACGGGTATTCGTTGGTCCCATGCGCCGAGCCGCGATATTTAACGATCCTCAGGCGCCGCGTGGCGACCTGGTTTTCGACCCGGTTGTCGAGCAGGATCACGCAGTCGGACACATATTCCTCAATGCCGTGCCGTGTCAACCGGTTCGGGTCGCCAGTTCCGCGCTCCGCGGTCACGATGGCCGTGACGCCGCGTTCCTTCAGCCAGTCGAACAGGCGCCGCAACTCGGTGCGCAGCAAGACGGCGTCGGGGAAACTGGCGAACAGTGCTTCGAGTGTGTCGAGTACGACGCGCTTTGCGTTCACACTCTTGATGGCGTGGTCGAGCCGCACGAACAGGCCTTCGAGGTCGTATTCGCCGGTGTCTTCGATTCCCGCGGGATCGATCTTGACGTGATCGATGGCGAGTTTCTTCTCGTCGATCAGCGACATGACGTCGTAGCCGAGCGACGCCACGTTCGCGGCCAGGTCCTCCGCGGATTCCTCGAAGCTCACCAGCACGCCAGGTTCACCATACTTCAGTACGCCTTCCACCAGGAACGTCATGGCGAAGAGGGTCTTGCCGCATCCTGCCGCGCCGCACATCAGGGTCGGACGGCCCGCCGGCAAGCCGCCGAGGGTGACGTCGTCGAACCCTGAAATGCCTGTCGGCGATTTTGAAAGCACTGCTCCGGTCATTGTTTTTCTTCGTAAGGATTAACAGGAAGGCACCACAGCCGGCCCAGGCTCGATACCTGCGCCAGTTGGTCCGCGGCGACAGCGCATCTTGGCATCGCGGTACGCACGATGCAATCCAGAAGATCACGCTCGCCGGTGCCCGGGGATAGGCGTCATTTTTAAACCCTTGGCAGGAGCCACTTGACCCGTACAATTGAGCGCAGCACCGAGCAAAAAATATCGAGTACCGAGAGGTAGAATCTTGAATCCTGTTTATGGAGTTTTGCAGGCCGCCATGGACGACAGCAACGAATCCATTGCCCGCGACGTGGCCGCCATCGGCAGAATCGGCGCCGTGCCGTCCATGCTGAGCGTAATCTGCAAAAATACCGGCCTTGGTTTCGCGGCCGTGGCGCGCGTCACCGAGGGAACATGGACCGCCTGTGCCGTGCAGGATGACATTCAGTTCGGGCTGTTGCCGGGCGGCCAACTCGACGTCCATACCACACTGTGCAGCGAGTCTCGCACAATGCGCCGGCCTATCGTCGTCGACCATGCGAGCACCGATCCGCTCTACCGCGAACACCATACGCCGCGCATCTACAACATCGAGAGTTATATCTCGGTGCCGATCATTCTCCCGAACGGCGATTATTTCGGCAACCTGTGCGCAATCGATCCGCGTCCAGCGCTGGTCTCGGACGCACGAACGCTCACCATGTTCACGCTCTTCGCAGAACTGATTGCACTGCAACTGGAGAGCGAGAACGAACGCTCGGCGACCGAAGCCGCGCTTCTCAGCGAGCGGACGACCGCCGAGTTGCGCGAGCAGTTCATTGCCGTGCTGGGCCACGATCTGCGCAATCCGCTTGCCGCCGTGGGCGCAACTGCGGAATGGCTGGCACGTCGTAGCAGCGAACCGGAACTGGTGACCATCGGCACGCGGTTGCGGGCGACTACGCGGCGCATGTCGCGGCTGATAGATGACGTGCTCGATTTCGCCCGCGGCCGCCTCGGCACGGGTATCGGCGTGTCACTTGCTCCGGTTGACGATCTCCCCGACGCGCTCGGCCATGTGGTCACGGAACTGCGCGACGCGAATCCGCAACGTGTCGTACTGGAACAGATCGCGGTGGACGGCCGCGTCTACTGCGACCGGGGGCGCGTCCAGCAACTGCTGTCCAACTTGCTGGCTAATGCGCTGACGCATGGCGCCCCGGATCAACCGGTGCGGGTGGTGGTATCGGTGGATGCCGGCGAGCTTACGGTCTGCGTCTCAAACGTCGGTGCGCCGATCGCGCCGCCGGACCTGGAAAAGGTCTTCGAACCGTATTGGCGGCCGGCAACCAGTCAGCCGGGCGGCGGACTCGGGTTGGGACTCTATATTTGCTCACAGATCGTCAACGGGCACGGCGGGACGTTGTCCGTGAGTTCATCGGTGGAGACGGGGACCTGTTTTGTGGCACGGATTCCCGTGAATGACAGGGTGTGAACGCACGCCGCCACCATAAGCACCAAGCACCAAGCACCAAGCACCAAGCACCAGGTTCGTAGCGCTCCGCTTTTTCCGATTCGTCGCTGACGCTTTCGCGACGATCGAGCCTTTCAGTCATTCTCCCCCAACCCTCTCCATACAAACCCGGATTGTCCCCCTCAATTCGGCGCTGCTATCGTTCGCTGGCACTTGTGGAAGCGCTTCCACTCCACCGCTCAACAGGAGTTCTCGTGGCACTCGACGCATCCGTTGTCTCAAGCGATCCGTTTTCCCCTCCGTCCGATTCAGCCCTCTGGCGACGTGACTTTCTACTGGGTGCAGCAACGGCCTCCTATCAGATCGAAGGCGCCGCCAGCGAAGACGGCCGGCTCCCGTCGATCTGGGACACGTTCTCGGCCACGCCAGGCAAAGTGCTGGCCGGCGACACCGGCGAGGTCGCTTGCGATCACTATCATCGGTGGGAATCGGACCTTGACTTGCTTTGCGCGCTTAACGTCGACGGATATCGCCTATCCATTGCATGGCCGCGCGTCATGGATGAAGCGGGGCGTCCGAACCGCAAAGGGATCGACTTTTATAAGCGCCTGATCGGGCGGCTGAAAGAGAAGGGCCTCAAGACCTTTGTCACGCTGTATCACTGGGACTTGCCGCAATATCTGGAAGATCGCGGCGGCTGGCTGAATCGCGACATAGCGTATCGCTTCGCCGATTACGCCGACCTGATGAGCCGCGAACTGAGCGGTGAGGTCGATGCCTGGGCCACGCTCAACGAACCCTGGTGCTCCGCGTACCTTGGCTACGGCAACGGCCATCATGCGCCGGGTCTGGCGAACGACCGCTACGCGACCCAGGCCATGCATCACCTGCTGCTCGCGCACGGTACGGCCGTGCCGGTCCTGCGGGCAAACGATCCGGCGTCGCTCAAGGGCATTGTCGCGAATGTGGGCCGTGGTACCGCCGATACCAACAGCGAAGCCGATGCACGTGCCGCGCATCTTTTTGAAGTCCAGCACAACGCGTGGATACTCGACCCGCTGTTGAAAAAGGCTTATCCCAAGGACCTTTTCGAACTATGGCCGGGCACCGAGCCGCTGGTGCTCGACGGCGATATGGAAACCATAGGCACGCCGCTCGACTTCCTCGGCATCAACTATTACTTCCGTACGAACGTGAAGAGCGACGGCGCGCATGGTTTTACGGAAGTGCCACTGCCAGGCGTCGAGCGCACGCAGATGGGCTGGGAGATTCATCCCGATGGCCTGCGCGACCTGCTGATCGGATTCAACAAGACGTATGCTTCATTGCCGCCGATCTATATCACTGAAAACGGCATGGCCTCCGACGACAAGGTAATCGATGGACGCGTCGACGATCCGCAGCGCATCTCGTTCCTCAAGCGCCATCTTGCCGCCGTGGATAGCGCGATCAAAGCAGGCGTCGACATACGCGGATATTTCATCTGGTCGCTGATGGATAACTTCGAATGGGCCTTCGGTTATGAACGCCGCTTCGGAGTATTTCATGTCGACTACAAGACGCAGAAACGCACCATGAAACACAGCGCCGAACTGATTGCGAAGTTCCTTGAGGAGCGCAACACCAAAGCCCGCGCCTGACCCGTAGTTCGTTTCAATGCCGAATCCGTTGGACCCTGTGAATGACGGGGCCAATAGAAGACATAGCCCGGAGGAGACTTAATGAACAGCATGAAAAAACTGGTCGTCAGTGTCATTGCAGCCGTTGCGACGATGAGCGCGGCGCACGCGGATCCGTTGAAAGCCACCGTGATCCACTGGTGGACATCGGGCGGCGAGTCAGCGGCCATCAAGCAGTTCGCCGATGCCTATAACAAGGCGGGCGGGTTGTGGATCGACCAAGCCGTGGCCGGCGCGGACCAGGCGCGCTCCACGGCAATCAACCGCATCATGGGTGGGGACCCTCCGACCGCCGCGCAGTTCAATACGTCGAAGCAATTCCACGACATCATCGACCAGGGGTTGCTGAACAACGTGGACGATGTCGCGGCCAAGGAGAACTGGGACAAGATCTTTCCGGCGTCGATCATTGAAAGCATCAAGTCGAACGGGCATTACTACGCGGCGCCGGTGGACATCCACATGCCGGCCTGGTTCTTCTATTCGAAGCCGGCGTTCCAGAAGGCCGGCATCACGAAGGAGCCGGCGACCTACGATGAGTTCATCGCGGATCTCGACAAGCTGAAAGCGGCTGGCGTGATTCCGCTCGCGCTCGGTGGTCAGGCATGGCAGGAGAAGATCACCTTCGACGCCGTGTTCGCCGATGTCGGCGGCCCGGACCTTTATTTGAAGGTATACCGCGATCGCGATGTGAACGCGGTCAAGTCCGACGCGTTCAAGAAGGTGCTGACGCAGTTCAAGCGTCTGCATAACTATGTTGATCCCGGCTCGCCGGGTCGCAACTGGAACGACGCGACCGCGCTGGTGATCTCCGGCAAGGCCGGCGTGCAGATCATGGGCGACTGGGCGAAGGGCGAGTTCTCCGCAGCCAATCAAACGGCGGGCAAGGACTTCGGCTGCTTCCCTGGCTTCGGTCCGCATTCGCCGTATCTTGTGGCAGGCGACGCGTTCGTGTTTCCGAAGACCGACGACCCCAACGCAATCAAGGCGCAGAAACTGCTCGCGACGGTCATGACGTCCCCGGCTGCGCAGGTGGCGTTCAGCGCGAAGAAGGGGTCGATTCCGATTCGCTCGGACATCGACGATTCGAGTCTCGACATGTGCGCGAAGGAGGGCATCGCGATCATGAAGGACAAGTCGCGGCAGTTGCCGAATCCGGAAATGCTGACGCCGCCTGATATCAACGGTGCGTTGCAGGACGTCATCACCAACTTCTGGAACAAGAACCAGTCGGTGGAGGACGCCCAAAAGGCCTTCGCCAGCGGGCTGAAGAGCTGATGGCGGCGACGCCTGCCGGCAAGACCCTGCGCGCTTCGGCTGCTCACGCGAAGCGCAAGCCGCTGAAGAAGCGGTTTGCGCTGGCCGCTTATATTGCGTTGTTGCCGATGGCGCTCACGGTGGTGTTCGCTTATCTCGGCACGATGGTATGGAGCTTGCGCACGTCGTTCACGAACTCGCGCACGTTCGCGTCGAATAGTTTTGCGGGCGTGTCGCAATACGTGCGGCTCTTCAATAACGACCGGTGGATGCTGTCGCTGCAAAACATCGTGATCTACGGGGTTTTGTTCATCGTCATCTGCCTCGCGATCGGGTTGCTGCTGGCGGTGTTTATCGACCAGAAGGTGGTGGCGGAGGGCGCGCTGCGCACGGTCTTCCTGTATCCGTACGCCATGTCGTTCGTCGCGACGGGTCTCGTGTGGCAGTGGATCCTGAATCCGGAGTTGGGTATTCAGGAGGTGCTGCACCGGATCGGTTTCACGCACGCACGCTTCGACTGGATCGTCGATCAGGATCGCGTGATCTACACGCTGGTGATTGCAACGGTCTGGCAGGCCTCGGGGCTCGTGATGGCGCTGTTGCTCGCGGGGCTGCGCGGTATTGATGAAGAAATCTGGAAGGCGGCGCGCATAGATGGCATTCCGCGCTGGCGTGTCTATGTCAGCATTGTCATCCCCATGCTCGGCGCGTCCATTTCAACGGCCTTCATCCTGCTGTTCGTGATGGTCATCAAGCTCTACGATGCAGTGGTCGCCATGACGCAAGGCGGTCCCGGCACGGCAAGCGAAGTGCCCGCGAAGTTCATCATGGACTATCTGTTCGGACGCGCGAATCTCGGGCTGGCGTCGGCGGCGTCGATCGTTCTTCTCGTGACCGTGCTGGCGATCCTGGCTCCTGTCTTTTATATTCGCAGCCGTGCATTACGGCTCAGGGATTCCCGATGAACGCGCCACGCCACCCTTTAAGACGGAGGTCGCGCTTCACGCCGGCGCGCTTGGGCGTGTATGCGTTCCTGTTGACCTCAGCCTTGTTTTTCCTGCTGCCGCTGTACGTGATGCTCGTCACGTCGGTCAAGCCGATGACGGAAATTCGTCTCGGCAACATCCTGTCGCTGCCGGTGCATTTCACGCTGGATGCGTGGCGTGTCGCGTGGCAATCCGCGTGTACGGGGCTGGATTGCCAGGGCATTCAAGTCGGCTTCTGGAACTCGGTTCGCATTGTCGTGCCGAGTACGGTCCTGTCCATTCTGGTGGGTGCGGTAAACGGTTATGCGCTGTCGTACTGGAAACCGCGCGGCGCCTCCACCTTGTTTGCGATCCTGCTGGTGGGCGCGTTCATCCCCGTGCAGGTGATGGTCTATCCGCTCGTGCGGGTGCTTGCAACGGTGCATTTGTTCAGCTCGTTGCCCGGCATAGTGCTGATCCACACCATCTTCGGCATGCCTGTGATGACCCTGCTGTTCCGCAATTATTATGCGGCGCTGCCACATGAACTTTTCCAGGCGGCGCGCGTGGACGGTGGCGGTTTCTGGCGCATCTTCCTGCAACTGATGGTGCCCATGTCCACACCGATCATCGTGGTCGCCGTCATCATGCAGGTCACCGGCATCTGGAATGACTTCATCCTGGGTCTCGTTTTCGCGGGCACGAAGAACCTGCCGATGACCGTGCAACTGAACAACATCATCAACACCACGACAGGCGAGCGTCTCTACAACGTCAACATGGCGGCGACCATCCTCACGTCCATGGTGCCGCTTGTCATCTACTTCGTTTCGGGTCGCTGGTTCGTCCGCGGCATTGCTTCCGGTGCGGTCAAGGGTTAGTCCAGGGCTCATTCATGTCTACAGTCATGTCGAACGTTTCAATCCGCGACCTGGAGATCCAGCTGGGCTCCAATAAGATCATCGAGTCGCTCGATCTTGAGGTCGAACCGGGTGAGTTCCTCGTATTGCTCGGTCCTTCGGGGTGCGGCAAATCCACCTTGCTGCATAGCATTGCAGGACTGATCGATGTGAGCGGCGGCAGCATCGAGATCGGTGGCCAGGATATGACGTGGGCCGATCCGAAAGACCGCGGTATCGCGCTCGTGTTCCAGTCCTACGCGCTGTATCCAACCATGAACGTCGAGCGTAACCTCTCGTTCGGTTTGCGCATTGCCGGTACGCCCAAAGCCGAGATCGAACGGCGCGTCACACGGGCGGCCGAGATGTTGCAGCTTGGTCCATTACTCAAGCGCAGGCCCGCGCAGTTGTCGGGCGGCCAGCGTCAGCGTGTGGCGATCGGCCGGGCCATCGTGCGGGAAGCGGACGTGTTCCTCTTCGACGAACCGCTCTCCAACCTCGACGCAAAGCTGCGCACGGAACTCAGGCGTGAGCTCAAGCAACTGCATAAGCGCCTCGGCGCAACCATGATCTACGTGACCCACGACCAGGTCGAAGCGATGACGCTGGCGACCCGCATGGCCGTCATGCGCGGTGGCGTGATCCAGCAGATCGGCACGCCCGCGCAGGTGTACGCGCATCCGAATAATCTGTTCGTTGCCACGTTCCTTGGCTCGCCGGGTATGAACTTGCTGAAGGGCGCGTTGCATCGCGAGGGCGGTGGAGTGCGGTTTCGCAATGAGCACGTCGATATCGACGTCACCGCGTACCCGTTTCTTCAGTCACCTCCGGAGAAGCAGCCGTGCGTGCTCGGCGTGCGTCCGGAGGATGTCTCCATCGACCCGGCGTTCAGACATCGCGCTACGGTGTCGCTCGTCGAACCAATGGGCAATCACCGGGTAATTTGGCTCGATTATCATGGCGCCCAAATCGCGTCGATCGCGCAGGACACGGCGACGGCGGCGGTTGACGAGATGACCGGCTTTTCGATCGACGGCAAGCGCGTCTCGCTCTTCGATGAAACCGCCGGGGATCGGCTCTGAATGAGCGCCAAGCCGACATGAAGCACTTATTCACGGAGTAACAGTGGCAACCCTGAAGGACGTCGCGGTTCTTGCCGGCGTAGGCATGTCCACGGCATCGCGCGCTATCTCCGGTCGCGGACCCGTTTCCGCCGATGCGCTCGCGCGCGTGCAGGCGGCGATCGCCGAGCTGAATTTCCGGCCATCATCGCTCGGGCGGGCGCTGTCGACGCAATCGCTTGGCATGATCGGCATTTTCGTGCCGACGTTCTTCGGCCCGTACTACGGCACGATCCTCAAGCAGACCGATACCGAGTTGCGCAAGGTGCATCGCCATGTGGTGGTGGCAACGGGTTGCGGCGACGACTCACCGCGCGACCAGGCAATTGAAGCGGTGCAGTTCCTGATCGCTCGCGATTGCGATGGGGTAGTGGTGACGAGCCACGACCTGCATGACGACGACCTCATCAAGTTGCACCGCATGCATCCGAAGATGGTGTTCCTCAATCGCGACTTCGCGCAGATGCCGGAGGCGTCGTTTTGCGCGGATCATCATCGGGGCGGCGTGCTGGCGGCGCAGACGCTGCTTGCGCATAAACACAAGAAAATAGCCGTGATTTCGGGGCCTTTCGAGGCTTCCGACAATCATGCGCGGATCAAAGGATTTTTCGAAGAACTCGCGCGCAACGGCATTGACCGGGCTGAGGTCCAGTTGATCGAATCGGACTTTTCGCCGGACGGCGGATATGACTCGGTGCGCCAACTGCTGGCGTCGAAGAAAAAGTTCACCGGCCTGTTCTGCGCCAACGACACCATGGCCATTGGCGCCTTGTCGTGTTTGCAGCAAGCGGGCATGTCGGTGCCGCACGATATGTCGGTGGTGGGTTACGACGACGACTATTCGGCCGCGTTCTCCGCACCGGGCCTGACATCGGTCCACATCCCGACCGCCGATCTCACGCAGAACGCCGTTCGATGGCTGCTCAACGCGTGCTACGGGACTGCTTACACGATCTATCGCGAGTTTCCCGTGACCGTCACGAACCGCGCGTCGGTTGCCGCTCCAGCGAAACGAATGCGCACTTGAATTAACGAGGTGACGTGACGCCAGCGCAGCGCTTAAACACTTGTCTGCGCGCGCCGCAGACGCTCGCGGCTGTTGATCAGATGGAGCCGCATGGCGGTGCGCGCCGAGTCGGCGTCACCCCGCTCGATGGCATCGCAGATTTGTTCATGCTCGCGATTCACGCGCGTCAGATAGTCCGCGTACTGGGCGGGTGGAATCTGCGTGGCAGTGAGGCGGGTGCGCGGAATCATGTGGGTGCCGAGATGCGTCATGATGTCCACGAAATAGCGGTTGCCGGTGGCCTGTGCGATTTCGAGGTGAAAGCGGATATCGGGCGATATGGTCCCGTTCGCTTCGCCCAGGTTGCGCTCGAAGTCGCTCAGCGCGCGCCTCATGGCAGCGATCCGTGCTTTGTCACATCGCGCCGCAGCCAGTCCTGCGCTCTCGGTCTCCAGGCTGATGCGCAGCTCGAGCACGGCGAGGGCGTCGATGGAACCCGCCACGTCCGCAGGGTCGAGCTGGAGGAGTCCTCTGGCCGGCGCCTCGCAGACGAAGGTGCCAATGCCATGCCGCGTCTCCACGAGTCCCGCTGCCTGTAGCTTGGACAATGCCTCGCGTACGACGGTGCGGCTCACGTTGAAGCGCTGCACCATTTCCGCTTCGGTTGCGAGCCGGGCGCCCACTTTGAGTTCGGCAGTTTCGATCTGCTGACGCAGCGCATCGACCAGTTCGGTCGTCAGGCTGCGCCGCACCGGATGGTAAGCCGGGGTTTCGAAGACGGCACGAGTCGATCTCTGCACGGCGACCTCGGTTGGGATAATGTTTCACCAAAGTTGACAAACGGGTTTGCGAATGATTATATGCACGCATGTAGTCATATGACAACGTACAATAAAAGCTGAATCAAGCGGTGATCCGATCGAAAGGAGCGTGAAAGCTCCCGGTCACCGCGCTTAATTGGAGACAGGCTCACATGGCCAATCAAGAACACGCAGCCCCGTTTAAACGCCTGTTGCTGACCGGTGCCGCCGGCGGCGTCGGCCGAGTCATTCGTTCGCGCGTGGCCGCATTCGCGGACAAGATCAGGGTGTCGGATCTCGTGACGGCGTTGCCCCTGGAAGGGGCGCCGAATGAGGAAGTCATCCCGTGCGATCTCTCGGACAAGCAGGCGGTCGACGCGCTGGTTGCCGGTTGCGACGCGGTCATCCATCTCGGTGGGGTATCGGTGGAGCGGCCCTTCGAAGAAGTGCTGGAAGCCAATATCAAAGGGGTTTACAACCTCTACGAAGGCGCTCGCCGGCATGGCGTCAAGCGGGTCGTCTTCGCCAGCTCCAATCATGTGACCGGGTTTTATCGGCAGGACGAGAAGATCGACGCGCATGCGCTGCGACGTCCCGACGGTTACTACGGCCTGTCCAAATCGTTCGGTGAAGACGTAGCCCAGTTCTATTTCGATCGATACGGAATCGAGACGGTGAGTATTCGTATTGGTTCAACGTTTCCCGAGCCGAAGGATCGCCGGATGATGGCGAGCTGGCTTAGCTACGACGACCTGCTCGATCTCCTGCAACGCAGCCTCTTGACGCCGGATGTCGGTCATACCGTGGTCTATGGGATGTCAGACAACACGGTCACATGGTGGGACAACCGCTTTGCGTCGAAGCTGGGATTTGTGCCGCGTGATTCGTCGGAGCCGTTCCGGGCGAAGATCGACGCGCAGCCGGCGCCCGAGCCCGGCAGTGCTGTCGCCGTGCTGCAGGGCGGGGCGTTCGCCACAACCGGACCGTTCGAATAAGGTTCGAATAAGGTTTGAATAGCGCGTTGATCAAGGCCGCCAGCCCGGCGACGGGCGGCGCCGCGCGCCCGCTGTGGCGACGAAAGACCGGCGCCGCTCGCGTACTAACCTAGACATTGCTGCGATGACTTTCTCTCTCGATTTCAGCCCGCTGCTTCCGTACTGGCCCGTCTTCCTGAAAGGCGCCTGGCTGACGCTGAAGATGACGAGCGTGGCGGTGTTCTTCGGTGTGATCCTGGGTACGCTGGTTGCGTTCGCCAAGCGCGGCCGGAACCGGCTTTTATCGCGGTTCTGCTCGATCTATATCGAGGCTGTGCGCAACACGCCTTTTCTCGTGCAGATCTTCCTGCTGTACTTCGGGCTTGCCAGCTTCGGCGTGCGCATGCCGACCTTCGCCGCCGCCGCGCTCGCGATGGTGATCAACATCGGCGCTTACGCGGCAGAGATCATTCGTGCAGGTCTTGAATCGGTGCCGCGCGGGCAGATCGAGGCGGCCGAATGCCTGGGGCTGTCGCGCTGGCGGATCGGCTGGCATGTGATGCTTCAGCCATCGATCGAAAAGGTTTATCCCGCGCTGACCAGCCAGTTCCTGCTGATGATGCAGGCCTCGGCCATAGCGTCGCAGATCTCGGCGGAAGAGCTCACGGCAACGGCGAACACCGTGCAGTCCGATACCTTCCGCTCGCTCGAAACGTACATTGTCGTGGCGCTGCTGTATCTGGCGTTGTCGCTGCTGATCAAGCTGATTGCGTGGGCCGTGGGCGAGGTTGCGTTCAAGCGGCGGCGGGTCATGCGTAAAGCCGCGGAACGGGCCGGCAAGCCGGTGCCGGATCAGGGGCGTATCGATACGGTGATTCCCGGAGGTGCGGCATGACCGGCGGCTTCACTACGGCACATCTGTTTTATCTCGTGCACTCGATCTGGTGGACCCTCGTGCTCTCGGCACTCGCCTTTGTGCTGGGCAGCATCGGCGGCTTCGGCGTGATGCTCGCGCGCATCTCGCCGCGCCGCTGGCTCAGCCGTCCCGCAATGGTCTATATCGAAGCAATTCAAGGCATTCCGCTGCTGATCCTGCTGTTCATCGTCTACTTCGGTTTGTCCGTGTATGGCGTCCAGGTGCCCGCGCTGGTCGCGGCCGGCCTCGCGCTGATGGTCTACACGAGCGCGTATCTCGGCGACATCTGGCGCGGCTGTATTGACGCCATGCCGAAGCCTCAGTGGGAAGCCGCTGAGTGCCTGTCATTGACGCGCTGGCAGACCTTGCGCCTCGTGATCATTCCGCAGGCGCTGCGTCTCGCGCTGCCGCCAACGGTGGGTTTCCTGGTGCAGGTCATCAAGATGACGTCGCTCGCTTCGGTGATTGGTTTTGTCGAATTGACGCGCGCAGGGCAGATCATCAACAACTCGATTTTTCAGCCGTTCCTCGTGTTCGGGCTGGTCGGGGTCTTCTATTTCGTGCTGTGTTATCCGCTCTCGCGCTGGAGCCAATCGATGGAGAAAAAGCTCAATGTCGGCAATCGTTAAGCTCGGGGACGTCTACAAGAGCTTCGGCTCGAACCAGGTGCTCAAGGGCGTGTCGCTGGAAGTGGCCAAGGGCGAAATGATCGCCGTGATCGGCGCGAGCGGTTCCGGAAAGAGCACGGCGCTTCGCTGTATCGATCGCCTGGAGACCATCGACCGAGGCACGATCGAGGTATGCGGCATTCGTGTCGATGACCCGAAGGTAGACCTGCACCAGTTGCGCCGCGAAGTCGGCATCGTGTTTCAAAGCTACAACTTGTTCGCGCATCTGAGCGTTGAAGAAAACATCATGCTGGCGCTGCGCCACGTGAAAAAACTCGGACGCGACGAAGCGCGCCGCGTGGCGATGGGCGTGCTCGACCAGGTCGGCCTCGCGCAGAAAGCTGATGCCTACCCGGAGCAGCTTTCAGGTGGACAGCAGCAGCGTGTCGCGATTGCGCGGTCGCTCGCGATGTCACCGAAGGTCATGTTGTTCGACGAAGTAACGTCCGCGCTTGATCCGCAACTGACCGGCGAAGTGCTGCGCGTGATGGAAGATCTGGCGAAGGACGGCATGACCATGTTGCTGGTCACGCACGAGATGGCGTTCGCCAAGCGCATGGCGGACCGGATCATTTACATGCACCAGGGGAAGGTGTGGGAAGTGGGTAGCGGCGACATGCTCGATGCACCGCAGACGCCCGAGTTGCGCACGTTCCTGAACAACGGCTTATAGCCTGTGGTTTGCAGGCTGGGCCCGAAGAACATCTTTTGAACTGACATAAAAATGGAGACTGCTTTGAAGACCCACCAATTCATCATGCGCGGCTGCGTGGCCGCTTTGTTACTCGCGGGCGTAGCGCACAGCGCGATGGCCGACCAGCTCGACGACATCAAGAAGGCAGGCAAGATCCGCGTGGCGATTGCGATGGGCACGCCGCTTTTCAGCTATGCCGATGCCAACCTTCAGCCTGCGGGGTCCGACGTGGACACGGCCGTGGCGCTTGCCAAGGACCTCGGCGTGAAGCTCGAGCTCGTGCAGATCACGAATGCCGCGCGCGTGCCGACCTTGCAGGCCAAGCGCGCGGACCTGGTGATAGCCGATCTCTCGATCACGCCTGAACGTGCGAAGGTCGTCGACTTCTCGATTCCCTATGCGGTCATCACGATCATCGTAGGCGGGACGAAGAACGAGACCGTCAAGAATTACGATGACCTGAACGGCAAGACCATCGGTCTCACGCGCGCCACCGTGAACGACACCATCACGACACAAATGGCGAAGGGTGCTCAGATTCAGCGTTATGAAGACGACGCGACGCTGATTACATCGGTGGTGACGGGGCAGGTTGACATCTTTTCGAGCACGCCCTCGAACCTGGCCGAGATGGTCAAGCGCGCGCCGAATCGCAATCTGGAACTGAAGTTCCCGCAGAAGGATTTCGACCTGGGCATTGCGATGAACAAGGACGAGCCGAAGCTCAAGGAGTGGGTCAATAACTGGGTGAGCACGAACCAGAAAAATGGCGCGCTCAACACGATCTACAAGAAGTATCACGGCCACGATTTGCCCGCGAGCGTGACGAAGGGTTAAGCGAAGTGTGAAGCCTGCATGGGGTGAAAAAGGGCATCGCGATGTTGATCGCGATGCCCTTTTTATTTGGCAGACCGGAGAATCAGCCCGCCGGCGTCTGACCGATCTCGTGGTTGGCCAGATACTCCAGCGCGCGGACCATTCCGGAGTGATCCCACGCCTTGCCGCCATGCGCCACGCAAGCGTTGAACAGCGCCTGGCAGGTCGCGGTGTTGGGCAGCGACACGCCAAGCGACTGCGCCGTAGAGAGCGCGAGGTTCAAATCCTTCTGATGCAATTCAATGCGAAAGCCCGGATTGAACGTGCGTTTGGTCATGCGTTCGCCGTGCACTTCCAGGATGCGCGACGACGCGAAACCGCCCATCAGTGCCGTACGTACTTTCTCCGCGTCTACGCCGGCTTTGGACGCCAGCAACAACGCTTCGCCGACCGCTTCGATCGTCGCCGCGACGATCACCTGATTCGCCAGCTTGCAGACCTGTCCCGCGCCGACTTCACCAATCAGCGAGACGTTTTTGCCCATCATGTCGAAGAGTGGTTTCACGCTGTCGAAGGTAACTTGCGAGCCGCCGACCATGATTGTGAGCGATGCGGCTTTTGCACCGACTTCGCCACCGGAGACAGGCGCGTCCAGGTAGTCCGCACCGCGCTCGCGGACCTTCGCTGCGAACTCGCGGGTCGCAATGGGCGAGATCGAGCTCATGTCCACCACGACCTGGCCTTCGCGCAGCGCGGCGACCACGCCGTTCTCGCCGAACAGCACACGTTCCACGTCGGGCGTATCCGGCACCATGACGAAGATCACGTCGGCTTGGCGCACGACGGCGGCCGGGCTGTCGCACGCGAGCGCGCCGGCCTGGGTCAGCGTGTCCGGCACGCCGCTGCGCGTAAATGCCGCCAGCGCCACGCCGTTCTTGATGAGGTTCTCGGCCATGGGCTTGCCCATGATGCCAAGACCGATGAAGCCCGCTTTTTGCATGTCTATCTCCACAAGTTGTCTGGGTGCGGCCGGCTGACGTCCAGCTGCTGTCCGGCTGCTGTCCTGCTATTGCTGCATGAAATGTTTCTGCACCGCTTGCGCCGCATTCCTGAGAAGGCCCATGTCGGCGCATACCGCGATCACCTTGCAGCCCATCGACAGGTACCGTTGCGCATCGGCCTGCACGGGCGCCAGCGTGCCGCTCGCCTTGCCTGCCACGCGGGCGCGCTCGAACACGTGTGCGATGGCCTGCTGCACGTCCGGGTGATTCGGATTGCCGATGTGTCCGTACGACGCCGCCAGATCCGACGGGCCGAGAAATACGGCGTCAACGCCTTCGACGGCGAGGATCTCATCGATTGCTTCAACCGCTGTCCGGCTTTCGATCTGGACCACGACGCAAATGTTGTCGTTCGCGGTGCTTAAGTAGTCGCTTACCGTCCCGTAGCGGTTACCGCGATGACCTACCGACACCCCGCGAATCCCTTGCGGCGGATAACGCGTCGCGGCGACGGCACGAGCGGCGTCGGCGGCGCTGTCGACGAAGGGGATCAGGAAGTTGAAGAAGCCGCTATCAAGCAGCCGTTTGATCACCACGCTGTCATTGGCCGGCGGCCTTACCACGGGGGCGCTACGGCTGTCCTTGAGCGCCATGAGCTGGGGGATCAGGGTGAGGACGTCGTTTGGCGCGTGCTCGGCGTCGAGCAAGATCCAGTCAAAGCCCAGCATGCCG
Organism: Caballeronia sordidicola; assembly: GCF_002220365.1. Lineage (GTDB taxonomy): Bacteria > Pseudomonadota > Gammaproteobacteria > Burkholderiales > Burkholderiaceae > Caballeronia > Caballeronia sordidicola_C. The sequence goes on along the minus strand of NZ_MTHB01000170.1, from coordinate 16,158 downwards.
AGCAGCTCGGTCGTGATCGGGCTGCCGAGCGATGCCCAGCATCCGATCTGGGTTTCGCTCTGCAGGACCGACTGGCGAAACGTGTTGGGCAAGGGCTGGTAAGGCGAAGACGGTGTCATGGCTAGGCTTCCTCTGGCTTGACGCCTTGAGTTGGACGGTGAAAATAGTCCGGCAATCTCATACGTTATCAGACGTCATATTACATCGCGGCTTTTCGGAACTGCAAGTGGGTTGGCGGTGAAAAAGGCCGGCAAGGCGTATTCCCGGCGGTACGTGCTCCGTAGGCCCGCGCGAGAGGGGCACGAGGCGCAACAGACTGCGGGGGGCTGCGCCCCTGCGTCGGAATGACAAGTCTTGCGTCTTGCGCCGTCCGAGGCCCAAAGCGTGTGGCCACGCGTATAACCAGTATTTGCCGAATCGCCGTCCGGCACTGCATGACGCCCGCCAGAGCCTTATGAAACAAGGCTTTTCGCCACCTCGCTGCAATCTTCCCCTCCCGCCTGCCCGCCTAAACTTATTCGCCCACACGCCGTAAGGAGAGGGTCGGCACGGGCCGATGTCCTCGCGCGAAGCGGCGCATCGTATGGAGATTCGATGAAAACAGCGGTAAGCATCAAGGCATGGCTCAGTATCCTGGTGGCGGCATTTGCCATCATGTTGGCTGCGACGGGCGGCTACAGCATCTACGCGGCGCGAACGGCGGACGCGTCCATGCGCGCGCTCTACATGCAGGACACCGGCGGTCTGGACCTGCTCGCCAAGGACACGATCCGCTTGCTGATCGCGCGCACGGCGTTGCAGGACTACGACCCGCGCGCAGGCAGCGCGGAGTCGGCCGCATTGCTGCGTGATGCTCAAGGCGCGATCAATGGCGCGAACGCAGCATGGAAAGCGTTTGCAGTACTTGCAAGCGGCCACGAAGAGCAAACGCTCATGCAGACCGCGGACGCCGCACGCGAGCAACTTGTCCAGCAGACATTGTTGCCGGCCGTAGAGGCGCTGGAATCCAAGCGCGTCAGCGATATCCGCGAGTTCAACGAGAACCAGATCAAGGACGCATTCAGCGCCTACGATGCCGCGCTGCAGCCACTCGTCGCCATGGAGTTCGAGCACGGCAAGACACGTTTTGAAGCCTCGCAGCGACGCACCACCACTGTTACCTGGATCGCCTCGACGCTGCTGGCGGCCGGGCTCGTGCTTGCGTTCTTCTCGCGTGTCGCCCTGGAGCGGATCGTGATCGTGCCGTTGCGGGCAGCCGTGAATGCATGCACGGAGATTGCCGGAGGCAACCTGGCATCCCGGCTCACTGTGCACCGGCACGATGAAATCGGCCGTCTGATAGCGGGGTTGTCGACGATGCAACAAGGCTTGAGCACGATAGTCGGGGGCGTACGCGACGGTACGGAACAGATGGCCGTGGGGACACGCGAGATAGCGTCGGGAAACATCGACCTGTCGCAGCGAACCGAAGAACAAGCCGCTTCGCTGCAGGAAACGTCAGCGAGTATCGGCCAACTGACGGGCACGGTGCGCCAGAACGCCGACAGCGCCCGGCAAGCAAGCGACCTCGCGCAAACGGCATCGACAACGGCGAGTCACGGCGGTCAGGTTGTAGCCGACGTGGTGTCGACCATGGACGGTATTAATAGTAGTTCGAAGCAAATTTCGGAGATTATCGGGGTGATCGAAGGGATTGCGTTCCAGACCAATATCCTGGCGCTGAACGCAGCGGTCGAAGCGGCGCGCGCGGGCGAACAAGGACGTGGATTCGCCGTGGTGGCAAGTGAGGTGCGCGCGTTGGCGCAACGTTCGGCCGGGGCCGCGAAGGAGATTCGCGAACTGATCACCACGTCGGTGGAGCGCGTGGGGAACGGCTCGGTGCTGGTCAGGAATGCGGGCAGTGCGATGAGCGACATCATTGTCGCGGTGGGCAGGGTCACGGACATCATGCGGGAGATCACGGTGGCGTCCGAGGAGCAGACCACTGGTATCGAGCAGGTTAACGTGGCGATCGCGCAGATGGACCAGGTGACGCAGCAAAACGCGGCGCTGGTCGAACAGGCCGCGGCAGCGGCGGCGTCGCTGGAAACGCAGGCGGCGCAGATGAACGCGGCCGTCGCGCTTTTCAAACTGGCGCAGGTCTAGCGGTACGTGAAACCGCGTCGTGCGTTCGGCTCATGCATCCGAATGCGGCAGCGTCTCGGGCCAACGGTTCTCTTCGACGCAATTCGATGTAGGCACGCGCTTGGCCCAACCCTCTGCCTGCAGCATCGGTTCGTCGTAGAAATGCTCGACATGCCCGATGCACAGAATGGCGACCGGCTTCGCGTCTACGGGCATATGCATGAGCCGTTGAACAGCGCCGACGTCGAACAGCGACACCCAGCCCACCCCGAGCCCTTCGGCGCGCGCGGCCAGCCAGATGTTCTGGATCGCGCACGCGACCGATGCCAGGTCCATTTCCGGCAGCGTCCGGCGGCCGAAAATGTGATGCTCGCGATTCTCCATCAATCCGACAACCACGACTTCGCCGCAGTCCAGGATGCCCTGGACCTTGAGCCGCATGAATTCATCGCTGCGCTCGTTGAGCGCAACGGCGGTGGCGCGCCGCTCGGTCTCCACGATGTCATGCAATGCGACGCGCAGGTTCTGGTCCGTAACCCTGACGAAACGCCAGGGCTGCATGAAACCGACGCTCGGCGCATGGTGCGCGGCGTCGATCAACCGCGCCATTTGATCGGCGGCGACGGGTGCGTTGGTGAAATGCCGCATGTCACGGCGTTCGTGGATCGCGCGGTAGACCGCGGCAATCTCAGGTTCGGAAAAACGCTTGAAGGTCGAATCAGTCATACATCCATGCTTAAAAAAATGCTGTAGGGGCGAACAACCGGGCGAACAATTCGGCAAAGGAGGGAGCCACGCACCTCGGCGTCGATCGTCAGGAAACGGAGTTTTCCCAGTTCACATCCGCCGCCTGGTCCACGCACCGCTAACGCGCACCGATGTCGCTATACGCCACATCCGCGTCGCCTTCCGATAAATCTTCCGATCTCACACTGCCGTTATCTGATCAATCGACGCCTGATTCCAGTGGTTCCCTTCACGGTTCGCCCCAGATATCCGGAGGATACAGACCTGTTGCGCCGCGTACTATAGCGACGCAGTGGGGACTAGCCCTTATGCGCAAACACATGACCATTCGCGGCGGCCTGGCCGCGACGATCGCCATTTACACCGTCTTGCTCATCGCGGTAATCGTGGTGGGCATCCTGGGTTTGTACGGCAGCAATTCGGCGTTGAGGGAGATGTATCGCGACGATACCGCTTCGGTGCTGCACCTTAAAACCAGCTCGGAGCGCTTGCTGTTGCTGCGCGCCGGGTTTGGCGAAGTCGAGCAACTGATCAGCGCCGGCAAGCCCGCCGAGCGCGAAATTGCTCGTCAGCACGCGCTCCTTAACGAGAGCAACAAGGAACTGGAAGCTTTTCGGAAGCTTCATGAGCCCGTGCCGGCGGAGAAGGCGCTTATCGACGCCATGCAGGCGCGGCGCGAGCAACTGCTGGCCCAGGTGTTCCAGAAGGCGCTCATCGAGCTCGATCAGGACAATCTGGTGGATTTCCTCACCACCCAGCGAGAAGCGCCGCCCGCGCTGTTTTCCGACTATCAAAGCGCGCTGACCGCTCTTGAAAACTTCCAGGTCGAACGCCAGAAAGCACGCTTCGACACCACCGACGCACGTTTCGAAGCCATGCTCTGGACGCTCGGCGCTGCTGCGGTCGTCGCCCTCGTCGTCGGCTTCTTCGCGCTGAGGATATTGACCCGGGCGATCGTGCGGCCGATTGATATGGCCGTCGATTATTTCGGCCGGATCTCGGCCGGCGACCTGACAAGCACCGTGACGGTCCAGCGCAACAACGAGATGGGCTACATGCTCAATGCGTTGAAGGGCATGCAGGAGGGGCTTGCGCAGACGGTGCGCAAAGTGCGTTCGAGCGCGGAGACAATCGTGCGTGACGCCCATGCCATCTCGGGCGGCAATCTCGATCTGTCGGCGCGCACGGAGCAGCAGGCTGCCTCGCTTCAGGAAGCTGCATCGAGCATGGAGCAGTTGACCGCCACCGTCAGGCAGAACGCCGACAACGCGCGCAACGCCAGCGAGCTTGCTGCGGGCGCATCCGATATCGCGTTGCGCGGCGGGGAAGTGGTGAACCGCGTGGTCGCGACCATGGACACGATCTCGGGCAGCTCCGACAAGATCGTGGGTATTGTCGGCGTGATTGAAGGGATCGCGTTCCAGACCAACATCCTCGCGCTGAATGCGGCCGTGGAAGCCGCGCGGGCAGGCGAGCAGGGCCGGGGTTTCGCGGTCGTTGCAAGCGAAGTGCGAAGCCTTGCGCAACGCTCGGCATCGGCGGCGAAGGAGATCAAGGAACTGATCGGTACGTCGACGTTGAGCGTGAAGGACGGCAGCCAGCTCGTGGCTCATGCGGGCGCGACCATGGTGGAAGTCGTGGAAGCGGTCAGACGCGTGAGCGCGATCATGGCGGAGATCAGCCTGGCTTCGGGCGAGCAGACCACAGGTATCGAACAGGTCAACGTGACGGTAGCGCAAATGGAAGAGATGACGCAGCAGAACTCGGCACTGGTGGAAGAGGCGTCTGCGGCGGCGGTGTCGCTGGAAGAACAGAGCCGGCAGTTGAACGATGCGGTGGCACTGTTCCGGCTGAAAGCCGTCGCATGACACTCCAGTCTTCCACCCGCCGCATCGGGCGATGAGGAGGCGTCGGTCAACCAAATGAAGTTGATTACCTTACATCTTGTCTATACAAATATTAAGAATGTTCATTGACATCAATCACGCGCTCGACATGAAAAATTAAGCCTAGAACGTTGATTAAAATAAATATAGTTCGGAAATACCCAAGTCTGTACAAAACCCCGTTAGGGGTAAACGTCCATAATAGCGAACTTGTATATACATATTGCTTCCCTTAAAGTCGCATTGAATCGTGAGCGCCGCCCGACGGCGTTCGCGGTTCGGGCTGTCGTGCAGGCGTATTTCGCGACGACGTATTGAAAGAAGCTGGCCACACGCGGTTCACGCGACGCCACTGACTCGAGGGTATCCATGTCCGTATCAAAGACCGGCGCTATTGCCGAACGCCGCACCATCGACTACATCCCCGACGCCGAACGTCATGGCGGCCTTGCCAGTCAGTTCACGCTATGGCTGGCCGCGAACCTGCAGATCACCGCGATCGTTACTGGTGCGCTTGCGGTCGTGCTCGGCGGCGACGTGTTCTGGTCCTTGATCGGCCTGATGGTCGGTCAACTGTTGGGCGGCGGTGTGATGGCGTTGCACGGAGCGCAGGGGCCGCAACTCGGACTGCCGCAAATGATATCGAGCCGCGTGCAGTTCGGCGTGTACGGTGCGGTGATTCCCATCGCGCTGGTGTGCCTGATGTACGTCGGCTTCTCGGCGAGCGGCTCGGTGCTCGCGGGGCAGGCAGTCGCGCAGCTACTGCACGTGGACGACGCGATTGGCATTGTCGTGTTCACGGTGGTGATTGTCGGGTTTACGGTGTTCGGATACCGCGTGATTCACGCGATTGGCCGCGTCGCCAGCGTGATCGGCGTGCTGGCGTTCGTGTACATGTTTGCGCGGCTGCTGACGGGTCACGATATCGGCTCGCTGCTGGCGAACCGTCACTTCACGTTGAGCAGCTTTCTGCTGTCGATGTCGCTATCCGCGTCGTGGCAGATCGCGTTTGGCCCGTACGTTGCCGACTATTCTCGCTATCTGCCTTCTTCCACGTCGCCGCGCAAGACGTTTTGGGCCATCGGACTTGGATCGGTGATCGGCGCGCAGGTGGCGATGGTGTTTGGCGTGTTCGCCGCCGCGCTCGCCGGCAAGCAGTTTTCGCATCACGAGGTGTCGTTTGTCGTCAGCCTCGGCGGGAGCGGGGCGATCGCCGCGCTGCTTTACTTCGCCATCGCGTTCGGCAAGATCACGATCACGACGCTCAATGCGTACGGCAGCGTAATGTCGATCGCGACGGTGGTCAGCGGCTTTCGCGGTGAGCAGCGTCTGTCGACGCGTAACCGCGCGATCTACATTGTCGGGATGGTTGGACTTGCGATGGGCCTCGCGCTCGCCGGTCGTCACGCATTCCTGAAGGAGTTCTCGTCGTTCATCCTGTTCCTGCTCGCGTTCTTTACGCCGTGGAGCGCGATCAACCTGGTCGACTATTACTTCATTACCAAAGATCGTTACGACGTCCCCGCGCTTTACGATCCGGATGGCCGCTACGGTCGCTGGAACGTGACCGGAATCGTGGTGTATGCAATCGGGGTGCTCGTGCAATTCCCCTTCATTTCGAGCGCGTTCTATACCGGCCCATTGGTGGACAAACTCGACGGCGCTGACATTTCCTGGATCGTCGGGCTCGTGGTGCCGGCGGCGCTGTATTACGTTGTCGCTCGCCACAAGGCACACGCTGCGCCCGCGCATTTGATTTTGCCTGCCCAGCCGACGTCTACAGGGAAGTAGCAGGCGCCAGCTTTGCGTTGCATCGTCCCGTCAGGCTTCTCCGATTTTGCGATCGCTCATGCCCAGTGCGCCGCTACCCAGACGTTCCCAACCCAGTGCCCCGGCACCCACAGTACGGGGCGCGGCACGGGCGTCATGTAGACGACGCGCGGAGCGACATACACTGCCGGTGGCGGGGGCGGTGCGTAGATAACCGGAGGAGGCGGCACATACGCAACCGGGGGCGGCGGCGCATACACGACCGGAGGGGGCGGCACATAGACGACCGGTGGAGCCACGACCACCGGCTTGGGCGCGACGACGACTGTTGTGCTGCCCGTCGTGACGACGCCCGCGGTAGTAATCGTTCCACTTGTCGTCACGGTGTTGCCGTATGTACCTGTCGCGCTGGCAGAGGTCGTGACGACACCCGGTGCGACCCGCGTCGCCGTACCTGAGTGGTAGACGGCCCCGCCGTCCGAACCAGTCACCGTGCCCGAACGGGAGCACGAAGCACCCGCGCAATTCGTCGATGCCGAATGGTCGACCGTGTTGCCGTTCGAGCCAGTGATCGACCCGGATGATGAATACTGGCCCGGCGCGGTTCTAGTTACGTCGCCGGATGTGGAGGCCGTCTTGCCGTCTGGTCCGGTGAGGGTGCCGGTGTGCGCGCATGTGCCGCCCGCGCAACTGGTGTCGCCGGCGTGCTGCACTGAGTTGCCGTAGCGTCCGGTCGCGGTGCCCGAATTCGAAAACTCGCCTGGCGCGTTGCGGGTTACCGTACCCGTGTTGGACGCGAAGCCACCGTAAGGGCCGGCGACGCCGCCTGCATGCGAACAGCTGCCGCCGCCACACGAGCCATATCGAGCGCCGTTATACGTGCCACGCGACGTGTACGCGGTGCCGTGCTGCGACCAGGCGAAAGCAGAAGCGCTGCCGAGACCGAGCATGGCGATGGTTGCTGCGAGCACAAGCCTGCGCAGGGCGCCACGTGCCGATGTGGCGGTCGCGGCGGACGTGAGGAAAGCGGCGGTGGCCGGGGGGACGAACGAGCGGGTATTCACACTATCTCCTTTGTAGTTCAGGGCCACTTCCGGCACTGCGGCGTGGCGATGAGCGGACTATAGGAGTGCGCGCGGATTTAATCATCAACAAAGATATGTCACGCCGTGTCACCGCGGCGCAGTCTTGCCAGACGGGGGGTTGGGAGCGGAGGACGCACGCCGTGACATATTTCGACATGAATTGTTGCGAGTCGAAATGCAATACGGCTGTGCGTGGTGTCGCGGTCTTTCGATCGCAATGGACATGGTGAGCATAGCTAAGCCAGGGCGAAACCGCCAAGGGCATCAATTTTCTGTTCGGCTCGCGGTTTAAAAAAACTCTCGAAGTCGTCTTTGTCGGAAATCGTGCGCGTATGGCTGGACCGAAACTGTCGTGATCTGTGTTTTTCCAAACGAAGTCAAAACGGTGGAGGGCATCAATGAATACGCTGACGTTGCTGAGGTTGACTCTGACGATTAATCGACCGGGCACCAACGACCAGAATCCGGGCACACATTGGCCCGCGCACCGTTCAGCCAGACTTGCTCTTCATCCAGTTGCAGCGAGGTCGAAGGGTCGATGTCGAAGGCAACCCTAAGTGCGTCCCCAACGTGGGCATCTTCGATGGGAAGCTCCCAGGTCAGGAATATCTGGGTGCAATCCTGATCAGGCGCGAAGTCGGCCACATTAAAGCCGCTGCTGCCGCGTTGAATGACGCCATGAGGCTGACCGGTATCGAAAATCACAGCCGTACCCCGGGTCAGCGGGATTCGATGACCTATTGCAGGAAAGTGCAAGTCCAGACCCCGGTCCTCGCTCATGAAGAGATTGCAAAAGGCCGCGCCGCCATATTGCGCGCCGTCGTGGTGATACTTAGCGCCACGGCAGGCCATGAGCGCTACGTCACTGGAGGGAAGTATCCCAGGCAGCCCAAGCGCGCACGTCCAATCGGATAGCGCCTGCACGCAACGCTTGTAGTCCGGCCAGCGTGCGCGCGCTCGCGCCAAGGGCATGACCTCGACGTCCCCGGGCGCAAGGACCATCCGCGACGATATCTCCCTTTCCCAATCTGCAAGCAGACGCGCAGAGGGCGCGGGTACGTCGACCGTGCCTGTCAGCACGATGTCGCTCACGCGTCGGCTGCGGATAGTGTCGCCACTCCAGAAATAGGAAGTGAGGAGGTCTCGCGCTCGATGCTGTTGAGGGGGGGCATTCATCTCGGTCATTGCAATTTAGGCGGTTGCGGGTTGTTCGCCGGATTGCTGTCAATCTTGACTACCCGCTCGATTCCGGAGGTGCCTGTCAGCGCTGACAATTCAGCGTGCAGCAGATCGGCAATCTCTCTGGGGTAGACCTCCTCACTATCCACGTAAAGAGTGAAAGACTGCAGATATCTGGCTTTTTTCTCAGGATTCTCGATCGTTTCCTTGGTCCATTGGTAAAGTGAATACTTTTCCGGGCCAAGTCTTTCTGCTTCATTAACGTAGTCAGAAAAGGCATCGAACTGGCATGTCAACGAGGCGTCATGTCGACTTAGTACATCACGTAGCCCAGGAGGCATGCGCTGCGGATCTGCGCGCAGGGTCGCTGCGGTCTCGGGCGAGACAGTGATCCTGACTTGGAATAGCCATGCGTCATTCTTAGCCATCATTCCACCGTGGGCCATGCCAGATGCGGCGACGTCCAGTCCAGTTCACTACCGACAACCATCACCCGCTCGTCACACGTGAACGCCATGGTCACGCCGACCGACGCGCGCCCGCTGGTCAGCGACAAATACGGTTGGCAGAACACAGCCGTTCCCATGTTCGCCACCGCCTTCCAGTAATACGGCCGATGATCCCACCGCCCCGACTGCGAAGCAAATAACGGCCCGAGGCGCAAGTCTGCGCTCGATCCCGCGCGGCCGCTAATTTCCTGCCCTAAAATGCGCCCGGTATCGTCGAGAACAAAGCAGCGTTTGCACAGTTCCAGCTTTGCCATGGGCGCGATGGCCTCTTCGACACTGGCCCCGTTCGTCAACGCCGCCGCCGCGGCGTTGAGCATGGCGAGATATGGCGCCAACTGCCCTTCGAAGCGCGCGGTGCGCACGGCCCGGCCTTCGGCAATCACATCGAATGCGTGATCGATGCGCCGCGTCACCGCTGCCGCCGAAGGCAGCGTAGCACTCGGCCTGCCCAGCAAGAACCCTTGCGCGAAATCGACGTTCGATTCGACGGCCAGGATAAGCTCCTCGGTCGTCTCGATCCCTTCCACCACCACCAGCATGTCAGCCCGATGCAGCAGCGAAACAATGGTGGGCAGCAGGGGCTGATCCGAGGCACGGCTCTTCGCGCGGATCAACGCGCCATCGAGCTTGACGAAGTCGGGCTGGATGCGCAGCAGGCGGTCGAGGTTGGAGTGGCCCGTGCCGAAGTCATCGACTGCAATCAGGAAACCGCAGCCGCGATACCGCCATGCAGCCAGCGCAAGCTCCTCGACGTCCACCCCCTCCGACTCGAGAATCTCCAGCACCACACCGCGAGGATCGAGCCCCGCTTCGAAGACGATGGCCGCCAGCGTCTGCTCATAACCCGGCTGGATGAAGGTGGACGGCGCGACGTTCAGGAACAGCCAGCAGTCGATCGGCAAGCGCTTGCGGGCGTTCGCGAGATGGAGATGGTGGGTCAGTGAATCCAGGTCGCTGATGCCGGCATTCGACTGCGGGGCGAACAGCTTGTCGGGCCGCAGCGGCGTGCCATGCTGGTCGAAGCCGCGAAGCAGGGCTTCGAAACCCACCTGCTTCTGATGCGACAAACTGTAAACCGGCTGGTAGTGAGTGAACAGGTCGAATGCGCCCCAGCGGGTGACAACGACCGGTTCCTCATCGACCCGTGTGTCGTTGTCTTCATCGAGAGCGGTGGCACGCACACGTTCGACCTGTCTTGCTTGCTCGACGAACACCCGGTTATGGCCCGCGTGTTTCGCGCGCAATAGCGCTTCGTCGGCACGATCGAGCAGCTCGGTGGCGGTCTCGTTCGACCGGCGGTGCGCCACGCCGAAGCTGGCGGTGAGAAAGCCGTCGGGCCGACGTATCGATGCAATGAGGATGCGCAGCGTGTCGGCAAGCCCGGTCGCGCGATCCGGATCGGGCGCCTTGATAAGGACCGCGAACTCCTCGCCGCCCAGCCGTCCGACCAGCGCTTGCGCGGGCACGGCGTCCTTCAAAACCTTGGTGACGTCCATCAGCGCTTCGTCGCCTCGCGCGTGGCCGTACTGGTCGTTCAGGGACTTGAAGCGATCAATGTCCAGGAAGATCGCGCTGACGACGTCATCGTGACCTTTCGTTTCGCTCAGCATCTGTTGCGCCTGCTCGAGAAAAGCACGCCGGTTCAGAAGCTGGGTCAAGGGATCGGTCGCGGCGAGCGCCAGCAACTTCTCTTCGAGCAGGAAGTGGTTCAGCCGGAACCAGTAGAAGCCGAAATGGAATGTAGTCGCCGTCGGAATGCCGATAGCCACCCACATTGCGCATAAGACGTAGTCGTCGTGGGTGAAGGGCACCGCCATCACAAAGGGCAGCCCGGCCAGGTAGAACGCAATGGTTCCCAGGATGAAATGCCGCGGCGTCAGCCACAGCGGCGCCGCGCAGATCGGGATGACCATGCCGGCCGGCAGCATCCAGAAGAGCGGTTTTTCGATGCCTTGAACATTGATCACCACGCCGATCTGGAGCACGACGACGTAAAGCACGCCGATCAGGCCAAATATAAAAGTAGACGGAGCCTTGGGGATTGCCGTGACCAGCAACAACATGGCGAGAGCGCATATCAGGCGCGGCCAGAGCGATAAGTCGACCCCTGTTACGTGGGCTCGGGCGGTGACGAAAATCAGGTATGCCACCACGGTAAAGGCCATGGTGACCGTTGATAACGGCCGTTGCTGATCCATCGACCGGCGGTGGAAAGAGAGTCGGAGCGCGGGCGAGATCGTTGGCGGAAGCAGGGAGGTGAGCATGTTTTCGGGTAAGTTTTAGCAGCCTCATTAATTAATGAGGGCTGTCGGCTGCGCCGCGCCGAGTTGTTTGAACTACCGCAGGTGTTTAAATAACATGATCTGACTATCGTCGGATGAAATGGATTGTCGTACCAGGTGCGATCGGGCTCAAGAGAATGTTTACTCAACCGTATCGTTTTGGGGAATTAGGGCATGCGTGTTTTGGCTGCAGGCCCCGTGCGGGCGGGAGAAGGGGTGAATAGCGGGGTGAATTGCGGGGTGATTCGTGCGCAGTGCAGCCATTGCCGGCAAGGGTATACAGCGGCTGTCCGGCATTGCGGACAATTCAAAATCGTATAAATAGGCAGCGCAACAGCCCGTTAAGTGTCTTCACTCGGTAAATGGGAACCCGTTGATTTGGATGCTGGGTTGTGCTTCGCACAACATGTCTTTCTACATCGAAGGCCGTAATACCTTCGATACATCTGCTTTCAAGTCAGCCGCGAGCGAGAAGTGCGGCGCATTTCCACCTCTGTTTCTTCCTATGCACGCGTGCCATCGCGAGAGCGGCTCGCACCCTTAATTTTCATCGGTCTCGGCCGGCGCGTTCATAACCGTCAGTCTGCGCACGACCATGCAATTTGCCGCAGCGTTGTTGCCATTTCGAATGCTTCCAATTCGTGTATTCATCTAGACGTCTTGCAAGCGTCACCGCGACGTCATGTTGTGTTCCTAGAATCCTTTTCGACGCTGCCAGGCTTTGACATGCGATTGTGAGGACACCATGGATGCAATTCACATTGAACGTCTCTGCAAGACGTTCAATAACGGCCGCAAGGCACTCGACTCCATCGACCTGAAAGTCGGTGAGGGAGAAATGATCGCGCTGATCGGTGCGTCGGGTTCAGGGAAGTCCACGCTTTTGCGGCACATTGCAGGCTTTACGGCATCCGACCCCGCGCCTTCGCACGTCACTCTGCTCGGCCGGCCCATCCAGCAAAACGGCAAGGTGGCGCGCGAGGTTCGTCGAATCCGTCGCGATGTCGCGTTTGTCTTTCAGCAGTTCAATCTCGTTGGGCGTCTCACCGTGCGCACCAATGTGCTGCTCGGGGCGTTGTCGCGGGTGCCGCTATGGCGGCGTCTTATCGGCCGGTTTCCGCGGGTGGAGCATGAGCTTGCGATGGCGTCGCTCAGTGCAATGGGGATTGGCGATCACATCAACGAGCGCGCCAGCACGCTGTCCGGCGGTCAGCAACAACGCGCCGCGCTGGCGCGTGCGCTCGTGCAGCGAGCCCGCATTGTCCTCGCCGATGAACCCATTGCATCGCTCGATCCCGAGTCGTCCCGGCGTGTCATGGAACTGCTCCAGTCGTTGAATGAGGATCACGGCTTGACCGTGGTGGTGTCCCTGCATCAGATCGACGTAGCGATGAAATATTGCGCGCGTACCGTCGCGCTGCGTGACGGTCGCGTGGTCTACGACGGTCCGTCCGCGAGCCTCACGCCATCCCTTCTGCGGGAACTGTATGGTGCTGCGGCGCAAGAGTTGCTGACCGACACGCAGAGCGCGCAGCGCGAAGTGGCGAAGCAGGTCGAACGTGCCGGTGACCGTGCCGCGGTGCGCCCCGAAGGCGCGTCGGCCCGCTCCGCGGCGTTCGCGTCGGCGTCCGCTGCCAGTTCCTGACCTTGTGCCCTCAGTGTGTTTTTGAACACCCGCGTTGAATACCTGCTTGACCTCTCTAAACCTGGACTCATTCAATGAAATCAGCCCGTCTTTTTCTGGCCGGCGTGGCCGTAGCTGCCTGCTTTGCCACGCAGGTGGTGCGCGCCGAAACGCTCAACCTCGGCATTATCTCAACCGACAATTCGTCCGCGCTCAAGCAGCGCTGGCAGCCGCTGATCGACGACCTCAACAAGCAGACCGGCCTCGACGTCAAGCCGTTCTTCGCGACCGACTATGCCGGTATTATCGAAGCCATGCGTTTTAACAAGGTGCAGATCGGCTACTTTGGTAACGCCTCCGCTATTGAAGCCGTCGATCGCGGCAATGGTGAAGTGTTCGCGAAGGTGAAGTACAAGAGCGGCGAAGCGGGCTACTACTCGCTGCTGATCACGAACGTGAACAGCAAGTGGAAGACTATTGACCAGGTACTGAAGAACACACACGACATCAACCTCGGTTTTGGCGACCCGAATTCGACCTCGGGCACACTGGTGCCGTCGTATTACCTGTTTGCGAAGAACGGCATCTCGGTGCGCAATGACTTCAAGAGCGTGCTTCCGTCCAGTCATGAAGCGAACATGCTGGCTGTAGTGAACAACCGTGTCGACATCGCGACCAACAACACCGACATGGTCGAGACGCTGAGACAGAATCACCCCGATTTGCTCAAACAGGTTCGCATATTGTGGAAGTCGCCGCTGATTCCGTCAGATCCGCTGGTATGGCGTCGTGACTTGCCGCAGGCAACGAAGGACAAGCTGCGCAACTTCTTCGATCACTACGCGCAAAGCGATCCGCACGAGCAGGCGATCATGGCGGGGATCACGGGTTTGTCGGGCTTCACGGATTCCAGCGACGCTCAACTCATCCCCATCCGTCAAATGGCTTTGTTCCAGAAGAAGCAGCAGATTCAGAACGACGCGCACATGTCCGACTCGGACAAGAAAACTCAACTCGCGGCGCTCGACCAGAAGCTTTCGCAACTGGATAGCGTGGCCGCGAAGTGAAGCACAACGCCGACGCCTATCCCCTCGACACCGCACGGAGCGCTTCGCTGCCGCTGAAGCTCGAACTGCGGCAACCGAAGCGAAGCTGGTTGTCCATGTTCGGATGGTTAGTGGTGGTGGCCCTGCTCGGGCTGTCCTGGCACAGCGCCGACATGCGCCCGCTCGATCTCTTCAGCGATTCCGGCAACATGCTGCAGTTCGGCAAGGACTTCTTCCCGCCGGACTTCTCCGACTGGCGCACCTATGTCCACGAGATGATCGTCACCCTTGCGGTAGCGGTGTGGGGAACGGCGCTCGCGCTGGTGTGCGCCGTGCCATGCGGGCTGCTGTCGGCTTCCAACATCGCGCCGATGTGGATCGCGCAGCCGGTACGCCGCCTGATGGACTCATGCCGCGCGATCAACGAGATGGTCTTCGCGATGCTGTTTATTGTCGCGGTGGGGCTCGGGCCGTTCTCGGGCGTGCTCGCGCTTTGGGTGCATACGACCGGCGTGCTGGCCAAGCTATTCGCCGAAGCGGTCGAGGCGATTGATGCGCGTCCGGCAGAAGGCGTGCGTGCAACGGGCGCAAGCAGTCTCGATGAAGTCCTTTACGGCGTGCTGCCGCAGGTCCTGCCGTTGTGGATATCGTATGCGCTGTACCGGTTCGAGTCGAACGTACGCTCGGCGATGGTGGTTGGCATGGTCGGCGCGGGCGGAATTGGGGTGGTGTTGTACGAAGCGATCCGCTCGTTCAACTATGCGCAGACCTCGGCCATACTGCTGATGGTCATCGTGATCGTGACACTGATCGACCTGGCCTCCGCGTGGCTTCGTGAACGCGTGATCTGAACGTGTTGGCCGCCGGTTAGCGATCCGCCGGCCAACAGTTCAAAGCCGCGGCTGACTGATTGCGGCCAGTAGCTGCTGGCCCGCTTCGGAAAGCAGACCGGAATTGTCGATGGTGATAAGCCGCGCCTGCTCGGGAAGTGACAAGACAGGGCGACGCGCGAGCCGCGCTTCCATCTGCCGCGAATCTTCGCGGCCGCGCCGCTCGAGCCGTGCCGCAAGGACGATGGGGCTCGCGTGGATGTGGATGAACTGCGTGAGCGGATAACGCTCGAGCGCAGCCGGGGCGTGTTGGCGTGACCCATTGACGACGACCGGTAACCCGCGCGTGAGCCACGCATCGATTTCAACGCCGATGCCATAGTGCAATCCGAGACTTTCCCAATGCATTGAGAAAACGCCGCTGGCCAGACGCGCGGCGAATTCCTCGCGGCTCAGGGCGACATGATTCTCACCATCGGAAACGGGGCGCGTGATGTAGCGATGCGCGAACATCACCTGCGCGCCAATGCGTTCACGAACGAAGCCGAGCAACGAGTCCTTGCCGGCGCCCGACGGTCCCATCACGTAGATCAATCGACCGGTTTCCATGCTCATTCAAGGGCCTCGGAGTGGGCATTCGCAAAGGGCAGGCGCTGCCATAAAGTGAACGGTGCACCCGCGTGCGGTTGAACAAAGAGCGACGCCCCGTGGAAGGGAAGGGGTCCAAGCGCTTCAGCGCGGGTTTGCCACAGGGAGACAATTGCCGCTCGCACCGGAACCGAATCAAGTGCATCGGAGAGCGTCATGTGGAAGCGGAATTCATCGAGCACATACGGGTAGCCCCATTCATGTAAAAGGCTTCGCTGCCGATCGCTCAAGCCCGACGCCAGGCGTCGTTCTGCATCTTCTGCCGAGGGACGCGCGCGCAGCGAGGCGAGCGCGTACAACGCGCTGGCAGCAACCCGGCGGATGGATTCGTCGTCTTCCGGACGCGTGGCTCGCAACGCGACGAAGCGGCCCATCTCGACGGCGGACAGGGGGGAATAAAACGGCGCGATGTGGCTCGCCCACTCGCG
>NZ_MTHB01000056.1 GCF_002220365.1 Caballeronia sordidicola | reverse complement strand
GTTGCATTCGCCGCCGATAACCTCGCTATCGCCGCTGCGGAAATTGGTGCGCTGGCGGAGCGCCGGATCGCGTTGCTGATCGATGCGACGCTTTCCGGTTTGCCACCGTTTCTCGTACGCGATGGCGGCGTGAATTCGGGCTTCATGATCGCGCATGTGACGGCTGCGGCGCTGGCGTCGGAGAACAAGACCTACGCGCATCCGGCATCGGTCGATTCATTGCCGACATCGGCGAATCAGGAAGATCACGTCTCCATGGCGACGTTCGCCGCCCGCAAGCTCGGTTATATTGCGGAAAACGTCGCGCATATTCTTGCCATCGAATTGCTGGCGGCCGCGCAAGGCGTGGACCTTCGCGCGCCACATCAAACCAGCCCGCGCCTCGCCGAAGTGATGAAGACGCTGCGCTCGGAAGTCGCGCACTACGATCTCGATCATTATTTCGCACCGGATATCGAGGCGATCGCGAAGCAGGTGGTCAGCGGCAAAATTGCGAACCATTGCCCGCTTTCGTTTGTTTCGGAAGTTCAACCCAACGTTCAACCGCACGTTTAACCGGACGCCAGACGCCCAGCATGAGCACGCCCGCGTATCAGGAAATCAAGGATCACATTCTCACGCGCATTCACGCGGGGGAATGGAAGGAAGGCGACCAGGTGCCTTCCGAGAACGAACTGGCGCGCGATTTCAAGGTGGCGCGCATGACGGTCAATCGTGCGTTGCGCGAATTGACCGCCGAACAGATCCTGACACGCGTGCAAGGCGCGGGCACGTTCGTGGCGCAGCCGAAATATGCGTCGACGCTCGTTGAAATTCGCAGCATCTCCGACGAAATCACCGGCCGCGGCCATGTGCATCGGGCCGAAGTGATGCACTTGGGCGCATCTGTACTGGACGAACGTCTCGCGCTGGAAATGCAACTTACTGAAGGTAGCCCGGTGTTTCACTCGCGGGTGCTGCACTTCGAAAACGACTTGCCGATCCAGTTGGAAGAACGCTGGGTCAACCCCGCGCTTGCGCCTGAATATGCGCGCCAGGATTTCACCAAGATCACGCCGAATCAATACCTGATGGTTGCCGCGCCTTTGCAGCGTGTCGAATATCGGATTGAAGCGGCGCTCCCTGATGAAAGCACGGGCCTCGCGCTCGCCATGAAAGCCGGCGAGCCGTGCCTCATGCTGCATCGGCGGACCTGGTCGCGGGACGCGGTGGCGTCGGTGGCGAACCTTTGGCATCCCGGCGACCGTTATCAATTCACAGGCCATTTCTAGGTCAACCCTGGTCCGTCCTCTGTGCCGAACCCTCCCCGGGTTCGGGTCGAATTCTTGTGGAAACTGCAACACAGCCCACTGTAGCGCGGGCGATTCCTCGAATTCCAAAGCGCCCGTCCGCTTTATTCAGTAATAAATTCCGAATTTCCCCTCTTAATTCCTGTTTGCCGGGCATTTCCACGCGATTGTTGCGATCTCAACAATGATGTTTCGCGGAAATAAGGGTTTTCCCTCAAGGTTTCGAAGCATAGACTTCTTACATCCGAAACAAATTCAGAAAACGCTTATATCCCTTTGAGATTGTTTCGAGACCACAAACAAAATACCGGAGGTTTCACCATGTTCAAGTCACTTATTCCCGCAGTTGTTATCGTGTCGGCATTGGCAGCTCCGACGTTCGCGTTTGCGCAAAGCACTGACAACAACGGCCCGCTGACGCGTGCTGAAGTGAAGGCGTAACTGGTTCAGCTGGAAAAGGCAGGGTACAACCCGACTGCCGACCAGACTGACTACCCGGCGAACATTCAGGCAGCTCAGGCTCGTGTAGATGCACAAAATGGTCAGGCAGCAACGGCGTATGGTCCTTCGACCAGCGGTACCTCGGCAGTGGGCGTTCGTAGCTCGGCTGCACCGGTACAAAATGCTCCCGGTTCGGTGTTCTTCGGTCACTAAGCCGACGCTGAGCAAGTGTGAAGCGGACCTGACTGGATCAGGTCCGGCGCAACACTCGATTGAATGACAGTTCATTCTTTCGGATGTAGCGCCAAATGAAAAACTCGCCCTCCGCAGTCAAGCGGCCGGCGGGTTTTTTTTCGTTCGCGTCTGCGCAGGGTTGGAAGTTTGGGCAGCCTTGGAGGTAGCGGATCACAGGTGGTCAAAATCGTCACACCTGTGGTTGCTTCGCAGCTTAGGGGCACTCCTGACGTGGACGGTGGCACTGGCCCGGCAGACCGGAGACGACAGGCCGCATCAAGCGGCCAGTTCGAGGCGGAAGTGCTTGCCAAGCGCCGCGGCCGCGCTGGCGAGCGTGGCAAGCGTCAGGCTTGTGTCGGTTTCGTCGAGTAGGCGCTTGAGCGCCGCGCGGCTGGTGTTCATGCGAGACGCCATTTCAGTCCTGGTGATCTTTTGCGCCTTCATTTCCCGGGCGATTTGCCAAGCAATGACGCACTCCATTGCGTGTGAGACTTAAGCTTTCAAAGCTGACGTATACGATCTTTCGCCACATCCAAATCTGCTTGCGGCGTGTCCTGCGACTTCTTGATGAAGCCGTGCAGCAGGACCATCTGATCGCCGACAACGGTGAACAAGACACGGGCAATACGCCTGTGCAGGTGGATCCGCACTTCCCACATGTCCTGCCCATCTCCCGTACCAAGGGCATACCGAGCGGCCAGCCGATCTGCACAGTCTTGATGTCCTCGCCAATCGTCATTCTGTCGGCTGCGCCAAGTTCTCTAAGCCAGTCGCGCACAGCTTCATTGCCGGCATCTGTGCTGAAAAACCGAACATCTAAGACGACAGTTACTGGCTTGAGCATTCAAAAGGGGCCGTGGTTTTGGATTGCTGAATGGCATCAAAATTGGTACGTTTGCGCAAGTTTCTATTGGCAGGCGCTTTCCGAATCGATTTCGTTCGGCAGTCCATTACTGTGGCTTGCGCAGCGTGCTTAAGTCTTGATCCTGCAACAGGAAGGTGCGACGTTCGGAACTAAAATGCTCGCGGCAACAGCCCGGCATCCCGAGCATTGGGCTTGCCCGATAACCGCGCACCCCGCAACGCCATCTTCACTATGGCGACTTCGCCTCGCACGCGCGAATCACCAGTTTCACCACCTCCTCCGTGGAGGCATCGAACGCCTTCTGCGTCAACGCGCGTTTGCCTTTCAACGCCCGGATTTGCGCATCGAAATCCGCATAGTGCTGGGTCGTCGCCCAGATCATGAACATTAGCGTCTGCGCGTCGATGGGGGCGAGCAAGCCGCGTGCAATCCAGCCGTCGATCACGATCACTCGCGTCTCAAGCCACGGCTTCACGCGCTCGTTCAAGATGTCCTGCATGTGCACCGCGCCGTGAATGATCTCGCTCGCCCACACCTTCGAGCCGAGCGGACGCCGCCGCGACAATTCCATTTTCGTGCGTACATAACCCCCGATTGCTTCAACCGGGTCATCGCTTGACTCGAAGGTATCGGCGGCGCGGTGCCAGTCTTCGAACAAATCCTCAAGCACGCGTCGATACAGCGCCAGCTTGGTCGGAAAGTAATAATGCAGGTTAGCTTTCGGCAAGCCTGCACGTTCCGCGATCATCGCCGTGCTCGCGCCTTCGAGTCCGCGCTCGGCGAACACGGCCTCGGCGCACGCCAAAAGATGCGCTTCATTGGTCTCGCGAATGTGTGCCTTGCGCCGCCGCAATGGAACGGGCGCAACATCGCTTTTCGTCGCCTCTACTGTCGCTTCATCATCTCTCATTGTTTTCCTTGCATGGCGCTGTGCGCCTTCTCCATCTTGATCGCGCCTCATTCTATGCGCTTTGACGTCACCGCTGTATAGCCTGTCATTTCGCTTTTTCCGCGCTCTGCTGCATTGCAATGGCACGCTTCTCGCTATGTCTTTACTCTAATCGGAAACCCCGAAAGACGTTGATTTGCAAATATTAATCGGCTACAACCTGTCCAGTTGGACAGGATTTGAGCGGCGGCGGATTGCGATGGATTCACCGCTACGAAACGGACCAGGTGAGCGGATAAATGTTGCACCGCCGCCGTGCGCCAGCGCCCCAAAAGCCGACGCCGATGCACCAGATTCGTATTAGTCAAAACCCTAAATCGAGCAATACGCAAGGAGAACGCGAAATGGACGCGGTAACCGATTCAGCGCTGGATACGTCGATCAGAGTCAATGGCAAACGTCTCTGGGACAGCCTCATGACGATGGCGAAAATTGGCGCGACGCCAAAGGGTGGCGTGTGCCGGCTTGCGCTCACCGATCTCGACCGCGAAGGGCGCGACCTGATCGTCAGTTGGGCGAAGGAAGCGGGTTGCACGGTCAAGGTGGACCAGATGGGCAACGTGTTCATGCGCCGTGCCGGGCGCAATGCCGATGCCGCGCCGGTCATGACGGGTTCGCATGCGGACTCGCAGCCGACAGGCGGCCGCTTCGACGGCATCTACGGCATTCTGGGCGGCATCGAAGTAATCCGCTCGCTCAATGATCGCGGTATCGAGACGGAACATCCGGTGGAAGTCGTGATCTGGACCAATGAAGAAGGCTCGCGTTTCGCGCCCGCCATGGTCGCGTCCGGCGTGTTCGCCGGCGAGTTCACGCTCGACTACGGGTTGTCGCGCAAGGATGTGGATGGCAAGACAATTGGCGAGGAACTCAAGCGTATTGGCTATGCAGGCGATGAGCGTTGCGGCGGCCGCAAGCTGCACGCAGCATTTGAACTGCATATTGAACAAGGGCCGATTCTCGAAGCGGAAAACATGACGATCGGCGTGGTCACCGACGCGCAAGGGCAGCGCTGGTACGAGATCACGCTGACCGGCCAGGAAGCGCATGCGGGGCCGACACCCATGCCACGCCGTCGCGATGCGTTGGTTGGGGCATCGCGGGTGGTCGAACTGGTGAACCGCATTGGGCTCGACAATGCGCCGCTGGCGTGCGCGACGGTCGGCATGATGCAGGTTCATCCGAACTCGCGCAACGTGATCCCGGGCCGGGTGTTTTTCACGGTCGATTTCCGCCACCCCGACGACGCCGTGCTCGCAAACATGGACGCCGCATTGCGTGCGGGCGTGGAGAAGATCGCGAGCGCCGCGGGGCTCGAAACGCAGCTTGAACAGATCTTCTATTACGCGCCTATCGCCTTCGACGCCGCATGCGTGAAGTCCGTGCGCGCGGCCGCCGAGCGCTTTGGTTATGCGCATCGGGACATGGTCTCGGGCGCAGGACACGACGCATGTTACCTCTCGAAGGTCGCGCCTACGTCGATGGTCTTCGTGCCTTGCGTCGACGGGATCAGTCATAACGAGATCGAGGATGCCTCGCAGGAATGGATTGAGGCAGGCGCAAACGTGCTGCTTCACGCCATGCTCGAACGCGCAGGCCGTTAAGCCTGGGTTGGTTTTAGTCGAAAGACCATTGCTTGCCTGACCTTGAAGAAGGAACGTGTATGACCATGAAGCACATTGGCGATATTGCCTCCAGCCGGCTGTCGCAAGAGCAACTGTCGTGTCAGTTTTCAGATGTGGCGCCGTTACTCGATGCCACTGCGGCGGCTGCGGCATCGAGCCGTTGCCACTACTGCTATGACGCACCGTGCATCAATGCATGCCCCACAAAAATAGATATTCCCAGCTTCATTCGCAAGATTGGTAACGGCAACATGAAGGGCGCGGCCATGGACATCCTGTCAGCCAACCCCTTGGGCGGCGCATGCGCACGTGTGTGTCCGACTGAAATCCTCTGCGAAGGAGCGTGCGTCAGAAATCATCAGGATGACAAACCAGTTCAGATCGGTGCATTGCAGCGCCAGGCCACCGACTGGGCGATGGCGCGCAGCGAGCCGCTTTTCAAACGCGCGACGGACACGGGACGTCATGTGGCCGTGGTCGGCGCGGGGCCGGCGGGACTGGCATGTGCGCATCGCCTTGCGCTCGATGGCCACCGGGTCACGCTCTTCGACGCCCGGCCCAAGCCCGGCGGCCTGAACGAATACGGCATCGCGGCGTACAAGGTGGTCGAGGATTTCGCTCAACGCGAAGTGGAGTGGTTGTATTCGGTGGGCGGTATCGAAGTAAAGAACGACGTGATGCTCGGCCGCGATGTGAAGCTGAGCGATTTGCGAAAGCAGCATGACGCCGTGTTCCTTGCCATCGGCTTGGGCGGGGTGCGCGCGCTCGAACTCGAAGGCGAGACGTTGCGAGGGGTGTACAACGCGGTCGATTTCATCGAGCAGGTGCGGCAGGCGGATGTGCTCGCGAGCGTGCCGGTGGGGCGTCGCGTGGTGGTGATCGGCGGCGGTAACACTGCCATCGATGCAGCGGTGCAAAGCCGCAAGCTGGGTGCTGCAACAGTGACCATGGTGTACCGGCGCGGCGTGGAGACCATGGGCGCCACCTGGGCCGAACAGGAGTTCGCGCAGACGAACGGCGTGACGATCGTTACGCACGCGAAGCCCGTGCGATTAACCGATGCAGACGGTCAGGTCACGGGCGTTGAATTCGAAAACCCGCAGGGCGAGCGCTTCGTCATTGAAGCCGACATGGTCCTGAAGGCGATCGGTCAAACGCTCGTGCCCGACGCTCTGGAACCTGACATGCTCACGCTCGACGGCAGCCGTATCGCGGTGGATTCGAACGGGCGTACGTCGCTCGACAACGTCTGGGCCGGCGGCGACTGTGCGGCCACGGGTGGGCTCGATCTCACCGTACAGGCAGTGCAGGACGGCAAGATTGCGGCCGAGTCCATCCATGCGTTCTTCGCGGCAACGGCTATCAAGGCCGCTTAAAAAACACCCCCACGATCCCACAATAAGGGAGCCAGCTCATGGCCGATCTTCGCAATACGTTTGCCGGCATCACGTCGCCGAATCCTTTTTGGCTCGCATCCGCACCGCCCACCGATAAAGCCTACAACGTCAATCGCGCCTTTGAAGCGGGTTGGGGCGGCGTCGTATGGAAAACGCTCGGGCTCGACCCGCATGTGGTGAACGTGAGTTCGCGGTATGGCGCGGTGCAATGGAATGGCCAGCGCATCGCAGGACTGAACAATATCGAACTGATCACTGACCGGCCGCTCGACATCAACCTGAAGGAGATCGCGGAGGTCAAGCGCGACTGGCCGGATCGCGCGCTGATCGTCTCGCTGATGGTGCCGTGCAACGAACGCGACTGGAAATGGATCCTGCCGCTGGTGGAAGACACCGGTTGCGATGGCGTCGAACTGAATTTCGGTTGCCCGCACGGCATGAGCGAGCGCGGTATGGGCGCGGCGGTCGGGCAGGTGCCCGAATATGTGGAGATGGTCACGCGCTGGGTGAAGGAGGGCACGAAGCTGCCGTGCATCGTCAAGCTGACGCCGAATATCAGCGACATCCGTACCAGCTCGCGAGCGGCTTACAAGGGTGGCGCGGACGCGGTGTCGCTGATCAACACCATCAATTCGATTGTCGCGGTGGACCTGGATCTCATGGCGCCGATGCCGACAGTCGACGGCAAGGGTACGCATGGGGGATACTGCGGCCCGGCGGTTAAACCGATCGCACTGAACATGGTCGCGGAAATTGCGCGGGACGTGGAAACGCCCGGATTACCGATCTCCGGCATTGGCGGTATTTCGTCATGGCGGGATGCGGCCGAGTTCATGGTGCTGGGCGCAGGCAATGTGCAGGTCTGCACGGCGGTCATGCACTATGGCTTTCGCATTGTCTCCGATCTCGCGGACGGCCTTTCGAACTGGATGGACGAGAAAGGCTACGCCACGCTTGACGATATCCGCGGACGGGCGGTGCAGAATGTGACTGACTGGAAGTATTTGAATCTGAAATACGATATCAAGGCGCGCATCAACCAGGACAAGTGCATCGAGTGCGGCCTGTGCCACATCGCTTGCGAAGATACGGCGCATCAGGCGATCATGCGCGAGAAGGATGGTAAGCGGCATTTTGAAGTCATCGATTCGGAATGTGTCGGGTGCAATTTATGCATGCATGTGTGCCCGGTCGAGCAATGCATCACGATGGAACGCGTGGATGCCGGCGAATATGCGAACTGGACGACCCATCCGAACAATCCCGCACGCGTGAACGCCGACGTTGAAGAAAGCGTGAGGGCCGCATAGAGTTTAGAAGCCGTGTAAAAAGTAGCGCCTGTCGCCAACGTCCCTGACGTGCCCCGACGGCCGACGCCCGGACTGGAATCACAGCCTGATCCGCGGGCGCGGACCGCAACGATCCTGAGGAGATCAACCTGATGAAGCAGACAGCGCATTCTGTCGACCCGCAGTTCGCGGCCGACGCCAGCAGCAGTCTATATAACGACGACCTGGCGCCAACCACGTCCGCGCAACGGACGTGGAAGTGGTATCACTTTGCGGCGCTCTGGGTCGGCATGGTGATGAATATTGCCTCGTACATGCTCGCGGCCGGGCTCACGGAGGAAGGCATGTCGCCGTGGCAGGCGGTGTTGACCGTGCTGCTCGGCAACATGATCGTGCTCGTGCCTATGCTCCTCGTCGGTCACGCAGGCGCGAAGCATGGCATCCCGTATGCGGTGCTGGTGCGCTCGTCGTTTGGTACGAAGGGCGCGAGGCTGCCCGCATTGTTGCGCGCGGTGGTGGCGTGCGGATGGTATGGCATTCAGACCTGGCTCGGCGGCAGCGCGATCTATACGTTGATCAATATTCTCGCCGGTAATACTACGCACGGTGCACCGTTGCCCTTCCTTGATATCTCGCTCGGGCAGCTCGCGTGTTTCCTGTTTTTCTGGTTGATTCAAGTCTATTTCATCTTGCGTGGTACGGACTCCATCCGTTTCCTTGAAAGCTGGTCCGCGCCGATCAAGATCATCATGTGCCTTGCGCTCGTGTGGTGGGCGACCTCGAAGGCGGGAGGGGTGGGTGCGATGCTCGCGCAGCCGTCGCAGTTCGTGGCCGGCGGCAAGAAGGAAGGTTTGTTCTGGGCGACCTTCTGGCCGGGCCTCACGGCCATGGTCGGGTTCTGGGCCACGCTCGCGTTGAACATTCCGGACTTCACGCGTTTCGCCCGCTCGCAGAAGGATCAGATCATCGGGCAATCGATTGGTCTGCCGGCCCCCATGGCGTTACTCTCGGTAATCTCGGTGGTGGTGACGTCGGCAACCGTGGTGATCTACGGCAAGGCGATCTGGGACCCGATCGACCTGACCAGCCGCATGACGGGCATTGGCGTGGGCGTGGCGCTGATCATCTTGACGCTCGACACCATGAGCTGCAATCTTGCCGCTAATTTGGTAGGTCCGGCTTATGACTTTTCGAGCCTTTGGCCGAAGGGCATTTCGTATCGCGTGGGCGGGATGATTACGGCATTCATTGCTATTGTGATGATGCCGTGGAAGATCCTGGCGACCACCCAGGGCTACATTTTTACGTGGCTCGTGGGTTACTCGGCGCTGCTTGGACCGGTGGCGGGCATTCTCATGGTCGACTACTTCCTGATCCGCGGCACGCGCCTGAACACGCGCGAACTCTTCAACGAGAACGGTGAATACAGCTACACGGGCGGCTGGAATATAGCCGCAGTGGTCGCGTTGCTCGTGGGTGTATTGCCCAACTTGCCCGGCTTCCTGCACACGGCCTTTCCCGCGTCGTTCCCCAACGTACCTGCATTCTTCAATACGCTTTACACCTATGCATGGTTCGTGGGCCTCGCGCTTGCATCAATTGTTTACGGCGCATGGATGAAGATGGGCAAGCGCCCGACGGCGCGGATTGCCAGCGCCTGATTTCGCGTGATTTCTCTGGGGAGACAGCAAGATGACGATCCTGATTCGCGGCGGCACGGTGATCGACGCCGACCGTACCTACCGTGCGGACGTGTTGTGCGCAGACCCGAAGGACGGCGGCACGATCCTGCAGATCGGTCTCGATCTCGATGTTCCGGCGGGTACCGAAACGGTCGATGCATCCGGCCAGTATGTAATGCCCGGCGGTATCGATCCGCATACGCACATGGAGCTGCCGTTCATGGGCACCACGGCGAGTGACGACTTCTATACGGGGACGGCGGCAGGGCTGTCGGGCGGCACGACGAGCATCATCGACTTCGTGATTCCCAGTCCGAAGCAGCCGCTGATGGAAGCGTTTCACGAGTGGCGCGGCTGGGCGGAGAAGGCGTCGGCCGACTACGGCTTTCACGTGGCGGTGACGTGGTGGGATGAGTCAGTGCATCGAGACATGGGCACGCTGGTGCATGATTATGGCGTGTCGAGTTTCAAGCACTTCATGGCGTATAAAAACGCCATCATGGCCGACGATGAAGTGCTCGTGAACAGCTTCGCGCGGTCATTGGAACTCGGCGCACTGCCTACCGTGCATGCCGAGAATGGCGAGCTCGTGTTCCAGCTTCAAAAGCAATTGCTCGCGAAGGGCTTCACGGGGCCGGAAGCGCATCCGTTGTCGCGGCCGCCTGAAGTGGAGGGCGAGGCGGCGAACCGGGCGATCAGGATTGCGCAGGTGCTGGGCGTGCCTATCTATATCGTGCATGTGTCGTCGAAAGATGCCGTCGATGTCATCACGCGTGCACGCAGTGAAGGTCAACGCGTGTTCGCTGAGGTGCTGCCGGGGCATCTGGTGATCGATGAGTCGGTCTATAGCGACCCGGACTGGACGAGGGCGGCTGCGCACGTGATGAGCCCGCCGTTTCGTACCAGCGAGCATCGCGAGGCGTTGTGGCGTGGTCTGCAATCGGGACAACTGCATACCACGGCGACTGACCACTGCGTATTTTGTGCGTCGCAGAAAGCGATGGGCCGCGAGGACTTCACGCGCATCCCCAACGGTTGCGGCGGGGTGGAAGACCGCATGTCGATCCTCTGGCATCACGGCGTGAATAAAGGACGACTGACCCCGAACGAGTTCGTGCGCGTGACCTCGACCAACGCCGCCCAGATTTTTAATCTGTTCCCGCGCAAGGGTGCGGTCCAGGTGGGGGCGGATGCCGACCTCGTGGTGTGGGACCCGGCTGCAACCCGGACGATCTCGGTCAAGACCCATCATCAGAAGGTGGATTTCAACGTGTTCGAAGGTATGACCGTGCAAGGCGTGGCGACTCATACGCTGACCCGCGGCGCGCTCGCATGGACGGATGGCGATCTGCGCGCCGTCCGCGGGGCAGGACAGTATCTGAAGCGTCCACCGAACGGCGCCTATTTCGATGCTACCCGGATCGCTAACCAGTTGAAGGAACCGCATCCGATCCATCGTGCCGGTGACAAGGTCGTGAAGGCGGCTTGAGGTTCACGGTAATGAAACAACGGACCGGCGCTATATGCGCCGGTTTTTTTGCTTTCACGTAACGAAGCGTTCTTAAATGTTAGCCTCGAATGCAATGCCTCTGTCTATTCATACGGTCGCTTCGTCGCGCGTTAGCATTTTCGCTTCCCGGCAAGCGCCGATCTTCTCGACAACAAACGCAGCGTCCCGCGCGACGCCTGAAAAGCGGCCCGATCCCCAGGTATGCAGCCACGGCAAGCCGACGAAGTAAAGACCGTCGAGCGGCGTCAGTCCGCGCGTATGCGCGGGATAACCGCGGCCATTGAAGATAGGCGCATCGAGCCAACTAAAGTCCGGCGTGAAGCCGATGCACCAAACGATCGAGCCTATTGCGCTTGCTCGCAGATCGAGCGTAGCGCGTTCTTCCGCCGGCGACCACAAAGGCTCATAGCGCGATCCCGGTGGTGCATCGATTCCATTCTTTTCAATGTACGCATCGATTCCCGCGTTGATGCCGTTAAAGGTCTTGTCCGCGCTGTCGAGATTCTCGGTCAGGTTAGGCGCGAAATGAAGCACGCCGTCCTGCAGATCCTGAAGCCGGCCGTACAGTTCCATGCCCTCGGCCGCGAACTTGCGCAGATCAATATCACGGCCGCCATCACGGCCGGTCACGTAGTGATTGGTATTGTCGCGGACACCTTCACGCAGCGGATGCTGATCGACGGGCATGTCGTAATACTTCATGTCGGCGAGCCAGTCGACCACGTCGCGTCCTCGATAGAAGCGCGCGCAACGCGGCGCCTCACCTACGGCGAGGATCACCTTGCGACCCGCCAGATGCAGGTCTTCCGCAATCTGGGCGCCGGATTGCCCTGATCCGACCACCAGCACCGCGCCTGCCGGCAAAGCCTGCGGGTTGCGATATTCCGACGACTGGATTTGTTTGATGGAGCGCGGCAGGCGTTCCGCCATGCGCGGCACGATTGGCGTGTGATAACCGCCTGATGCGACCACGACCTGGTCCGCCGTGAACTCTCCCTGGCTGGTGGATACGCTAAAGCCGCCTTCGCTGTTACGCGCGACCCGCTGCACTTCGATATGCTCAATCACGGGTGCATCGACGCTGCTAATGAAGCCATCGAGATACGCGATGATCTCGTCCTTCTTCATGAAGCCATGCGGATCGTCGCCGGTGTAGGGGTAGCCCGGCAGCGCACACTGCCAGTTCGGTGTGACGAGGCAGAACGCGTCCCAGCGTTGCGTGCGCCACGTATGCGTGACGGTGTTTTTCTCCAGCACGAGATGATCGATCCCCGCCTGCTTCAGGTAATAGCTGACCGACAATCCTGCCTGACCGCCACCCACCACAATGACGCTGGTGTGCGTCGAGTTGCACGATGTTTGCGACATGATGTGTCCTTTCGAAAAAAGTGACGCTCAGACGAGCGCGATGACCTTGACCTTCGCGTTTGGCTCACCAAGAAAACGTTCGGCCTCGACTTCGATCTTCGCGAGCTGGTCCATTGCCGCCGAGCATGCAAAGCCGTACTTTTCTCGCACGCGTTCGGACGCAATGTTGAGTGCTTCACGGGCGCGCGAGACGAAGTCATCAACGGGATAATCCTCTCCCGCCGTGAAGAAATCACTGACCACTTGCGAGGGCGAATAACAGTTTGCTTCGCTGTTATCGGGCCACTGGATTCGAAAATGCATGACCGGCATGGCGGGTTCCTAAAGTGTTGGAAGAGAGCGGCTTGCAAGCAAGGCGCTATAAATGTCGAGGTGTTTTCGCGCCGATGCCTGCCAGCTCATTCGATCCAGCAGCGCGGGCACAGCGCGATTGAAGTCGGTTCGATGACGGCCATCGATCACACGTGCGAGCGCGTCTGCTATTGACGCGGGCTCGGTGGGTGTGGCCCAGCAGCACAGCGAGTTGTCGAGATACTCTGTGAACGGCGCAATGTTCGAGGCCACGACCGGCGTGCCGCATGCAAGCGCTTCGAGTACGACGAGGCCGAAACCTTCCCGCAGCGAGACCATGGCGAGGACATCGACGCAACGAAAAAGTGCTGGCATGTCGGCGTCATCGAGCGGGCCGGCAACACTCACCGCTTGCGACAGACCGT
The DNA here is from genome assembly GCF_002220365.1 of Caballeronia sordidicola. GTDB lineage: Bacteria > Pseudomonadota > Gammaproteobacteria > Burkholderiales > Burkholderiaceae > Caballeronia > Caballeronia sordidicola_C. The sequence continues at coordinate 44,905 of NZ_MTHB01000056.1, read as the reverse complement.
ACTTGGCCACGCGCTCCATGAAGGCACGCGCGTAAGCGTCGTGGTCGAGCAAACTCGCACCGCCCGCGATCACCAGACGCGCATGGGGATGATGTTTGACCAGTTCCGCGAATGCGTCGAGCAGGCCGAGCGTGTTCTTGCGCGCTTCAATACCACCGACCGCAAGCACGACCGGGCCGCGGCCGTCGATGCCATGACGTTGCCGTAGTCTTTCATCGTGAGGCGTGCGCTGTGTCGAGTAGCGATTCAGATCGACGCCGTTCGGCACCGTCGCCGCTTCTATCCCGTACGTGTCGCGCATCTCGCGCGTCCATACTTCGCTCACGCACAGCACGCGATCGGCGTCGCGCCACGCACGCGTTTGCCAGGCGGCGAGGCGCGGGTTGTCGAAGTGATCCAGGTGATGAACGGTTCGCACAAAACCCGCTATTTCACCTTCCGCCGTCAACTCGGCAAGGGCGTTCCCACTGATGCTGTCCTGCGCATGCAGCACGTCGAAGCTGTGCGGATCGCAGGCTTTCACGCTGGTCTTGAGCGCGCGAAGCCGCGCATCGACGAGTGCGACTGTGTTGTGTTGCGACCCTTCAATGGTGGCGAGAATCACGCGGCACGGCGGCTCCCGGAAGAGTGTTTCTCCAGCCACGGCCGGCGCGAAGAGCGTGACGTCCTGGCCTTCGTCAACGAGCGCGCTCGCGAGTTCGAGTGCATGCACCACACCGCCGCGCGGATTGACCGAGTGCGTGGTGAGGGCAATCCGCATCACAGTGTGTGTCATGTCAGGCTCCTCACCTTCCGACGATGAACGCGTCATCGTTGAAGTTCCAAAGCTCGGCCGATTCGCCGCCTTCGTGCAGTAGCACTTTGCGCGAGGCATCCACCGTACCGATCACCGCACATGCCAGCTCGCGTTCAATGAACAACTGCTCTATCTGATCTGTATGTTCTTCGCGTACGGACATTACGAAGCCAAAGCTGGGGAACGCGCTTAACCAACGCAGGCGATCGTGTCCGGGCGGCGACGGCACGCGCGCGAGATCGATGCTGGCGCCTGCGCCTGAGCATTCAAGCAGCATCAGCGCAGTGCCGAGTGCGCCAGCCATGCTGATGTCCTTGGCGGCGTCGCAGAGACCGCTTTCGGCCAGCATGGGCAGCAATTCAAGGTCGGCTCGCAGGCGTGCGGCGGGTGCGCCAACCGATGCGTTCCAGAACGGATATGGATCTTCGAACATACCGCGCAGATCGACCGCCATCATCAGGCGGTCACCGGGACGGGCGTTGAAACTGGACAGCAGCTTGTTCGCGCGCCCAAGAATTGCCACTGCAAGTTGGGCCTGATCGCTGCGCGTATTGCTATGGCCGCCGACGATCGGCACGCCGTACACGGACGATGCCGCCGCCATGCCCGCGAGCACGTCTTCAGCCGCGCCCAAGCCGTCGCTCCAGAGTGCGTCGACGACTGCGATCGGGCGGCCGCCCATCGCGTAGATGTCGCTTACATTGACCATCACGCTGCTGTAGCCAGCGAACCACGGCATGTCACGCACGAAGTCGCTGACCAAACCTTCGATAGCGAACAGCAGGTGAGAGTCTCCGTCGGCAATGGCTGCGCAGTCGTCGCCCACGGCGACCGCTTGCGAGTCGTCATAAGCGCCACGCGGCGTGTACCGGGTTAGCGACGACATCACGCCCGCAATATCGGTCTTGTGGCGAAAGCCGCGCGTCTCCCTTAGCGCGGCGACGAGGTCCGCTACCGTCATGCCATGCTCCGCGCGGGTGAATACTGCGTCATGAAACCGCTCTGCGGTGTCACACAAGGTGGATAGAACGCGAGGTCTGCCTGCATCAGATGATGCGGCCGGCCATGCATGAGTTCTTCAGAAAGCGTAGTCCAGTGCAGCGCATGAAACAGCGCGGCGTTTTGGCTTTGCACGTGCGCGAGGAAGGTCGTGCAGCCAAGCGCATGCGCACTGCTCACTGCCAGCTTGATCAGTGTTGCGCCAATCTTGCCGTGCCGCCGGAACGCGGCATGCACTGCGAGCCGCGAGCCGGTCCATACACCGGGTTCGTCCTCGTGAATCCGCACCGTACCGACCACCTGTTCAGGCATCCCGCCAATACAGCTTACCGCCACGAGCAGTTGCGCGCGCTCGTCGATTTCATCGCGGTCATCGCCGATAAAAATCCCCTGCTCGATGCAGAACACCGCCCGCCGCAGCTTGTACGCTTCGTTCGCTTCCCAGGGCAGCGTGGTCCACTTGATCGTGTAGCTGGCGGGGGTGTAGAGCCGCGCGAGATCTTCGGTATCGGCGAGCATGATCAGACCTCGTAGGATGACAACGACGAACACGCGCCGCATTTGCCGCAGCCCGCCTTGATATCGGCGGAGCGCATGCCGCCTGCCGACACCATCGCGCCAAGCGGCTGCAAGACCGACTTCATGAACTCGGGCGAGGGCGCCGGATGATCCTCGAGCGGCGTGCCGCTGATCGGCACGAATGGAACCACGAACGGATACACACCCAGATCCACCAGCTCGCGCGAGATCGAGAGAATGGCTTCTGCCGTGTCACCGAGACCGGCGAGGATGTAGGTGCTCACCTGACCCCGGCCGAACACCGCCACGGCCGCCCTGAAGGCTTCCATGTAACGCGAGATAGGCACGCTCGCCTTGCCCGGCATGATCTGTTCACGCAGCGCAGGCGTGACCACTTCAAGATGCATGCCGAGCGTATCAATGCCGCTTGCGCGCATGCGCTCGAACCATTTGTCGTCATCGGGCGGTTCGCATTGCGCCTGGATCGGCAGGTCGACTGCGGCCTTGATCGCGAACGCGCTTTCGCACAGGATCTGGGCGCCGCGATCCTTGGTCGGCGGGGTGCCGGTGGTCAGGACCATATGCTTGACGCCATCGAGCAAAACGGCTGCGCGGGCGACCTCTGCCAATTGCTCGGGTGTCTTACGGGCGATCGTCCTGCCCGCCGCAAGCGATTGCCCGATTGCGCAGAACTTGCAGGTCTTCTTGCGGCTTTCATACCGGATGCAGGTTTGCAGCACGGTCGTGGCAAGCACGTCCGACCCATGCAGGGTCGCGATGTGCGAGTAGGGCACGCCATCGAAAGTCTGCATGGCATAGAAACGCGGCGACTTCGGGAAGCTGATGTTCGCGATCGGGATCGAACCGCGGAGCAATGCACTGCTGCCGTGGGCGTCGGGTGCGGATGCCATGAACGGCGAGTGCCATGCGGTGTTCGTATGCACGGGCACCATGATGGTCACGCCGTCGATGGTGACCGCCTTGTGGTCGGACGGACCCGCACCGCCTCGGCGGCTCGCCACGCCGAGACCCGCGCCCGGATCGGCGAGACGCAAGCCCGCCGATTGCAGTTCAGTCATCAATTGCCGGCTCACGGCCGACAAGGTCTCGTTCGCGTTCAAGGTGCAATCCCCCGGTTGAAGGTGAGAAGCTGTTCATGGGTGCCGACGTGAGCGCCGGCCGGTCGTTGATGGCGAGGCTCAGTAGTTCGGGCCGCGCGTAGTGCCCGACAGAATCCATCATGCGTTTGCGTTTGGTGATCAGCGACATGTCCAGGTCCGCGATCACCAACCCTTCGCCCTCGCGCAACGGCGGGGCGAGATGCTGGCCTTCGGGCGAGATGATCGCCGTGTTGCAGCCACCGCGAAGCGCCTTCTGCAGGCCGGGATCTTTTGTGATCGACTCGATCTGCGGCTCGGTCAACCAGCCCGTGGAATTAATCACGAAGCAGCCGGACTCCAGTGCGTGATGCCGGATGGTCACTTCGATCTGTTCGCCGAAAATGGGCCCGACAAGCGAGCCGGGAAACTGGCTGCAATGAATCTCTTCGTGCTGGGTCATCAGCGCGTAACGCGCGAGCGGGTTGTAGTGTTCCCAGCACGCGAGCGCGCCCACCCGGCCGATGCGTGTCTCCGCAACCTTCAGGCCGGCCGCGTCGCCCATGCCCCAGATCATCCGTTCGTGAAACGTCGGCGTGATCTTGCGGCGCTTGAGCAGCAGTTCGCCGTCGGTATCGAAGATCAGTTGTGCGTTGTATAAGCTGCCGTGATCGCGCTCGTTCACACCGAGCACGACGACCATGCCATGCCGCCGCGCCCGCTGCGCTACCGCGTGCGTCACCGGCCCGGGCACGACCACGGCTTCGTCATAAAGCCGCATGTGTTCGGCACCCGATGCCACCGGCGCCCGCACGAACGAAAAGTACGGATAGTAGGGCAGGAAGGTCTCGGGGAAGACGATGAGCTGCACGCCCTGGCGTGCGGCGTCGTCGATCGTTTCGAGGACCTTCTCGAGCGTGCCACCGGGCCGTTCGAGGTCCGGTGCTATCTGGACCGCGGCGGCGCGGACGATTCTCTTGTCAGGCATGGTCGTTCCGTGTTGATGAGAGGCTTCAGGCGCAGCGTCAGACAGTCCAGGTGTTGATGATCAGGGCGCCGTCCTTGCGATGCAGCAACTGGATGTCGAGCACGTCAAGCGGGCTGATTGGCTTGATGCCTTCGATCAGAGACGCCTCTCCCTGCCCATACAGCGCTTGCAGCGCAAAGCGGCACGCGTAGACCTTGCCGCCTTCTTCCATGAACTTCTGAATCTGCTTGTTGAAGTTCAGATGGCCGGGAAACGCCTCGTCGCCGAGCGTCGGGAAGCCGCGTTGAAGTCCTAGCGTCACGCCCGGCCCATACAGCAGCACCGAGGTTTCAAAGCCCTTGCGCAGCAACCGGGTGGCTTGCAGCAAGTTGACGAAGCCGATGGAACCCTCGAATGCGACCGTGTGGAATGTCACCAGCGCCTTCTCGCCAGGAGCGGCTTTGACGTCTTCAAATACCTTCTCTTCATAATCGACAAGGTAATCGCCTTTCTTGTGCATCGGAATATTGACGGCAGGCATTCTAATCTCCAGTAGATAACCAATTCAATCAGCGGCGCTGGCGTTTATAACCCGGCGCCGAACCGCGGAATACGAAGCTGTTAATGCAACGGGCGTGCCATTCAATGAGCGCGTTAATGCGATCAATAGCCGATCATTCAAACGATCAGTGCGCGCGGAGCAGTGAAATATTTTTAGTGCCGATCCCGAAAAGCCTTTCAGGGCTTGGTTTATTGGCTGACGGGGCAAAGGGGCTGCACCAGTGTGGCGTGATTACAGGGGTGCGGTCGCGCTGGTCTGGTGCAATAAACACCGGATATGTGCATTGACCCCTGAATCATTGGATTCTCCATACGATCATTGAATGCGATCAATTTATTTTTTTCGATCGCCGTCGTGCTATCGTTTTTTTAACTGTATTTATCCGAGAGCGTTTCATGGCCAGTCTTACTCATCACTGGATCAGAAAATTGACAGAAAGCCGCAAGCCGGCTTATTTGCTGATTCCCGAGTTAATTGAAGAAGATCTGGCGAGCGGGCGTTTGCGGCCGCGCGATCGACTGCCGGGCCTGCGTGACTTGGCCGACGAACTGCAACTCAACTACACGACCGTGGCGCGCGCCTACGCTGAGGCGCGCAAAAGAGGGCTACTCGACTCGCGTGCGGGCAGCGGTACGTTCGTACGCGGCCGGACTGCGACGCTGCCGCTGTCCGGCGGCAGCAGTGTCGAGATGACCATGAACATGCCGCCCGAGCCGGCGGAACTCGCCGCGCGCTTGCGCGAATCAGCAGCGCGGTTGTTTTCGGCAACGGACCCGTATCGGCTGCTGCGGTATCAGGATTTCGGTGGCACTGCTGACGATCGTGCCGCCGGCACGAAGTGGCTGAAGCGTCGTTTCGACGATTGCGATGAAGACAAGGTCCTGGTCTGTCCTGGCATTCATAGCGCGCTGGTGGCGCTAGTTTCGCAGCTTGCGCGGCCGGGCGGCACCATTTGCCTCGATACGCTGGCTTACCCGGGCATCAAGGCGATTGCGGCGCAACTGGGTGTGCGGTTGCAGGCGCTGGCACGCGATGACGACGGCCCGCTGGCCCATGCGTTCGAGGCGCTATGCAAGAGTGATAAGCCCAGCGCATTCTATTGCAATCCTACGATCCAGAATCCGAGCACGGTGACACTGTCGTCGAAGCGGCGCGAGGCGCTTGCCGATGTCGCGCTAAGGTACAGCGTGCCGATTATCGAAGACGATGCCTATGGCATGTTGCCGGTCCAGGCGCCCGATGCGCTGGCTACGTTGGCCCCCGATCTGACTTACTACGTCACCGGGTTCTCCAAGAGTTTTGGCGCCGGTCTGCGCGTGGCTTACATTCGTGCACCGTCCGCACGGCGCTCCCAGCATCTTGCCGGGGCGTTGCGTGCGACGACTGTAATGGCGAGCCCCTTCACCGTGCTGCTGGCGACGCAGTGGGTCAGCGACGGTACAGCAGACCTTATGCTCGATGCGATTCGCGCAGAGTCCGCGGCGCGTCAGGAGGTTGCTGCACGCGTGTTGTCTGACTGGAAGTTCGACGCCGATCCGGCGGGTTTCCATCTCTGGATGCCCATTCCGGCGGAGTGTGGATGGAATGCGTCCGAACTCGCATTGCAGTTGCGCTCGCAAGGGATTGGCGCGGTGTCAGCGGCGGCTTTCGCGACCGATGGCAATCCGCCCGAAGCCATTCGCGTATGCCTTGGCGGCCCGAAGAATCTCGACGAGTGTGAAGATGCGCTCAGGCTGATTGCCGATACCGTCGAACATCCGCATCATCTGCATTTGCCGGTGATGTAGGGGTTCAAGTTGTGCGCGGTCGTCATGAAGTCTTGTTAGGATGCAGGCTTTCGTGTCGACCGCTTATCCCATGCGCAATGTCCGGCTCCTCGTTCGCTTAGCCTCGCTCACCGTAGCTGTGCTGTTCTTCTCAATTGCGTATGCGGGCAACCCCGACGCGTTATGGCAGATCGTTCACAACTCATGTGAGCCCGCCGCGCGCGGCGCCGATGTCCCGCAGAAATGTGTCGATGTCGATTCGCCCGGCGGCTTCGCGGTCCTCAAGGATATCAACGGCGTTGCCCAGTATTTGTTGATTCCGACGGTTCGCGTCGGCGGCATTGAGAGCGCTGATCTTCTGATACCGGGGTCGCCGAATTATTGGCGCGCGGCGTGGGAAGCACGGCGGTTTGTTGAAGCGAAGCTAGGGCAAGACCTTCCCCGCGACGAACTCTCGCTCGCCATCAACTCGACCAGCGGGCGCACGCAAAACCAGTTGCACATCCATATTGATTGTCTTGCCCCGGATGTCGTTCGCGCACTACGTGAGCAAGGCCCGAAGATCGGCACCGAATGGACTGCATTCCCCACTCTGCTGCGCGGGCATGCATACCGCATTCGCCGTATTGATGACCCCGACCTTGCCTCCATCGATCCCTTTAAACTCCTGGCCCCCGATGTGGCGAGGGAAGGCCAGATCATGGCTGACCAGACCTTGCTGCTCGCGGGTACCACGGCGCCCGACGGCAAGCCGGCGTTCTTTCTTCTCAACGATCATGTACGACGCGATACGGGCGACTTCGCTTCGTCGGAGGAGTTGCAGGACCATACCTGCGCCGTTGCACGGTCGAAATAGTTCCAGCGCTCCGTATCCCGGATTTTTGGGTTTCGTCGCGCTAAGGAAAGATCAGACGGTCGCGGCGCGTGAACTGCGACGGATGATGAAACGAGCAAATAGAATTTCTGGGGGAAGCGACACATCGTCGGCTTAAACTTGTGCGGTTTTCCGGTGCTATTCGATGGCGAGTGAGAACAATAGGCTCGCGAGGCCGCTCTCGTCCAACGTACCTTCCGCAACGTCCACTATGATGTCCTCGAGCACGTCGGACCTTGGTACGTCGTAGCCCTGCAAAGCCAGATAGGTCAATGCGGTAACCAGCGCTGTTCTCTAGTTTGCATCGTTAAAGACGTGTCCTCTGGCGAGCGCCACTGCGTACATTGCCGCAATATCGAAAACGTCCGAGAGTTGCCCGTAGAGCATGCGGCTAGCTACGCGTGCCAGTGCGCCCTCGAGCGGGCCGACTCCGTGACCGCAAGTCCTGGCTCTTGTCGCAAGATCAAGTCGTGAATCTCAACGACTTGCTGGGCGTCTATCATCGATTCGCGAGAGCCTTGATTACCTTCTCGTGCGTCGCGATAACTCGCTTTGCAGCGCTCATTACCACCCGCGATCCCTCGCTACCCTTTAACTGCATCTCGACAGGCCGCTGAGGTGAGGTTCGGGCCTTAATCGTTACACCATAATTTTTCATCGTCGATCGCCTTTCTGCCTTTTTGACTCTACGGTTTAGCTTTTGTCAATACGCACTGTGTACCATAATAACGCGCTTCTTTCGCTATGAATATAACGGTGATGAGCGGCTCCGGTACGTCGTTTTGGGCAATGGCTCCTTGACGATTCTGTCTATGTGGATCGACAGAATGTTACCGCAACAGAACTAGACTTTACTCTAGCCGGCCAACGCGCTTCGCTGCACTATGTCGCTTCGACCAATCTGATTTGCAGGACGGGCACCATGAACAACATGCGAGCCATTGGCATGATCGGCGGGATGAGTTGGGAATCGACGACTGAATACTATCGGTTGGTCAACCGGGATGTGCGCGCGCGGCTTGGCGGCCTGAACTCGGCGCAAGTCCTGCTGCACAGCGTGAATTTCGCACCGATCGAACAGCTTCAACGCGACGGACAGTGGAACATCGCGGGCATCCGGCTGGCCGACGCCGCGCGTCATCTTGAAGCGGGCGGCGCGCATTGCATCGTGCTCTGCACGAACACCATGCATCTCGTTGCGCCGCAAATTGCCGCAGCGGTGTCGGTGCCGTTTCTTCATATCGTCGATCCGACGGGGATCGAGGCGAACAGGATGGGCATACGCAAGGTCGGTTTTATCGGCACTGCGTTTTCGATGCGCGAAGGTTTTTTCCGCGACCGCCTGCAAGAACGGCATGGCATCTCGACACTCTTGCCGGAACCTGCCGAGCAAGCGGTCGTTCACGACATCATCTATCGCGAGTTGTGTCTTGGGATCGTCAACGACAATTCACGCAAGCGGTATCGCGACGTCCTTCACGGACTTGCTGCGCGTGGCGCAGAAGCAATCGTGCTGGGATGCACCGAGATCATGCTGCTCGTGAACGAGGCCGACAGCCCTGTACCGTTGCTCGATACCACCACGCTTCACGCCCGCGCCGCCGTCGATTTCTCGTTGGCGCAAGCGTGAGCGATCGGGCGATGAAGTTGTAGTTCAGTGCTCGCGGCGGTGCGTAAACACACGCGGACGCACGCCTTCAATCACTGCTTCGGGCAGGACTTGACGCAGCGTGCGTACCGTGAAGTCGAGGTCTTCCATGGCCACGTCGAAGACCAGCCGAAGCTCGTCATGGTCACGCGATGCCTGGCTCACATATATTCCCAGCGGCGAGTGAAACAGGCGCCTGATGCGCTCGCGTGCCGCCTCATCCTGCCTGCTGTGAAGGACGGCGGAGAGATGGACGCGGGAAACGCAGGGCGCCGAGAGCGCTTCCTGCGCAGCAGATTTTTTCGATGTAGCCGAGCCGGCAATTCTTTCAAGGACGAGATTCATTACGCTGCAAGCTCCTGTAATCGGGATTCACTTGCAGCGTATCTTTTTGTGTGTAAACGCCGCGTTAATATTTCTGACGGTGCTGTATAGATCGCTTAATCGATGCCGTGGAATACCGCATCGTCAGGTCCGATATAGGCCGGTGACTTCCATGCGGCGTCGCGCATTGAGTGCTGTACCTGACGTTCTACGCCCAAGAGCACCGCGAAGATTGCCATGCGGACCGGAATGCCGTTGTCGGTTTGCCGGAAGATAGCGAGTCTTGGATCGTGATTGAGGTCGGTGCTCAGATCGTTGGCGCCGGGCCGTCCGTCACGCGGCAACGGATGCATGATCAGCGTGTCGGGTCCGCAGACGCTGTCCACCAGAGCCTGGTTAATCTGAAAATCCGGCGTGTAACCTTCAATGGATTCATCGGCAAAACGCTCTTTCTGAATCCGCGTCGCGTATACAACATCCGCACCCTTCAACCCCGTCTGCAAGTCGTTGGTCTGCTCGATGACATGGTCGCCGCGCGTGATCTGATCGAGGATGGAGGCGGGCATCTCCAGCGAGGTGGGCGAGATCAGCGTGAACTTCAGTCCCCGATACAACGCCAGCAACTTGGCGAGCGAATGGACCGTGCGGCCGTATTTAAGGTCGCCCACCATGGCTATATGCGAACCGTCCACAATCTTCCCCACGCGTGAGAATTCGCGCTGGATGGTGTAGAGGTCGAGCAATGCCTGACTGGGATGTTCGCCGGGACCGTCGCCGGCGTTAATCACCGGCACGTTGGTCGCGCGCACGAACTCCGCCACCGAGCCTTTCTCCGGATGACGCACGACGAGTGCGTCGGCGTAACCGCTGATCACGCGGCTGGTGTCGTAGATCGACTCGCCTTTTGCCATCGACGAAAACGTGAAGCCGGTCGTGTCGCACACAGAGCCGCCCAACCGGCAAAACGCCGCGCCGAAGCTGACACGCGTGCGCGTGCTGGCTTCAAAAAACAGATTGGCAAGCACCGCGCCTTCGAGCACGCGCGTGATCTTCTGGCGGCGTGCGATAGGTTGCATCGTGTCGGCGACCTGGAACAACGCCTCTACGGAGTCACGGGAGAACTGATCGACGGACAGCAGATGTGGCCGGCCTTCGTGAAGAATGGACGGAGAATATACGCGTTGTGTATATTCGTCGCCGGACGGAATTCTTTCCACCAGTTCCATGACGTAGCGGCTCGCAATTTCGGGCATGGCCCGCGATTCCGCCGATTCGTCGGGGAGCAGCCAGGTATCCAAGGCCCGGCGCGACACACCAATCCGGTTCGCGAAGGCGTCGCGGGTCATGTTCAGGCGGCGCATGGCATCGCGCAGGAGGGTTTGCTGTTGAGCTTGCACGATGGGCGCTCCGTAGGTGGTTATGTACGCGATGCGTATATTAAATCACTCTCCGAAAAGGTGCAATACGACTTCACGTCTACTCGGCGCGCGTCGGTGCTCGAAGACATAAATGCCTTGCCAGGTGCCGAGGACCATCCGGCCGGCATCGACGGGAATAGATAGTTGGACTTGCGTCAGCGCAGTTCGCAGATGCGCGGGCATGTCGTCTGGGCCTTCGGCGTCGTGGACGTAGCGCCCGGGCGCTTCCGGTGCAATGGTCTCGAAGAACTGTTCAAGGTCGGTGCGCACGTCGGGGTCGGCGTTTTCCTGGATCAATAAGGAAGCCGAGGTGTGCCGCAGGAACACGGTCAGCAGACCGGTCCGAATGTCCTGGAGATCGATCCAGCGATGGATGCCGGCGGTGATTTCGTGCAGTCCGCGCGTGCGTGTGGGCACGCTCAGATGATGGAGCGCCTGCTTCATGTCGATGTCTCCGGGAGGGAATGCGCGACGGGGAAGCGGTCGCGCGTGCCTCTGAAGTTTATCGGCTGGAGCGGGTTTCGGCAGACGGCGAGCGCGTGGACCGGATCAGAGTAGTGCTGGCTGTGGCCATCGCGCGCCGGCGTCTCGCCATGCATGCGACTCAATGGCCGAAATAGATCGATTGAGTGGCGTCATCCGGCGCAACATGCACGCGGGTACCCGATACGGACGTGCCGTTGGCCGACGATCCATAGGACGAAGACGCGATGCCTTGTTGTTCAGCTACGCGTTGCTCGGCAGCCTGGATGTCTTGCGGGTAGTTGACGTCTTCGCCACCCGGGTTGTAGCCGGCTTTTTCCAGTTGAACGAGTTCGGCTTTGACTTGCGCGCGGGTGACGGGATCGTTGCTTTGTGCGAAAGCGAAGGCAGGGGCGGCCAATGCCGACGAGAGAACGAGGGCGGAAATAAGGAATTTTTTCATGATGATCTCAAGAGTAAAGTTAGGATGCCGATTTATTTAATCGGCTTGCGAAGATTGAGTTAGCGCGTTGGATCAGTTCGTTGCGCTGGGCGAGTCGGCAGCCGTTGAACTGGCTACTTTACCGGCGTTGGCCGTCTGGTGTTGAGCCAGGCGTGCTTCTTGTTGTTGTTCGAGTTGGTGCGCGAAGATCGGGTTGACGTCGGGGTAGGACGTGTCGGTGACAAAATCGCGGCCGTCCTGTTGTGCCGCGATCAGTTCCTGGTAGACCTGGGCGCGGGTCTTGGTTTGAGCGAATGCGTGTGCCGAGGCAATGGTGGCGAGGAACAGTACTGCGACGCTGAGGGTTTTCATGGTTCGCTCCTGCGAAATTGATTGTGTGCAGCTTGCATTGGAGAGAACCCGGAAAGGGCACAAGATATTCCCGATTAATTTGGATATTTTTATGTCGGAAGAATAGATATTTATTCGTGAAGAAGCGGAATAACCCGCTGGAGAAGGTGTTCACGCGCGCAGGGGATTTCTATGCCCCGTGTGGAATAAACCCCGGCGCGTCGTGTTTGCCCCTGTACGAACAGCCAAACATTGCCAGATCATGCCCATAGCAAAACCTCCAGCGGAACCCCGGCTCTCTGAGTCGGACGTCCAGGCATACGCCGACGGCATGCTGGATCCCAAGCGCGCCGCGAGTGTGGCGACGTATCTGAAGAGCCGCCCTGACGAAGCGGATCGGGTCGCGTTCTACGGCCGCCTGAACTGGCAGATGCAAAACACCTTTCACGAAGCGGGCAGCGAAGAAGCGCAGCCTGCACCGGTGCCGGTGCGGCGCCTGTCGAGGCGCAGTCTGCGTGCGATGCTGGTCGTAGCCGTGGTGACGCTGGCCGTTGCCGCCGCGGCGATCTTCGCGTTCGACATTTCTGATTCAGCGCTCGACAATGCCTCGATGATGGCGCTTGAGCAAGCCGTTGCCGCGCAGGAAATGGCATCAGGTGCGATCGGTTATGAAAGCTCGGTGAAGGCTTTGGCAAGCGCCCCGGATCTGTCCAGCGTCGGTTTCCACCCCGTTGCACGCCGGGAAATGTCCGTAGGACCATTCGCTTCGGCGACCGAGTTTGTCTACCGCAATCGAGGCGGCGAGGCCGCCGTGCTGCTCGTGGCGCCGGGACTGTTTGCTCAGCCGCAGCAGCAATGGAAGGCCCATCGCGTGGGTGCAAGCCGCTTGCTTGCGTGGACTGCGGGCGGCAATCGTTATGTGCTGGCGGGCCGTGCGAAGACCCGAGGCTTGATGCTGGCCGCCGACTTGATGACGCGCAGCTAGGCACCAGGCAAACGCGAGTAAGCTGCCGATTGCATAATCACGCACTCGGCAAAAAAGCACACTGGCAGCGGGAATATCCGCCATGACCCGGTGTTGGCCCATCATCAGAGCTGCGTTTTATCGAACGTTTGCGTAAGCTTACAAAATGAAGGAAAGCCGATGGGCGTCCGTGACGAGTTAATGGAACATGTGCCGCGATTGCGCCGCTACGCGCGAGCGCTGATCAATAATCGCGATCTCGCGGACGATCTGGTTCAGGACACGCTCGAGCGTGCGCTCCGGCACACCGAGAAATTTCAGACCGGCACCGATCTGCGCGCGTGGCTGTTCACGATCATGCACAACGTCTTTGCGAACCAGGCGCGTCGGGCGGGCGTGAAGGCAGTGCATGTTCGCGTCGATGACGAGAACATTTCCGAGCGAGAATTCGCCGTGCCGGGCACGCAAACGCAGTCGCTCGAAATGCGCGACCTGGACTTCGCGTTGCAGCGGTTGCCGCTTGATCAGCGCCAGGTCGTGCTGCTGGTAGGGCTGGAAGAAATGAGTTACGCGGATGTGGCGCAGGCGCTGGAAATCCCGATCGGGACCGTCATGTCGCGCCTCTCGCGCGGACGTGAAAGACTGCGCGCGCTGATGGCCGGCGCGCAACCGGGCGCTAAATTACAGGTGGTGCGATGAGCGACCAACAAACACCTATCAGTGAAGACGAAATTCACGCGTATGTCGACGGATCGCTGGCTGAGCATCGCCGCGAGGAAATCGATCGCCTGCTGGAACGCGACGAGGCACTGGCTACGAAGATCAGCGACTATTTTTCGCTGAACAGCATGTTCCATGACCGCTATGACCGCGTGCTAAGCGAACCCGTGCCGCAGCGTCTGCTACCGCCGCAACCCAAGCGCTGGCGTGCTGCCGCCAACTGGCCGCAGTTCGCGGGCATGGCAGCGGCGCTGGTGCTGGGCGTCGGGATCGGCGTGGCGGGCATGACAGGGACCATGGGTCACGACACCTTGATGCCGGGAAGCGGTGGTGGGGCGGTGCAACGTGCAAGCTACAACGTGGGCGAGTCGTTTGCACGGCAGTCGGCTATTGCCCATGTGATGTACGCGCCGGAAGTGATGCGGCCCGTGGAAGTGGGCGCGGATCGCGAGCAGGAATTGGTGCAGTGGATCTCGAACCGGCTGGGTACGGACGTGCGTCCGCCTGTACTGACTCGCTCGGGCTTCGAGTTGATGGGTGGCCGCTTGCTCCCTGGTGACGACGGCCCCGTTGCGCAGTTCATGTACCACGACGCGAAGGGCGAGCGTATTACGCTGTGCATATCGCATCGCAAGATAAGCTCGGATACGACCGCGTTCAAGCTGTATCAAGATGGATCGGTGAACGTGTTTTATTGGATCGACGGCGATTTTGGTTACGCCGTGTCGGGCGCGATCGACCGGAAGGTGCTGCTTGACCTGTCGCACGACGTCTATTCGCAACTGACCGCAATGGGCGGCGCCAAGGCACCCTCGGGCGCTTCCGTGTCTACGCAATAAGCGGATGGGATGGCAGCCGCGGAGTCCAACAATACCGCGGCTGTTCCTTATGGAATGCAATGCTGGCGTGATTGATTGCGCTGGCCCTGGAATAAGCGGTCACGCAAAGTCGTTCACCCTGTTGTAGCCTCCATGCACCGAAGCAAATTACGCACGTCGCTAGAAAATTCGTTTGATAAGGATATCGAATTAATGACAAGCGCGGCAAACCGGATCACTCCACATGACGATTGACCCATTCTCACCTCGCCCTCCCGAGCGTCAGACTATTCCGCTTTTCAGGCTTGCGGCTATCGGCGCGGTCGTGGCGGCTATCGGTGGCGCTTTTGTCTATGTTGGCGGGTTTGTGACACCGCATCGCCTGACGCCACAGCGTATTGTCAATACCTTCGAAGCGAATGCGGGCGTTCATCCGGGGTTCCGCCGCAATCATGCGAAGGGCGTGTGCGTGTCAGGGTATTTCGAAGGCAATGGCCAAGCGTCGGATATCTCTCGCGCTGACGTGTTCAAGACCGTGCGAACGCCGGTGATTGGCAGGTTCGCCATCCCGGGCGGTGATCCTTCAGCCCCGGATGCCAGCGTGCCAGTGCGCAGCATGGCGCTGGATTTCAAGTTGCCCGACGGGCAGCAATGGCGCACCGGCATGAACAATACGCCGGTGTTTATCGTCAATACGCCGCAGGCCTTTTTCGCTCAACTGGTGGCATCGAAGCCCGATCCCGTAACGGGCAAGCCTGATCCAGTCAAGCTCAAGGCGTTCTTTGCAGCACACCCCGAGACCGCGCCGTTCCTGAGTTGGGTGAAAGACCACCCGCCGTCCTCCAGTTTCGGCAATGCGGCTTACTACGGCATCAACGCCTTTCGTGCAATCGATGCAAACGGCAAGACTCACTTCGTTCGCTGGTCGATGGTGCCTGAGGCGCCGTATGCACCCGTCACCGCGGAACAGAAGAGTCAGCACGACTTTCTCGATACCGAACTGCGCGGCAGGCTGGCAAGCGGTCCGCTGCGTTGGCACTTGATCCTGACGGTGGCCACGCCCGGCGATCCAACCACCGATGCAACCCAGGCGTGGCCCGAAGACCGGCCGCACATTGACGCGGGAACGCTGGTGCTAGAGCACGAGAGCGCGCAGAGCAACGGCGATTGCCGGGACATCAACTACGATCCCACCATTCTTCCCGATGGCCTCAAGCCATCGGCTGATCCGCTGCTCGCAGCGCGTTCTTCCGCCTATGCGGTTTCATACAACCGCCGCACGCATGAAGTAGCGCAGGGTCTGGCCTCCGCTCAATCACCGACACGGAGTCACGAATGAGCGCCGATCGAAAGCACTTCAGTCCGTCAGCACGGTTTTTGCACTGGCTCATGGCGCCGCTCGTCATAGCAATGTTGTTCATCGGCGTGGGGATGGTAGCCACTTTATCGTCATGGCATCAGACGCTGCTCGCGATTCACAAGCCGCTGGGGATCGCCATTCTTGTGCTGGTGAGCGTGCGTTTCATCGTGCGGCTGACACATCGCGCACCGCCGCTTCCCGATGACATGCCGCACTGGCAGCAGCACATTGCGCATCTGTCGCACTGGGTTTTCTACGCGCTGTTGTTCGCCATGCCGCTAGTCGGCTGGTCGATGCTGTCGGCCGGCGGTTTTCCGATCCACTTGTTCGGACCGGTGAACCTGCCGCCCATCGTCCCGCAGGACGTGCGCCTTTATGCGGTGCTCCGATCAGCGCATACCGTGCTCGCCTTGCTGCTGTTCGCGACCTTCCTCGCGCATCTCGGCGCGGCATTGTTCCATGGCCTGATCCGCCGCGACGGGGTATTTTCGAGCATGGCAAAGGGCCGCGACTAGGCGGCCAGCTTTCACTCCACACGCCGGTCGTTTCATCCAGCCTGTTCGACCGGCGTCACTTCCAGTTCCAGCTTTTGCGTGCCGCGCAACACGGTCACTTTCACCGTTCGGTCGATACGCGATGCATCCAGCGAGCGCTGCAAGCTATCCACGCTATCTACCGCCAGCGTGTCGATGGCGACGATCCGGTCGTCGGTACGCAATCCGCCGAGCGCGGCCGGACTCGCTTTCACCACTTCCATCACATGTACGCCACTCGCCGACGGCAACTCGAAATAACGCTGTACCCGACGCGAGATGGGCGTTGTCGTGCCGGCCACGCCGATGTACGCTCGCCGCACGCGCCCGTGCGCGAAGAGCTGCATGATGACCCACTTGGCGGTATCGATGGCTGTCGCGAACGAGATCGCCTGCGCACCGGCAATGATCGCCGTATTGACACCGATCACCTGACCCGCCGAGTTGATCAACGGGCCGCCCGAGTTGCCGGGATTGAGCGCGGCGTCGGTCTGGATCACGTCGTAGATCATGCGTCCCGAGTTCGATCGCAGGGACCGTCCAAGCGCCGAGACCACGCCGGTCGTGACCGTTTGCACGAGGCCGAGGGGATTTCCCACGGCGATCGCGATCTGCCCGACTCGCAACTTGCCGGACTCTCCCAGCTCGACGTGCGGCAACGCATCGGCTGAGCCAATCCGCAGCACCGCGAGGTCACTGTCGGGATCGTCTCCGACGAGATCGGCAAAAAATAGTGCGCCGTCCGCGAGCGTCACACGGATCTGCGTGGCGCCGTGCACGACGTGGCTATTCGTCAGCAGATAACCGTCGGGCGTGAAAATGAACCCCGAGCCTGAGCCTCCCTGTGCACCGCGGCCGCTCTTGTCGCCCGGCAAACGTCGTTCGACTGAAATAAAGGCGACCGCTTGCTGCACGCGTTCGAGCGCGCCGATCACGGTCTGGGAGTAAGCGTCCAGCAGGGCCTCGTCGCCGAGCGGGCTTGCGAGCGCAGCGCCGGCGGGGCCGCGTGAGAGATCATCGATGAATTGGGGACGGCTTCCCATGATCATGCTCCTGATGAAGGGATCAGGAGATGCGGGATTCTTGCGGGTATTTCAAGCCCGGGCTGCGCCGCCCGGAGTGTCCGACCCGGCAGCGCGGCCGTCTCAGCATTTCCGCTGCAATCGATATCACGATTGATCGTTTAGTGCTGGACGCGCGCCTTGTTAGCATGGTCGGCTGCCTAATATGCCTGCGATGCTCCCATGAAACTCTTCACCCGTCTGGCCGCGTGCCTCGCGCTGGCCCTGACTGCCCTGAGCGCGGGTAGTGCAACCGCGCAAACGCCTTCGGGCGACCCCGTCAAATTGCGAATCGGCTTTCAAAAATCCTCCACGCTGATCGCGATCCTGAAGGCGCGCGGCACGCTGGAACGTGCAGTGGCGCCGCTTGATGTGCGCATTGAATGGGGCGAGTTCGCGAGCGGGCTCCCGCTTACCGAAGCGCTGAATGCGGGCGCGGTGGACTTCAGCGCGGACGTGGCGGATACCGTCCCCGTGTTCGCGCAAGCGGCTAACGCCAACTTCGTTTATGTCGCGCAGGAAACGCCGTCGCCCTCGGCGCAAGCCGTGATCGTGCATCGTGACGCACCCATCCACACACTCGCCGACCTTAAAGGCAAGCGCATCGCGGTGACGAAGGCAGCCGGCAGTCACTACCTGCTGCTCGCCGCGCTGGCTAGCGCAAAACTCTTGCCGGCTGATGTCAAGATCAGCTACCTCGCACCCGCAGACGCACGCGCGGCATTCGAGCGCAACGACGTGGACGCTTGGTTCGCGTGGGACCCCTATGTGGCTTCCGTCGAACAAGATCCGGGCGCGCGTATTCTGGTCCGTGGTGACGGGCTTGCGTCGTATCAACGGTATTACCTCGCGTCCGCGCCGTTTGCGCAAGCGCATCCGAAGATCATCGATATCGTGTTCAAGCAGCTGGTTGAAGCAGGCATCTGGACCAAGGCGCATCCGCAGGAAGCGGCGAAGATTCTGGCGCCGGTGTGGGGTCTCGATCAGGCAACGGTCGAGCGCGCGAATACGCGGCGCACCTATGCCGTGCGTGCGGTTGTAGCTAAGAACTTCGGCGAGCAACAAGCGATCGCCGACACCTTCTATCAGGCAAAGCTGCTGCCCAAGCCCGTCGATACCGCTAGCGCACTGGTCTGGGACTTTGCCGGGCGTAAGGCTGTGGCCGCGAATGCGGCTACGGCGTCGTTGACCGCAACGCAGCCTTAGCGGTCGCTAAGCATGACCTCCCGTAAGTCCTCACCTTCACCGGGTCGCCGACGTCTGCTTGGCAGTCTCGCTGCCGGCGGCTTTGCCGCATCGCAAGCCGGCGCGGCCGAGTTGCTCAGACCACTTGAGATCGCAGCCTGGTCGAAGACACCCGGCGCACCGATCCTCGAGCATCCTTACGGGTTGCCGTCACGATATGAAGCAGACGTGGTGCGCCGTGCGGCCAAGGCGTGGCCTTTGCCCGGGGCGGCTTCCTCCATGACGCCGCTCGCCGATCTGCACGGTTCGATCACACCGAACGGGCTCGTCTACGAGCGTCATCACGCGGGCGTTCCGGATATAGACCCATCGTTGCATCGTTTGGCTATTCACGGACTAGTACCGAATCCAAAGCTTTTCACGATGGACGACATCCTGCGCTTGCCGTCAGAGTCGCGGATTCATTTCATCGAATGTTCGGGGAATACCGGGAACGAATGGAACGGTCCGAGCGGCATGCCGGTACAGCTCACGCACGGTCTGTTGTCGTGCTGCGAATGGACGGGTGTGCGTTTGTCCACGCTGCTCGAGGAGGTCGGCGGTATTACCGGCACGTCGGGTTGGGTGCTGGCCGAAGGCGCCGATGCGGCCGCGATGACGCGCAGCCTGCCGTTGCAGCGCATTGCGGATCGGGCGCTCGTGGCCTACGCGCAAAACGGTGAACGCCTGCGTCCCGAGAACGGGTATCCGTTGCGGCTGATCGTGCCCGGCTTCGAGGGCAATACGCACGTAAAGTGGCTGCGTCGCCTGAAGGTGGTCGATGCTCCTTTGCAGACGCGCGAGGAAACGTCGAAGTACACGAACCTTCTCGCCGATGGCACCGCGCGCCAGTTCGTGTTCGAGATGGACGCGAAGTCGGTGATCACGCGGCCGTCGCCGGGGCATCGGCTGACAACGCACGGGTTCTATCCGATCTCCGGACTGGCCTGGTCGGGACGCGGCACGATCCGCCAGGTGGAAGTCTCGACGGACGGCGGCACAAGCTGGCGAACGGCGCGACTGGAAACGCCCGCACGTGACCGCGCGCTCACGCGTTTTCAGGCCGACTGGAACTGGACCGGCGAACCGGCGAGCATCCTGTCGCGCGCCACCGACTCAACAGGCTACGTCCAACCCACGCGTGAAGCGCTGGTCGCCGCGCGCGGTCTCAACTCGCAGTATCACTACAACGCGATCCAGCAATGGCGTATTGATGCGGCAGGCGAGGTGCGCAATGCGTAGAGCCCTATTGTTCGCGCTGATTGCCGTGTCACCGGGGTGCTTCGCGGCGCACGACATTGGCACGCCGCTCACGGCGGACGAGATCGCCGCGTGGAATATCGATGTTGCGCCCGATGGGCGCGGTCTTCCTGCGGGTAGCGGCGACGTGACGACGGGCGCGCACGTGTTCGCAGCGAAATGTGCTGCCTGTCACGGTGCGCTGGGTCAGGGTTTGATCGGCGATGCGCTGGTGAGCGGCCGGGGCACGCTGGCAAGCGCAAAACCCAAGCGCACGGTCGGTAGTTACTGGCCCTACGCCACCACGTTGTTTGATTACATTCGCCGGGCGATGCCTTACAACGCACCGCAGTCCTTGTCGGCTGACGAGGTTTACGCGCTCAGCGCTTTCCTGTTGAATCAGAACGGCATCGTACCGCCCGATACGCGGCTTGATGCGCAATCTCTACAAAAGATAAGGATGCCGAATCGTGACGGTTTCGTACCCGATCCGCGTCCTGGCCGACTGTGAATATGAAGGAGCAAAACATGTCTGAGCATTACCGGATACAAGACGAAACGTTATCGCAACTGGCCGTTCCGTCACGCCGTCGTACATTGCTCAAGATAGCCGCTTTGAGCGCGGGAGCCACCAGCATCCTGACCGGCGCCGGAGCACTATTAGCCAGCCAGACAGCACGCGCCGAGGAGCCGGGAAAAACGTTCCGCATTGGTTATCAGAAGTACGGCAACTTCGTCGTTCTGAAGGCGCGCGGTACGCTCGACAAACGACTCGCGGCCCAGGGCGTCACCGTGCAATGGCTCGAATTCCCAGCCGGACCGCAACTTCTGGAAGGGCTCAACGCAGGTGCAGTCGATGCCGGTACGGTAGGTGAAACGCCACCGATCTTTGCTCAGGCCGCGGGCGTGGACTTTGTGTATGTGGGCAACGAACCGCCTGCACCGCAAGGCGAAGCGATTGTCGTACCGCACGATTCGGCAATCCGTAAGGTAGAAGATCTGCGCGGCAAGAAGGTCGCTTTGAACAAGGGCTCGAATGTCCACTACTTGCTAGTTGAAGCGCTGAAGAAGGCCGGGCTTTCATATGCGGATATCCAGCCGGTCTATCTTGCTCCCGCCGACGCGCGCGCGGCGTTCGTGCAGGGCAGCGTCGACGCATGGGTCATCTGGGACCCGTATCTCGCAGCCGTCGAACGTCAGGCGAATGCACGCGTGATTGCGGACGGCACCGGGCTGGTGCGCAACACGCAGTACTACCTTGCAACACGTAAGTTCGCGACCGCTCAACCGCAGCTTGTGCATGCGTTGCTGGAGGAACTGGACCACGTCGACCAATGGGGACGCGACAACGTGCCGGACGCCGCGAAGCTGCTGTCACCGCTGGTCGGGCTGGATCAGACGACGCTCGAGCGCGCGTTGAAACGGACCGGTTACGGTGTGCAGTCCATCACGCCGGAGACCCTTGCATACCAGCAGCAGATTGCCGATACCTTCACCGGCCTGAAGCTGATTCCGAAGAAACTGGCGGTGGCCGATGCGCGCTGGAGCGTTGCTTAAGCCGGACGTTGCGCTCCTGCGTCGCTAGAGACGCATAAGCAGAATTGGCGAGAACCTTAGCTTAAATAAATCGTTCATGCCTAAAGTGGGCATCGCTAAGATGA
Organism: Caballeronia sordidicola; assembly: GCF_002220365.1. Classification (GTDB taxonomy): domain Bacteria; phylum Pseudomonadota; class Gammaproteobacteria; order Burkholderiales; family Burkholderiaceae; genus Caballeronia; species Caballeronia sordidicola_C. The sequence continues at coordinate 23,100 of NZ_MTHB01000056.1, read as the reverse complement.
ATCATCTGAACGGGGATGGGCGACTCGTTTCGCACGAACATGGGCCGTACCTTGTATGTACACGCTTCGCCGGTTCCCTACTCGACACTCGAACTTACACCGCAAGGCAGGAGCCCTCGATGAATGTTTTCTGGTTCATTCCGACCCACGGCGACAGCCGTTATCTCGGCACGACGCAAGGCGCGCGCGCCGCTGACTACGACTACTTCCGCCAGATCGCGGTAGCGGCCGACACGCTCGGCTACGAGGGCGTGCTGCTGCCGACGGGTCGTTCCTGCGAAGACGCATGGGTGGTGGCATCCAGCCTGATTCCCGCAACGAAACGCCTCAAGTTCCTCGTTGCGATCCGCCCGGGTCTGACGTCTCCGGCATTGTCCGCACGCATGGCATCGACCTTCGACCGTCTCTCCGGCGGCCGTCTGTTGATCAACGTCGTGACGGGCGGTGACCCGATTGAACTGGCCGGCGATGGTGTGTTCAATGATCACAACACCCGCTACGAAGTCACGGACGAATTCCTGCAGATCTGGCGCGGTCTGCTCGAGTCGTCGCATGAAGGCGGCACGATCGATTTCGAGGGCAAGCACCTGAGCTCGAAGGGCGGCAAGGTGCTTTATCCGCCCGTGCAAAAGGCGCATCCGCCGCTGTGGTTCGGCGGTTCGTCGCCGGCTGCGCACGAGATCGCGGCCGATCATATCGATACCTATCTGACCTGGGGTGAACCGCCCGCTGAAGTCGAAAAGAAGCTCGCCGACATCCGTCGCCGCGCAGCGGATAAAGGCCGCAAGATCAAGTTCGGCATTCGCCTGCATGTGATCGTGCGCGAAACGGAACAGGAAGCGTGGGCCGACGCGGACAGGCTCATCAGCAAGCTCGACGATGAAACCATCCAGCGGGCCCAGGCATCGTTTGCAAAGATGGATTCGGAAGGCCAGCGGCGCATGGCGGCATTGCACGGCGGGCAGCGTGACAAGCTCGAGGTCTATCCGCATTTGTGGGCGGGTGTCGGCCTCGTGCGCGGCGGTGCAGGCACGGCGCTGGTGGGCAACCCGGAGCAGGTCGCGGGTTTGATGAAAGAGTACGCGGCACTCGGTATCGACACCTTCATCCTGTCGGGCTATCCGCATCTGGAAGAGTCGTACCGGTTTGCCGAGCTCGTCTTCCCGCTGCTGCCGCGTGAACAGAAAGAGCGCTCGTCGGGTCCTTTGTCGGGACCGTTCGGTGAAATCGTCGGCACGTCGTATTTGCCTCGCGCTTCGCAAAGTTAATTGGCAAAGTTGATTGGCAACGTTGAACCCGGAGGTCCGATGAACGTGGTCCCGTTTTTTCGTCGCGCCGGCGTACAAGCCGCGCCTTGGCTTGTGCCTATCCTGATCCTGATTGCATGGGAACTGGCCGCGCGCACGGGCGGTTTGTCGTCGCGGGTATTGCCCGAACCCTTGGCCGTGGTCAAGGCCGCGTGGGAGCTGATCCAGTCCGGCGATATGTGGGCGAACGTGAAGGTGAGCGCATGGCGTGCGCTGACCGGCTTTGCGATCGGCGGCAGCATCGGCTTTGTGCTTGGGTTGGGGACGGGCCTTTTCAAGCCGGCTGAAATCGCGCTCGACTCGAGCGTGCAGATGATCCGCAACATCCCCGCGCTCGCCATGATTCCGCTGGTGATTTTGTGGTTCGGCATCGGAGAGGAAGCGAAGTTGTTCCTCGTTGCGCTGGGTGTGTTTTTCCCCATCTATACGAATACGTACCACGGCATTCGGTCCGTCGATGCAGACCTGATCGAGATGGCACGCAGCTACGGACTCTCGGGCTTTGCGCTGTATCGCGACGTGATCCTGCCGGGCGCATTGCCTTCCATTCTGGTGGGCGTGCGGTTCGCATTCGGGTTGATGTGGGTGATGCTGATTGTGGCTGAGACCATCTCGGCGCAATCGGGGATCGGCTATATGACGATGAACGCGCGCGAGTTTCTGCAGACCGATGTGGTGGTCGTCGGCATCCTGCTTTACGCGCTGCTCGGCAAGCTTGCCGACATGCTCGCGAAGTCGATCGAGCGCGCAACGCTGCGCTGGCATCCTGCGTATCAGAAGGGAGCAAAAACGTGACATCAAGCTACGCATCGTATGCATCGGGTAATGCCGTGCTGGAAGGCAACGAACCGGAAGTTGCTGCGCGCGAACGTGCGCCGGCAGCGGTTGCGCCCCGGACGCTCCCCGCGGACATGGCTGTCGCGCTGCAAGGCGTCGACAAACATTTTGGCGAGCGCAAGGTATTGTCGAACTTCGATTTCGCCATTGAACGCGGCAGTTTTGTATCGATAGTCGGCCGCAGCGGCTGCGGCAAGTCCACGTTGCTGCGCCTGATCGCGGGCCTTGAAAAAGCGACCGGCGGTGTCGTTCAGCGCAATGCGGCGGCGGGAACCAGTGTTCTGGAGACCCGCATCATGTTCCAGGATGCTCGCTTGCTGCCGTGGAAGAGCGTGCTGCAAAACGTCATGCTCGGCTTGCCGCGTTCGTCGCGCGAAGATGCCCGGGCGACGCTGGCTGAAGTGGGCCTGAGCGCGCGGGAGGGCGATTGGCCCGCGCAATTGTCAGGCGGTCAGCGGCAACGGGTAGCGCTTGCGCGCGCGTTGGTGCACCGGCCGGACCTGCTGTTGCTGGACGAACCGCTGGGTGCGCTCGATGCGTTGACGCGCATCGAAATGCACGCGCTGATTGAGCGTCTGTGGCGCGAGCATCGCTTCACCGCACTGCTTGTCACGCACGATGTGCAGGAAGCGGTGGCGCTGGGCGAGCGGATCGTGTTGATCGAAGCGGGGAAGATTTCCTTCGATGCCGCCATCTCCCTGCAGCGCCCGCGTTCACGCACGGCGGAAGGTTTCGCCGAGCTGGAAGAACAAGTGTTGTCGCGAGTTCTCAGGAACGGTGCGCAGCCAGGCTAGATTTGGTTATCGATTCACTCATTGCCGCTGTCTACCGGCCCCGGCACTATTCAATCAATACGGAGCATCACCATGGGCATCACGGCAATCAATGTACGCAACCAGTTCAAAGGCCATATCAAGGAGATCATTCGTGGTTCGGTGGTCTCGGAAGTCGATGTGGAGACCCCTTATGGCATTGTCACTTCGGTGATCACCACGCGCTCGATCGACGAACTGGAACTCAAGGTAGGGAGCGAAGTCATTGCGTTTGTGAAGTCGACGGAAGTCTCTATCGCACGGCTTTGACCCTGTCCTGAAGGGCGGCTCAGACCGTGACCGCCCCCAGACCTTCCAGCAATTCGCCGCGCAGGCTCGCAAGCAAGACATCGCGACGATCGCGCGGCCGCTCGACGCTTACGTCGATCTCACGCACAATCCGCCCAGCACCGCTTTTACCCGACGGTGTCATCAGCAGCACGCGGTCCGAGAGGTAAAGCGCTTCGTCCAGATCGTGCGTGACCAGGAGCGCTGCCGTCCCATGCGAGCGCACGAGCGATAACAACAGATCCTGCAACCGCATCCGCGTCATTGCGTCGACCGCACTGAAGGGCTCGTCAAGCAACAGCAAATCGGGCTCGGAGAACAGACCCCTCGCGATTGCCACCCGCTGCGCCATGCCGCCGGACAATTGCTTGGGAAGATAAGCGCGCGCACCGGCAAGACCCACTTCAGCCAGCAAACTGCCCACGCGAGGGTCGCGTCCACGACGCGGGCCTGCCGGAAACGCGACATTGTCCGCCACACTCAGCCAGGGCAATAAACGCGGCTCCTGAAAGATCACCCCGATCCTGCTCGATGGCCCTTGTTGTCGCTTTCCATCGATCAGAATCTCGCCGTTGAATTCACGGTCGAGGCCCGCAAGAATCCGCAATAGCGTGCTCTTTCCGCAACCGCTCGGACCCACGAGACTTACTATCTCCCCGCGCCGGATCGAGAGCGTGAGGCGTTCAAGTATGGTGCGCGAGTCGTGGTGTTTGTCAGAGACGCGCAAGTCGAGAAGCGGGGCGCTCATCGGCGGTCTCCGGTATTGGTGTCACGCCATGAAAGCACGCGGGTTTCGATCGCCTTGAGCACGCTGTCGCTTAGTTTCCCTAGCAACGCGAGTAACAGGATTGCCCCGAAGACAAGGTCAGGACGTCCTGTTTCGCGGCCATCGCTCAGCAGATAACCCAGACCACGCGTGGCTGCGATCAGCTCGGCGGCGACCATGAACATCCACGCAAGGCTCAGGCCGGTCCGCAGCCCCGTGAAGATGTGCGGCAGCGATGCCGGAAGCAGAATGCGCGTAAAGAGCGCCCGCTGCCCCAGGCGATTCACCTCGCCCAGTTCGATCAGCTTGCGGTCCACGCCACGAATGCCGGCGACCACGCTCAAGTGCACTGGAAAGAACGCGCCGATAGCAATCAGCGTAATCTTGGGCGCCTCGTCGATACCCATCCAGAGCAGGAGAACAGGAACCCATGCCAGCGATGGAATGGCTCTTAGCGCCTGAAAACTTGGATCGAGCAGCGCGTCGAGTCTTCGGCTCAGGCCCATCGCCGCGCCGAAAAGAATGGCGATGAACGCGCCAATAGCAAAGCCCGCGAACACGCGCAAACTACTGGCACCAATATGCCGCGCGAGGCGCTCGCCGCCGAGTTGCCAGAGCGTCTCGACTATGCTGCTTGGCGCCGGAACCAGATGTTCCGGAACGACATGGGTTCTGACCAGCATTTCCATGAGGCCGAGAAACGCGAAGGGCAGCAGGAGCCCGGCAATGCGCCATGGTTGCAGAGGTGAGCTCGCCGTTTTTTCCTTGGACGATAGTTGTCCAGACAGCGCGAGCGATTCATCGGAGGCCACCACATTCGCCCTTAGCGCGGGCCGGTTCATTTGCTGTTAGCCGATGCTATGACCGGCTGCGCGAACTTGACGTCGATCAGCGCGTCGATCACCTGATTCAGATCAGTGCCCGGTTTGACAAGCTGCTCCTGCGTGAGAATAGGTGCGGCTGCTTTCAACGCGTCGATCTGCTCGGCACCCGGCTGCGGATGGCTGAAGTCATTGCGGCTCAGTTGCAGCTTTGCCACCGGCAACGATAACTTCGACTCCTCGGAGATAATCTTCGCGGTTTCGTCGGGATGCGCAGCGATCCACACGCGTGCCTGTTCGTACACCTTTAGCACGTGTGCGAGAGTCTCAGGATGCTCCTTGATGAAGTCCTCTCGCGCATTGAGAAACCCGTAGGTATTGAACGCAACGTTACGATAAAGCAGCCGTGCGCCGTCATCAATTTGCGCAGCGGCCATGTGTGGATCGAGACCGGCCCATGCATCGACTTGACCGTTAGCGAGCGCGGTGCGCCCATCGGGATGTTGGAGGTTGACCAGTTCCACATCGTCACGGGTCAGGCCGACCGTGTGCAGCGCACGCAACGTAAAGAGGTAGGGATCCGTGCCTTTGGTCGCGGCAATTTTCTTGCCCTTCAGATCCGCCAAGGTCTTGAGCGGCGAATCCTTGGCGACGACCAGCGCGGTCCATTCGGCCCGCGAGTAGATATAGACTGCGCGGATGGGATTGCCGTTGGCACGCCCGAGCAGGGCGGCCAGGCCCGCGGTCGAGCCAATGTCGATCGCGCCGCTGTTCAAGTATTCGAGCGCGCGGTTGCTGCCGAGGCTCAACACCCACTTGACCTGCGTGTGATCAGGCGCAAGCTCTTTTTCCAGCCAGCCCTGGCGTTTGATGACCAGGCTTTCGGGCGAGTAGTACGCGTAGTCGAGCTTTACTTCGGCGGGTGGCGCGGCGTGCGTGACGGCCGGCACCCATGCTGTCGCCAACGTGGCGAGCGAGGTGATAAGACGAGAAAGTAGAGCGCCCCGGGCAAATTTCATCGATCGGTCCTATTGGTCTTTCGAACAATTTTTAGTGACCGGTCAATGTAATGAAAGCCGCCGCTGGGGCGAACCAATAAAAGCTCACAACCTAAGCACGTCGGAAGCTATGGTGGGTTCGCCCCGCGGCGAGAACGCCCGCTTAGAACGCAGGAATGATCGAGCCCTTGAACTGGGTATCGATGAAATTCTTCACGTCCGGCGACTCATACGCCGCGACCAGTTTCTTGACCCAGGGTGCGTTGCGATCCTGAGTGCGAACCGCGATCAGGTTGGCATAAGGACCCTTCAGGTCTTCAATGGCAATGGCGTCTTTCGTAGGCGACAGGCCCGCTTTCACGGCATAGTCCGTATTGATCGACGCGGCGGCGAGGTCGTCCAGCGAACGCGGCAACTGCGCCGAGTCGAGTTCGACCAGCTTGATGCCCTTCGGGTTCTCGACTACGTCGAGCGGCGTTGCGTTCACACCATCCTTACCCACGCCGGCCTTCAACTTGATGATGCCGTTTTTCTGCAACAGCAGCAGCGCGCGATTGCCATTCGACGGGTCGTTCTGGATACCGACTTTCGCCCCTTGCGGCAGGTCTTTCAATGACTTGAACTTCTTCGAGTAGAAGCCCATGGGTGCAACGTAGGTCAGGCCTACGTTGACGATCTTGTAGCCGCGCTGCTTGATTTGGCTGTCGAGGAACGGCTGATGCTGAAAGCCGTTCGCATCGAGGTCGCCGGCGTCGAGGGCGGCGTTGGGCTGGATGTAATCGTTGAATTCGATCACCTTGATCTTGAGGCCTTCGCGCGCCGCAACCTTGGACACTTCGGTCCAGATCTGCGCGTCGGGGCCGCTCATGGTGCCGATTTTCAGCGGTGCGTCTTCTGCATGCGCGACGCCGAAGACAGCGCCGAGTGCAGCGAAGGCGAGACTTGCAAGAACAGTTCTACGATGCATGTTGAAACTCTTTCTGGTTGGCAGGCGCGCATCGTCTCATGACTTGCGCGTCAGGCTAACCATTCTGTTTTCATGTGTTTATGCCAATTTGAAAGCTTAGCTAAGATCCGGTGCATGCGCGCAACAAGGTTGGCATGCACCGGTCGCCGGCTAGTCGTCGTTTGTCATTCCTTCCAGAAAACCAGCGCTCGCAATTCGATGCTTCTGCGCGGTGCGGCGCCTTCCGGCGTAGTCGGATCTTCAAACGCCGTGTGTGCCGTCAGACGGGCGGTACCGTCGTCGCGAGAGTCGTAGATCTTGAGCAGCAGCGCTTCGTCGGGCCGTAGTTTCGGGAAGTAATACCAGCGATGGGCCGGGTTATGCGTGAACGAAAAAGTCTCACCAACCTTGTCCTTGTACACGAGATCGCTTGGCACCAGGTCGCTTGCTGCGATCGAGCGTGCGTCGCAGAGTGCAAGGGGTAGCTGCTCCACTACGTCGAGCGGCCGCCATAGGTTAATGATCGCAAAGCGCTGCTTGAGGCGTTGAGCGGCTTCATTGGCGGGCAGATGGTCACGCACGCGACGCGGCCCGGAGACGAACGTCTGGTCGTTGTGCACGCGCCGTACCGGTTCGCGCAAGGACGAAGTTGCGCGCGAACCGCTCAAGCTGTCGCGCAGGGTGTGATCGAATACCACGACCTTCTCTGCCCCCGTCGCCTTGAGGAGGACCTGTGCGGATTCGTTGTAGTAGATCGAGGGGATGGCGGTGTCGTCGCTGAAGTCGCTCAAGGCGCTTGTGTGCGCGATGCGTTCGAAGCCGCTTTTATCCAGCGATAACTCTCCCGCTGCCGCGAGTGGACGCGCGTCGCGGATGGTCACGCGCCGAGGTTCGAGTGCGCCGGAAGTCCAGGGCACGCCGGGCGGCGGCTCAAACGTGTAGCTCACCGGCCGGCCTTCGCCCGCTCGCAGATAATTGAGTTCAGCTTCTACCGCGTGCAGCGCTTCTGCGCGCGGACGTTCTTCGAATACGGTGCTCATGGTCGTTCCTCGGCCTCGGGATCAAGACTTCAAAGCTATACCCGCATGACCCGAAGCTGAACGAATAAAAATCCATAAGGTTATGCGGATAACATCGCGATGACCCTACTTGGTGGCGAAGTATTCTGGAAGGCGAAAGCCATCGTAGAAGTGGTTGTTCCGGATGGCTTGCTGAAAAGCGGGCGACTGATAGGCCTCGACAATGTCCAGCGTACCGCGCGACGTCTTGTTCGCCGCTCTGACCACGACCTGGTTGATGTAGGGCGGTGTCATCTGCTCGAGGGCGAGCGCATCGGTCAGTTTGTAGCCACTGAAAATGGCGAAGTTGCCCTGGATGGCGGCGAAATCGACGTCATCGAGTGCGCGCGGCGCCTGCGCATTTTCAAGCGGAACGATCTTGATGCCGGCCGGATTCGCGATCACGTCACGCTCGGTCACATCCACCGGATTGCTGTTCGGGCGAAGCTTGATCCAGCCGATCCGCTGCAGGATCTTGAGTGCGCGCTCCAGGTTGACCGGATCGTTGGGCACGGCCACCGTCGCGCCGGCATGAACGTCCGTCAACGCATGATGCTTCTTCGAATAAAGACCCATTGGCGGCGTGGGTACTTGTACGACCGGCACAAGATCGGTCCCATTGCGATCGTTATATGATTTCAAATAGACCTCGTGCTGCATGACGTCTGCCTCAATTTCCCCACGATACACAGCCTGATTTGCCTCGAGCCCCGTGCTGAAATCCACGTACTTGATCGTGTAACCCTTCTGGCGCAATTGCGGTTCGACACCGGCTTTGAATTCATCGGCGTAAGGCCCCGGCACGAAGCCGATGCGCAGTTCGTTTGCACCGGCGGCGCGGGCGCTGAATGGAGCGAGCGCGGCGCACAGCGCCAACGCGAGGAGGAGGGGGCGTTTCGACATGAGGGGATAAATGGATGAAGTAAATGACTGCAGGCGCGCCAATCAGGAACGCATGACAGCGAAAGCAAGGCGAACCGCGCGCAAGGTTTCAGCGCGCGGTTCGCTGTTCAGAACGTTTCCTTGAATGGACGCAGATCAAGTTCCTGCGTCCATGCACTTCTATGCTGATGGTGAAGTTGCCAATAGCTTTGCGCGATGGCGCTTGCCTGCAGCAAGCCATCATCACCGGCCTGCTGCACACGCTGTGGTGCGGATTGCCGCAAACGCTCGCCGTCGATGCCGCCATCAATCACGATATGCGCCACGTGCACGCCTTCGGACCCGAACTCACGGGCCAGGGTCTGGCTCAACGAACGCAGCGCTGCCTTTGATGCAGCGAAAGCGGCGAAGGGTGGTTTGCCGCGCAGCGCAGCCGTAGCGCCTGTGAACAGCAGTGTGCCCCGTCCCGTTGAACTGGCGGTGTTCAGCCCGTTATTCAAGATCCGGCGCAACGCCGCCTGAGCAAACAGGAAACCCCCGAGCACGCCGGTGCGCCATGCCTGCTCGAAGTCCGCTGCACTCAGTTCAAGCGTGGGCGCACGGCTTGCACCGCCCGCGTTGAATACGGCCGCCGTTAGCGGACCGAGTTCACGCACGCGGTCGGCAAGCTCGGCGACGGTTGCTTCGTTCGAGATATCGCCGGTCAATGCGTGGGCGACGCCGCCCGCGGCGCGAATTTCCGCAGCGATGCTTTCCACACGTTCGGCCGTGCGTCCCGTGAGGGCGACAGTGAAGCCGCCCTCCGAAAAGCGCCGGGCGACTGCGGCGCCGAGTCCGGCGCTGGCGCCGACCCCGGCGATCCACGCGACCGGCGGTTGTTCATGCGGGAGACTGGAAGGTGACTGGATGGTTGAGTTCATGGCGGTGAAGTTAGACCGGCTCCTTACAATTGGGAAGGAAGAAAATGCGATAACCTTATTCGAAGCGGCGAGATTGATTCTAGTCCCGAGCCATCTTTTGCGTTCGGCGTGGTTTGTATATGCGGATCGATTGGTTGAGGCCGCTGCGGGGTGGTCGTACTGTGCATATCGAAACGTCGAAGTCCGTTTTTTCATGCCGCCGCGCATGCCTGATCTTCAATCATTCGTATAAGACCCGAATGCCCCCACCTCAAGCTGGCGATCCCCCTTCAGGAGACACGCAATGAACGCAGCCGTCGCAAGCACTACCGAGTCAGTCCAGGTCACGCCGTTGTCGGCGTTTATAGGAGCGCAAATTAGTGGCGTCGATCTATCGCAGCCACTCGACGCTCATCAGGTCGCGCAGATTCGGGCGGCGTTGTTGAAGTGGCGCGTGATCTTCTTTCGCGAGCAGTTCCTCACGCATGCACAGCACGTGGCGTTCTCCGCACAGTTCGGTGAACTCACGCTGGGCCATCCCGTGTTCGGGCACGTTGAAGGGCACCCCGAGATCTATTCCATTTCCAAGTATCGCAAGGCGACGCGCTTTGAAGGTCAGGCGTTGTTACGGCCGTGGACCGGCTGGCATACCGATGTAACAGCTGCGGTCAACCCGCCGTTTGCGTCAATCCTGCGTGGCGTGACCATCCCGCCTTATGGTGGCGACACGCAATGGACAAGCCTTGTTGCGGCGTATGAAAAGCTCTCGGCGCCACTGCGCGAGTTTGTCGATGGCTTGCGCGGTGTACATCGATTCACACCGCCCGCGGGGGCAAGCGGCACCAGCGCGTTTCAGCAAGCCGTGCAGCAGCGCGCGTTGGTCACTGAACATCCGCTTGTGCGCGTGCACCCCGAAACCGGCGAGCGTGCGCTATATGTCAGCCCGAGTTTCCTGAAGCACATAGTTGGCGTGTCGCCGCGTGAGAGCCAGGCGATCCTGAACTGCTATGGGAACACGTGACGCGTCCGGAGTTGACGGTACGTTTCAAATGGGAGCCGGGCAGCATAGCGTTCTGGGACAACCGCTCGACGGCGCACCTCGCGCCATCGGATATCTTCGATCTGGAGTTCGACCGGCAACTCTATCGGACAACGCTTGTGGGTGACGTGCCAGTCGGACCAGACGGGCGTGCTTCGATCGCGCTCGAAGGGTCGCCGGTCAACGCCGCGGCGGCTGTGGCATTGAACTGAAATCGATTACGGAATGCCGCCCTGCGTGAATGCGGGGGCGGAAAACAGCGTCAGGCGCGCGGCAGCCGCCGATTGTCGATCCACATGCGAGCCCAGCGCGCGGCATACGCAATGGCGAGATCGGATTCGAAGAAGTAGTCGAGCGCATCGAATACATAAGCGCGCTTTTGCAGCGACGCTTCGTCCTGAATCACGAGGTTGGCGGCGAACAATCCGCTGGGCAGCGCTTGTGCCGCGGGAGCGACGTCATAACCCTTGTAATGCATGCTTGTTTTACCTCCGGTACACAATGCAATGGAATGCATGTGTCCCAGATTAACCAGCCTCGAAGAACAAGTGAAACAAGCATTTGGCAGAAGCAAACCTATTGTCGTCAGGGATTGGAAAGAAGAAAACGTTGCGAAGCATTTGCTCGAGGGACGGGTTCCGATCAGGCGGCAGTTGCGTCCTGCGGCACGCTGAAGTCAGCCAGTATTTCATCGCGCAAGCGAACGAATGCGACGTCGCTGCGGCTGCGCGGCCGTGGCAGGTCGACTTTCACCACCTTGCCAATACGCCCCGGCCGCGCCTGCATCACCACCACGCGGTCCGCGAGGAACACGGCTTCGTCAACGTCGTGGGTCACGAGGATCATGGTGATCCGCTCGTGTTCCCAGATGCGTCGCAACTCGTTCTGAAGACGGCTGCGCGTGAGCGCGTCGAGCGCGCCGAACGGCTCGTCGAGCAGCAGGAGCTTCGGCCGGTTGACGAGCCCTCGCGCGATTGCCACGCGTTGCGCCATGCCGCCCGAAAGCTGATGCGAATGATGCCCTTCATAACCCTTCAGGCCGACCAGCGCGATATGCTCGGCGACCGCACGGTGCTTCTCTACCTTGCTACGCCCCGAATTTTTCAGCGCGACCGCAATGTTCTGCTCGACGTTGAGCCACGGAAACAGCCTGTGATCCTGAAACACGATCCCGCGCGCAAGATCAGTGGTTTGAACGCGCTCGCCGCTGAATTCGATGTCGCCGTCGAACTGGTCGTCGAGCCCTGCAATCAGGCGCAGCAGCGTGGATTTGCCGCAACCGCTCGCACCCACGATAGCCACGAACTCGCCGCTTTTCACCGACAGGTCGACGCGATCGAGCACAGGCACGGCGTGGTCGTCGCCGGCAAAACGCTTGGAGACGTGATGCAGGTTGAGATCACTTGTTCGGGTATGGGAGGCAGTCGCCATGATGATATGGACTCTTTATGAAAAATGGAAAATGCGCAATCAAACGGCCGGATCGCGGAACCAGCGTTGCTGGATGGCGCGGGCTAACGCATTCAACGCCCATCCGGTAATGCCGATCACGATCACGCCGAACACCACGAGATCCATGCGGAACTGTTCGCTGCCGTCGACCAGCGTGTTGCCGATGCCGCTGCCAGCGACCAATAGATACTCTGCGCCGAGCGTCGCAAGCCACGAATAGATGAGCGCGAGATAGATGCCGGTGAAGATGGACGGCAATGCAGCGGGAAGAACGACGTGTCTGACGGTTTGCAACTTGCTGTAGCGGAACACGCGGGCGACATCGAGCAGCGCAGGGGAAACCGCGCGGATGCCGTCGCTTGTGTGCGCGACCACGGGCACCAGCGCGGCGAGCGAAAGGAATACGACTTTCGCGACATCGCCGAGACCGAACCATACGGAAATCAGCGGTATCCAGGCAAACAGGGAGACCTGCTTGAACGCATTGAAGCTGGGTCCGATCAGCCGGTTGGCGAAGGGCGAGACACCGAGCAACGCACCCAGCACGAGCCCAAGGCTTGCGCCCAGCGTGAAGCCTGTCAGTTCGCGTGCAAGCGATGCCGAGAGCGCACGCCACAGCGCACCGCTTCGCGCCTGATCGATAGCCGTATGCAGCACCTGTGCAGGCGAGGTCATCATGCCGTGTCCGGCGACCACATGGCGCGAGACAAACCACCAGCAGAATAGGGCGACAGCCGGGATGACCCAGCCGCGCCAGCGTCCGGCTTTGCCCGGTTCGCCCGAAGGAGCGACAGCCGCGGATCCGGTTTCAAGTTCAAGAGACGACGTGGCCATTTCGATACTCCTTCAGGCCGGCCGCGCGGGCGACAACTTGTGTTCCAGAACGCTCAGCAGGCGATCCGCGGCATACCCGATCGCACCCACGATGAGCACCGACGCAAGCACCAGATCGAGTTGGAACAACTGCCGCCCGTACACGATCAGATAACCGAGCCCTTCCGACGATGCCACCAGTTCGACCACGACCAGCGTGAGCCACGCCTTCGTAAATGCAAGGCGGATACCGGTGCCGATTACCGGCACGGCCGAAGGCAGGATCACGTTGAAGATGGCCTGGTGGCGTGAATAGCGAAAGACGCGCGCAACATCGAGATACGCGGGCGGTGTCCGGCGAAATCCCTGCAGCGTGCTCAAGGTGACCGGAACGAGCGCGGCATGCCCGATCAGCAAATACTTCAACGGCTCGCCAATACCCACTACGATCATGAGAAACGGCAACCATCCCAGTACCGGCACCTGCACGACGGCATTGAAGCTGGGCAGGATGTAAGCCTCGGCTGTGCGCGACAGTCCCAGCCATGCGCCAAGCAGCAAGCCGAGCACGACGCCACCCGTGAAGCCAACCGCGATCCGCGACAGGCTCGCACCGATATGCATCCACAGTTCGCCGGTGCTGGCGAGACCGCCGAGGGTATCGAAGACGAGAGTGGGCGACGGCAGGATCTGCGGCGAGATCCAGCCGTAGTGCGAGCCGAGCACCCATAACACGGCGCAGGCCACGGGCACGAGCCAGGGCAACGCAATCCAGCCCAGCGATCGCGCCACGTTCGCGGCGTGACCGTGGGTGCCGTCAAGCGACGTCCGTTGGCCTGGATTCAAAGTGCGAGCGATGCTGTTCGCCATGACCGGATTCTCCAGAAAAGTTCAGACGTTCACGATGCCAGCGGCTTGCCGGACGGATCGAAACGCGGCCAGTAGTTCTCGAGCTTCAGCGTCTTCAATGCCTGATCGAGATACTTTGGTTCGAACCAGCCGTTCACGCTCACGGGCTGGCGGATCAGGTTAAGACGCAGCGCGTCGTCGGCAACGGCCTGATAGCGGGCCACGATAAACGGATCGATCAACGGCGAAGTACGGTCCTTGAGCGTCTGGTTCGCGTACTCCGATTGCCACGATTCCACCGGCACACCGCTCTTTGCCCACAGCGTGAAGAGCGCGCCGCGATTGGCTTCGTCCGACGACCATTGCGACGCTTGCACGACTGAGGTCACGACTTTTTGCACGATGTCGGGATGGTCATGCTCGAAGTCGTCGAGAACCAGCAGATGCGCCTGGCGCGTGTACTGCAGGCCGCCGTCACGCGACGCGTAGATGATCTTCGCGAGGCCCTGCCGCTGAAGCTTGAAAAGCTTGAAGTCGAGAAACACCGCATCCACGCCCTTAGATGCAAGCGCGGCTTGCGACGCGGCATCGTCGAGATTGATCACGCGCAGGTCGCGTTCGGAGAGACCGTTCGCTTTCAGCACGTTATCGACTACGAGCTGCAGGTTGGTGCCGCGAAAGATTGCGACGCGCTTGCCCTTGAGATCCTTGACGCTCTTGATGTCCGAGTCAGGCGGCACCGCCAGATAAACGCCGGTGCGCACGCCCGATTCGAGCAGCAATTTTGTCTTGAGGCCATTCGCGCGGCCAAGCACGGCGGGCAGGTCGCCCTGATAGGCGAAGTCGATCTGGCGATTCGCCAGCGCCTCGTTGACCGCGGGCCCGGCACCTTTGAAGAAAATCCATTCGACCTTGACGCCGTCGGGTTTGAGAGCGTCTTCCGTGAGGTGCTGCAACTGGGCGGTCGCGGCCGGCGAGCCGCCGAACACGGGCGGGTCGCCATAACCTTGCGTCGCCACGCCGATCCGGACAACAGCGGGCGCAGCGGCCAGGACGCTCGTGGCGGCAAGCACGCCCAGTGTGGCAATCAGGGAATGCAGAAGGGATCGTAAGGTCATTGAATTCGCTAAGAAGACACAAAGAAGAGGAGGCGAAAGAGGAGGCGAAAGGCAGCGCAGCTTGGGCGTGCTGCCGGGTGCAGGATCAGATCAGTGCAGGCGTGCCGCGCAACGCGCGGCTGCGGCGACCGTCGATACCCACGGGCACGTCACCATGCACCGTCGCGCGCCGGACCACGCGGCGTGAGCTCTCGTCGTAATCCGCTACCGCGTAGTGCTGCGTCGCCCGGTTGTCCCAGATCGCCACGTCGCCTTGTGTCCAGCGCCAGCGCACTGTGTTTTCGAGGCGCGTGACGTGGTCGTGGAAGAGCTCCTTCAGGCGATCGGAATCCCGCTGCGACAAGCCGACGAAGCGCTGCACGAAATGCCCCAGCACAAGGCTGCGTTCGCCCGTCTCCGGATGCACGTGCACGACCGGATGTTCGGTTTCATAGACCGTCGACGTGAACTGCTCGCGATGCGCCCGCTCGGCGTCGGTGGCAGGCGCACTGCTGTTCGCCGCGTAGTCGTAGGTATTCGTATGAATAGCCCACAGGGAGTCCGCCAGGGCGCGCAGCGGGTCCGGCAGGCGCCGGTAGGCCTCTGCAGTGTTGGCCCAGACCGTATCGCCGCCAGCGGGCGGAATCACCACGCCTCGCAGGATCGAGATCTTTGGATACGCTTCGACGAAGGTCACGTCGGTATGCCAGGAATTGGCCCGCGAGCCGTTCTTCGAGTCGAGTTCGAGCAGACGATTGCTGCCGGCAACCGGTGGCACGGTCGGATGCGCGACGGTTTCGCCGAAGCGGCTGGCGAACGCCTCTTGCGCGGCGTCGTCCAGATGCGACTGACCGCGAAAGAAGATCACCTTATGCCGCAGCAACGTGGCGTTGATGGCCGCAATGGTCGAGTCGTCCAGATCCGGCCCGAGGCGCACGCCCCGGATTTCGGCGCCAATCCGGCCGCCCACTGGATGGACGTCGAGGTCCAGCGCGGTTGAGGCTTCGGCGGCAGAGGCAGGCGTGGCGATCAGGGTCATCAGGTGCTCCTTGGGGAATCGTTGGATGTCGTCGGTTGTGGTTGTGGATCGTCGTGGATCGGGATGCTCGCGCCCTGGGGCAGGCAGAAGCGGGTGCCGGCAGAAAACGTAGCGGCAATAAATTGAAGCATCCGTGCGCGGGCGCGGCAACGAAGCGATTGGACTTTGCTTAACACACAGGATGTGGAGCCTTTATGAGGGTCGCTTGCTGAACCCCCTTGAAACGCTGGCTTAATAGAGACTTAATAGAGATTGATGGATTTCGTATTCATCGTCAGATATGCAAATGAATAAAAGATGGTTCCCGTACGCTTAAGTTTGACCTACCTTGTACTTAGCGGTAGCCCGTACCGGAACGCGTTCAAGGAGAACTGCGATGTCTGAACCGAGAGCCATTTTTAGAAACTGGGGCAGTGAGGTGCTGCGGCACTGGCGCGAGCGGCGTACGCTGGCCGCCGATCAATCGCGTGGGGCGGCACGGGAGCCGTACGATCTTGAGCGCATTGCGACGTGTGCGTGCAGCGGTTATTTCCACACGGGTTATGCGCTCGATCCGTTTGTTTTCACCCCGGAATTGCCGTTCAAGGACTAGATGCAGGAGCCGGCCGAAAACCGGCGTGGACTCCTGAGTAATGTCTCGGCCTAACTGATACTGCGCACGGGCGAACTGCGGGGGGCGTGTCAGGACGTCAACCATTCAGGGCAGCGTGTACGCTGCCCAAATACCGCTTCACTACCTTAAGCTTTAACTGCTCACTGTATTTCGTCACGAAAAACACCCCAAAAGTTGATTCGGTATCCGACTTTTGGGGTGCGGTTCAAGGCCGGCGTTTTTTCAATCGGCGATTGTGGCGATTGTGGAGATTGTCAGCGCAATCGCGGTTGACCCTTCATTAGGCTGATCCAAATCACCCAGCGCATCGCGTGCGTTGAAGGCCAGCGCGAACTGAGCCGCCTGCCGCCCCACTGTCGCCAACTGCTCAGTGACCTTCGGGTCCGAGCAGGAATCAATCGTCTCGAAGCGTGTTTCCAGCGAGTTGACCGCCGCGCCGTACGGCGTCGGCCAGCCGCGCAAGGCATGCACGATCGAGCGCAGGGAGGTGAGCACTGCACCTCCTCCTTGCCAGCCATACGCTGTCACCACGCAGCCCACCGCACGACCGTCGAGGTACGGACGCTTGTCGTCGCTGAGTTCTTCCAGCGTGTCCAGTGCGTTCTTCACCAGCCCCGAGACCCCGCCGTGATAGCCCGGCGTCGCAATGATCACCGCGTCCGCTTCCCGCACAGCCTCAATCAGTTCGAGCTGTTCTGCCGAGCGTTCGCCGTGTTCGGGCGCGTAGTGAGGCAGCGAGTGCAGGAACGTGCCGCCGAACAGTCGCGTGCGCGCGCCTTCCGCTTCGGCGCCGCGCAGGGCGAGGCGAAGTGCGCGTTCAGTCGATGAGGCCGCGCGGGTCGTGCCACCAATGCCGACCACGAGCGGCTGGCGAAATTCAAGGCTTTTCAACGAAATACTCCCAAGAGTGCAGTGAAGCCGCGCTTGGCGCACCGGTTCGTACGCGAGAACGCCGCAGCCTGTCGAAGCAGGATCACGCATGGATCATGCCGCCATCTTAGCTATCGATTTTGCGCGATGGAACCGAGCTTTGCTTGAATCGATATGAGCAATGCGTATTTCGCGGGCGGTCAACGCCCCTGAAGGCCACGCCGCGCAAGCTACATACGCATAAGTAATTAGCCTTGCGCAATAGATTATTAAAGCCGCGGCGCGGGTTACGTTAAACTTTCGCCTCTCACGAACCAGGGATGAACGGCGGCCGGCTGCCCGAGCGAACTTGCTCAATGGGAAGTCCGCCGCTTTTTTGTTTACATGATCGAAATACGCAATCTTTCGCAACGTTTCGCCGGCCCACGAGGCTGGATCGAAGCGTTGCACAACGTCAATCTGACGATTCCGCCAGGCGAAGTGTTCGGCATCATCGGACGCAGCGGCGCCGGTAAAAGTACGCTGGTGCGCACCATCAACTTGTTGACGAGACCGAGCGAAGGCAGCGTGATCGTGGACGGCCGCGATCTCACCACGTTGGCCGCCGCGCAATTGCGTACGGCGCGCCGTGACATCGGCATGATCTTCCAGCACTTCAATTTGCTGTCGTCGCGCACGGTGTTCGACAATGTGGCGCTGCCGCTCGAACTCGCCGGCATGAAGCGCGGCGAGATCGAGGCGACCGTGTTGCCGCTGCTGGAACTTGTCGGGCTCACCACGCAAAAGGATCGTTACCCCGCCCAGATCAGCGGTGGCCAGAAGCAGCGCGTGGGGATCGCCCGGGCGCTTGCCAGCAAGCCCAAAGTGCTGCTCTCCGACGAAGCCACGTCCGCGCTCGATCCTGAAACCACGCGCTCCATTCTTGATCTGCTACGCAAGATCAACAAGGAACTCGGCCTGACGGTCGTGCTGATCACGCACCAGATGGACGTGATCAAGCAGGTCTGCGATCGCGTCGCGGTGCTCGATGCCGGCCGCGTGGTAGAGGAAGGCAATGTGGTCGATGTCTTCATGCAACCGCATCACGAAGTCACGCGCGCGTTGATTGGCGACGTGATCGCGCACGAACTGCCGCCCGCGTTGAAGCTGCGCGTGGCCGAGCGCTTGAAAACCGGCAGCGGTCATTTGCTGCGGCTCGCGTTCACCGGCTCCGGCGTCGACCAGCCGATCCTCTCTGAAACCATCCGCCGCTTCGAACTCGATTTCAACATCCTGCACGGCCAGATCGATGAGATCCAGGGCCAGGCGTTCGGCTCGCTGGCGGTGCTCGCGGCCGGAAAACCGGCGAATGTGGCCGAGGCCATTGCTTATCTGCGTGAACAAGGTGTGGTGGTGGAGGAGATGTCCCATGTTGAGTGAAATGTTTGATATGTTCGTCCAGTCGTTCTGGGAAACGCTCGTGATGGTGGGCATTTCCGGGCTGGTCGGCGCGGCTTTGGGGCTGCCGCTCGGCGTGCTGCTGTATCTCACCGACCGCGACGGCGTGTTGCGCAATCTCGCGGTGAACCGGGTCATGGGCGGGGTCGTGAATGCGGTGCGCTCCACACCGTTTATCATTCTGCTCGTCGCGGTGATCCCGTTCACGCGGCTGGTGGTCGGCTCGTCGATCGGGACGATGGCCGCGGTCGTGCCGCTGACTATCGCGGCCGCGCCGTTCATCGCGCGGCTGGTCGAAACTGCCCTGCGCGAGGTCGATCGCGGCTTGATTGAGGCAGCGCAGGCAATGGGCGCAACAACGAGCCAGATCGTGTTCAAGGTGTTGTTGCCGGAGTCCTTGCCGGGTGTGGTTGCCGGTTTGACAATTACGTTCGTGTCACTGGTGGGATATTCGGCAATGGCAGGCGCAATCGGCGGCGGTGGTCTGGGCGACCTGGGCATTCGCTACGGGTATCAGCGGTTTTTGCCGGAAGTGATGCTGACGGTGGTGGTGATCCTGATCGTCTTCGTGCAGCTTGTGCAGTCGTTCGGCGACTGGCTCGTGCGCCGTCTCAGCCACAAATGACCAGCCATAAATAATTTTTCATACAGTGCTCAAAGGGTAGTCCATGCAACGTCGATTCATTCTCAAACTGGCCGCTGTCTTCAGCGCAACGGCAGTGCTCGCTAATGTCGCGCAAGCCGACGAAACCATCAAGGTAGGCGTGACCGGCGGTCCGCATGCGCAGGTCATGGAAGTCGTGAAGCAGGTGGCCGCGAAGAACGGCCTGAACATCAAGATTGTCGAGTTTGCCGATTACGTCCAGCCGAATGCGGCTCTGGCCTCGGGCGATCTCGACGCGAACAGCTATCAGCACGCGCCGTATCTCGACGCGCAGGTGAAGGACCGTGGCTACAAGCTGATCAAGGTTGCCGATACGGTCACGTTCCCCATGGGCATCTATTCGAAGAAGTTCAAGTCGCTGGCGCAGTTGCCGGCGGGCGCGCGCATTGCCGTGCCGAACGATCCGACCAACGGTGGCCGGGCGCTGTTGCTGCTGCAAAAGAACGGCTTGCTGAAATTGCGCGCCGATGCAGGCTTGAAAGCCACGCCGCTCGATATTATCGATAATCCGAGAAAGCTGAAGATCGTCGAACTCGACGCTGCGCAAATCCCGCGCTCGCTCGCGGATGTGGACGCCGCCGCGATCAACACGAACTTCGCGATGGAAGCCGGGTTGAAGCCGAAGCAGGACGCGATCGCGATTGAAGATCCGAACGGCCCGTACTCGAACGTCATTGCGATTCGTGCCGTGGACAAGGACAAGCCGTGGGTGGCGAAACTTGTGGCCGCGTATCACTCGCCCGAAGTGAAGCAGTTCATTGAAGCAAAGTACGCCGGTGCGGTGATCGCCGCCTGGTAACTCTCGATTCAAGCAAGACGCGGTAACAAAATCTGAATATAAACGCGCTCTCTCCCTCACGGGATTGAGCGCGTAGTCGTTTAAAAAGGACCAATTCGGCTCGCTGAGGGTAAACGCCGATATTTTTCCACCCCGGCAGAAAGCAGGCAGAAGGCTTTGTCTTCTTATACTTGCCGCACATTAGAACAAGATGCCGGTTTGCCACGGATAGAAGGAGACGTTTCTCGATGCAGTTTTCGCCCCGCTTTTTTACGCTCGCTTGCACGCTGGCCGCACTTTTGTGCGGCGCGACGCCTGCCCAGGCGGAAAAGCTGACGCTGATGGCGGGAGGCACCTCCAAGATCGTCTATCTGCCCTTGATCCTTGCCTCGCAACTCGGTTATTTCAAGGACGAAGGACTCGAATTCGAGATCCTGTCGCAGCCGGCCGGCGTCGATACCGCCACGGAACTGCTCGCCGGTGCGATCCAGGGCGCGGTCGGTTTTTACGATCACACCATTGACCTGCAGAGCCGCGGCAAGGACGTCGAAGCGCTCATGGTATTCAGCAAGAGTGCGGGGTTGGTCGAGCTGGTATCGAGGAAATCCGCGGCGGGTTTCAACACCATGGCGGACGCGAAAGGCAAGACGCTGGGTGTGACGGGGCTGGGCTCGTCGACGAACTTCCTGACTCATTATCTTGCGGCGCGTGCGGGGTTGTCACCGAAGGAATACTCCGTGTTGCCGGTGGGTTCCGACGACAGTTTTATCTCGGCGTTGAATCAGGGCGGTATCGACGCGGGCATGATCGAGGAGCCGGTTGCCAGCCGGCTGCTAGCCAGCGGCGATGCAAAAGTGCTGGTGGACATGCGTAGCGCCGCGGGCACTGCGGCTGCGCTGGGCGGCCCATATGCCGGCCCGTGTTTCTACGCTCAGCGAAGCTGGGTCAACACGCACCACGATGAAGCGCAGAAGCTCGTGCGCGCAATGGTGCGTTCGCTGGCGTTCATTGCGAGCCATAGCGCCGAAGAGATAGCGGCCAAGGTGCCGGCCGACTTTTATGGACCGGGACAGGGTAAGGCGCTTTATATCAGCGCCCTGAAGTCCTCCATGCCGATGTTCACAAAGGACGGGCGGATGCCGGACGGTACGCCCGCAGCGGTACTGAAGGTGCTCACACTGGCGAACTCGTCGATCGATCCGCGCCATATCGATCTATCGCGGACCTACACGAATGAGTTCGTGGATCGTGTACAGCTCGGCGCGAAGTAATGCCGAATCAATGACGTGGAACCGGCGACCTATTTCCCTCTATTCGAAGCGATGCAATGAAAGCGATACGCATAGAACAGTACGGCGGACCCGAAGTCCTGATTCGTCAGGATATCGAAGTTCCCAAGCCGGGGCCTGGTGAAGTGCTGGTCAAGGTCAGATGCGCCGGTATCAACTTCATGGACATCCACACGCGTCAGGGAAAATACAAGCTGTCTCGTACATACCCCGTGAGAATTCCCTGCACGCTTGGCATGGAAGGCTCCGGTGATGTGGTTAAAACCGGTGCGGGTGTCACGTCGTTCGAACTGGGCGAGCGGGTCGCGTGGTGTATTTCGTGGGGCGCTTACGCCGAATACGCAGTCGTACCGGCGGCCCGGCTGGCGCGAATTCCCGATTCGATTCCGTATGACCTTGGCGCTGCCGCGATCTTCCAGGGATCAACGGCTCATTATCTGATCGACGATGTCGGCCATGTGAGCGCCGGCACCACGTGCCTGATCCATGCGGCTTCCGGCGGTATCGGCCAGTTGCTGGTGCAGCTTGCCAAGCGTCGTGGTGCGACGGTGTTTGCCACCACCAGCAGCGAGCCGAAGGCGTACATCGCGCGCAAGCTCGGCGCGGATCACGTGATGCTGTATGACGAAGGCCGCTTTGCTGACCGCGTGCGGGAAGCGACTGGAGGCCGGGGCGTGGATGTGGTGTATGACGCGGTCGGCCGCACGACGCTGCGAGACAGTTTCCGCGCCACGCGCGTGCGTGGCCTGGTTGTCAACTATGGATCGGTGTCGGGTTCGTTGAACGACCTCGATCCCATTGAACTGGGCGAAAGCGGCTCGCTGTTCCTGACGCGTCCGCGGCTGGCCGATCATCTCGCCGACGCGGACACCGTGCAGCGCCGCGCCGACGACGTGTTCGCCGCGCTCTCCGATGGCTCGCTCAGCATAGCCATCAGCGCCCGCTATACGTTCGATAAGGTTGAAGAGGCGCATGCCGAGCTTGAGGCACGGCGCCAGGTGGGCAAGTCGGTATTGATGATTGGATAGGTACCATCAATGCGTCCGTCGCAGTCGCGCCGGTCGTTGTTAATTGCTGTCGAATGCAGTGATTGTTGTCGCCCTCGTGCGCCGGCACACCGCATCCTTTGAGAAGGTCAAGTTCATGTCCTCACACGCTATGTCTGCAAACGAGTCGAAATTCAAATCGGTTTTTCGGGTTGTCAGCGGCAATTTCCTCGAAATGTACGACTTCATGGTCTACGGCTATTACGCTTCGGCCATTGCCAAGACGTACTTTCCGAGCGGTAACGAATTCGCGTCGCTGATGCTTGCGTTGTCGGTATTCGGCGCCGGCTTCCTGATGCGGCCGATCGGTGCAATCGTGCTCGGCGCGTATATCGATCATCACGGGCGACGCAAGGGCCTGATCCTCACGCTGGCCATGATGGCCGTCGGCACCTTGCTGGTCGCGGTGATTCCGGGGTACGCGACCATCGGCATAGCAGCGCCGATCATTGTGTTGCTCGGGCGTCTGCTGCAAGGCTTCTCGGCCGGCGTGGAACTCG
>NZ_MTHB01000094.1 GCF_002220365.1 Caballeronia sordidicola | reverse complement strand
TGCTAGGTTCCTGCGTTAGCGGTCGGAGTCAGTGCCGGGTTGCTGCTTTCGGTGTTAGCGTTCTGCCTGAGTCGGATATTCTCTTTAGCACTATTAGCCACTGCGCGTGGCGGCGCGTCATTTCTTGGTCCTTAGCGACAAAGAAACGAAGCAAAGAAAACGCTTTCAAACCACGCTACCCTAAGTGTCCACAGCGTGCAGTTTTCATTCATTGGTGCCCCAAAAGCACGGTGCTCGCCAGAGCGACGGATGTTTGAACCCCTCCTTCTCGCGAATCCTGACATAGACACGCTTCGCCACCAGTGCTCTCGGGCAAGCACTATTAGTGCTAAAGAGAATATCCGACTCAGGCAGACCACTAACACCGAAAGCAGCAACCCGGCATTAACTCCGACCGCTAACCCCAGAACCTGCCCCCCGACCACCCCAAAACCGTCCACCGGTGCGAACGCTCAATAAACCGCTGACTCGGTCACAATCGCCCCGAGGGGCAAATCAAATTCCCCCCTTGGCAAGGCATCGCACTTCGCGGATTCAAAAGCTACCCCAATGGTCGCCGGCGCCCGGCCCCTCGGCCAATCAGCCAACGTCCGGTCGTAATACCCGCCGCCATATCCCAGCCGATATCGATCGGCATCGAAACCCACACACGGTATGACGAGCAAGTCCGGCACAACCACGCGCTCCTGCGCCGGCACAGGAATGCCATACCGCCCCTTCTTCATCGTTGCGCTCGGCTGCCACGCATGAAAAACCAGCGGCGCCCTCGGCGCAATCACCACCGGCAATGCCGCCCTGCGCGATGCATCCAGCGCCAGCCAGACAGTCAGCACATCACGTGCATCGAACTCTCCGGCCACCGGCCAATAAAAACCGATGCACGACGCCTCCGGATATCGTGCGACCGCTTCCATCAAACGCCGCGCCAACGCTTCGCCACGTGCGCCCTGATCGGCCCGAGCGCCTTGCGCCTCGCGGGTTGCAAGCAGGTTTGCACGCAGCGTGCTTTTGGTTTCCAGCAGAGGGTTGCGTGCTATGCTTTGCATCACTTCGCGCTCCAGAAATAACGATGTCAAAACGTCTCAAACGAGTATATCTCGCCGTCGCAACCGCGCTCGCTGCGATCACGCTGATCGGATGCTCTACCGCCTCCGCCGTGCGCCCGACAGCCGACTATTCGCTCTCGCCCGACGACCGCATTTTCATTCAATTGCGCGAAGCCGCGCGCTCGAATGACGCCGGCCGTGCCATGCAACTCGCCGCGCAAATTCCGAATTATCCGGCGCCGGGTTATATCGATTACTTCACCATCAAGCCGCAACTCTTCGACTCGCAAGGCCACGCGCGCGTCGACGCACCGGACGAGCCAGTCCTCGCGTTCCTGCAGCGCTACGACGGCCAGGCTATCGCCGACCGCATGCGCAACGACTATCTGACCGTGCTCGGCGCTCGCCACGACTGGCGCAATTTCCTCGATCAATACCCGCGCTTCGTACTGAACGACGACACGCAAGTGAAATGCTACGCGCTCGAAGCACGGGCGTCGCGCGGAGAAAATGTGTCGGACGCCGCGCGCGCTCTGCTCGTCGATCCCAAATGGTATGGCGATGGGTGCGTCGACCTGATCAACGCACTGGCCGTCTCGCAGCAATTCACCGCCGACGACGTCTGGCAGCAAATCCGCCTCGCCTACGAACAAAACTATACGAACACCGGCAGCAAGATCGCTGACGCGCTCGGCCAGCAACGCCCGGATCAAAGCGTCTTCGACACCGCCGCCAGCACCCCGCCGCTGTATCTCGCACGCGGCGTAGGTCGCGACACGTCGTCGCATCAACTGGCGCTCGTGGCCATCACGCGCATGGCGCGCAACGATCCGGCCATGGCCGCAGCATCGTTCAGTTCGGTCGCGCCGGCGCTGACGCCGTCGGAACGCGCTGTCGGCTGGGGCACGATTGCGTATCAGGCCGCAGTGAAACGCATGCCGAGTGCAGTCGACTGGTATCGGCTCTCGGTGAATGCGCCGCTGTCGAATCCCGCCTATGAATGGCGCACGCGCAGCGCATTGCTCGCCAGCGACTGGACCATGGTGCGCTGGTCGATCGAACAAATGCCGCCCACGCTGCGCAACCAGCCCGCGTGGATCTACTGGCACGCGCGCGCACTGAAGCAAGCGGGTGACACCGCCACGGCCAACCAGGAATTCACGGGCATCGCGGATCAGTTCAACTTCTACGGCCAGTTGGCGTCGGAAGAACTCGGCCAGAAGATCACGGTGCCCCCGCGCACGGAAGTTAGCGACGCTGAAATCGCCCAGGCCGCGACGGTGCCGGGTTTTGCGCTGTCGCAGAAGTTCTACGCCATGAACCTCCGGCTCGAAGGCAACCGCGAATGGAACTGGCCGCTGCGTACCATGACGGATCGCCAATTGATCGCGGCCGCGCAGTACGCAAAGCGGATCGAGTTGTTCGACCGCGCGGTGAACACGGCGGACAAAACCAAGACCGAACACGATTTCTCGTTGCGCTATCTGTCGCCGTATCGTGATGTGGTCGAGCGTGAGTCGAAGAACACCGGACTTGATGTCGAATGGGCATATGGCCTGATTCGCCAGGAATCCCGTTTCATCATCAACGCGAAGTCGGAAGTGGGCGCGGGTGGCCTCATGCAGTTGATGCCTGGCACCGCGCAACTCGTGGCAAAGAAAATCGGCATGGGACCCGTATCGCGTGAACAGATGAATGACCTCGACACCAACATCCTGCTCGGCACGAATTATCTGGCCATGGTCTACAACCAGTTCGACGATTCCGCCGTTCTCGCCACCGCCGGTTACAACGCGGGCCCGGGACGCCCGACGCAGTGGCGTTCCACGCTGAGCGCGCCGGTAGAGGGCGCGATTTTTGCTGAAACCATTCCGTTTACCGAAACCCGCGATTACGTCAAGAACGTGCTTTCGAACACCGTGTACTACGCGGCGCTGTTCGAAGGCCGTCCGCAATCGCTGAAAGCGCGGCTTGGATATATCGCGCCGTAAGCGGCCTGCAACAAGACTCGCCGCGCGTTTCGCTTTTCCGGTCGATACGGTTAGTCGAAAGTCATGCGCGGCGCCGCCGCCCTGACGTTTTCGCGGACCGCCACTTACAGAGGCGAACATGCGACATCAAACCATTGCGTTGATCGGCGGATCGGGGTTTATCGGCAGTCATCTGGTGAACGCGCTTGTCGAGCTTGGCAAGAACGTGCGCATTGCCACGCGGCGTCGCGAGAATGCGGCGCATCTGACGCTGCTGCCGGTAGATGTGATCGAAACCAATGTGTACGATCCCGTCCAGCTAGCCGCCTTCGTCTCCCAAGCCGACGCAGTGATCAACCTGGTCGGCATTCTGCAAGGCAAGCGCGGTGACCCCTACGGTCCGCAATTTGCGAAGGCGCACGTCGAGTTGCCGAGCAAGATCGTGGCCGCGTGTCAAGCGAAGGGCGTGCGGCGTTTGATCCACATGAGCGCGCTGGGCGCGGATCCGAAGGGGCCGAGCATGTATTTGCGCTCGAAAGGCGATGGCGAAAAGGCCGTGCGCGAATCGAATCTGGCGACCACGATCTTTCGTCCATCGGTGGTGTTCGGTCCCGAAGACAACTTCCTGAATCAGTTTGCGTTTCTCGAGCGGATCTTTCCGGTGATTCCGCTGGCCTGTTCGCAGGCCAGGATCCAGCCGATTTTTGTCGGTGACGTTGCGAAGGCATTCGCGAACGTGCTCGATCTCGATGCCGCTAGCGGCCGCGTTTATGAGCTCGCCGGACCGACGGTGTACACGCTGGAAGAGCTGGTCAGGTTCAGCGGAGCGGCGATCGGCAAGCATGCGAGGATCATCCGTTTGCCCGACATGCTCGGCCGCCTCCAGGCAATGTCGCTTGAACTCGCGCCCGGTGAACCCATGATGTCGCGCGATAATCTCGATTCGATGAAAACGCCTGCGGTGGCAAGCGGGCCGATGGCGCCAGAACTCGGTATTGAAGAACCGGCCAGCATGGAAGCCATTGCGCCGATGTACCTCACGGGATCGTCGTCGCGTTCGCGCTTCAATACGTTTCGCGCGTCTGCCGGGCGTTGAATGGTGTGTTCCTCAAGCCGTGCCTTAACCTTAGATATTTGCGATGAAACTCGTTATTGGTGACAAGAATGTGTCGTCGTGGTCCATGCGGCCGTGGCTCGTGCTCAAGCACTTCGGCATTCCTTTCGAGGAAGACATGATCCGCCTTGGGCGGCCGGATTCCTCCGCGAATATCCTCGCGCATTCGCCGTCGGGGAAAGTGCCTTGCCTCGTGACCGATGCCGGCGACGCCGTATGGGAATCGGTCGCGATCATGGAGACGCTGGCTGAGCTCTTCCCGCAACACGCCATGTGGCCGCGCGATGCCGCCGCGCGGGCGCACGCCCGCAGCATCAGCGCGGAGATGCACGCGGGTTTTGCTGATCTGCGCGAGCAAATGTCGATGAATATCCAGCGCCAGGCGTTTGGCCAGGAACTCACGGCAGGTACGTTGGCGAACGTGAAACGGATCGACCTGATCTGGCGCACTTGCCTCGACACGCACGGTGGCCCGTTCTTGTTCGGCAAGCAGTTTGGTATTGCCGATGCGATGTTCGCGCCGGTCGTCATGCGCTTCAATTCCTATGCGCCCAAGCTGAGCGAAACGGCGCTCGCTTACGCTGCCAGCATTACGGCACTGCCTGACGTCGCCGAGTGGATTGAAGGCGCACGGAACGAGCGATGAACATCTACGCCGTGGGCGGCGCGATCCGCGATGACATGCTCGGCCTGCCGGTTCAGGACCGCGATTACGTCGTGGTTGGCGCTACGCCCGAGCAGATGACGGCGCAGGGTTATAAACCGGTGGGCAAGGATTTCCCCGTGTTTTTGCATCCGCAAACGCACGAGGAATATGCGCTCGCGCGAACCGAGCGCAAGACATCGGCGGGATATCACGGCTTTCAGTTTTTCTACGCGCCCGACGTCACGCTGGAAGAAGATCTCGCGCGCCGCGATCTGACCGTGAACGCAATGGCGCGCGAAGTGCGCCCGGACGGCGAACTGACAGGACCGGTCATCGATCCGTTCAATGGCCGCGCTGATCTGCAAGCGCGTGTGTTCCGGCATGTAGGTGATGCGTTCATCGAAGATCCGGTGCGGATTCTGCGCATCGCGCGGTTTGCGGCGCGCTTCGCGGATTTCACCATCGCTGACGAAACGCTCGCGCTGATGAAACGCATGGTCGCGGATGGCGAAGTCGATGCGCTCGTGCCCGAGCGTGTATGGCAGGAAGTGTCGCGTGGCTTGATGGAGAAGACGCCATCGAGGATGTTCGAGGTGCTGCGCGAATGCGGCGCGCTCGTGCGGATTCTTCCAGAGGTGGATTCGTTATGGGGCGTGCCGCAGCGCGCCGACTATCATCCGGAAGTCGATACCGGCGTGCACGTGATGATGGTCCTGGATTATGCGGCGGCGCACGCCTACGCGTTGCCGGTGCGCTTCGCCGCGCTGACTCACGATCTCGGCAAGGCGACCACGCCCGACGATATCCTGCCGCGCCACAAGGGTCATGAAGGGCGCAGTGTCGATCTGCTGAAGCCGTTGTGCGAGCGCTTGCGCGTGCCGAACGAATGTCGCGATCTCGCGCTGCTGGTGGCGCGTGAGCACGGCAATATTCATCGGGTGATGGAGTTTGGGGCGGCGGCGCTGGTGCGTTTGTTTGAACGTTGCGACGCGCTGCGCAAGCCCGCGCGGTTTGCTGAAGCGCTTCAGGCCTGTGTCTCCGATGCCCGCGGCCGGCTCGGTCTGAGCCAGCAACCGTATCCGCAGGCCGAGCGCCTGCGCAACGCGTTGGTGGCGGCGCGTTCGGTCGATGCCGGCGCCGTCGCGCAGCAGTACGCGAACGAGCCGGGCAAGATCAAGGACGCAGTTCACGCAGCGCGCGTGGCGGCGGTGGACGCAGTGCTTTAGCTTTGAATCAAAGCGCCCGCGCCAGCAACGACAGAACGAGCGACAGCAGAATGGTCGACATGAACGGAAACGGATATTCCCGTCCGAACAGGCGCAGCGTGAAATCGCCGGGTAACTTGCCGACGCCGAGTTTTTTCATCCACGGCAAACAGGCCGAGAGAATCGACAACGCAATGAACGTGGTGAGTACCCAGCGGATCATGATTTCATAAGGTATGTGAGCGGTCGCCGGACGAGAACGCGGCCAGCGTGTCGTCGATACCGCGGGAGAACGCGATCACCTTGAATAACTCGCCCATTTCCGCCTCCGATAACAACTTCTGAACCGCATTCGCCGCGGGCAGAAAGCGGCGGACGTCGGTGGGATCGAGATCGGCTAGTGCATCGGTGATGCCGGCGTTCATCAGGAAACGCGCCTGCGACGTAAAGCCGAGGAGGTCTGCGCCCGCGTCCGTGCCGGCTTCCGCGATCCCCGAAAACTCCACGTGCGCCGTGATGTCCTGCAGCCCGGGATACAAAAATGGATCGCCGTGCGACCTGTGCCGGTAATGGCACATGAGCGTGCCTTGCGCGCGCTGGGCGTGATAAAACTCGCGCCGCGGGAAACCGTAATCGATGAAAAACGCCGCGCCACGCGTGAGCATCGTGCAAATGGTGCGCGTGAAAGCCAGCGCCGCTTCGTGCGTTTCGCTCAGGTATTCGATGAACGGCTCGTCGTTGACTTCATCGATGGTCGCGTCGATTTCGGCCAGCAGCGGATCGTCCAGCGCGGCTAGCAAGGGTTTGTCGTCGAACGTGAAACGGTTGTTCGTCCACGACACGCCGCGCTCATGCCACACATCCAGTTTGCGCACGACGAGGCGCACGGGCATGGCATCGAGCACTTCGTTGCCGATCACCACGCCTTCGAAATGCGCCGGCAAAGCACTAAGCCATCGCACCTTCGATGCCAGTTCGGGGGCATCGGCTTCAATTGTCGCCCGCTGGCGTTCCTGTAATTCCCCCGATAAATCCACGATCGCGTAGTGATCGAAGGGAACGTCCAGCGCTTTCAACGCGTTCAGCAGACCGGCGGCGAGCTTGCCCGTGCCGGCGCCGAATTCCATCAGATTGCGCGTACCGCTGTCGCGTAAGGCTTGAGCGACGGGTCGCGCGAGCGTGGCCGAGAACAACGGCGACATTTCCGGCGCGGTGACAAAATCGCTGCCGTCGTCGCCGCGTTTGCCGAATTTCATCGAGCCGCCGGTGTAATAGCCGAGGCCCGGCGCATAAAGTGCCAGTTCCATATACCGGCTGAAGGGCAGCCAGCCGCCCGCCGACGCGATTTCCGCGCGAATGCGTGCCGTCAGCGCCTCGGACTGCGCGAGCGCGTCAGGGCCGGGAACAGGTAAACTGTCGGATTCGAGAGCTTTTGGATTCATTCCGGCATTGTAAATGAGCGTTTCTTCGACCACTTCTCCAGATTCTTCCGTGCCGAAAGCCCGCGTGGTGCTGATCACCGGCGCGGCGAAGCGCATCGGCCGCGGGCTCGCGCTCGGTTTCGCCTCCCGCGGATGGGACGTCGCCGTACATTTTGGCGGTTCTGAGGGCCAGGCGCAGGAAGTCGTCCAATCGATACGCGCCCTCGGCCGCCGCGCGGTCGCACTGCACGCGGATCTCGGCGTGGAAAGCGACGTGGCGCGGCTGGTGCCCGCGTGTATCGACGCGTTGGGTGGTCTGCATTGCGTCGTGAACAACGCGTCGAGTTTTGTCGAAGATACGGCGCGCGAGTTCAGCTACCCGCGCCTGCTCGAGATGATGGCGATCAACGTTGGTGCGCCGTTGGCGTTGGCGCGTGCGCTGTACGACGCCACGCCCGATTCCGCCACCGACGATGAAACTCAACGCCGCTGCGTCATCAACGTGCTCGATCAGAAGTTGTACAACATGAATCCCGATTATCTGTCGTACACGCTGACCAAGGCTGCGCTGGAAAACGCAACCGTCGCGCTCGCTCAGGCGCTTGCGCCGAAGTTGCGCGTGGTCGGACTTGCGCCGGGACTCACGCTACCCTCCGCCGACATGACGCAGGCCGAGTTCGAGGCTGCACACAAGGTAACGCCGTTGGGCCGGGCTTCGCGGGTGGAGGATGTTGTCGCGGCGGCTTGTTATCTCGCCGACGCGGCGGGCGTGACGGGCACGACGCTAGTGGTGGATGGCGGGCAGCATCTCGTGCCGTCGCCGCGCGACATCATGTTTTTGACCGCGGGCCGCGCTCCGGGCGGGGGCGCTTAGTTGTCAATCTTAGTAAGTTAATCTGAATCACCAGGACACGACCATGCTTGCCGCACTTTCGCATCCCCGGCTCGCCGATTGCCGGCGGCTTTTTCTGCGCAATTACGAAGTGCGCATCAACATTGGCGTGCACGATTTCGAAAAGCAGGGCGAGCAGCGCGTGGTGATCAACGTGGAATTGTTCGTGCCGCTGGCGTTATCGACGCCGACTGAAGACAAGCTGCGCGAAGTCGTCGATTACGATTTCATGCGCTCGACCATTGCCGAGCGCGTGGGCAAAGGGCATATCCACTTGCAGGAAACACTCTGCGATGACGTCGCCGCCGCGCTGCTGGAACATCCGAATGTGCGGGCGGTGGTGGTGTCCACGGAAAAGCCGGACGTTTATCCCGACTGCGATGCCGTGGGCGTCGAAGTCTTTCGCATCAAAGAGGTGACAGCATGAGTTCGCTAACGGAAACGGAAGCGCCGGCGGTTCAGGAGACGGCATCCGTCCCGACAATGCGCGAGCCGCTGACGCGCCGCGAGCAGAAGCAGGCCTACGAGAACAACAAGTTGTTCAAGCGGCTGGCGCGCCAGGTGGGCGAGGCCGTCACCGATTACAACATGATCGAAGACGGCGACAAGGTCATGGTCTGCTTGTCCGGCGGCAAGGATTCGTACGCGATGCTCGAACTCCTGATGCGGTTGCGCGAGCGCGCGCCGATCAACTTCGACATCGTGGCCGTGAATCTCGACCAGAAACAGCCGGGGTTTCCTGACCATGTGCTGCCTGAGTATTTGAGCAAGCTGGATATCCCGTTTCATATCGAGAATCAGGATACGTACAGCATCGTCAAGCGGCTGGTGCCGGAAGGCAAGACGACGTGTTCGCTGTGTTCGAGATTGCGGCGCGGGATTTTGTATCGCGTGGCCGGTGAGCTTGGGGCGACAAAAATTGCGCTCGGCCATCATCGCGACGACATCCTGCAGACCTTGCTGCTGAATATGTTCTACGGCGGCAAGCTGAAGGGCATGCCCCCCAAGCTTCAATCCGACGACGGCAAGAACATCGTGATCCGGCCGTTGGCTTATGCGAAGGAAAAGGATCTGGAGAAATTCGCCGAGTTGCGCGAGTTCCCGATCATCCCGTGCAACCTGTGCGGCAGCCAGCCGAACCTGAAGCGCGCGGAAATGAAGGCGCTGATTCGCGATTGGGAAAAGCGCTTTCCGGGCCGCGTGGAGAACATGTTCAACGCGCTGGGGCACGTAGTGCCGTCGCATTTGATGGATCACGGGCTGTTTCCGTTCTCCGGATTGCGAGCGACGGGCGTGGCGGACCCGGCGGGGGATATCGCGTTCGATGAAGACCCGTGTTCGACCGAAACGCCGTCGCAGACCATCTCGATTGTTCAGTTCGACGATATTTGACGCCGGGCGAGAAGCCCGCAGAATCGTTGCTCAGCAAGGCCGCGCCGCGTTTTGCCGTCCACCCGCGCATGCTATATTGGCGGCTCCAAACACTTCAACGAAGCTGACGCCATGAACATTGTTATTTTGGCGGCAGGCACGGGCAAGCGCATGCGTTCCGCCTTGCCGAAAGTCCTTCATCCCCTGGCTGGCCGGCCGCTCCTCTCCCATGTGCTCGACGTTGCGCGTGCGCTCAAGCCCACACGGCTTGTTGTCGTGATCGGACATGGGGCGCAACAGGTTCAGAAGGCAGTCGGCGCACCTGATGTCCAGTTCGCCGTGCAGGATCAGCAACTGGGCACCGGCCACGCGGTTCAGCAAGCGCTGCCGCTGCTCGACCTTTCCGTGCCTACGCTCATTCTTTACGGCGATGTGCCGCTCACCCGTGTCAGCACGTTGCAACGCCTGGTCGACGCAGCCTCCGGCGGCCGCTACGGCGTCCTCACGGTCACGCTGGACAATCCGACCGGGTACGGCCGCATCGTGCGCGATCCGACGGGTGCCGTGCAGTGCATTGTCGAGCAGAAAGACGCCAATGCCGGGCAGTTGACGATTGCCGAGATCAATACCGGCATTGTCATTACACCGACAGCGCAGCTCGGAGAATGGCTGGCATCGCTTAAAAACGACAACGTGCAGGGCGAGTTTTATCTCACCGATGTCGTCGAGCGTGCGCTCGAAGCCGGCATTGAAGTGGTCACGTCGCAACCAGACGAAGAGTGGGAAACACTGGGCGTGAACAGCAAGCAGCAACTCGCCGAACTCGAACGGATCCATCAAGGCAATGTTGCCGAGGCGCTACTGGCTGCGGGCGTCACGCTGCTGGACCCCGCGCGCATTGATGTGCGCGGTACGCTGACCTGCGGACGCGATGTGTCTATCGATGTGAATTGCGTCTTTGAAGGCGATGTGACGCTGGCGGATAACGTGACGATCGGCCCGAATTGCGTGATTCGCAATGCGTCTATTGGCACGGGTACGCGCATTGATGCGTTCACGCACATTGAAGGCGGTACGACCGGCGCGAACGTCGTGCTCGGACCGTATGCGCGCTTGCGGCCGGGCGCGGTGCTCGGCGACGAAGCGCACGTGGGCAACTTCGTCGAAGTGAAAAACGCGGTGTTCGGGCGGGGGTCGAAGGCGAACCATTTGAGCTATATCGGCGACGCGGATATTGGGGCGCGAGTGAATATCGGCGCGGGCACGATCACGTGTAATTACGACGGCGCGAACAAATTCCGCACCGTGATCGAGGACGACGTGTTCGTCGGCTCCGATACCCAACTGGTTGCGCCGGTGCGCGTGGGGCGCGGTGCGTCTATCGCGGCCGGGACGACCGTTTGGAAGGACGTCGCGGAAGACCAGCTCGTGCTGAACGAAAAAACTCAGATCAGTAAGAGCGGTTACGTACGGCCGACAAAAAAGAAAGCTTGAACAATAAAGACGGCTCTGCAATTTGCTTGAGCGCGCGCCTTGGTGGCGAGCGCCGGGCGTTTTCAAGCGATTCAAAAAACAATCTGTAAAGGACGACGCCATGTGCGGAATTGTCGGCGCGGTTGCGCAACGTAACATCGTATCGGTGCTGGTCGAAGGACTTCGGCGGCTTGAATATCGCGGCTACGATTCCTGCGGCGTGGCCGTGATTGCCGATGGCGAACCGAAGCGCGCGCGCAGCGTCGCGCGCGTGGCCGATCTCGCCGATCAGGTCCGCGATACGCATCTGGAAGGCGCAACGGGCATTGCGCATACGCGCTGGGCGACCCACGGCGCGCCCGTCACCGACAACGCGCATCCCATCTTTTCGCGCAACGAACTGGCGCTTGTGCATAACGGGATCATCGAGAACTATGAGACCTTGCGGACCATGCTGCGCGGGAAGGGTTACGAGTTTGTCTCGCAGACCGATACCGAAGTCATCGCGCATTTGATCCACAGCATGTATCGCGGCGATCTGTTCCAGACCGTGCGAGACGCCGTGAAGGAGTTGCATGGCGCGTACGCCATTGCTGTGATCCACAAGAATCAGCCGCATACGGTTGTGGGCGCGCGGCAGGGATCTCCGCTGGTGGTGGGAGTGGGCGATGGCGAGAATTTCCTCGCCTCCGATGCGCTCGCGCTTGCCGGCAGCACCGATCGTTTCGCGTTCCTCGATGAAGGTGATGTGGTCGAGATCACGCTGGACGGCGTGAAGATTGTCGATCGCGACGGAATGCCCGCTGAGCGCGAAGTGCGCGTGGTCGCGGCGTATGGCGGCGCGGTTGAGCTTGGGCCGTATCGGCATTTCATGCAGAAGGAAATCTTCGAGCAGCCGCGCGCGATCACCGACACCATTCCTCAAACCGATCGATTCGCAGCCGAGTTGTTCGGGGCGGATGCGGCTGAAGTTTTCGCCGATATCGATAGTGTGCTTATTCTGGCGTGCGGAACGAGTTCGTATGCGGGGATGACGGCGAAGTACTGGCTTGAATCGGTCGCGAAGATTCCGACGCAAGTGGAGATTGCGAGTGAGTACCGGTATCGCGAATCGGTGCCGAATCCACGGGCTTTGGTTGTCGTGATTTCGCAGTCAGGTGAGACTGCCGATACGCTGGCCGCGTTGAAGCATGCGCAGGGGCTTGGGCATAAACACACGCTGGCGGTTTGCAATGTCGCTTCTAGCGCGATGGTCCGGTTGACGAAGCTCGCGTTTCTGACGCATGCGGGGACTGAGATTGGCGTGGCTTCGACTAAGGCGTTTACGACGCAGTTGGTTGGGATGTTTGTGTTGGCCGTGACGCTCGGGGCGCTGCGCGGACATGTGAGTGAGAAGCAGGAAACGGATTATTTGACGCAGTTGCGGCATTTGCCGGCGGCGCTGAATAGCGTGCTGGCGCTGGAGCCGCAGATTATCGCGTGGTCGGAAGAGTTTTCACGCAAGGAGAATGCGCTGTTCCTCGGACGTGGACTGCATTATCCGATCGCACTTGAAGGCGCTTTGAAGCTTAAAGAGATTTCTTATATTCATGCGGAAGCTTATCCGGCCGGGGAGTTGAAGCACGGGCCGCTGGCGCTGGTGACTGAGGCTATGCCGGTGGTGACGGTGGCGCCTAATGATGCGTTGCTGGAGAAGCTGAAGTCGAATATGCAAGAGGTCAGGGCGCGAGGGGGCGAGTTGTATGTTTTCGCGGATTCCGATACCCGGATTGTTAGCGAGGACGGGATTCACGTTATAAGGATGCCTGAGCATTATGGGCTGCTGTCGCCCATTCTTCATGTTGTGCCGCTGCAGTTGCTGGCTTATCACACGGCTTGTGCGAGGGGGACGGATGTGGATAAGCCAAGGAATTTGGCGAAGAGCGTGACGGTGGAGTGAGGGGCTTTGCTTGGAGAGATTAAAGCGCGTCGCTTCGTCGGCTTTAGCGTGACTGACGAGCTACGGACATTAAGGCGCTGATGGCGCAGCGATTTTTTGTTTTAAACATCCATGCAGACTGGTTGGCACGGCTCTTTGAGAGTCATCGAGAGTCACAATTTCTTGAACGTTAGCGTAGTCAGGTTTTGGCTCCTGCCAAAAAAGGGACGAGACGGTTTAGATATGAACTAATCCGAGTGGCCGGAACTGGGCCTTTGCGGAAGTTCGATAAGTCGTAAGCGCTTGCTCCCGTGGCCGCTTACGGGGCGCCCCCAAGGGGCGCCCGTCGGCCCAAAAGCCAAATGTGGCATCCCACCAACAAAGCCGCTAGTCATTTTGAGTTCAAAGACGGAGAGTTCCCCTAGTGCATGACGAGGGCGAAGGTAACTCCGAATGTATGAGCTCTACCGCTTTCCGCCGAAGGGCTCTGCTTCAATAGCGCACCGCATATCCCATCAGACTTTGATAACGTTCGGATTCCCAAACCACGCCACAGCTTGCACTAGCGAGGCGGGCGTGGGATTGCGGAAGTAGACCGCCAAGCATTCTCTTGTACGCGTGCAGCAGACATAGAATAACTTCTGTGTCCGCTGCCTAACGGTGTCGGTGCCACCGCCTTCGTCGACCGAGCGGCGGAACGTGGCCAACCGGAGCCGACAGATGATCTTCCTGCGCCGCTTCCCGCCAGTTTCGGTAAATGAAAGCGGACGTCCATACGCCTCCGATTCCAGTAGGCGACGAACGGCCGCTTAGGCCGAGGAAGAGTCATCGACAATTGCTCGGATGTCAGTTGCTCGACGTCGCATCCTCCAACGGGGCGCTTCGTTGTTGCGTGTCCAGTTCTCTTTGCTGCTTCAGGTGCGGCGGCGAAGAGGTGTGCTCAAGGAACGTGTGGCCAGGACCGTATATCGAGTTCGAGACGGAATCAGCTTCGTTTGGTGCGACCGGATTACCCTGCTCATCAGAAGAAACTGTTTCGACCTCCACAACCGGAATGCACCATGCTGCGTTCGCACGAGAAGTGCGTTTCCCATTCTCGTTGAAGCAACGAAAAGTGAAGCTATCGGGTAGGTCGGATGCTTTCCAAAATTCCGTGGAACCGTCCCAATCGTATTTGGCTGTGATCGTGCCGGGGTGGGGCCGCTGCGGATCTTGAGCACCAGTTGGAACACGCTCGGTCATATTCGTTGCTCCAGCAATAGACTCGCATGCGTAACCGAGTGCTAAAAAACCAATGGCGCGCATTATTAAGGTGATGATATTCATTTCGACGCCTTACCGAAATAGACACAAAAGGGGCGGAAAGCGTTCGTGTACTTCCTTCTCGCATCGGCTTCCGCCGCTCGACCAATACAAACTGGCGTTCTTCAAGAACTCGTCTGCATTGGCATGTAGGAAACCATCGATACCGTCTCCATGATTTATGCCCCTCGCGACGATGACGCGTGACTTCTATACAAAGGCATGCCTTAAGGTAGCTTGGGTACGCTGAATCAACTGACGTCGGTTGAATCAACTACTGGCCAGCACAGAGATCCATTGAATGAAGCGCTATAGCATCCGGCAGATTTTCGCTGGGAATGAGACTGAATGCGCGCCAATCCGCTTCATCCACGTACACAACTCCATCCTTGCAGAGCATCTGCGCCTGCCTTGGCCGCTTTTCACATTGTGCCGTGCCAACTAGGCAGCGCTGCCATTGGGGAATTGTTCGCATCGGCTTCACTGGACCAAAGTCACTGCCGGTATATGCTTGTACCGCACGGGTCGTAATGGTCATGTGCAGGAAATCCAGACTTGGTTTAACCGGTCGTGCTGCTTCCGCTTCCACATAGCGTCCATGCAGTTTCCAAACGTAGAGACCCCCTGCCGGAAGCAACATAAGCGCGCTCAATGCAGTGCTAACCGCTGCCACTAACCAGACCGTAAGGTGGCGCTTTCGTGTTGCAAGATGGCCAATCAAGACAAATCCAAAGAGGCCGCCTGCCGTGGAAAGAAAAATTACTCCGAACGCCCGGGTTTCACAGTCGTATCCGCACTTCGGGACAAACGCGAGGAGCAAATTTGCAGTGAGCCAACCTGCCACCAGCCCTGCGAAGGCAAAGGACAGGATTGCTAGGAGCCTTTTCACTTCACTTCCCAAAATAAGATCTGTTTGGACTGTCCCAAATCAGAGAACCCAAATCGGCGTCCACCGAAAAACGAAGTCATTCCCAGTCTTCGACCGATCGTTGCAAGCGAGTCCACCGGACCGCTGATTGTCAGGCGTGTTCCATTCCAGAGATCAATATGCCCCCCGCTCGCATCGTCCGATTTTTCTCCATCGCGGGTCCAGTATCGCGAAAAAGCAACGATGCCGGTTCGGCCCTTGATCTTGGATTGCCAGTCTGGTCCCGTGATGTTTTCTGCTAACGCGACCCCTGCGATTGGCCGCAATTGTAGCCACTCTGCCAACTCGTCGGCTCGCGTTGCAGTGGGCTTGCCGTCGAGCAAAATTCGGCCGATGCTCGCCTTGCCCGGAACCGGCCTAATCACCTTCTGCGAGAACGACTTCATCTCGATGGCGACTCGATGAAAAGTCACACTCATGCGAATCGCACATTGATTTCCGTACTGCCCGTTTGGATCATCGTACGGATTACCTGTCGCGTAGTTATCCCAGAGTTCTCGGAAGGTTATTACGTTCAGATGCACGTCCTTGACAGAATTGGGCGTCGAGTTTGTGCTGACCACTGTTTTTCCGTTTGGCATGGTTCAGGCTTCGTCCTGTCTTGCGAGAGCTTGATCGCCCCAGTACACGATGTATTCGTCGGCATCGTCAGTAACGCGGGGTAACTTGCCGCTTGCATCGACTCGCCCGGCGAACGTCCGCCCGTCTACCATTTCGATAAGGAACGGATAGCCGTCGAGCGCGATGCTTGCGGCCGCGCGGACTTGTTCGTCAAACATGTCAGTCGGAAGAGAAGAAGATCCCGCCGTGACTGCAGTGCTCGCGCTGCTCGTAATCACCGAACCCTCGTGTGTATTGACAAATACCCGGGGGTTACTGCCCACGATTACCCTGTTCTTTCCGCACGGACACAGCACCAAGTCGCCGTCAACGACTATGGAACGCGACTTCTGGGAAATTCCCTTGCCGGTGCCGAACATCTTGAATAGGCCCTTGCAATTGCCGCAAGTT
Source organism: Caballeronia sordidicola (assembly GCF_002220365.1). Taxonomy (GTDB): domain Bacteria; phylum Pseudomonadota; class Gammaproteobacteria; order Burkholderiales; family Burkholderiaceae; genus Caballeronia; species Caballeronia sordidicola_C. The sequence goes on along the minus strand of NZ_MTHB01000094.1, from coordinate 105,526 downwards.
GCCTCATCGCCGCTGAGTGCGATTTTTTCCCGCCATCGTGAATCGAAGACGAGTACGCAGTGACAAAGCCGCCGGTTGTCGTAGGGTCGCCGTGCCGTACTGCCGCCTTACGCATTGTTACTACCGCCGTGTGCGGCGCTCTGGGGAGGCGTATTGGCCGCATGTCCAGTGCGCGAACTGAGGGTTACAAAAAGGTACGTTTGTTCATCGCTCTGTCGTTCTGACATGTTTAAGTCTCCTATGTGATGAACACTATCATTCGATTCAGTACCTCCCTAGAGTAACCGCCAAGTCAGAGAATTTTTGTCAAAAATTGCCGCGGAGCTCCACGCGTCGGGCGAATTCAAAAAGACATAGCCGGTCACGAAGGAATACACCCAACGAAAAAGAGCTAGTGCCATAGAGGTTTCGCAAATGCGCGGGTCTGCCTTGAGAATTGCCCGTCGCTGGATTTCTCTAACGTCATATCCGACACGATTCCCGCCGCGCGAAGGCGGATGGACCTTGCCTCGCCGGATTCGCCATACGACTCGCCATGAATCGGCTATCTATTTGTATGCAATAGTTTTTGTTGTCTGAATTTGCCGCATAAATATCCGCCACGGCCGCTGGCAAATCGAAAGATTAATATCACGCTGGTCACCGAGCCTCCTCCCGCTGCCTTCGCAATCGAACCGCGCCTGAAACACCATCGTCAACGGCTCCGGTTTCTTCCAGCATGGGCACACGTACATCGGCCACGCGACCGCTTGTGCGGCAGCACTGGAAGTCCAGCGTGTCATCGCGGACGAGAAGTTGCTGGACAATGTGCACGCAAGAGGCGAGCAGCTCCGTGGCTTGCTCCGCGCGCACTATGCGGAGCATCCGTTCATCGGCGATATCCGTGGCCGGGGCTTGTTTATCGGTGTCGAACTGGTGCAGGACCGTGAATAGAAGAAGCCTTTCGATGCAAGCAAGAAGTTACATTCAGTGATAAAAAACGAAGCGATGAAGCGCGGCCTGATGGTCTATCCGATGGGCGGTACAGTGGACGACGCGGTAGGCGACCACGTGCTTCTGGCGCCGCCGTCCATCACGACGGCCTCACAAATCGATGAAATCGGCGCACGTCTGACCGACGCCATAGAAGGGGCATTGATCGCTATCGGTGCACCGGGCACTCGCTAAGTACCAATCAAACTCTGGACAACCCATGACCAATCGCCTTCCTAATTTCGATATCAGCAACGCCACGGACGAACAAAAGTCCGTTCTTCAAAACATTCTGAGCGGTCCGCGCGGCAATTTGAACGGTCCGTTCCTGGGATGGATTCACAGCCCGGAATTGGCTGACCACGCTCAAAAGCTTGGCGCGTTTTGTCGATACAAGACGGGTTTGTCCCTGCGCTTGTCGGAGCTGGCAATTCTCGTCACCGCCGCGCGTTGGCAGTCGCAAGGAGAGTGGTTCATCCACTATCCCATCGCGTTGGATGCAGGTGTTCCGAAGGCGGTTGCGGATGGCGTTCATCGAGGCGACCGGCCGGAATTCGATGATGCCGACGACGCGCTCATCTATGAATTCGCCACGGAGCTATACGAGACCAGGCGTGTATCGGATAAGACGTTCGCCGCAGCCGTAGCACGCTTCGAGCATGTGGTCGTCATCAATCTGGTCGGATTGCTCGGTTACTACGCGTTGGTCGCAATGACCCTGAACACGTTCGACATGCGCGCCGAAGGGCAGACGACACTACCGTTCCCGGAATAACGCATTCCAACCCGAGGGGCGCTTTGCGACAGCTGTCTGGTTTGCATCGCATTCGGACCCAACGCTCATAAAAAAGGCAGCATCAACCCACCATCCGTATCCATGTCTTATGGTTTTCAATGGATTGATATGTATACATAGTAATAGTTAACAAGCATCGACCGTTTCTGTGGATAAGCGATCAATCTTCCTTCGGATCAACGCTCTAGCGAAAAGGTAACTCGCGTACCAAATGTGGAACTGGCACTTGGCCGTAGGATAACTTCGGGCGCTTTATGCACAGCACCCGAGTTATCAAGGTTTCGCCCACAGGCCTTCACTGAGTTATGCAGGAGTTATCCAGAGCTTTGCGCGCAGCAAGCCACGGCGCGCCACAAACATCCGCTCACGCATAAAGCGGCGCAAGCGCTTCGCGGTTCACCACCACGATCTGGCTGGTCGGTGCGTGCGGGGTGGGCGCACTGCTGTTGCCGCGCCGTCCCGGATCGGCGACCATGCCGATAGTGACTACCGAAACAACGAGGTGACGTATGAAGCACGAGGTAATTGCATTCCTAGGGACCGGCCTGATGGGAGAGCCGATGGCGCGTAATCTGCTGGCGGCCGGGTATGGCGTGCGAGCCTGGAATCGCTCGAAGGAGAAGGCTTGCGCACTCGCTGAAAAAGGGGCGGTGGTTTGCGACACGGCGGCAGACGCAGCGCAAGGCGCGAACGTGCTGATCTGCATGCTGAGCGATGGTCCAACTTGCGATGCCGTGGTGTTCAACGACAAGACGGTCTTGGCCGCACTGACTCCCGGCGCGACGGTGATCGTGATGAGTTCGATCCCCGTGGAGACCGCCGTCGAACAGTCGCGAATGAGCGCCGAGCGTGGCTTTCGTTATCTCGACGCGCCGGTGTCAGGCGGCCAGCAAGGCGCGATCGATGCAACGCTCGCGATCATGGCCGGCGGCGAGCTGGATACCTTCGAGGCAGCGCGCGATTTGCTGGGTGCAATGGGTCGCCCGGTGCGCGTCGGCCCTGCCGGAACAGGGCAGCAGACCAAGCTCGCGAATCAGTTGATCGTGGCAAACACGATTGCTGCCGTGGCTGAGGCGTTGCTGTTTGCGGAGCGTGGTGGTGCGGACCCGGCGAAGGTCATCGAAGCGCTTGCCGGCGGTTTCGCCGATTCGCCGATTCTGCGCATGCACGGACGACGCATGACTGACGAAACGTTCGCTCCCGGCGGTGCAGCGAAGTATCAGTTAAAGGACACGCGGACCGCTTTGGCGCGGGCGCGGTCCCTCGGGCTGGAGTTGCCGGTGGCGCATGTTGTGGACGCGCTGTTCGCTTCAATGGTCGATCACGGCGACGGCGATCTCGACCATAGTGCGCTCATTCGCGAGATCCGGCGGGAGAACAACTTGCCGGTAAGCCGTAAAGATAGTTGAGCGCATGGGTACGCCTCAGACTGTCTTCAGCATTCCGCCATCGACGAAATAAGTCGATCCAACGCTATAGCTCGCACGCTCCGAGCACAGGAAGACAATAAAGCTCGCCAGCTCGGCAGGCGTAGCGAAGCGGCGGATGGGCGCGTGTTCGTCGGCAACGTGTTGCAAATGCGCTTCCCAGTCGCCGCCCGAATCGCGCGTCAGTTCCTTGGCTGTCTTGATCCAGTCGGGTGTCAGCACAAGCCCAGGATTGATCGTGTTGACGCGGATGTTGTCTTTAATCAGCTCGTTCGCCAGATTCTTCGACAGCATCATCAACGCGGCTTTCGTCACGTTATAGATGGGCTCGTAGCCGAGCGGCTGCGTCGCGCAGATCGACGCGTTGTTCAGGATCGCGCCACCGCCACGCGCCTTCATCAACGGCACGAGACCGCGCGCGAGGCGCACAGCCGCCATCACATGAAGGTCCCAATAGGACTGCCACTTCTCGTCGGGCGCGTCCATGATGGTCTCGTTGCTGCCCGTGCCGGCGTTGTTGAAAAGGACATCGGCGCCGCCGAAATTCGTGCTCGCAGCAGCAACGATCTTGTCGACGCCTGCTGTTGTCGCAACGTCGCAGGCAACCGGTACCGCCGACACACCGAACTCCCGCGCGATGCGGGCTGCAGCCTCCCTCAGCCGGTCTTCCTGCCGTGCCGCGAGCAGCAGGTTCGCGCCTTCCGCAGCGAATGCCTCCGCTACAGCGAGCCCGATGCCCACGCTCGCGCCTGTCAACACGACAACCTTACCGCGCAGATTCAGATCCATTTTTATCGTCTCCTTTTTGGTTGCTTGGGTTCAAGTCTTCAGCGTGCTTCGAATCGCGGCAAGCCAGAGTGCGACCGCGTGCGCACCGGGATCGGCAAAGCCTAGCGCACGATCACCCACGTAACTGGAACGTCCGAGCCGTGGGGTCATCGACGCCGTGTGCGCTGCGCCTGATGTCGCTGCATCGACGGCTGCTTTCGAGGCTTCGTCCGTATGAATACCACCTGATTTCGAAAGCGCGCTTTGCAGCGCGACGGCGGCCGGATGCAATGCATCGACCATCGTCCGATCGCCGGGATGCGCGCCACCCAGCGCCATCACGCCATCGACGGCTGCAGTGAAAGCCGCCGACCAATCCTTGGCCGCGGACTCACCGGACTGTTCGATAACCGCTGCCGCGCGTAACAGCATAACTGCGTAGAGCGGTCCCGATGTGCCGCCCACCACGCGTCTTATTGTGGCGGACATCGTCCGCAGCACGGCACCCGGTGTGTTCTCCGAGGGATAAGTATCGATCTCATGGAGGATGCTTCGAGCCGCCCGCGACAGGCTGATGCCGAGATCGCCATCACCCACGCGCTGATCCATCTCTGTCAGGACTGGTTCCGCTTCGAGAAGACACGCGCATACCGCTTCGATAACCCGTCGCAACGACGAGTCACGCGAGAGCCGCGCGCCGCCAGCTATAACCGGCGCCTCAGGCGCGGGCTTGACTGATGCCTCTGCGACCCGGCCGCTCAACGCGGGCCACGCGGTGGTCTGCGCGGCCGCGTCGAGCCATGCGAGTCGTTGATCGTCCACGCGCAGTAACGTGAGGGAAATGCCGGCCATCTCGAGCGCGCTCAGGAACGTGCCCGACCACGCGCGCTCGACTCGAACCCGATGGTCTCGAAGGGTGCGCAGCGCCGATCCCGCCACTATGCTCAGTTCGCTCGACGGCGTGCCGCCCAGATTGTTCACGAGCAACGCGACGCGGTCATCGGGCTTCAATGCAAGATCGTCGATGATCTTCGCGAGCAGGCGCCCGACAATCTGTTGTGCCGGTTCGAGCGCGCCGCGCTCCACGCCAGGTTCGCCATGAATGCCGAGCCCCCATTCGATTTCATCGCCGGCGAGCTGGAAACCCGGCTTGCCAGCGGCCGGCACCGTGCACGGCGTAAGGGCCACGCCCATGGTGCCAAGCGATGCCGCCGTGTCGCGCGCAATCTGCGCTACTTCGCCGATTGGCCGGCCCTCGGCGGCAGCGGCGCCCGCGATCTTGTGCACGAACACGGTCCCTGCAAGACCGCGCCGGCCAGCATGTTCGCCGTGTGCAGACAGAGCGACGTCGTCGGCGACGATCACCATCTCCACCGCAATGCCCTCAGCCCGCGCGATCTCCGCGGCAAGGCCGAAATTGAAGCGGTCGCCCGTGTAGTTCTTGACTATGAGAAGAACACCCGCGGGACCGGCTACGGCGCGAATGGCATCGAGGACGGCATCGGTCGAGGGCGACGTGAAGACCTCGCCGGCTACCGCCGCGCTGAGCATGCCAGGACCCACGTAACCGCCGTGGGCGGGTTCATGCCCCGAGCCGCCGCCCGAGATCAGGGCCACTTCGCCGCGCGCTGCTGCCGCCTCGGCATCTGCGCGCACGATGATCGTGCTGCCCTGCAGCAACGATAACCCGGGGTTCAGCGCGGCGAGTCCGTCGAGCATGTCGGGCACGACCCCGGCGACGTCGTTGATGAGCTTCTTCATGTCAGCCACCCTCCTTGAAAACCGCCGGCTCTTGGGTACGAGCCCTTCGCGCTTGGGAGACATGATAGATGGCCTGACTGCATCACGCATTTGCGTTCGTCGATCGCGCCTGTCAGTCCAGACACTCAGTCCAGAAACTCGGTCGCGCGCTGCTGAAGCATGGCCCTGAAGTCATCGAGCCAGCCGATGGACAGCCGCCAGCTCTGCCAATACAGATCGACGTCGATATGCGCGCCCGGCACCATTTCAACCAGCTCGCCCGACGCGAGTGCCGGCCCGATCATCTGCGTGGGACACATGCCCCACGCCATTCCAGACAGGCACGCACGCAGATAGCCCGCAACGTGCGGAATCAGGTGCCGCGGCGGATCGAGATCCGCCCGCGTGATTCGCCGCATGAAGCGCTTTTGCATCTGATCTTTCGGACTGAAGTCGACACGCGGCGCGTGACGCAGCGCATCGCGCGTCACCCCTGCGCTGAAGTGCCGGTCAAAGTACGCCGGTGAGCAAACGGGCAGGTAGCGCATGCGTCCCAGCTTGGTCGAGCGGCATCCCTGCACTGGCTCGGCCTGCGTGGTGACCGCCCCTTGCACGCTGCCGTCACGCAGTTGTTGCGCCGTGTATTCCTGATCTTCGATAACCAGGTCCAGCAGCATTTCCCGTTCAGCGCAGAAGCCGGAGATGGCGTCGATGAACCAGGTGCCGACGCTGTCGTCATTGACCGCCATGCGAAATGTCGGCCACTTTCCGGCGAGCATGCCCGGCAAAGTCGGCATCTGCCCGCCCAGTTCTGTTTCGAGTCGCTGCACGCGTTCTATATGACGGCAGAGCAGCGCGCCCGGCGGCGTGGCAATACACGGCTGGCCGCGCTTCACTAACACGCTTCCGACTCTTTCCTCCAGCAGCTTCACCCGCTGTGAGACCGCCGATGGCGTCACGTTCAGTTCCCGCGCGGCGCGATCGAACGAGCCGAGGCGCACGACGGCTCCGAGTGCATCGAGCAAGGCGTAGTCCAACATTAGGAAAATTTAACTGACATTAGGAAAGTTAGCTTCTTTTAAGCATGGACGAAGGGCAGACTACGCCTCTTGGTAGTGCTCGTCCACCGGCTTTTTACCGCAACAGGGTCCGACTGCCGCACGTGCGCGCCTCGCTACCGCTTCAAAGACAGCACCCTTTCCCGGAAAAAGCCATGACTCCATCGCCGTTTCAACTCGAGCGTTATTTCGCCGTTCACGAATTCACCGCCCGCTATCTGCTGTGCAGTTCCGACCCGGAATCCATGTCGATTACGGACCTGCTTGCGCTCGAACCCGGTTCTATGGAAGGTCTTGGCAGCTTGCGTCTGGGCTACACCGAATATCCCGGTGCGCCTGAACTTCGGCGAGAAATTGCGACGTTGTACGAATCAATTGGTATCGACAACCTGATCGTGCACACGGGCGCTCAGGAAGCGATTTTCTCGTTCGTCCATTCGATGCTCCAGGCAGGCGATCACATGATCGTTCACATGCCCGGTTATCAGTCCCACTACTCGATCGCTGAAGCGGCGGGTGTGTCGGTGTCTCCGTGGCTTGCACGCGAATCGGAGAATTGGGCCCTGGATCCCGACGAATTGGAGAAGCTTGTCAGGCCGGAGACGAAAGCATTGGTGATCTGCGCGCCGCACAATCCGACCGGCTATCTGCCCGCGCGCGAGCGGTTTGACGCGATTGTCGATTTCTGCCGGCGGCTTGGTCTATGGTTATTCAGTGACGAGGTCTATCGTGGCCTTGAGCACGATCCCGCTGCGCGTCTGCCCGCTGCCTGCGATGTCTATGAGAAGGCGATATCGCTTGGGGCTCTGTCGAAGTCGCATGGCTTGGCGGGGCTGCGCATTGGCTGGGTCGCTACGCGGGACCGCGATGTGCTCGCGGCCATGAGCACGTTCAAGGACTACCTGACCATCTGCAACAGCGCGCCCAGCGAGTATCTCGGGGCCATTGCGTTGCGTCACACCCATGCGTTGATCGAACGTAATACGTCGATTGTCAGAAGTAACCTGGCCATCCTCGATCCGTTCTTCGAACGTCATCACGAGATCCTGGAGTGGCGTCAGCCGTCAGCAGGGACAGTCGCGTTCCCTAGACTAAAGCACGGAGGAGCAGATCGCTTCTGTGCGGAAGTCCTCGAGCTCACCGGCGTACTTCTGCTGCCCAGCACGTTGCTCGATCACGGCAACGAGCATTTCCGCATTGGCCTGGGACGGAGAAACTTCCCGGAGGTCCTGAAAATATTTGAGAACTATTTGCGCGAACACGGTACGAAGTAGGACCACCGGGGAAAGAGCCGACCGGCCCAAATTGGTCGACATGTCCCCTCCCGGCCCCAGTGCCAAATCGCACTGGCGCTTTACCCTTGCCGGTTCACTCGTACACTAAGGGGCTATATCGCCAAGACTCACGGACTGCAAATCACGGAGTACAAAATATGAAGTGGCTACTTGTATCGCTTGCAGCACTGGTTGGATACAGCGCACATGCAGAGAACGCTGAACCGAAGCAGGCCACTAGCGCCTACTCATCACCGCGGTTCACTCGCGATACCACCGAGGACATCAACATCCAGATGGAAACGGATCACGAAACAGGCTGCCGTTATCTGATTGCAGAAGGCCAGGGCGTCACGCCGCTGCTGAAGAGTAACGGTACGCCCGACTGCAACGCGCCGAAACTCGGGCAGCAATAGCGAACGCGCAGCGTAGCGAGGACTGGATCGTCCGCACGGCCGGCAAATTAGCAAGAGCGCGGCAAGTCACCGAGCCAGGTGGCGAAGCCGCGCCGAAAAACGCGCCCACCCGTGACAGCGAGGGGTGGGAGTGTCTACCACTTCCATCGGACACCCGCATTGCCGCCTATGGTCCGTTGATGTGAACCGCCCAGATTCGTCAGATAACTCGCCGTGACGAATGCGCTGCCCGACCGCGTGACCTGGGCAATCAGTCCCACATTAAACTGCCCGGCCGTCTGTCCCACACCGCCAGGGATCACGGTTGTTCCACCGAAGGTCGTGCTGTCACCCTCGCCGAATGCGCGCAGGACGCTCACGCGCGCATACGGTTGCCACGTCATCCCCGCGCTGCTGAAGGTTCGCTGCACCCTCACGCCGACGCGGCCGGTGTATGTGTTGCCGTTGTTGAACGAGACGGAGGACACGCCGTCGTTGAAGTCATTGAGCGACAGGTTTTGCCAGATGATCTGCGCTTGCGGTTCGATGACAAATGCTCTGCCCAGCGTGATGGGAAAGCCGCCTTCGACAGAACCCGTCACCGCGGTGCCATGCGTTCCCGCGCCGGTTCCCTGACTCGATAACGGGTCCACCGTGATCGATGACCCCATCAGCACCGCATCGGTGTACCAGCCCGACGGGCCGATATGCGTCCAGTATCCGCCCAGGCTATAGGCATTCAGCGCCAGATGACCGACATCGACATTGGGAAAACCTAGCGCAAAGCCGTCGACATCGCCCACTGCGCGGGCGAAGCCTACGAATAAACCGTAGTGGTTCCGATGACCCGACGCCGTCACGTCCGAGTAGACGTCATGGCCGACTTGCGCGCCGACAATCGAGCCGTCGAACTCCGGGTTCGCCGCGCCGTCCTGGCTGCTGACCGAATGTGCGCCCCAGACGCGTCCCCACGCGGCCGGCAGCGCGCCGGTCTCGGTGAGCAATGACTGGTCACCTTGCCGGTCGTGGAAGTTATCGATTTGCTGAATGCCGATTTGCCTGGCGACCATCGGAATGGCGGCGTACAGCGCCACTTCCGGGCGATACAAGGGAATCGGTGCGGACCCGGGCGGCGGCGGGGCAGGCAAGGGCGCAGAGCCGGCGGCGGCAATCGGGCCAGTGTCCGCAGTGCTTTCGGGTGGCGTGCCGGTGGGCGAGCCGGGCGAGGTGCCCGTGGGGGTGCCAGGGGACGTTCCGGTAGGCGTTCCAGGCGACGTCGGACCCGTCGGAGTGCCGGGTTGCGTCGGCGGCACTGCGGCTGCCGGGGCCACGGTATTGCGCAAATACCAGCTTTCGCTGGTCCCGGCGGTCACACCGCCTTTGGCCAGGTAGTACGAATACGCGCCCGCCTGGATGGACGCGGGGAGCGAAAATGCGCCGAGGGCGGAGGTTGCGCCATTGGCGGCTTGAACGACCTGTATGCCGTTGGCGACGGTCCCGGCACCCGTGCCGCCGATATTCGTGATCAGCAGCGTGCTGGAGCCACTGGCATTGCCACCGTTGATCACAAGGCGGTCCGACGCGGAATTATCGGGGCCGACGACCGTATTGAGCGCGATCCGGGCGTTTTGTCCGACGTAGTTTCCCGTGACGACAAGCTGATTGCCCACGCCCGCCCCGGCAATCTGGGCGAGTCCATTGTTGGTGAGCTGGCCCTGCACGCTAAACGCCCCCGATGTCGACGAGGCAAAACTCGGAAGCGCATTTGCCGCAAAAATAGTGCCGTTGTTCGTCACATCGCCGATCACGCCGCCATACCCGCCAAGGTTTGCCCCGGCGGCTACCGAAACCGGTCCGCCGCCCCCAAGCGTCGCGCTTGAATGCGATATATCACCAACAGCGAGCGTGCCGGCGCTGATCGTCGTTCCACCGGTGAATGTGGTGGGCGCCTGAAGCAGCAGTTGTCCGGTGCCGAGTTTGGTGAGCGAACCGGTGCCTGAAATCCCCTGCGCCACGGTGGTATTGAAGCCCTGTGTGTCGATGACACCGCCCGCCATACCCAGCGCGATGGGACGCGTTGCCGCCAGATCGAGCGCGTTGTTCAGAAGAAGCGTGCCGCCGTCGAGCGTAAGTCCGCCCGTAGGGGCGCCGAGCGCGCTATCGGCGCCAATAGCGAGAGCCCCGGCGTTGACCGTCGTCCCGCCGGAGTAACTGTTGCCGCCGGCGGCAGCCGGGGCGAGCGTGAGTGTGCCCGCGCCATCTTTCTCCACCGCGCCAGTGCCCGACAGTGTGCCGGTGTAGCTGCCGTCGCTGGCTTGCCCAAACTGCACCAGCCCGTTGTCGGTGACCGTGGACGGCATGTTTTGCGCGCTTGCCCGGAGCGTGCCGGGAGCGTCGACCAGAGCGACTGTTGTCGGCGCAAACAGGCCGCTCAGGTTGAGCGTGCCGGTCTGCACTTCGGCGAGATTGAAGTCGCCCGTGCCGCTGAAGGTCCAGGCGTCGCCCGACATGCGCAAGGTCTGGAACCGGGTGAACGCGTTCGATGCGCTACCCGTTCCCTCGAGAATCACCGTACTCGCTCCCGGGCCGCCACCGCCGTCGGCGGCGCCTATTATTTGCGAACCCGTCTGGAGAATCAGCGTGTTGGCGCCGTTGCCCATGGAGACGGCCGTGCTGCCGCCCGATTGCAAAAGGCCCGCATTAATGACCGTGCTGGCGCCGTTCAGCGTTCTGACCGCCGCTCCGCTTTGACTGAAAATCTGGCCCCCCGCACGGTTTTCAATCGTTGCTGTAAAGCTGGATCCAGCGGTGTTCGAGAAGACGGCGTCCGAGTCCGCGCCGGTTGGAGTGATGATGCCGGTGTTGACCAGCGTGTCGTTGTTGCCTTGCAGGTAGGCTGTCGGGCTGCTCGCCCCTGACGTCGATAAATTTCCACTGTTGTTTATCGTCCCGCTGCCGCCGATGATCGAGGCCGCGCGGGCGTTGCTTCCCGAGGTTGCAACGGAGCCGGTGTTGACCAGGGTGTTGTTTAATTGCCCGACATTCGTCTGCCCCCAGGCCGCTGTCATGCCGTAGGCGTTTGGCCCGGATGTGGCGATGGTGCCGTTATTGACCAGGGTGTTGCCGCTGCCGTTGGCGGCCATACCGTCGTTGTAGGCGCCGGTTGTGGTGATTTTGCCCGTCGATGTATTCGTAAGCTGGTTTGCGTCGCCCGTGCCGAGCAGGACGGCGCCCCGGTTGGTTCCGGACCCGCCGCCGCCCGTCAACGTCAATGCGCCGCCATTTGAGAGGGTGCTCGCGCTCCCGACGCTGAAGGCAACCGGCGCGCTCGCGCGAGTCAGGGCGGTGGCGACCGTGGCGTCAATTCCGATGGTGACCGCGCTCGACCCCGCCACGGCTGCGACCGGGAGAATGCCGGTGCCGGTGCAAACGACGCTCGTTCCTGTTGTTGGCGCGGTGGAACTGCATGCGGCATTAGCGGTTCCGGACAGCGCCTCCGATACAAAAACGGCGCTGCAGATGCCGATATCCAGCACTTTTTTCATGGACTGGCGCCCTCAAGACCCTCGATGCAAGCTAAAAATAGACTTTTTTCTTTGTCTTACCAAATGTTTTATTTATTATCTGACCTTCCGGATTGTTGGCGCCAGGCATCTCCGGACTGCGCATGTGACGGTTTTTGGAGTTTGTTTTTGGAAACATCGGGCAGAATCCAATTGCAGACTGTCATTTTCGCGTGGTAAAAGGAGTCTGCAACGCTTGGCCGATTGACGGCCGGTGGCGCTACCAAACGGAATTACGTCTCTTCTAGGAAAATCAGCAAATGGCAACAGGTATTGTGAAGTGGTTTAATGATGCGAAGGGTTTTGGCTTCATCACGCCGGACGGCGGTGGCGATGACCTCTTTGCGCATTTCTCTGAGATCCGCTCGGAAGGCTTCAAGACACTGCAGGAAAACCAAAAAGTAAGCTACGAAGCGAAGCAAGGCCCGAAGGGTCTGCAAGCGTCGAACATCCAGCCGCTGTAATTCGTTACAGCCCGGCTTGATTGCATGAACCGAATGGCCCGCTTAGGCGGGCCATTCGTTTTTTTCGGCACGAGGAGCGGGCCGTGGACGCCGTCAGCGTCCGTTGCAGGGGGATTGCGTCACCGCAGGCCGCATCGGCTCAATTCGGCCTCATTTGGCCCCGTTTGGCCCCGTTTGGCCCCGCTCGGCCCCGTTATCCAGTCCAGCAGCCTCGCGTCAGGGTGCGTCGATAGCGAGGGGGGCCGGAGCAATCGCCATGACCTTCTCGGGGAAGAGCCGCGGATATAATGCCCCCGCAATGCATGCTCCAATGATTGGAGCGACCCAGAACAGCCAGAGTTGTCCCAACGCAGCGCCACCGGCGAATAGCGCGGGTCCGGTCGAGCGTGCGGGATTGACCGATGTATTCGTCACCGGAATGGATATCAGGTGAATCAGCGTCAGGCAAAGCCCGATGGCTAGCGGCGCGAAACCGGAGATGGCGCGTCCGTCGGTTGTACCCAGAATGACCATCAGGAAGAAAAACGTCATCACGATTTCGCAGATCAGGGCGGCTGTCATCGAATAACCGCCGGGTGAATGCGCACCGTATCCATTCGATGCAAATCCACTGGCCGCAGCGTCGAATCCGGGCACGCCGGACGCGATCAGATAGAGCACAAATGCCCCAATGGTCGCGCCAACAACCTGCGCAACAATATAGGGCGCGAGGTCGCGGGGAGGAAAGCGGCCTGCAACGGCGAGGCCCACGCTGACGGCCGGATTCAAATGGCAACCCGATATATGACCCAGTGCGTACGCCATGGTCAGGACGGTCAATCCGAATGCGAACGCAACACCCGCAAATCCAATTCCAGTACCAGGAAATTTGGCCGCGAGAACGGCGCTGCCACAACCGCCAAATACTAGCCAAAACGTGCCAAACAATTCCGCAGCAAGACGTTGTTGTAATCGCATGATGTGTCATCCAGGATTGGTAACGGTTTCAATACGAAGTGGCCAGACCGCGCTAACTGACAATTGCGCTTCATGAAAAGCTTTGCTTTTTTACAGTCGATCCTGATTGCGTTTCTGCTCCGGGTTAAATGCCTGAGTCGCCCTTGCCGCAAGACTCACCCGCGCACTTGGTATGCATGCGCTGCGGTAGATGCGGACTGCTTGTCTGTGGAAATGCGTGATGCTATGCATCTACAACATCGCTTTTTACGGAATCCCATCGCGCCCGATCGCGCCTGGATCGACGTCATTCGGACACGAATTCAGTGTAGGTCAAAGTTTTTAAAAATCGACGTCGTCAGTGTTGCGAAATAGGTGTGCGTAGCAGTAGCACTAGCCGCACGCTTTGGCGTTTCGCGCCATGAGTGAATTGGCAGCCACCCCAAGCGCCCGGGAATCTTGGCGCATCACGCTCTCTATTGTTTAAGCAGTTGCCATTTGCTATCCGGGCCGCCGTCCTTGCAAGCCGTCGGCGCCCAGGTTTGCGTCTGGCCTTTTGCCTTGGCGACGATAGCAAGCGTCCGGCAACTCCGGTCCCCATCCTTTTGGGTATTGAGAGGCGTAATGGTGCCCTCTACATGAACCGGATTTCCAGTGCCGACGTTGTTCCAGTCAAGCGCTTCACCGTCCTGTTTCGAGTCGAGGGCCGTTCGTGCGGCGCGGTTGAGTTGCTGCAAATCGCGCTGTTTCATATAACTGATCGGCGTGTCCGTCAGGAACCCGAGGTTGGCTGCGTAAGCGGCAACTGCATTGCTTAGGAATACGCTGCAAAGCACTAACCGAACCCAGCCAAGACGGCCGTACGAAGATGATCGAATGTGCATAAAGCTTCCTTAAAGTACGGATTGCAGCCTGACTTTGCCGGCCGTTCAAACATGAAAGTCCGCGGCCATATCCTCGTCCGTCCGGGCGACTATCCGGCCGCTACGGACGGCTTGTGTGAACAAGTCGAAATCGCGTTCGACCTGATCCGCGTAGTCCTTCGAATAGGAAACCAGCGCTTCGGCGAATTGAGTACCCTGGCCCAGATAGGCGCTGATCTCGATAGCCTTGCCGCTCGCTTTTGCATGAGCGCGAGCGAGTATCCAGCCGCACAACCGGGCGTAACCTTCCAGCACGTCGATATCAAATAATTCGATGTTCGCCGACAGCTTCATGTCCCGCAGTTGCCTGAAATAGAAATGGCGCCCCGATGGCCCGGTCGCCCAGCCAAGGAAGATGTCGCTGGCGGCCTGCATTACCCGCTGGCCCCGCACCACACGCTCGCCGGCATGGTCCAGCCGTTCGGCATCGAAATGCTGTTCGATCACGGAGGGCCGTGCCTCCTTGATCTGCAGGAACATGGGTTTTCCCAGTTCATCCATCATCAACAGCACGAGGCACCGAGTTCCAACGCTGCCGACGCCCACTACCTTGAAGGCCAGGTCCTGCGCCGTGAAGTGTTTGAGAAGCGCTCGACGGTCGTGGCTAAGCGTTTTCACATACTGCGCAAACATGCCCTTGATCAACGCTTGCCAGTTCCCGAGCTTGACCCAGTCATCATCGGCTTCGAACAGCGTGTTAGTGCCGTGCACGTGGAACATGCCCGGCGGCATGTCGCGTAGGGTCCAGGCATCGGTCTCGTCATCAAATTCCGCCACCTTTTCAAGCATGCTGTCGTGCGTGCGGCTAGCGGCCTTTTCCATGCCTTTACGCAACGCGCGCCTGCGCTCAGCGGTCACGGCGGTCTCGAGCATCCGGTCGAAAGTAATGCGCTCGTACCATAGCTCAAGGGCGCTGTATTGCGCGTATTCCTGCATGCGTGTCTGGTACTGTGTCACGAGGGATTGAATCAGCCCCTCGCCTGTCAGGCGGCTTAAGCGCATGTGCCGCGCGGCGACCATGAAGCTTGCGGCCAGTCGTTTGATATCCCATTCCCACGGACCAAGCGCGACTTCATCGAAATCGTTCAGGTCGAACACCAGTTGGCGTTCCGGCGTCGCGAATCCGCCAAAGTTCATCAGATGCGCGTCGCCGCAGATGGGCATGACCAAGCCCGTATTCGATATCTTGCCCAGGTCGTTAGCCTGCAGGATCGCGCTTCCCCTGAAGAACGTAAAAGGCGACGCCATCATCCGCCCGTATCTGAGCGGGACCAGCCGTTCCACACGCCCCTTGCTGTTTTGCTCGAGCAGCTCGATCGGGTCGCGGTCGATCGTTCCAATCCGGGCGTGCGCGGAACGGGCCATGTGCTCGCGGTACGCCTTGCCCGCTGCCATACGCGACGCAGTCTTGTTTTCAGCCGCCATCTACGCTCCCTTATGTCGCTCACGTCACCCACCGGACACGCCGTCTTGCACGAGCGGCCGGTCCGCGTCACAACTTCGTTTCCGGCCGCTTACGTCTCACTTTATTGGAGCGCCGTTGCGTGTCACCAGTACGGCAGTCGCTTCAATAAATTCGGCGTGTACGCTATCGCCGACCTTAATTCCCTTTAGCGAAACGTCGGGTCCGGCCTGCAGCGTTTCTGTCTTGTTCGGGCCGCGAATCGTGATGGTCCGCTTCGCATGATCGACCTTCTGAACCGTCGCCAGCACTTGCACCTGACGTGCGGTCGCGGTCGATCCACCGGATGCGGGAATGGTTGCGGTCTCGTCGACCCGCTCGCGAATACCGTTCGACGCGACCTTGGTGGCGCGGATCAGCACGGCGTTCTCGTACTTGATATGGACGGTATCGCCGATCTGCAACTTGCCGACGTCGCCCACTTCCGGATTCACAGCGATATCGACAACTCGCCCGCTGTCCCCCTTCAACGAGACACTATTCGATGCAGTGTCGATGCCCACCACCCGTGCCTGGACTTCCGCGATAGCGGCGCCACCCGCTCCGCCCGGACCGGCGGCCGAGGCTGCATTCTGTGAAAACGCCGGAGCGGCAAACAGGGCGGAAACGACCATTGCCACCTTGAGTGTGTTGAAGCTGAAAATCCGCGACGGGTATTTGCTAGTCATTAGGAAATCCTTTCGTTCGTTGCGATGTTGATGGATGCGGATGACCGGCGAAACGCCGGGGTGATGATGCCTGGGATTACCTTCGCGGGAACCTGCTCGGTTACCTGCTCGGTTACCTGCTCGGTTACCTGCTCGGTTACCTGCGCGACTTGGACAGCAAGTGGCCCAGCCCAAGGTTGGTCGCTATCTGCCAGATGTACACGCGGGAGTAACGGACGCCGTATTTCGACTCAATCAGTGCCCGCAGCCGCGCGTTGGTCCATGCCTCACTGTCGAAGCCGTGATCCCTGGCCGAGCCCTGAAGCGCCGCGGATATCCACTCAAGGGCTCGCTGATCCAGTACGGAAGAGCGTCCGCCTACGGCCAACTGTTTCAACGCGTTCAGGCCGCCAGCGTCAATCAGCGCCTTGTAGCGCTTAACCGTCGCCAAGGACAGATGAAGCTGCTCTGCAACGTCATCTACCGACGCCCCGTCGAGCAGCATCTGTCCCGCCGTCATTCGGCGTACGACGCTTGGAAGGTTCTCGGGCTGAGAAAGCATCTGTGCACTCGTCCTTGTGTCATCAGGAATGCACGGCAGTCCGTCGCCGCTCGTTTTTTTAACTCCAGCTCGCCAAGGCGGCCGGTTCTCCGTTTTGAAACGCTTCGGTGCTCCGTTTCGATTTGCAAAAAAATGTGAATATCCGAAAGGATCCGTCAGGCGAATAACTACTAAGCCAATAATTACGCTGTTGCCTAAGCCGTTGGAATAGAGCCCCCGGAGGTTAATTTCATTACCAATATCTGTTTTTGTCAGATTTTGGGTCGATTTTGCACAAAATTTATTACTTGAAATTTAGTCCAATTTTGTCTAATGCGCGTGATGACCAACCGGTTCTCACGAACGTTTGCTAACGTTTTTTTGAAACGAATCGGCTGATTGAATTTCGGGATTCGTCAGTTACAAAATAATATTGGCAAACGGTAAAACGTTTGCTAGCATCCGTAACAAATGTAATCCTGCTTACGCACAGCGCTAAGCAGACCCGCACGGGACACGCGTGCCCAGTTATGTCTCTGAGAGGACTAACGTATGGCTATTTCTCGTTCCACCCAGTTCGCTTAAACCAAGTCGTCCTTCCGCTTTGGTATATCGCGGAAAACCGATTTATAGAAACATGGAGTGCCTCTTCCCCGTGCGCCGGGAACGGTTCCGCACGTGTGCCCGAAACGCGCTAATCAATTAGCGCTGACGGGTTATCGCACCCTGTAAAACTGACATTGGAAAAATCCATGAGCAGCCAGTGGCGGCTATTCGTCCGTAGATTGTTACCGAGCTTGATTATTCCAGCTTGGGCAAATTTGGCGTTCGCTCAAAGCGCTGCGGATGAAGCGAATAAAAGCAATAATCCGCTAAATCTGGCTGCTTCATTCAATATTCAAAATTACTACACGCCCAGCGTATTTGGTGCGAGTTCGCATACTAATGATTTGTTGTTGCGGCCGACCATTCCAATCGGGCCCAACGGGCTGATAGGCGTGCCGCAGATCTTCCGCGCAACCTTGCCTGTCAGTACCCGCCCCGATCCCAGTGGTGGATACAACACGGGATTGGGCGATATCAACCTTTTCGATATCTTCTTGCTTTCTCAGGAGGGCGTCCAGATAGGCGTCGGGCCGCTGATCACCGTGCCGACGGCTACCGACCCAAGTCTGGGAACGGGTAAGTGGCAAGCCGGTCTTGCGGCAGTCGCGGTCAGTGCGACCAAAGAACGGTTGTTGGGCGCGCTGGTCCAGTGGCAACACTCGTTTGCCGGGCAGGATAGCCGCCCGGCCGTGCAGTCGCTGACGGCCCAGCCTTTCGGGATCTTTAACTTGCCCGGTGGATGGTATGTGCGCTCGACCGGCACCTGGACATTCGACCTTCAGCAAGGAAGCTATTACATCCCAGTCGGCCTCGGCGGCGGCAAAGCATGGAAAAGCGGTTCGACGATCTACAACGCGTACATAGAGCCCCAATATTCAGCCGCTCATTCAGGGCGAGGCGTCCCGCAATTCACGATTTTTGCCGGTTTGAACATGACGTTCGGCAAATGACGGACGGTGCTTTCATGAAATTTAGATATCTCGTGAAATTTGGAATACTAATGACTTTGCTGGCGTTGACGGCGACCGCACGAAACACCTGAAATATGGCGCCGATGGCTCGCTCGATATTTATGTCCAGCATGAGTCGCCGGCAAAGGAAAAGAAGCGAACTGGTTGCCGGCGCCGTCGAGCGCCTACACGCTGATCATGCGCGCCTACGGACCCGGCGCCAAGGTGCTGGATGGAACGTGGCAACTGGTGAAGCCGAAGAAAGCCGGGCAAGGCTGACATCGAATCGATCAGGATTCGTTGGAATGTAAGTTTTACTAATCGATATCGAGGTCGGTATGAAAGCAATTTTTTTGACAGCAGCGTTTGCCATGACGGCCAGCGCTGCGTTTGCAGCCAAGCCCGCTGTGTATCCGGCGCATGGGCAAAGCCCCAGCAAGCAGTCGCAGGATGACGGTGCTTGCTACGCCTGGGCCAAGCAAAACACGGGCATCGATCCGGCGGTCGTTGCGGGCACACCGCCGCCGCCGCAGGGACCTACTGGCGCGCGAGTGGGTGGTGCTGCGCGTGGCGCAGCGGCCGGCGCCCTCATTGGTGACGTGAACCACAACGATCCGGGACACGGCGCAGCCGTTGGTGCGACAGCCGGG
This sequence comes from Caballeronia sordidicola, assembly GCF_002220365.1. Classification (GTDB taxonomy): domain Bacteria; phylum Pseudomonadota; class Gammaproteobacteria; order Burkholderiales; family Burkholderiaceae; genus Caballeronia; species Caballeronia sordidicola_C. The sequence goes on along the minus strand of NZ_MTHB01000094.1, from coordinate 86,354 downwards.
GCCGTGGTGGGCGGCGTGCGTAGCCGCCGGCAACACGCCGCCCAGGCGCAGAACGCACAAGCCAACCAGCAAGCTGAGATGAACACGTACTGGCATGCGTACGGCGCATGCATGCAGGGGCGCGGTTACACCGTCCAGTAATTGACCGCGAAAACCATTTCGCGAAGGAGCCAGCATGGACATGTACGACACGAGGGCCAGTGTGCGAAAAAACTGGCAGCGGGAGCTGAAGGCTGTTGCATTCGCCACTGTAGTACTCGGCATTCCGACTGCCGGCCGCGCAACTGAAAGTGGTCTGGGACGGCCACTAACCGGTATGCAGATCGCGCCGTACGCCGGCATCGTGCCACCTACCGATGATTGGATCTTTTCCGTCTCGACCATCTATTACGAAGGTTCGTTCGGAAAATCCAAAACAATTCCGGTCGGCAACACGGTGTCTGCTGGTCTCAATTATCACATCTCGTACACCATCCTCAATGCAGTGAAGACATGGGGCATCACCGCTGGAGGGTGGAACTTTGCCTCGTCGTTTGGCGTGCCGTTTCAATACACGTCCCTCTCGTCGTTCAACGGCCGTTTGCCTAACGACAGCGGCACGCAGTTCACCGACATCTTCTTCACGCCGGTGGTCGCCGGCTATCACCTCACGAAGACCGACCATATCGCCTTGAGCGTTCAGATGTATGCGCCCACTGGAGCTTATAACGTCAACCGCCTGGCAAACCCCGGGCTGAACACGTGGACGTTCATCCCGACCATTGCATACACGAAGCTCCTGCCCGAGCACAACGTCGAACTGTCAGCGAACTACGGCGTCGAGTTCTATACGACGAACAACGAGACGCACTATCACAACGCCCCGATCAGCGTGCTCGACCTGCTTGCGCTCAAGCGCTTCACGGGAGGATGGGGTGTTGGTGTGATCGGCGGCTGGATTCAGCAGCTCGGCGATGACACAGGCGGTCTCGCCAACCTGACCGGTGGCACCAGTGGCCACTCTGTCGGGATCGGCCCAATGGCGACGTGGTCAGGGAAGCTGAGCAGCACGCCCGTGTCGGCTTCGTTGCGATGGGTCAATGAATTTGCAGTGCGTAACCGCCCGAAGGGAAATGCGGTCGAACTTTCAATCAGCGCCACTTTTCAATAAGGGGGCGACGTGCCAAGACACTTTCACCGACCAATACGCGGCGTGCTTATCGCGTTAGGGATCAGCGCAGTCAATGCATTTGCGCAAACAAGCCCAGACCCCGCGAGCGCTGCAGCGGCCACGTCAGCGTCCACACCGGCCGCTGCGCAACCCGAGCGCCAGCAGCAGGCCATCGACGCGTTGTCATCCATGGGACGTTATCTACGCTCGCTGAGCCGCTTCGATGTGACTACTACATCTGCTACCGATGCCGTGCTTGACAGCGGACAAACCGTCGCGTTTCTTCATGAAACGGACCTGAAGGTGGAGCGGCCCAATCGTATGCGGGCGGATATCACCGGAAGTCGCGGTACCAAAGGGCTGATCTACGACGGCAGGACTTTCACCATCTTCAATACGTCCGATGGCTACTACTCGAAGAACCCCGCGCCGGCCACGATCGATCTGCTGGTGCGTGAGTTATCAACGACTTACAACATCGATACCCCGCTTGCAGATTTGTTTTACTGGGGCAACGGCAAGGTCGATGAGGTCACATTGACGTCGGCGCTTTTCATCGGGCTGGAGCGCGTGGATACGCGCTGGTGCAATCACTACGCGTATCAGCAGGACGGAGCCGACTGGGAGCTTTGGATTCAGAGCGGAACACGTCAGTTGCCGTGTCGCATGGAAATTGTCGATACAACCCAGGACGAACGTCCACGACACGTCGTGACCTATCACTGGAAACTCAACCCCGAGTTTCCAGCGTCGACCTTTACTTTCCGGCCTGCGGCGAATGCGAAAGCGATCGAGCTGAAGCCTGCTACGCGTACGCCGTATGAGGAGAGCGAATGATGTCACGCACCAAACAACTTGCGGCTGCCGGTATTGCCGGTGTCTTTCTCGCGACGTCGTTGAGCGTTCACGCGTTTGGTTTCCGCGGCGGTGCGCGCACGAGTATTCACGCGCCGCCAGGAGGCGGTTTTCATGGCGGCGGAGGCGGAGGCGGAGGCGGTGGCGGCGGTGGTTTCCGGCCTGGTGGGCCGGGCGGCGGCCAACAGATGGGTGCGCATCCCGGCGGTGGCGTGGGCCATGGCAGTAACGGAGGCGGTGGTTACAGTGGCGGCGGCGGTCATAGCGGTGGTGGCAACAGCGGCGGTCACAACGGCGGCGGCAATGGTGGTGGCAATGGCGGCGGCCACAACGGTGGCGGCGATCACAACGGCGGCGGCGATCACAACGGTGGCGGCGATCACAACGGTGGCGGCAGTCACAACGGCGGCGGCGACCACCACGACGGCGGTGGAGGCGACCACCACGACGGCGGTGGCGACGACCACCACGACGACGATCACCACCACGACGATGATCATCATCACCACGATGATCATCATCACCACGATGATGATTGGTATCCGAACCCGGTGGCAGTGGGCGTAGCGGTTGGCGTAACGACGGCGGTGGTTGTCGGTGCGACGGTCGCAGCGTTGCCGCCGAACTGCTCGAGCATCGTGGTGAACGGCATTGCTTACCAGCAATGCGGGCCGAACTGGTATCAGCCGCAATACGTTGGAACTCAGGTGCAATACGTTGTTGTCACGGCGCCCAGATGACGTGCGTCGATGGCCCAGCGGGTTCGCTAAGTACGCGACGCCGGTTGGGCTGGCTTCTCTCGAAGCAGGCATTTGGGCGGAGTGGAAAAGGTCATTCCTGATCGTGCGCACTGCGACGCTTTCCATGGTTCGCACGCTCATCGGCTCGATCAAGCTCGATCAAGCTCGATCAAGCTCGATCAAGCTCAATTGCAGCACGCTTGCGCAGCGAGTGCTTTTCGAATTGGCAATGTTGGCGATGGTCAGCGGCATGTCAGGCCGTTGAAGTTTTCACTGAAAAAATGGGTTGAAACAAGATGGCGCGATCGTGGACCCAGTCCACGCGCGCAAATTTTTACCTCAATCGGACGTGCCGGGCGCAACGCAATTCATGTTCAAGCCGGTCGTGCGTAATGATGAATGTTGTTCAACCGGAGACTCGTATGGACCCAAATCCGCTGCCCCTTGTCATCCGAGCACTTGAACGGGCCGCGCTGCAAAGTACGGTATTACCGTATAAACGTTTCCATGTCCTGTTTGAACGCACGGTTCCTTTGACCCGGCGATATGAGGTGCTCGATGCCGCTCTGCGGGAACTCAACGATGGTCCCGATATTGACTACGGTGTGCTGCTTGCCTGCGACAACGGTCTGCCCGGGCCGGATTTTTTCCGTCGCTATCAGAAGTATCGATGGGACAAGTACGTCGCCGCGATGGGCGACCCGCGGTTCAAAAGCGCAACCTTGAAAGGCAAGCGAGAACTGGTTGCGGTTGAGCGCGCGAAAGTCCATTCGCATGCGCTGCGTGTGCGTCATCAGGAGCGGGAGCGCGAGTGCGCATGACCGCCATCCGGTCGATTCATCCGATTCCTTCGAGCGGGAGCCGGTCACATGGTCCAGCAGGTTGTATTAAAGCATCGGCGCATGCGACTGGAAACCTGACGAGAACGAACGTGAACGCACCCGCACAGTAGTTGCCGCGGCCGGCCGGGGAGCTTGCACGTGCCCCGGGCCGGCGCACGCACAATCCCGGCCGGCCATTCACCTGACACCGGGACGCAAGACTTACGCGCAACCGTGTGATCAAAGTCTGAGCCCTTCCGGTAACGCTTAACCGGCTGCACCGACAAACCACCGGTAGTACGGATTGCTTTCGTCGTCGCGCATGACCCGGCGTATATTTTCCTGCCACGAGTCTTGATCTCCGCGATAAGCCGCCAGCCCCGCATCGTAGAAGGCCTGCAACGTGCCGCGTTCGGTTTGCATGGCCTCCACGAACGCGTTATCCGCGCCCTTTAGCGGGGGCTCGCTGCGCAGAGCCAGCAGCTGATTCAATACCTTGGGGAAGTCGGCACTGCGCACCCACGCAGCGTATTCGATGCCCGGCCGATTGTCGGTCACAGGTTGCGCATCGGCGGCGTAGTACTCGAGGCCGGCGCGATCCGTTATCCATGTGGCAAGCAGCGCGGCCGGGGACGCAATACCCACTTCGCGCAATGCCGCAGCAACGCCCGGTTGTTCGAAGCGTTCGCGGATACGCGGCACGTCGAGTTCGATCGGTTCCATTGAACCTACCAGCATCATCTCGTGCAGTTCGGTGGTCCACATCGTCGCGTAGGGAAACACTTGTACGAAGCTCTTGATCAACGCACGCGTGTCCTCTTCGTTTTGTGTCGGCAGCGGCAGCCATTGTGCGACGAGCCCACCCGGTTGCAGGCGCGACGCCGCCAACCTATAGAAATCCGACGAGTACAAGTTGACGACACCAGCAGCCGACGGCGGTGGCGGTTCCAGCGTGATCAGGTCGTAGCGCTGTGGGTTGCGCAGCAGTTCGCGCCGCCCGTCGTGCAGCCGGATCTCCATGCGAGGGTCCGTGCTCACGCCATAGTTCCCCTTGAATTGCGGCACCGCACGCACCACAGCGGGAAGCAATTCGGCAACAACGCGGTGTTCGAGACCGGGATAAGGCAACAACGCGCCTCCGGTGATGCCAGTCCCCAACCCGATCACCAGCGCCGAGCGCGGCGTGCCGCGATGAATGATCAGCGGCAGCATGGCTTGCAAGCGCATGTATCGCAGCGACGTCATGGCGTCGCCGGAATTGGATACGCCCTGAATGTACAGGCGGTTAAAACGATTCTCGCCGGACCTTTGCGCAACGACTGCAACCGTCCCCCCTTCGCTTTCGGCATAGAAGGTGAGGTCGCCGCCACGGGCTTTGGTGAGCATCGTGGCGAGCCTGTCGGAAGGCGTGAACACTGCGGCGCATAGTGCGCATGCGGCAAGGGCAAGTACGCTCCCGCGCGCGAACAAACGTGCGCCGGAACCGCGATAGACTGCCACTAATCCCACTACGCTCGCCGCGAGGGCCAGCGCCGCAAGCGCATGAACGATGCCTAGCTTCGGCACCAGGACGAAACCGGCGAGCATCGTGCCCGCTATGCCGCCCGCTGTGTTCATCGCAATGACGATACCGACATCGCGTCCTACGCGGCTGTTGTTCACACCAAGACGGATTGCGAAGGGGAACGCGGCACCCAGCAACAACGTCGGCACGAAGACGATGCAGAGACCGGCAAGCGCGAAGCGCGCGCACATGGCGGCGAACATGTTTCCTGTTGCGGCGAAGACCGTGCTGGCTACCTGTGCTTGTCCTTGCAGCAACCATTCGCCGAGGAAGGCAATCTCCAGCAGCGCAACAAGACCCGCCGCTGCGATCAGCAGCGCGAACGCTCCCCACGGGTCACGTGCGCGGTCGACATGACGCGACACCAGGGTGCTGCCAAGCACGAGACCGCACAAGTAGGTGGCCAGCACGATCGAGAAGGCGAAGCTCCGCGTGCTGATGAACTGGACGATCGCTTGCGACCACACGACCTCGTAGCCCAGTGCGATACCACCGGCTAGCGCATACAACACGAGGGCGAGCCGGGCGCGACTCGCGGCTGGTGTCGCTGACGCCTGCGAGGTCGCAACGAGAAGAGGCGCATGCAAGCGGCGGCCGAGAAACAGCGCGATCAACGCTGCGGCAGCATTCAACGTGGCGGCGGCGAGGGCACTGCCCAACACGCCGAACGCGGGAATCAGGACAAACGGGGCGGCCAGCGTTCCAGCGATCGCCCCAGCGGTATTGGCCGCATACAAACGACCACCGGCACGGCCGATATGCGCGGCTAACGGCGCCACCGCGCGCATCAGGACCGGCAGTGTGCCGCCCATCAGGACGGCGGGCATACCGACCAGCGCAAAAGGTAGGAGCCAGGCCAGCGCGCCGACATGATCTTGCAGCGCCGCGAACGGCTGAGCTGCGTGAGAGAGACCGAGCGTTGCGCCGACGGCCAATATCGACACGCCGATTTCCAGGCTTGCATAGACACGCAGCGGATGTTGCTGGCGATCGGCGAGCCGTCCAAACAACCACCCGCCTAACGCAAGGCCAGCAAAAAAAGCACTGACGCCAGTCGTCACCGCCAGTACCGCGGCGCCTACCACGAGCGTGAGTTGCTTGATCCACAAGACCTGATAGATCAGCGAGGCTGCTCCCGACGCGAGCAGAAGCAATGCCGGCCACGCGGCGTGCAAACCCGGGGCATCAGGCACGAGCGGTTGCGTGCTCTCATGCGTCCGGGTCTCACGTTGCGTACGCTCGCGTTTATCGCGATGCGTCGCTTTGGCACGAGTAGCGAGCGTCTGAGTCATGGGTTCTTCAAAAAAGAAGCCGCGTCCTCCGGCTGTGAACCCGGCGGACGCGACATGGGGACGGCTTACTCCAGCCCGCGCTTCTTGAACGACTCGTCGATCTTCTTGTCCACCTGCCGCCGGACTGCATCGACGCTGAAGCTCGCCGGTCTCTGGCTAGGCGGATAATTGACGAAGGTCTGAAGGAACGTCGATGCCTTCATAGTCGCGATAGCAGTGAGGTAGACGTTCTTCGCAAGCCAGTCGCTGTATTGATCCGAAGTAATATCCGCTCGCTCGTAAGGGTCCATCCGCAGGTTGAAGATCTTCGGTAAACGCAGGCAGGTGAAGGGGTTCTCCCAGATATTCAGGTTGCCCTGTGCACGCTGTTCGCAGAAAACCGCCTTCCAGGCCATATTGTCCTGCTCCCAGCGCATGGCGACCAGTTGACCGTCGTCGTCGAAGTAATAGAACTCGGTGCGCGCGCTCTTGGGCTCCTTGCCTGTCAGATACGGTAGCTGGTTGTAGCCGTCGAGGTGATCCTTGAAGCTGGTGCCGCCCGCTTTCGGCGCCCACCCCTTAAGCAGCCGATCCTTCACGCCACTGTCACCCGCTGCGGCGAGCAGCGTCGGGAACCAGTCAAGCCCGGAGAACAGTTCGTTCGACACCTCACCCGGCTTGATCACGCCAGGCCAGCGCACCATCGCGGGAACGCGGAACGCACCCTCCCAGTTGGAGTCCTTTTCGCTTCGGAATGGCGTCATGGCTGCGTCGGGCCAGGAGAACATGTTCGGTCCATTGTCCGTCGTGTAGATCACGATGGTGTTCTTTGCAATCTTCAGGTCGTCGAGCAGCTTGAGCAACTTGCCGACATCCTGGTCGTGCTCCCACATGCCGTCGGCGTATTCATTGCCGGGCATGCCGCTCTTGCCTCTGAACTCGGGGCGCACGTGCGTATACACATGCATGCGCGTGAAGTTCATCCACACGAAGAAGGGTGTGCCGGCCTTGGCTTGCTTGGTGATGAAGTCGGCCGCCTTGGCGCCGGTTTCATCGTCGATGGTTTCCATCCGCTTCGCGTTAAGCGGACCGGTATCTTCAATCTTGCCGTCAGCCGTGCTGTGAATCACACCGCGTGGCGAAAAGTTCTTCACATATGGGTTATTTTTGTCTTTTGGCCAATATGGCCGCTCGGGTTCTTCCTCGGCATTCAGGTGATAGAGGTTGCCGTAGAACTCGTCGAAGCCATGATTGGTCGGCAGGTATTCGTTCCGGTCGCCGAGGTGGTTCTTGCCGAATTGGCCAGTCGCATACCCGAGCGGTTTGAGTGCCTGCGCAATGGTCATGTCACCTTTTTGCAGACCAACGGGCGCACCCGGCGCACCGACCTTGGACAGCCCGGTGCGCAGCGGCACCTGGCCGGTGATGAACGACGAGCGGCCTGCGGTACAGCTATTTTCCGCATAGTAGTCCGTGAACATCATCCCGTCTGCCGCGATGCTGTCGATGTTCGGCGTCTTGTAACCCACCAGACCGTGCGTATAAGCACTGATATTCGACTGGCCGATATCGTCGCCGAAAATGACGAGGATGTTCGGCTTGGCGCTATTCTGGTTAGCGGGTTTGGCTGCACTCGTTGCTGCGGGCGTAGCGGGTTTAACCGCACCTTGCGTTTGAGCCGGTGCATTGGTCGGCGGGATGATCAAAGCACAAATCACAGCGAGGGCGATCACTGACGCTGCCGCTGCGTAACGCCCTTTCTTAAACAAAGGTCTCATCGTGTTGCTCCAATGACATTGATTCCAGTCTCCGCGCTACCCTGTCAGGGCAATGCGGATTGGCTTGCTCTCGAACCGCAAGTACATTGCAAATTCGATGTTTCTCTCGTGCTGCTCGTTTGCCGCATTTTTGCCGCTTAAGGCTTTGATCCGGGATAGATCGTTTGCCAGTCATCTTTCATGCTCACCACGGTCCATCCGTCGGCAACAGCTTCGTCCCACGCTTTATCCAGCTTGCCGATCTTCGATTGACGGTCGTAGGCGAATTCTCGGGCGGCGTCGTCGTGGTGGACCAGCAGCGCGAGATGCGGGCCACTGCCTGAAGCCGTGTACTGGAGCATTTGCAAATCACCGTCCGAATTGCCGAACGCAAGAATGGGTTTGCGACCGATGTTTCGATAGATGCCGACAGGCTTGCCCGGGCCGTCATCGACGAAATCGATCTTCGGCAAGCGCGTAAGTGTGGGCTGACCATCACGCAGCTCGTACCGCACAACCTGACTTGAACCGATCACCTGCTCGGGCGGAATCCCGTAGACCTTCTCGGTCCACGGACGCATGAATTCGATCGTGCCCCCTGAAACGATGAACGTCTTGAAGCCGTTCGCGCGCAGATAAGCGAGTAGTTCCAGCTGTGGCTGATACACAAGCCCGGTGTACGGCCGTTTGAATTTGGGGTGCCGTGCTGTCGCCAGCCAGTCGCGGATGGTCTTGTCGTATTCGTCGACGGTCATGCCGCTGTTCGCGACGGCCACGAGTTGCAGCAACTCTTTTTCATGGCTTGCGAGGGCGGGGTAGTCGTGGGCAACCAGCGCCTTGAAGGCGGGGTTACTCTTCCATTCCGGATGGCTTGGCGCCGCAGCCTTGACTTGATCGAGCATGAAGAGGAACTGGAAATACAGGGGCTGCTCGCTCCACAAGGTGCCGTCGTTATCGAACACGGCGATACGCTCGGCGGGCGCGACGAAGCTCGGCGAACCCTCGCGAGTGACGCCGCCGACGAACGTCATGATTGCCTGCTTTGCTGTTCCGTCACGCCAGGACGGCAATGCGTCGGACGTGACTGCCGTCACCGGCTGCGCCGCGCTTGTGCTACCCGCGCCGGCACAGCCTGCAAGTGACAGGGCAACCAGCGCGGTGCCCAGGAGAACAGAGGCGCGACTTAACCAGTCGCGTTGGTTGTAAAGCTGCATCAGGACTTCCTCGCAAGTAACGCCATTCGATGATCAAAACCAGTGAGTGCGGAATGCGGGCTTATTTGCCCGGCACGTCGGCGCGCGCAAGCTGTTTCCGCCGGTGCGTGTCTGCCCACGTGCTCTCGTCCATCACGAGCCTGAATCCGAGATGCGACATGCTGTTATAGGGATCGGTACCGCGCCGCGCGCTTGGCCGGTAGCTCAGGCAGTAAGTCTCGTTGCAGAGGAATGAGCCGCCGCGCGTCACACGCTTGGGCGCCTGCACGGGTACACCCGCGCTTGCGTCCGCCGGGTCCCAGGAATCCGTGGGGCCTGCCGGGTTGTCGATCACGCTTCCCGTCGAAGCCTCGCGTCTGAACTGATCCGCGCGATACCAGTCGGCCACCCACTGCCACGCGTTGCCGGTCATATCCGACAGCCCGTAACCGTTGGCCGGGAAGGTTCCGACCGGGCTGGTGCCGAGCGCCCCGCCGGCCTTGGGGTTCACGACCGGAAACGACTGGGGCTGCTGGCCTTGCCAGACATTGGCCATCTGCTTGCCGTCCGGCGCGAACTGATTACCCCATGCATAGGTGGCTTGATCGAGCCCGCCTCGTGCTGCAAATTCCCATTCCGCTTCGGTCGGCAGCCGCTTGCCTGCCCACTTTGCGTACGCTTGCGCGTCCTCATACGAGACCTGCACAACAGGATGGTCGTCCTTGCCGGTTATGTTGCTGTCAGGACCGGTAGGGTGGCGCCAGTCCGCGCCGGGCACATAACGCCACCAGCGCGAATAATCCTCCAGCGGTACCGGTTGCGTGGTGCCTACGAAAACCATGGCGCCCGCCACCATCGCGCTGTCGGGCGGTTGCGGCGTGCCAGGCGGCAGCTGGACTTTCAGCGACTCCCAGTCCGGTTTCTTCTCTGCTGTTGTGACGTAGCCGGTAGCGGCCACGAACTTGGCGAATTCAGCGTTGGTTACGTGGTGACGGTCCATCCAGAAACCGTGCACGCGTACCTTGTGCGCCGGACGCTCATTGGGCTGCGCCTGCTTGGAGTCGCTTCCCATTTCAAACTGGCCGGCCGGTACCCAGGCCATGTCGAGCGGACCCCGCGTGCCGTCGCCGTAGACGATCTGCTGATGGGGCGTGGCACGAGAAGTAACCGCCCAGCTCACCGCGGCGCCCACGGCAGCCGGCAGGATCACCAGCAGCGCGCCCCAAAGCAGTAACTTCCGATAAGGTTTAGCGCGTGCTGCAGATCCCGTCGGCGCGCTGGATGGGTCTTTGTTTGTCTCACCCGCTTTGGGGGATAACCGCTTTTGTACACTCATGGCCTGTTACCTCGCGCCGATCAGGGCGTCGTGCGTGAATCTTCGACATATTCAATTCCCGCTAAGCGAGACAAAATAAGTATGACTAAACGCTGTCGTCATATGCCCGCTATTGAATCTATCGTTATTCCGGTGATCCGATCGACCGTGTCCCAGGCATCACGGACAACCGGTCAATTCGAATGATCGCGACGCAAACAGCTACCCCGCGGCGTGTTTTTACACGCGCACATGGAACACACCATTGCGTCTTACAAACGCGTAACTTAGCCTTCGATAGTAGCCACCAATCTCATATTTGTTAGAAGCAGGCAACAACTTTTCTACGACTTTTCCATGATTTTTTAAGAGGTACTGAATCTTTGACGAACTGCGTGGTGTGCTTTAACGTCTGCGCGAAGGTCTTTCTCAAACAGAGTTAGTGCCCGGGTATCCAATAGTGAAACGGTTAACGGATCGATAGCCATGCGTGAAACTATCCTGCGCTTCGAAGCCAGCGTCGACGAAGCAATAGTCGGCCAGGAAGCCGTCGTCCGGCAGGTGCTGATCGCGCTTTTGGCGGACGGTCATGTGCTGCTCGAGAGCCTGCCAGGGCTTGCAAAGACCCGCACGGTCAAAGCCATTGCTACGCGGCTGGCGGCAACCATGAGCCGCATTCAGTTCACGCCCGACCTGCTGCCGTCCGACATCACGGGTGCGGAAACGCTGCTGCAATCAGGCACGGAGCGAACGCTGACATTTCAGCCAGGCCCCATTTTCGGCAACCTGATTCTCGCGGACGAGATTAATCGCGCACCCGCCAAGGTTCAGTCAGCTCTGCTCGAAGCAATGGAAGAACGGCAGATTTCCGTCGCCGGAAAAACGCACAAGATGCCGGATTTGTTCCTGGTGATGGCCACGCAAAATCCGATTGAACAGGAAGGGACCTATCCATTGCCCGAGGCGCAAATGGACCGGTTTCTTTTCAAGGTCCTGATTACCTACCCGTCGCCGGAAAGCGAGCGAGCGATGTTGCGAATGCTTCGACGTGAAAGCAACGACGCGCCTCAAGTGACCGATGCCCTTTCACAGGATGTCATTTTCGCGGTGCGCCAGGCTGTCCGGCAAATCGTGGTGGCCCCTGCTATCGATGAATACATCGTGTCGCTGGTCAATGCGACGCGGCATGGCGGCGAGATCGACGCGGACCTGGGCAAGTGGATCGAAATTGGTGCGAGTCCGCGTGGCGCGATCGGGCTTGATCGTGCCAGCCGCGTGCAGGCATGGCTTCAGGACCGCAGTTTCGTGACGCCCGACGATGTGCGGGCCGTTATCCATCCCGTGCTGCGGCATCGGCTGATACTTTCATACGATGCCAACGCGGACAACATCAGTGCGGACCAGGTGATCGATCGCCTGATCGAAAAGGTTGCCGTGCCGGCTTAGCGCGCTAATTGCGCGCAAGCTTGCGCCCAACGCCAAGAGGACGATCAATGGCCGTGGCATCCGAAGCTGCTATAGGCCGCGTGTATGTCGACGCGGCGCATCTCGCCAAGCTCGAATTTCGTGCGCGGGGATTGAGCTTCGTCGCGCCTGCGCCGTTATCGAGCATCTTGTCGGGCAATCATGCGTCGCGGTTGCGCGGCCGCGGCCTTAACTTCGAAGAGATTCGTGGCTACCTTCCCGGCGACGATATTCGTCACATCGACTGGAAGGTTTCGTTGCGCCTCGGCAAGCCGCAGATTCGCGCGTACACCGAAGAGCGGGACCGCCCGCTTCTTGTGGTCGTCGATCAGCGCATGAGCATGTTTTTCGGGTCGAGCCGCGCGTTCAAGTCGGTGGTGGCGGCGGAGGCCGCGGCACTCGCGGTGTGGATGGGCTTCGCCGCGGGCGATCGAGTGGGCGGCGTGATCTTCGACGACGATCACGTTGTCCGCGTAAGGCCATTGCGCAGCCGCAGCCGGATCAAGGTGCTGTTCGGTGCGCTCGCGGGGATGAACACCGCGTTGCATGCCGAGAGCGCGTCCAGAACGAACTACGGTCAGCTCGATACCGCGCTTCAAGGTGTGCTGCAGCTTGCAGGACACGACTACCTTATCTGTATCGTGAGCGATTTTGCCGGTGCGAGCGAGCGTACGCGCATGCTGTTGCGCCAGCTATCCAAACACAACGACGTCATCGCCGCGATGGTCTTCGACCCCCTCTGGCAGCGAATGCCCGAGCACCGTGCGCTGGTGGTCAGCGAAGGACGTCTTCAGGTGGAACTGCGCATCGAACAGGAGAAGGTCCGCGCGCCGCTCGCGAGCATGTTCAAAGGCCGCACCGCCGAGGTGGCTGACCTGTTGCGATCGAGTGGTGTGCCGCTGATGGCGTTATCGACCGATGAACCCACCGTCGATCAGGTTCGACGTCTGTTCGGGGAACGCGTCAGGCCGACGACAGGCAGCGGCCTATGAATGCCTTGCCCTTGACCTCACTTGCACCCGCCGATACGCCGGCGGCGCTCAAGCCGCTGCAGGAGCTGGCGCTGCCCGAGGCGGTGTCGTGGGTGCCGCAAACCATCGGATGGGCGGCGGTTGCGGTCTTGCTGATCGTGGCCGTGCTTTGGGCCGGCTGGATGGCCTGGCATCGTTATAAGAGGGCGCGTTACAGGCGAGTGGCGCTGGCGGAGTTGGCGGAAATCGAGGTAGCCCTGAGCGATGCGCAACGTCGTTCGGTCGCGCTTGCCGCAATCCCGTCGCTCATCAAACGCACCTCGCTCGCTGCGGCTCCGCGCGCACGTGTTGCGGCGCTCACCGGTGATGAATGGCTCGCGTTTCTCAAGCGCACCCGAGGACGATTCGACGAACGCAGCGGCGCGCTCCTGACGCTCGTGAGCTACGCACCCGCTGAACAGATCGCCTCGATAACACCGCTCGAAGTCGAGACCCTGGTAAGCGCCACCCGCGACTGGATCCAGCGCCATCATGTGGAAATTTGACTTCCCGTGGATGTTCCTGCTGCTGCCGTTGCCTGCCTTCGTGTGGTGGCTGGCACCCGCGTGGCGCGCAACCACATCGGCGATCCGCATGCCGTTTTTCCACGAAATGGCGCAAGCGGCAGGCGAGCAGCCGGCGCCGGGCGGCGTCCGTTTGCGCCGCAACGTAGTACAGCGGGTGATGATGCCGGTGCTATGGATCCTGCTCGTTACTGCCTCTGCAAAACCTGTGTTCGTCGAGCCGCCTGTCACACGCGACGAACCCGCTCGCGATCTCATGTTGGCGATCGACCTGTCTGAATCGATGAGCACGCGTGACTTCGTGAACCCGCAAACCGGCGAGCGAATGGACCGGCTGACGGCAGTCAAACAGGTGGTCAGGGACTTCGTGGCTAGGCGCAAAGGTGACCGCATCGGAGTCGTGGTATTTGGCGAGGCGGCTTATCCGCAAGCGCCGCTCACCCTCGATCACGACAGCGTGCTTCTGCTGCTGAACCAGATGCAGATCGGCATGGCGGGTCCGCGCACGGCAATAGGCGACGCTATCGGCCTGACCGTGAAGCTCATGGACAATTCGCCGGCTCAGGAGAAGGTATTGATCCTCTTGACCGACGGCAACGACACGAGCAGCGCCATCCCGCCCGAGCGTGCCGCCGACATTGCAAAGAACAACAAGCTGGTGATTCATACGGTCGGTATTGGAGACCCGAGTGCGACGGGCGAAGACAAGGTCGACCTGGACGCGTTGCAGCGAATCTCCGATATCACCGGCGGACGCGCATTCCACGCGCTAGGCAACCCGCAGGAACTCGCCGACGTCTACACGACACTCGACAAGATGACGCCCGAGAAAGTGAAGCGCGAAATTTATCGGCCGCAACGAGATTTCTTCTGGATACCGCTCGCCATTGCGCTGTCGATACTGACGCTATATCACTGCCTCGCATTGGTGATCGCCGCGCTTCGCGCACCGGGCCGAAAGCAAGGGCCAAAGACCGTGCAGATAGACGGAGCGCGCCATGGAAATTGACCTGACCGCATTTCATTTTTTGCGGCCTCAATGGTTATGGTTGCTCGTCCCAGCCGTCCTGTTGCCCGTATTCTGGTTTCGACGCAACAGCGTCCGCGCTCGCTGGCGCAACATCATCGACCCTCTGCTGCTCGAACATCTGATAGTAGGCGATACAGCGCGCCGCCGCATTCAACCGGTCCACACGCTGGCACTGCTCGTTGCCGTGGGAGCAATCGCAGTCGCTGGTCCGACGTGGCAGCAGGAACGCCCGCCGTTTAACCAGGACAAGGCGCCGCTCGTGATTGTCCTTGAACTCGCCCATTCGATGGACGCAACCGATGTCGCGCCCACGCGTCTTGAACGCGCCAAACAAAAGGTGCTGGACCTGGCGGCTGCGCGCAAGGGAGCGCGAACCGGGCTCGTGGTGTTTGCCTCAACAGCGCACCTTGTTGTGCCGCCAACCGAGGATCCGGCCATGCTCGAGCTGTACTTGCCGGCGCTTGGCCCCTCGTTGATGCCCCACGATGGCAAGAACGTGAGCGCGGGTCTCGACATTGCCGAGCAGCTTCTGGCGAAAGACCCGGTGGCCGGGACCATCGTTTTTATTAGCGACGGGTTCGACCAGAACCAGACGGATGCATTCGTACAGAAGGCTAAACAATCTCATCATCAACTGCTGTGGCTTGCTGTCGGCACGGAGAACGGCGGCGCGATCCGCGGCCCGAACGGAACCATTGCGATGGACGATGAAGGCCATCCGCTGATGGGCACCTTCGACGCCGATGAAATACAAAAGGTAGCGCATGACGCCGGCATTCCGCTTGCCAGTGTGCGGGCAGACGGCGATGACGTCGCGTGGGTTCAACGCCGAGCGCAGACCTGGCTGGCAGAGGTGGATGAATCAAAACGTGCGCCTCGCTGGAAGGAGACGGGCTACTGGCTGGTGCTGCCGCTATTGTTGCTCGGGCTTTGGTCTTTTCGCAAGGGGTGGACCGTGAAATGGCTGCCTGTTGTCCTGATTGCGCTGGCCTTCAGCGCGACGCCCAGGGAGGCGCAAGCGGCTGCATGGAACTGGCTGGATCTGTTTGCCACACACGATCAGCAAGGCCGCTGGCAGTTCGAGCGCGGTGACTTCAATGCCGCGGCACAACGTTTTGATGACCCGCTTTGGAAAGGTCGCGCGTCGTACCTCGCTGGAGATTATGCCGGTGCGCTGGAAGCGTTCTCACGCCTTAAGACGGCGCAGGCTTACTTCTACATGGGTAATACGCTCGCGCATCTTGAAGACTACCCGTCCGCCATCAAGGCCTTCGATAATGCACTGGCGCTTCAACCCGGTTTGCGCGAAGCAGTGATCAACCGGGACCTGATGAGGAAACTGATCGCGCAACCTAAGCAGGAACCTCAAAAGGACGAGGAGGATGAAGAGTCGGACGAGGTGAAAATAGAAAAAAAGAAGGGCAAGATCGAACAAAGTACGATCATTATGGAACCGTCCGAGGACGTATGGATGCGCAACCTGAGTACGTCGCCCGCTGCATTTTTACATCGGCGATTCGAACAGGAGTCGGACGAAAATAGTGCGGGTGCGCCATGAAAGCACGTGGGTTCGTTCTATTGATCTTGATGTTCCTGGTGTTCACCACGTCAGGCTCAGCCGCAGCGCAAGGCGCGCCGCAGCTTCTGGTGCGCGCGCATATCGAGCCGGCGGGGACGGTCGTGGCGGGAACCGAAGTCAAACTCATTGTGGATTGCCTGACGACAACCTGGTTCACCGAGGCGCCGGACTGGCCGCTGTTCACGGTGCCGGGTGCAATCGTCAATTTGCCGGATGAGCAAGCCGAAAATCTGCATGAAGTCATCAACGGCGTGAGCTGGTTTGGCGTGAGCAGGGTGTATCGAGTCATCCCTCAAACGGGGGGAGCGTTCGAGATTCCCTCGTTTCCTATCACGGTGCATCCAGGCGGCACGAACGCTGCGGCGGCCTCGCTAGTGACCCCGGCGCTAAGACTCGTTGCTACGGTTCCCGCCGGCGCCGAAGGCATGAGCGTTTTCTTTCCGACGCAAAAGCTTGGCGCAAAGCAAACGATCGAACCCTCGCCCGATGATCTCAAGGTCGGCGGAGCGCTGACCCGCACCATTACGCAAACCGCAACCGGAGCCGAGTCGATGTTGATTCCGCCCGTCAATTTCGGCGACGTGGAAGGGCTTAAACGCTACCCGAAACCAGCCGGTACGAAGAACATCATGCAGGATCGGGCAGGGTTGGTTGCGGGTGAACGCACGGACACGGTGACATACGTCGTCAATCGCAGCGGAAGATTCAAACTTCCGCCGGTGACCATTGAATGGTGGAACACGGCGACGAAAAGAAGAGAAAAAATCGTGCTGCCCGCCGTAAGTTTTTCGGCGGCGGCTGCCAGCGAAAAACCGCTCTTTGATATTCCTCTCGATGCGTTGTCCAAAGGCGGTGCTCATCGGATCATTGTTATCGACCGCTCGCGAGCGCTGATTGCTGCCATGACTTTGGCCTTGGGGCTTGCTCTGATCTGGGCGTATCCCAGGCTGGCGACTCGCTACAAGCTCGCTAAGCGTGCTCTCGTCACTGCGCGGAGCCGTTATGCCGAAGGAGAAGCGCCGGCGTGGCGGGTTTTGCGTGCGGCTGCGAGCAAGGGTCCTTTGCCGCGTATTATTCCGGCGCTATATCGATGGATGGACAAGAGCCCCAATTTCAAGCATCCCGCGCGAGTGGATGACTTCCATTCTTCCGCCGATCCTGGACTTCAGGCGTTAGCAGACACAGTCGCTACACATTATTCGGACACGCCCGACGCTAAGCTTGACTGGAACAAGGCAGAGAGCGCGCTGCGCAAGGCGGTCAGGCGTGCTCGCAAAAAACGCAAGGCACAGTCGCCGCTTCCACCGCTAAACCAGTATTAAATGCTTTGGCGCCGACCCGGTGGTTCGCTAAGAATCGCCGTACTGGTCGGCCGCAAGCGCGCGAGAACCACGCGGACAGGGTTCTATAACTTTCTTTAGAATCGTAGCTAAATCCGGAGTCAGGAAAATCCATGTCTGCACGCTACAACGCTGCGTTCACGGCGCTTCTCGCGGCCGCGCTCTTTGGTGCAACAACCCCGCTTGCCAAGACCCTTCTTGGCACGATGTCGCCGTTCACGGTCGCAGGCTTGTTCTATTTGGGCAGCGGCGTAGGCCTTCTCGTCGCTATCGTCTTCCAGCGCGTCAGGCAGTCCAAAAAAGAGCGCGCTAACGAAAGCCGGATTCAGTTGGCCGAGGTGCCCTGGTTGCTCGGCGCAATTGTCGCTGGCGGTATTGCGGGGCCGGTGTTGCTGATGTTCGGCTTGAGCACCACGCCAGCTGCGACGAGTTCGCTATTGCTGAATCTTGAAGGCGTATTCACGGCGGTGATTGCGTGGGTCGTGTTTCGTGAGAATGTGGATGCGCAGATTTTTCTCGGCATGGTGGCAATTGTTGCCGGCGGCGTGGCGCTCTCATGGCAGCCGGGCGCGGCCGGTGTATCCGCCGGCGCGCTGCTGGTCGCCGCCGCGTGTGCGTGCTGGGCGATCGATAACAACCTGACGCGCAAGGTATCGACGAATGACGCCATGGTGATTGCCTGCTTGAAGGGGCTGATCGCCGGATCGGTGAATCTTTGCATTGCCCTTTTGCTCGGTGCGCATCTTCCCGGTATGGTCTGGACGGCGGCGGCCATGTTCACTGGACTGGCTGGATACGGCGTCAGTCTGGTTCTGTTCGTTGTCGCGTTGCGCAATCTCGGCACCGCGCGCACCGGCGCTTACTTTTCAGTCGCGCCGCTATTCGGCGTGACGCTTTCGCTGATCCTGTGGCCGGAAATGCCGGGGCCGCTGTTTTGGGTGGCCGCCGCATTGATGGTGCTCGGCGTGTGGCTGCATATTCGTGAGCGCCACGAGCACGCGCATACGCATGTGTTGATGGACCACAATCACCGGCATCGTCATGACGAGCATCATCAACACACACACGATTTCAAGTGGGATGGAGAGGAGCCCCACACCCATGCGCATCGACACGTGCCGGTGACGCACACCCATGGACATTTCCCGGATATTCACCATCGCCATATTCATTGAGCAGCGGATTTCTTCGATTAGGCATCCATTGCATCCAGTGCCCCGCCAGCCCCGTATATAGCCTTGACGCGACGCAATTCAGCATTCGCGGCTAACGGAGAAACACCATGAACAAGGCAATGCGGAAAGCGATGTTGGCGGGCGTGTCGGTGGCGCTCCTGTGCGGTTCGGCGACAGTATTCGCGCAGGGTGGCGGCAACGGGAACGGCGGCTCGGGCGGCGGTAATGCGCACGGCGCGGCAACGGCTGGAATGACACACTGGGGCGATCCGGTTTCCATGCCAACAAGTTCCATGCCCGGCAATATGCAAAGCCCGGCGATGCAAAATAGTGCCGACATGAGCGCGATGCCGACGAACGGTTCCAACAATGTCGCAACGAACGTGCAGTAGGGCAACGTCGTGCCAGCATGCGCCGGACGCCGGGAATAGTCCTCGGTTGTCCTCGGCGTGGTTGTCGTAGCTGTTCGCTTACCGCGTCGGTTTCGCGACTTAGGAACCGGCTGTGTTGCGTTTATTTGCATCGACGGCATCGACCTGGTGCAGGACGACGCGAAAGTTTCCGGCCAGAATACGAACCTTGAATATGGTACGTGACAGAAAGACGAGGAGCATCACCAGCGATACCAGCATTACCTGTGTGCGGATTTAGCCGACGATATCTTCCCGCCACGCGCTTCGCTCTGTAATCCAGAGACACAATTGCGCTTGAACTAAGCAAGGCTCCTCGGCTCCTACTTAAGAAGCGCGGGAGAAGATCACATGCTTAAACCAATTGCACTATTCGCCCTTGTTGCCTGTCTAGGCGGTTGTGCTGTCGCGCCAGGTTACGGCTATGGATACGACGGATATGGCGACCCCTATGCAACGGGTTATGCGGGGCCGTATTACTCTGGTTATCCGGCTGTTTACGGCGGTGGAATCTACGTCGGCGGGGGCGGAGGCGGCTGGTACGGTGGCCACTACTACAACCATGGCGTGAACTGGCATGGTTGGAACCACGGATATGGCGGCGGCTATCACGGCGGTTACGGCCACGGCGGCGGCTACGGGCACGGCGGTGGGGGTGGACAGTGGCAGGGCGGCGGCGGCCACGGTGGAGGCCACGGCGGTGGTCGTGGCTAGGACGAGACGCGACCAGTAGTCTGATGGACTGGCTTCTGACGCGTTGTACTCTTCGGATGCTTTGTCTGCAATCAAACATACGCCGAACGTGATTGGCTGCGTCAGGTGCTTATCCCAGACAGGGCACGCGGAGCGAGCGCGTCACGTCGACCCGCGTGCTGCAGATTCCGGTAAAGCTTCTCTATTTTTCTCACAAGCTCGGTCAAATTTTCCAGGGCGGTTGCGGCTGAACCGAGCCAGACGGAAAATCGAAATGGAACCCAAAACACTCAAGCTTAGCGAGCCCCTCGGTCATTAATGAGGGGCCGCTCTGGCTTTTCTTTAAACCGAAGGCGTAACCGCTACGGCCGATGCGGAATCCTGGCTAGCTGCAGGGGTCGTCTTGCTAGCGGACGTTGGAGATTTCTTCGCTGCGGAAGCCTTCTTGGCGAACATTCGTTTCGCGGGCGCTTTCTTGGCGGCTGCTTTTTTCGCGGGAACATTCGCTACGGTCGCGCTCTTGGCCGACGCTTTCTTAGCAGTGGCTTTTTTTGCTGGCGCCTTTGCGCTTAGCGATTTAGCCGTCACTTTCTTTGCTGCCTTTTTGCTTGCAGGTTTTGTCTCGCTCGTTACAACGGCTTGGCTGTCACTGTGGCCATCGATCAGGAATTTCGTACGGTCCTTGACGTCCTTGATCCAAAGCGGCGGCCGAGCCCAACCACTCCACGTTTCACCGGTCTTGGGGTTGCGATATTTGGCAGGCAACTTTGGCTTTGCAGCTGCTTTCACCTTGGCGCCAAGCTTGGATGTTTTACCTGCAGGCCGGCCGCGCGGCTTCTTCGTGGATGAATGCGCATCAATATCAGCAGTGGTCAGTCCGTGCTTTTCCATTAGCTTGCGGATGTCGTCGAGTACGGATTGCGCACGCTTTGCGATCATTGCTTCCGCTTGCGCCTGCAGCTTTTTCAGCTTGGCTTGAATCTGTTCCAGAGTCGGCATTATGGTTTCCTTAAGAGTGATTGCCCGCACTATGCCATGCGTTCTCCGATTTCGGAAGCGGGCAATAGGACCAGGCATTAAAGACTCGCATCTCTTAATACAGTTTGTTTCAATCCATGACAAAAAGACCAGCCTTTTAGGCTTCGCGTATTGAATGCTTAGGGTTAGATCCACCTGGTTTGCGGCCCACTAAAAAATCACAGAAGCGCTGGTCTTTGCCACTCTCCGCTGCGTTATTCAGTCGCACGATTCCGACATCGGTCGGGCTCGGATGTAAATGCATAGGTTATCGATGCAGGTTTGGGAAACGCCGGGAGAATGATCTATCGATCCCAAGGGTAGCGGAGGAGAACGTCCGGCTGCCATGATCCTGCCAATGACCCGCCGCACGCATGGAGAAGTAGTAGAAGTACTT
This sequence comes from Caballeronia sordidicola, assembly GCF_002220365.1. GTDB lineage: Bacteria > Pseudomonadota > Gammaproteobacteria > Burkholderiales > Burkholderiaceae > Caballeronia > Caballeronia sordidicola_C. The sequence continues at coordinate 65,049 of NZ_MTHB01000094.1, read as the reverse complement.
TGATCGAGAGGTGCCGATTAACGGCTTCGATCTGTTCGATCGGTAAGCCGTTACTGCTGTGTCGCTCACTGACGACCTCTAATACCGGTGAGGCGGCGGCCGATGACGCGGCGGCGGGCGATGATGATGGTGTCTCGGCGGGGGCAATGGACGGCAGCGCCGCACGTAATGACCGTGGACCCAGACGCGCCGGCATTCCTGCCGGGGCCGAGCGTCAGCCACCGTGGGAATGGCGGCGCTCGCTGCAGCGGCCAACAAGACGACCGCGAGGAAACTTCGCATACGCGCTCCACAAAAATATGAACAGAACCATGATTCGCCAATGCACTATCCGGCGATAAAAAAACTACCGCGTGACCTCATATGAGCCCGGATTACGCAAGCAAAAATACGGCGCCCCGCGTTACTTCTTCGAGGTCTTCGAAACCTTTGCTGCGACTTTGACCGCGGGTTTCTTAGCTGGTTTCTCCACAACCTCAGCGATTGCCTTCGGCTTGGCCGCCGACTTAGCGGCGGTCTTTGGCTTTTTCGACGCTACGTCGGTGTCGGCAGTCTTGGGTTTGGCTGGTGTCTTGGTCGCGGTTTTGCGAGCAACCTTGACGTCAGGCTTTGCGTCAGCTTTGGGCTTGGCCTTCGGTACTTTGACGCTGTCCTCTCCAGCGGGCGTCGCTTTTGACTTCGGCTTGACCGGTTTCTTTGCGGGCTTCGCGGTGACCGCGTCCGCTTCGTTTGCTTCATGGGGCGGTATGACAGGGGCTAGCTCATGCTCCAGCAAGACGCGTGCTTTCTCCCAATACTCCGTAGACCGTCCTTCAGGACGACCGTCCGCTTCCCATAGATGGTATGCGTGCAAACGAAGCTTCTCTTCCAAAGATTTGTTGTGCATTCCATTAACCGTTTCGCGTATTCGAACGTTTATGTTACAGGAGCGTCACTCCGCATGTGAACGGGCGGAGGGCGCATTGAGCGCACTGATTGAGTTTGGGATCGATCTGGGCACAATGCGCAGTTAGATCTTGCCACGCTATAAAAATGTCTTTTTTCCCGTGCTAGGATGTCTCGCGGATAAGTTTGAGGTATCGCGATGACAACCTTGTATGACACCTTGTCCGTCCTGGAAAATGCGACGGCCGAAGAGATAAAACGGGCTTACCGGAAGGCGGTCATGCGTTGGCATCCGGATCGCAATGTCGGTCAGGAGCATGCTGCACGAGCCGCTTTTCTCGACATTCGACATGCTTACGCAATTCTGTCCGATCCCGCGCAAAGGCAGGTCTACGATTCCGTTTTTGCTGAGGAAATGAGGCGGCAGGAAGCGCAGCGGCTGCGTGAGGAACAGGAGCAAGCTGAACGCGAGGCAGCGTTGCGTGCCGCGCAGGAAGCGCAATACGCCGGCCGCGTCGCGCTCGCGATGCGCTTCGCGACGCAGGGCTATAACCGCGACGTCGTCCGTGGCGTGTTGCTGGCCCATGAGTGCAGCGACGACCTTGCGTGTCGTATCGCCGATAGCGCCCTGGCGCTGCACGCGTCCAGACAGGCCGAGGCTGAATCGGCCGAGCCAGAGAAGGCCTCTCCCGATACGCACACTATGCAGCAAGAACATAGACAGCAAGAAGAGGACCCGGCACCTGCGGATCGGGTGCGGTCGTTTTCCGATATCTGGTTGCCCTTCTGGAACGTGCTGCGCTCGTGAGCGCTCGCGCATGGCAGGTCGCAGTCTTGCTACCTTCTCTTGATCAAAGCCGTCAGGGTTCTCGAAACTCACCTTAAAGCTTAAACGGTGATGCGTTGGCATGCGTCCGGCCCGGTCGTAGCCCGGTCGGCGCCTTTCACGCGTCAGGGAGGCTGGACCACCATGACCCAGGGCGCGGTCGTCCCTATGTCACGCGCTCCGAGTCAGAGAAGGCGGGCGAACGGGATCGGCGCAATAACAGCTTCGCAGGAACATACTCGCCATTCAAACCCCCGCCATGCAGGCGGTACAGCGAGATTTAACATTGCTTCTAGCCTCGCGGGAACAGTCTTAAAATCAGCTGAAAGGAAAGAACGGTCCGGAGACGCCGATGGAGCATGCCTACTTCAAATTGCTGCATCTGCTTTCGGGGCATCCTGCATGGGCTCTCACGGTCGTTTTGCTTGCAGCGTTTTTTGAATCCATTGCGTTTATCGGCACGTTTGTTCCGGGCAGCACCGCCATGTTCGTGGCAGGCGCGCTGGTCGGCACCGGTTCGCTGAATCTCGGCTGGGTCTTCGCCTGCGCCCTCACCGGGGCTGTGGCAGGCGATGCCGCAAGCTACTGGTTCGGCTGCAGCCACAAGGAAACCATCGCGAAGTTGTGGCCGTTCCGCACGCATCCCGGCATGCTGACGGCGGGGCAGCGCTACTTCGAGGCGCACGGGGCAAAAAGCGTGATCTTCGCGCGCTTTATTGCACCGCTGCGCGCGGTCGTTCCCGTCGTGGCGGGCATGATGGGAATGCGGCCGGTGCGATTCCTGGTCATCAACATCATCTCGGCGCTCGTCTGGGCGCCCGTGCATATCCTTCCGGGGGTTGTCTTCGGGGCATCGATCGAACTGGCGGGCGCCGTGTCCTTCCGGCTCGTCGCCGTGCTCGCCATCCTCGTTGCCGCGACCTGGCTGACGTTCAGGCTGACAAGCCTTGTCGTGTCGCACGCACGGGCATGGACGGACTCCTCGCGTCGAAATCTGCTACGTTGGGCGCGTCATCACCCTGGCGCAATTGGCCGGGCAGTGCTCGGTATCCTTGACCCCAAGCATCAGGCGGCTGCGCTTATTGCCGTGATCTCCGTGCTGCTGCTCGCGTCAGCCACCGTGTTTTTTTCCACGCTGCACGGCGTCTCGCACGGCGACCCGCTGGTCCAAGTCGATGTGTCGGTTTATCGCTTCCTGCAGTCATACCGATCGTCATGGGGCGACGCAGTCCTGGCTGTGCTCGGCACGCTGGGCAGCGTGCCGACACTCGGCGCCCTCACGGTGCTGGTCGTCCTATGGATGGCGGTTGAACGCCGCTGGCGCACGGTTGCGTACTGGCTGACCGCTGTCGTGTTTTCCCAGCTGTTGATCCTGGCAATCCAGATCACGATCCAGCGCCCGCTTCCGGGCGCGGTGGCGTCCAGCTTGCGCGCGTTCCCGAGCAATCACGTCGCTGCCAGTGTGGTGATCTACGGCTTCCTCTCGTTCTTGCTGGCGCGCCGGGTGGGGGCGGTGACGAGGGTATTCGTCGCGATGGCGACTATCGCCGTGCTGGTTTCGGTCGCTTTCTCGGGACTGTATTTCGGCCACTTCACTTTCTCCGATGCCATCGGCGGCGCCGCACTCGCCGCTACCTGGGTCTTTCTCGTTGCGCTTACCGCCGTGTGGCGATACCCCGCGAAACCGGCACCTCGGGCCATGATGCCGGTCACCGTCCTCGTGGTTGTATGCGTGAGCGTCGCGTTGCAGTTCCGGACGAGCCTTGACGCGATGGCGGTCGAACCGACCCCGCCGGCTATCGTGGTGACGCCGTTGGAATGGACAGATACCGTGTGGCGGACCTTTTCTTGCTATCGGTCAAGCATGGACGGTGACCGGCTCGAACCCATCACCATTCAATGGACAGCAACAGCGGGGGAGATCAGGGCTCAATTGGAGCGCCGGGGGTGGACCGAAGGGTCGCGTTTATCAGCGCATAGCATCTTGTCTCTCGTTTCCCCGGATGTGGCGGCTACGGCGCTTCCCGTGTTGCCGAGGTTGAACAATGGCGAACCATCGGTGCTGGTATTTACGCGCGCTCACATGAGCGCGGACGAACGCGATGTCTTGCGATTCTGGCCGACGCAGTATGCGGTGTCGCATCGGGGCGCGCTGTTGCCCACACCTATCTGGCTCGGCTCGCTCGTCCACGAGCGGTTGCTGCGGCCGTCATGGCCGTTCAACGTGTTGCGTCCGGACAAGCGAATCGAGCCGATGATTGCAGCCAGTGGGGAGGTGTCGCCGTGGCGGGGCCTGGAAGTGGCGAGAAGCGCGGGCTGCGGGGGCATTCCGGTGACGCTGGTGGAATCCGAGGGGCAATGACGTCGATCCGGCACTCATGAAACGATGAACTTTGAACGCACTATGAAATGAAGCGGCGGCTAGACGATACCGAATGCTTCAGGAGGCGGGTACTTGATACAAATTCCACCCTCGGCAATTGAGAACTGGGGAAGCGCGGCAGTCTTCGCCAATGTGCTGGCCACGCGGCTGGGTGTACCGCTGCCGGCTATCCCCGTGCTTGTCTTTGCCGGCTCCGCGATCGCCGGCGGGAACCTGGTTTTCTCCCACGTGCTGTGTGCTGCGGTAGTCGCCGCGTTGCTCGGGGACGGTGTGTGGTTTTCTGCGGGGCGTATCTATGGGCGTCGCCTGACCGATTTTCTCGGGCGTATCTCGTTATCGCTCGATGCAAGCGTGCGTACCACGCGTGCGTTGTTCGAACGTTTTGGCGTGGCGATCGTGGCGGTGTCGAAGTTTGTTCCAGGCCTTGCGCTCATTACGCCGCCGCTGATGGGCACCACGCAGATCGCGCCGGTTGTTTTTGTAGCATGGGATGCGTTGGGCACGGTGGCCTGGGCTGCGTTCTGGTTGCTGGGTGGCGCGTTGTTCGAGCGGCAACTTGGGTTGTTGCTGAGTGTGCTCAGACCCCACGGGGGATCGATACTCGACGTCCTGTTCACCGCCGCGGTCGTGTATCTGGCATATCGGTACCTCCTGCGCTGGCGTTTCAGGAAATGGCTGAGCCGCAGGATTGTCTCGCCCGAGCGGCTCTACCGGATGATGCGGTCCAGTTCGCCGCCTTTGATTCTCGATGCGCGTCCGGTCTCGGTCCGGCGCGACGAGTCGTATCGAATCCCGGGGGCATTGCTGCTCGATGTCGAATCGCTCGACACCATGGATGCGAATCTTTCGGCGAGCAACATTGTTGTGTACAGCATGTATCCCAACGATGCGACTGTCAGGAAGATTCGCAAGCAGTTGCTCGGGAAACACGTCGTGAACGTTCGCGTTTTATCCGGCGGCCTGGACGAGTGGGTACGCCGTGGTTATGCGGTTGAGCCGCTGCCGCCCGAGTTGAATTTGTTCGCGGCATCTATGGCGCGGTTCTAGTGCGCCGCTCTGCTTGGACCGGTTCGGGCGCGACTCCCTCGAGCGCGCGTACGCACATTTGTATGCCTGCTTTAGTAGGGATGCGCGTCACGAAATCTCGTGGCTAAATGAGCCTAACGATTCGAGCAAAGAAGTCCTAAGCTACTCCAAGCAAATAAAACAAATAGCCGTGCCGCGTACAAACGTTTGCGCTGCCGCTATCGGGACTCCAAAGGATCGGACGGGGGCAAGCTGACACTGAAGTTCAGCACGAGGCAGCCGGTGAAAAAACGTGACGGGGATGGAATAACGGGGGCGTTCAACCGGTAAGAGGTAAGGAGCGATTAAGAAGCGGGTAAGAAGCGGTAGATGAAACGAAGCGAATTAAATAGTTAACGAGGGGAGAGGTGGCGTGCCGGCGACTGGGCGTGGCGAGACGCCTGGTCGTCGGACTCGCTGCGCTTTTACCCTTAAGGAAAGCCGCCGGGACGCTTGGTTATAAATCAGCTTATTGAGGGTTGATTTAATCAGGTTAATCCAATCAGGCGAGTTGCTGTGCAAGCGATTTCGTCAGCAGGCTTTCTACATTGCCGGTATGTTTGGACGTCACCGGCTCGATCAATGCGATCCAGCATTCTTCTTCCGCTACCGGATTGTGCAGAACGCCGCGAGGCACCGCATGCATTGATCCTTCAGGCAAATGGACTGCTTTTTCCTTCATTCTTGAAGCAGCGACGTGGCAAAGCAGCGGGACGTGCTTCAACCCGCACCAGCACCAGGCTCCCAATACACATTCAACCCCATTAGCTCGGTCAGCGTTTGCGCTGCTGTTCTCATCCTGTCCCCCACCTCGTTCATGGCAGGGACCGGGGCTTGATCAATCCGTTCGATGAACGGCGTGGTCAACGAAGCAATGGCGTGTCCGTTTCGTCCAAACACTGGGTAAGCGAGATTCTTGACCCCCTTGACCTGGCGGCTAGGCATGCGCGCATGTCCACGTTCCTTGATCCGCGTCAGATCCGCAGCAAGCTGTTTCGCATCGACCGGAAGTTCACCATCAACGGGGACGTGCAGCTTAAGCATCCGCTTGCGTTCCAGTTCTTCCTGGAACGCCATCAGCACTTGTCCCGAAGCGGTATCGGTCATGCCGATCAGCGTGCCCACCTTCAACGAAAAGCCCCAGCGTTCCGGACTCTCCACCCCCGCGACAATCAACACGCGCCCGTCCTGATACACGCACAGGTGGAACGACTGCTTGACGTCGTTGGCCAGTTGCGTCATCAACGGCAGCGCCGTGGTCACCAGCGAGCGCACCGGCTGATGACGATGGGCAAGCTGGAACAGCAACAACGACAACACGTACCGGTCACCTATCGCCAGCAGATATCCGCGCGTCTCCAATGTGACGACCATGCGAAAAATCTCTGCGGTCGTGCGTCCGAGTGTCTTCCCCAAGTCAGCCAGCGACAAGCCCTCCGGATGACTCGCCAGCAGTTCGATGATGTCCAGCCCCTTTTCGAGCGCCGGCGCTGAGTATCGCGTGTTGTCCAAAATCTCTCCTTGCCCCAAGCCAGATGTCCGTCTTCAACCGGTCTCAACGTAACGAGATCCGGCAATCGCATGGCGTGATTGTAGATCGTCGAACCGTTGCGTTAGACGCCATCGTTGCAGGAAAACCGGGGCATGCGGTCATCGGGAAAACACCAATGAAAATTCATGTATGAAATAGCGTTTTATCTTTAAAATGATTTGCATCGATGGAAAAGGGGTCCGCAAGACGCGCGAGACACGAGATCCGCAACGCGGAGTGAGTCGCATGGAGACGACGCTGATGGCTGAAGTGGCATTCAAACAGGTGCAGAAGTCGTTCGGCGCCGTACAGGTGTTGAAGCAGATCGACCTGACTGTGGCGGACGGCGAGTTTCTCGTGCTCGTGGGACCGAGCGGGTGCGGCAAGTCGACTTTGCTGCGTGCGCTGGCGGGACTGGAAGGCGTGACGCATGGACGGATTCTGATCGACGGCCGCGTGGTCAACGACTTGCCGCCGAAGGACCGGGACATCGCCATGGTGTTCCAGAACTACGCGCTGTATCCGCATATGAGCGTGCTCGAGAACCTCACGTTCGCGCTGAAGCTGCGCGACCTGAAGCCCGATGAGATCGCGGCACGTGCGAATCAGGCGGCAACCATTCTCGGGCTTCAGGACCTGCTCGGCCGATACCCGCGCCACTTGTCCGGCGGCCAGCGTCAACGCGTGGCAATGGGGCGCGCGATCGTGCGTGACCCGAAGGTGTTCCTCTTCGACGAACCATTGTCGAACCTCGACGCGAAGCTACGCGTTCAAATGCGCGCGGAAATCAAGGCGCTGCATCAACGCTTGCGTGCAACGACGGTCTACGTGACGCACGATCAGATTGAAGCAATGACGATGGCGGACCGCATCGTCGTGCTGAACGCTGGCGCGATCGAGCAGATTGGCGCGCCGCTGGAACTCTACGACGACCCCGACAACCTGTTTGTCGCAAGCTTTATCGGCTCGCCTTCCATGAACCTCTTTGCCGGCCGCTACGAGTTGCAAAACGATGGCGCGCGGGTGCGCATTGGCGACTTCTCGATACAAGTGCCTGTCGTCAACGCTAAAGACGGGCAAGAGGTAACGGTTGGCGTGCGGCCCGAGCATCTTGTGGTGGCGCAGACGGGCGGCATTCCATTCAACGTCGATGTAGTCGAACCAACGGGGGCCTCGACCGAGTTATTCGGCACCGTCGCGGGACAGCGCTGCTGCGTCATCGTGAACGGCCGTTTGTTGGTGCGCCCGGAGCAGGGTATCCGCCTTGATGCCGAGCTTGAGAACACCCTTGTCTTCGATACCAGCACCAGTCGCCGGCTGCGCTAGAAAGCTGGAAACAATCACACGCAAGCCGTACCGCTCGACGTCGCGGCACATAACAAAGGAGATGAATCATCATGGTTAGGGATTCGATAAAAACCGGCCTCAAGATCACCGTGTCGGTACTGGCTTTGGCGGGTCTGGTTGCCACGACCGCGGCACGCGCCGACAACGAATACAAGGGCTATACGTTGCGCGTCAAGCTGATCGGCGGCGTGCAATATGAAGCGCTGTACACCCGCATTCCGCTGTGGGAAAAGGAGACCGGCGCGAAGGTGGAGATCGTCTCGCGCAAGAGTCACTTCGAGCTGGATCGCGAGTTGAAGCAGGACATTGCTTCGCAGCATATCGACTATTGTGTGTCGTCGAATCATACGAATTTTTCTGCGCAATATCCCATCTTCCGTGACCTCAAGGGTTTGTTCCCTGCGAGCTATCTCGCCGCGTTCGCGCCCGCCTTGCTGAAGCAGTCCGAGGTGAAGGGCCAGCTTGTCCAGATCCCGCGATCAACAGATATTGAAGCGCTCTATTACAACAAGACCGCTTACGCCGATCCGGCGAATCGCGATGCGTACAAGAAAAAATTCGGCGAGGACCTCGGGCCCCCGAAGACGTTCGCCGAGTACACGCAGCAGGCAACGTTCTTCACGAAGGCGCCGAACTTCTACGGCACCCAATTCCCGGGCAAGGACGAAGCGCTGACAGGCACGTTCTACTCGCTGCTGGTAGCAAACGGGGGCCAGTTGCTCGATGCAAAGATGCAGCCTACGTTCAATTCGCCGGTGGGCGTGAAGACGCTCGACTGGTTCGTCAATTTGTACAAAGCGGGCGTGGTACCGAAGGGCGTGCCGAGCTATGTCTGGGATGATCTTGGCAACAACTTTGCCTCGGGCAAGGTCGCGCTCGATCTCGATTGGCCGGGTTTCGCATCGTTCTATAACGACCCTAAAACATCGAAACTGGCTGGCAACGTAGGCGTGGTTCGTGCACCGCTGGGTGCGGCCAACAAGCGGCCGGGCTGGTCGGGTTCGCATAGCTTCTCGATCACGAAAGTGTGCGCACGGCCGGAAGTGGCAGCGAGTTTCATCCAGTTCCTGACGAGCAAGGATTCGCAAATGGTCGAAGCGCGCCTCGGCTCGATTCCTTCGCGCATCGATGCGCAGCAGGCCATCGTGCAGGAGTTCAAGGCGAAGGACGATCATTTCATGGCGGACGCGGTAGCGACTTTCAGTCAGGCCGCAAAGGAAGACTCGTTCACCCCGCCGCGCATTGCGCAATGGAATGAGATTTCCAACGCGCTGTGGCCGGAATTGCAGAAGGCGATCATCGGCGACGAAACCTCGCAGCAAGCGCTCGACAAGGCGGCGAAAAAGGTCGCGGACATTATGCAGGACGCGGCGGACAACCAGTAACCGACGATCAATATGCAATCCAACACGCCTTACTCGATCGGCGGCGAGCCTGCCTTGGCCACACCGCGCAGACGCATACCGCTGCCGATCAAGCTGCTGATGCCCGCGTTCCTGGCGGTCGGGATCGTGGTGATCCTGCCGCTGTTGTTCTCGTTTTATACGAGCTTCACGGCGTATCGCTTGACCGACCCCGAGACCCTTTCCCACTGGATCGGCTGGCGTAATTACGAACGTGCGTTTACGAATGGCGACTTCTGGGCCGCGTTTGGCCGCACGATCCTGTTCCTCACCATTGCGCTGAATCTTGAACTGTTGCTGGGTCTTGGCGTGGCGCTGCTGCTCAATCAAGTGACGAAAGGTCAGCGCGCATTACGCACGGTGATGATGTTCCCGATGATGTTCTCGCCGGTGCTTGTCGGCTTCCAGTTCAAGTTCATGCTCAACGACAGCACGGGCATTGTGAACAACCTGATGCAGACGCTGTTCGGCGCGAAGTCGGCGTTCCCGTTTCTCGTCAATGCCAACTCCGCGCTCGCGTCGCTGATCGCGGCCGAGGTATGGAATTCGACGCCCATCTTCGCGGTGATCCTGCTGGCGGGTTTGATGGCGCTGCCGAAAGATCCGATAGAAGCATCGAAGGTGGATGGCTGCACCTCTTGGCAGACCTTCCGCTACGTGACGCTGCCGTACCTGATGCCGTTCATCTATATCTCGATGACGATCCGTTCTCTCGATGTAGGCCGAGCCTACGACATCGTGCGGATCATGACGAACGGCGGTCCAGGCGGCCGCACGGAATTGCTTTGGACAATGGTCGGACGCATTGCCTACGACGACTCGCGCATGGGTTACGCCAACGCCATCGCCTATGTCTCGGTGCTCGTGTCCATCCTCTTCACGCTTTACTTCTTCCGCAAGTTAAGCGGCGCGCGCAAACACATGGGGCCTGCCTGACATCATGAGCGATATGGCAATCAAGGGCGCGTTCATGCGCAAGTCGGCGCTGTGGTTCGGCGTGTTTATCGTGATGGCGATCATCTGCTTGCCGGGGCTGTGGGTCGTGCTCAACGCGTTCCGTTCGAACGTGGCGATTTTGTCGAATCAATCGCCGCTGGTCGGCTCAAGCTACACGCTCGATAACTTCAAGAGCATGTTCGGCTACGGGCAAATGGCGTCGCTGCCCATCAGCCAGTATTTCCTGAATTCGCTGATCATTTCTTGTGTGAGCACGATTGCAGCGCTTGCGATCGGCGTGCTTGGCGGTTATGCGTTCGCGCGTTTCGAGTTCAGGCACAAGAAGGTCATGTTCGTGGCGCTGATGCTCACCCGTGCGATTCCAGGCATCGCGCTGTCGCTGCCTATCTTTATGCTGTGGGCATGGACCGGTCTGCTCGATACGCGCATTGGCGTGATCCTCGTTTATCTCGCGATGAACGTGCCGTTCACCGTATGGCTCATCGACGGCTTCTTTCGCGAGGTGCCGATCGAGTTGTCGCAGGCGGCGCAGATTGATGGATGTAACCGTTGGCAGGCGTTCTGGCGCATCGAGTTGCCGCTCGCAAAAAGCGGGATTGCATCGGCGGGAATCTTTGCGTTTCTCACAAGCTGGAATGAATTCGCACTGGCCACGCAATTGTGCCGAAGTCCCGATACGAAGACGCTGCCCGTCGGTTTGATGGACTTCACCGCGCAGTTTTCGGTCGACTGGGCCGGCATGTGCGCGATGGCCGTGATCATCATTATTCCGGCGATCGTGCTGACCTTCATCGTGCAGAAACATCTGATCGCGGGCCTGACGCTCGGCGGCGTAAAAGGTTGAACAGGCTGAACACGCTTTAGAGGGAACTAAAAAATGACAACTATCGATACCGTCGACATCCGTCAGGTCGACCTTCAACCCAAAGTCAAACGCACGGATGCAATCCAGTCGTTCGTGGTGCAGGAGACCGTGCTGGTGACGCTCCATTGCAGCGACGGCAGCGTGGGCACGGGTTATACGTACACCATCGGCACGGGCGGGTCGTCGATCGTCGCATTGCTGCACGATCATCTGGCGCCGTTGCTGATTGGACGCGATCCGGCCGCGTACGAAGCCATTTGGCGCGACCTCTTTTTTCATACGCACGCGACGGCTGTTGGCGCGATTACGAGCCTGGCGCTGGCCGCAATCGATACCGCTCTATGGGACCGCAACACACGCGTGGCGAACCTGCCCTTGTGGGTCGCAGCCGGCGGTTCGAAGCCGCGCACGCGCACGTATTCCACCGAAGGCGGGTGGTTGCATTTGTCGGAGGCAGAACTCGTCGATCAAACCTTGCAAGCGCGCGCTGCCGGTTTTCATGGCGCGAAGATCAAGGTCGGGCGTCCGCATCTGGCCGAAGACACCCGGCGGCTCACGGCTGTACGCGACGCGATGGGCGACGACTTCGAGATCATGGTCGACGCGAATCAGGGTTTCACGTTATCTGAAGCCATCCGCCGCGCGCATGCGTTCGAACCGTTGCGGCTTGCGTGGCTGGAAGAGCCCATGCCCGCTGAAAATATCGCTGCGCATCAGCGGCTTTGCGCCGCGAGTCCGGTGCCAATTGCGGTTGGGGAATCGATGTATCACCCCGCACAATTCGCCGAGTACCTGAAGGCCGATGCATGCTCGATCGTTCAGGCCGATGTCGCGCGCGTGGGCGGAATCACGCCGTGGCTGAAAGTGGCGCATCTGGCCGAGACCATGAACGTGTCCATCTGCCCGCACTTCCTGATGGAGCTGCATGTGAGTTTGTGCGCGGCCGTGCCGAATGCAACGTGGCTCGAATATATTCCTCAACTTGATGCGTTGACCGGTAAGCAGGTTCAGATCGAGCACGGTTATGCGGTCGCGCCGATGGAGCCGGGGATTGGTATCGACTGGGATTGGGATGCGATTGACGCGACGCAGCGCATGCATGTTTGCGTCGATACCCGCGCTGCCGCTTAAGCCATGATCACGAAGGTCATGCGCCATTGCCTGTCACTCGATCTACGCGACGATCCTGAAGTCATCGCGCAATACGACCGGTATCACGAAGCGGTCTGGCCCGAAGTGCTGGATGCGCTGCGAGCGTCAGGCATTGTCGATATGACGATCTGGCGGCGCGACACGCGGCTGGTGATGTTGATTGAAACGGAGCCGGACTTCAGCTTTGACAAACTCGTGGCGGGCGCGGATGTGCATCCGCGCGTGACTGAGTGGAATGCGTTGATGGCGAGCTTTCAATGTCCGCTGCCGGGTGCGACGAGCGCTGAATGGCAGCCAATGAAGCTGGCGTTCAATATGCAAGCTCAGAAAAAGGGCGATGAAAGCTGAGCGCGTGAGTGTTGGTCGAGCCTGCTCGATCAGACAATACGCACGATCACGGAAAAGAGCCACACCGCAATACCGACGCCGCCGACCAGGCATACCGCTACTGCGCACAAACGCCAAAGGGTCTTCATCGGTCGTACCTAAAAAAAGAAGGCCGCAAAAGCGGCCTGAAGAGGGGGTACTACAGGGGGATCAATGAGACGCATCGTAAGACGCGAGACTTAAGAGAACATTAAGCCGCGCAAATCACCACCTTCGCGCACTCCGATCTTTCTTACCCGCGTAAGCAAACCGACCCCAGCTTTCCAGGCGGCACACTCGCTGCCCGCCCAGCCATGCAATGAATAATAGACTCAAAAATCTGATTCTGATAAAGTGAATTCAGAATTCCTTATCCGTTCCTCATTCGCTTGAAACTGAATAAAGCTGGCTTGGAGCTGAATATGACCGTCGTGGAAACTGGTGCAACTCGTCCGATTATTTGCAGCGATGTGGAATGGGCTGCGCGCCTCAAACTGGCCGCGACGTATCGCGTGTTCTTCATGCTGGGCTGGCACGAGCTGATCTTCAACCACATCACGCTGCGCGTACCTGGCACCGACGATCAGCTCCTCATCAATCCGTTCGGACTCGCTTACGACGAAGTCACCGCATCGAATCTGGTGAAGATCGACCTGACCGGCAAAGTCCTCAGCGAAAGCCAGTACCCCGTCAATCCGGCCGGCCTGACCATCCACAGTGCGGTACATGCGAATGTCCCGGATGCGCATTGCGTCATGCATATCCACACCACGGCGAGCGTCGCTGTTGCCTGCATGGAGGAAGGGCTGGAGGACAACAACATCTATTCGTCGCAGCTGTACGACAAGGTCGCCTATCACACGTTTGAAGGCACGACCGTGCACGATGAAGAGAAATCGCGGATGCTGGCGTCGCTCAATGACAAGCGGCTGATGATCCTGCGCAATCACGGCTTGCTCGCGCATGGCGCCACGCTCGGCCACGCGTTCGTGCTGATCTGGACGTTGAACCGCGCGTGCGAAATCCAGCTCGCGACGCATTCAATGCGCGGCAAGACACTGCTTGTAGATCCGAAAATCAGTGAGCGCTCGACCCGCGATGCGCTTCAATACGATCCGCGCTTCGGCGGCGGAGATCAGGTCCTTGACGCGCTGATTCGCCGCCTGGACCGCACCGACACCAGCTACAGGCAGTAACACGGCCAAAACCGCCTCACGGCTGCACGGCGAACATGTCCATCAGCACATCGCGTAGCCACTGGATGCCGGCATCGCTTGAGAATCGCACATGCGTGTGGATTTTTACTTCGATGGCCGGCAAATCGAACGGTAACGCCAGCAACCGGAATGCGTGAGCGCGATTAAAGCGCTCGGCGATGCTGCGCGGAAAGATCACCGCAAGATCCGTGGTCCGGACGATCTCCGGCGCCACGATGAAATGCGGCAGCCGCAGCACGATATCGCGCTCCATGCCGAGTTCCGCGAGCCATTGCTCGATCATCCGATGCCCGGTGGCGTTCGTGCTTGCATAGACGTATCGCAAACCGGCCAGATCCTGCTTCGACGCCTTCTTCCCTTTCAGCGGATGTCCCGCGCGAACCAGGCACACGTGTTCGTCCGAAAACAGCGTGTCGCCTAAGCAGCCTTCCTCCAGCCCCGGCACGTAGCCGAGCGCGAGATCGATCTCGCCTGCACGCATGGCCGCGCCCGCCGACTCCGACGCGAGCTGCACGACCTCGAAGCGCACCTTCGGCGCCGTGCTTTCCAATGCGGCGAGCAAGGGCGGCAAGAAGTAGAACTCAGACATATCCGACATCGATATCTTGAACACGCGTGACGCGGTCGCGGGATCGAAGTGACCGTGCGCCTGCATCGCAAGGCTGATGATGCCGAACGCTTCATCGAGCGGACCATGAAGGCGGATCGCGGCCTCGGTCGGCACCATGGTCTGCGGCGTGCGCACGAACAGCGGATCGTCGAACAAGGTACGCAGGCGCCGCAGCGAATGACTCACGGCGGGTTGCGTGAGACCGAGCCGTTCGCCCGCCGCGGTGAGGCTGCGCAAGTCCCAGATCGCGAGGAATACGCGCAACAGGTTGAGATCGGTGAGACCGCTATTCGTCTGGTTCATGGCATCCATTATTGGTGCGAATTTGACGCATATGTGCGTCGATTCTATCTTGAGGGCAAGCCATTCAACCGATACAACACGACGCCGGAGCCCCGATGAATCTCGCAGACGACCCCAAGCTGGCGACCCTCACCCGCGCATCGAGCGTGATTGCCAATCCGCTCGCGCTGGACGATGTGATCGCGGAAATCGCTGAGCGTCGCGATGAATTCGACCAACTCTCGCACGTCCCCCGCGACATGATCGCGACCATGAAGCGCGCTCGCATTTTCCGCGCAAGCACGCCCAGATGCTTCGGCGGCGACGCGCTCGCACCCGCTGATTTCATGCGCGTGCTGGAACGCATCGCGGTGGCTGACGGGTCGACCGCGTGGGTGGCCGCGTTCGGCTCCGCCAACGTCTATCTCGCGGCGTTGCCCGTGCAAACGCAGCGTGAAATTTATGCGAGCGGCCCGGATCAGGTCTTTGCCGGTGGTCTTTACCCCGTACAACCTGCCGTTGCTGCAGCGGGTGGCTGGACCGTGAGCGGTCAATGGCACTTCGCGAGCGGCTGCAAGGGCGCGGACTGGATCGGCGTGGGCATCGGCGGGGCGCCAGCCGGCAGCGACAGTCCGAACGCCGGCAAGCCGCTGACGGCCGTGTTTCGCGCTGAAGAAGTCGAGATCGTCGATAACTGGAATGTGGTCGGCATGCAGGGCACGGGCAGCCACGACCTGCGCCTGAAAGACAAGTTCGTCGCCGATCCGTGGACCTTTGTGCGCGGCAGCGGCGCGGTAATCGATGAACCTTTGTACAAATATCCGGCCGTTTCGTATCAGGCCGAAGTCCACGCGGCGGTCAACGTCGGACTGGCACGCGCGGCGCTCGACCTGGCGGCGGAGATGTCCGGCGGCACGAAAACGACGACCGGCGCGCCGCGCCTGGCGGATCGCGCTTACTTTCGCATCGAGCTGGGTCGTGCTGAAGCCCAGTGGCGCAGCGCCCGCGCGTTCTTTTATCAAGCGTCCGACGATGCCTGGAACTCGATCATCGCCGGCCAGCCGGTTACGCCCGAGCAAGCGAGCCTGTTGCGCCTGAGCGCCACGCACGCCGCCCATGTGTGCGCGGATGTGGTTCAGCAGGCTTACCGGCTGGCCGGTGTGGCGGCAATCTACCGGAACAACCGGATGCAGCGCCTCGTTCGCGATTCCATGGTCGTCACGCAGCACGCCTTTCTGGGCGAGGCGACCTACGACGGCGCCGGCGCCATTTTCGCGGGCATTGCGCCCACGATCACGCCGTATCCGTAAGCATGGAGACAGCATGAACGAAGTCGATAACCGCAAGTTGTTCCGAGAAGCCATGGCGCATCTGTCGGCGGCCGTGAACATCATTACGACCGATGGCCCGCATGGCCGCTGCGGGATCACGGCGAGCGCGGTCTGTTCGGTAACGGATAGCCCGCCGACCATGCTGGTCTGCGTGAACCAGTCGAGCGCCGCGCACGCGGTCTTCGCGGGGAATGGGCACGTCTGCATCAATGTGCTGCCCGGCAATCAGCAGGAGCTGGCGCGGCACTTCGCGGGCATGACCAAGTTGCCGATGAACGCACGCTTCGAGCAACAGACCTGGACCGCGGGGCTGCTGGGGACACCCGTTTTGGCCGATGCTCTCGCGAGCCTGGAAGGGCGGATTGTGGAGCGGAAGACGGTTGGGTCGCACTCGGTGATGTTCGTGGAAATCGCCGACATGGTGGTGCGCCACGATGGCGACGGCCTGATCTATTTCGATCGCGATTTTCATCGGCTGGCGCGGGTGGAGAGAGCGCCGGCTGCTTGTTGAAAGCGTGGGGCACGTTTCGCTCGTCGGTCAGTCGTTCGGGAAGTTGCGCGCGACACTGATCATCGGGAAATGCAGGTTCGCGCCGCTGAACGGCGGGAAGTTCTTGAAGTCGGCGCGCATCTCGTGGCGCACCGGCGACGCCAGCGCGGCGTTCAACGCGTCGGGCGAATCGAAGACCACCTTGTTGCGCTGCATGGCGTGCGATCGCGCAACCGGCAGTGCGCCGCGATAGTCCATCCGCGTGTAGATCTCGATCTCCCGAATGCCTGGAAAACGCGCCATGATGGGCGGGTGACTATCGATGTAGTGACCCAGCCACGCGTTCAGATCTTCTGCAGGACCCTCGTAGCTGACCATATACGTGCAGCGAGGGTCATCGGCCGGTTGCGAGCCTGGATCGGGCACCGGAAAGCGCCGCACAGCCATGACCTGCTGCGCCAGGTCGCACTCTTTCAATCCTGTCAGATTCACTAGCGCATGCGCATTGCCGCCTTCGCGCAAGACGTTTTCCAGCGCGTCGATACCCTCGAAATAGAACTGCAGCGTGCAACGCGGTGGCGGCTCGGCATGCAGATAGGGGTCGTTCGCCCCGCCTTCCACGGGCACGTGGACCACAGCGCGTTTGATTCCGGGCATGGTCGCAGCAATAGAGTGAATCGCCTGCGGATCGACCGCTTGAGCCACATCGGTCGTTGCGCGCTCGGTCGCAATCAAAAAGAGGCAGACATCCATGAGTTTTGCTTCCGGTTGGGCAGGCTGAAGACGATTTGGAAACGTCGCTTGACGAACTGTGCGTCCGATCATAATCTGAATTCAGAATGTTGCAAAAAGCTTTGAGCGTGATTTTTACGTTCACGCCCTTTTCGAAAAATCTATCTGGAATTTCAACGTGATCGATGCGCATTGTCATAGCAGCAGCATTCGCGTTCAGGCTGACGCCCGGCGCGCGTTTTTACTCATGGCCGATGGCGAGCGCCAAGGCCGATGGGCGTTGGGTAGCTGGAAGCGCAGAACGGTTGGGGCGAAGACGTTCGTTGGGGAATCGGTGTTCACGGGCGCTGAAACCTGGGTGCGGATTCACGCCGATCCTGCCGCATTGACGATCGATTACGAGGTCGGCGGACATGAAGAAGGCCTGCGATTTCGCAATGCCGCTCGTGTATTCGATGGCCCGGCGTTGGGGCATCCCGAAGGCACGGCAGTCATCACGCTTTTCACCTGGCGGCTCGCCACGCAATCCGACGACGCGTGGGCGCAAATCTGCTCGACGCACGAAACCGAGATGTTCCTGATCCGGGCGCTGCTTGAATCGGGTCGTGACTGTGACACAGCGCCGGCATGAAAGCGATCCAGTATTCGCAGTACGGCACGCCGGATGTCCTCGAAGTCGTCACGCTCGATGACCCTGTTGCGGGACCGAACGAAGTTCGTGTTCGGCTGAGGGCCGCGGGGGTATCGCCGATCGATGCAAAGCTGCGCTCCGGCGCCTTGCAAGCGCATTTCTCGCTGACATTCCCGAAGATCCCGGGACGTGACGGCGTAGGTGTCATCGATCAAATCGGCGAGGGGGTTGCGGGGTTTTCATCAGGCGATGAAGTTTGCGTCGCGGCTGATCCGATGCGCAGCGGGACCTACGCCGAAGCGATCGTTTGTGCGCCATCACGCGTGGTGAAAAAGCCTTCGAATCTTTCGACCTCGCAAGCCGCCGCGTTGCTCCAGCCTGGCATCAGCGCCTGGATCTCGATGTGCCGGACCGCGAGGCTATCGAAAGGCATGAGCGTGCTGATTCATGGCGGCGCGGGCGCGGTTGGCAGCCAGATGATCCAGCTCGCGCGTCATCGCGGGCTCAACGTTACAACGACCTGTCGCGCGGCGAATATCGACTATGTGCTGGGGCTCGGCGCGCATCGAGCGGTGGCCTACGACCGCGATGACTTCAGCGTGCTGCGTCATTTCGATGTCGTGTTCGACCTGATTGGCGGCGAGACGCACGCTCGGTCGTATCAGGTATTGAAAGCGGGTGGCCAGCTCGTCTACCTGACTGCGACGCCGTTTGAAAACCAGGCCGGACAATACGGCGTCACCGTCACGCGCGCAATGATTCCCGACGACTCGGAAGCGCTCCATGCCGTCGCGCAACTCGCCACCGAAGGCGCACTCACACCGAGCGTAATGACCACGCTCCCACTCGCCGACGCCGCCGATGCACACCGCCAGTTTGAAGCGGGTCAGATCACACGGGGCCGGATCGTGTTGAACATAGAGGACGGGAGTTGAAAACGCTTGACGTCCAATTTTTAACCCAATAATCTGAATTCAGAATGTTGTAAACGCGGTCGCAGGTCAGTTGATTGAGTTCCGACCCGCGCGGTTCAACCCGCGCACTCCAACCCGCTTTCTGAAGAAGTCCTCGCAACTATACGATGCAAAAAATTCCCGATGTCCGCCCCGCGCCCCAGTCGATGCAAAAAGCGTTCGCGGAAAAACGCGCGCTGTCGTGCGTGTGGTTCGCAATGGGCAGCACGCCGCTCGTAGAGATTGGCATGACCGCCGAGCCCGATCTGATCGTGATTGACCGGCAGCATGGGTTGTGGGAACGCACCGCGCTTGAAGCGGTGATCGGCCAGGTGCGGTATCAGGTTCCGGTGATCGTGCGTGTGGGCGAGAACTCGGGGCAGGCGATTGCCGAAGCGCTGGATGCCGGCGCTGCGTCGGCATTGGTTCCGCTAGTCGAATCCGCCGATGAGGCCCGCCGCGCCGTCTCCTTCGGCCGCTATCCGCCCTTCGGACAACGCTCGGCAGGCGGCGTCAGGCCGTTGATAGCCGGCATGGCAGCAATGAAAAACGATGGCGGGCGGATCTCGATTGGCGTCATGATCGAGACGGTCGCGGGCGTGGAGCAAGTCGAAGCGATCGCCGCCGTGGAAGGGCTGGGCTATCTGTTTATCGGCACGGGCGACCTGTCCTTGTCGCGCGGCGATGTGGCGCCGGACGTGATCGAGCAGGACTGCGCGCGCATTTTGAAGGCCGCCCGCGCGAACCATCTTCCCTGCGGCATCTACACCGGGTCGACCCAGGACGCGCTGGCCGCTCGCGCGTTGGGTTTCGATTTCGTAGTAGCCGCAAGCGACATCGAAGTGGTGCGCGCCGGGTTCGATCAAGCCGTTTCTGCGCTCAAAGATTGAGCCAGTCATGACGTCATCTTCGGGCAGTTTCGTCGAACGATTGGTGGCCGAGTTGGGCGCCGATGTGGTGACGCCCGGCGCCGATCTCGGTACCCGGCGAGTGCGGGACTGGAGCGGAACGCCGGGCGCCGAACCCATCGCGTTGATCCGGCCGCGTTCGACGCAAGAGGTATCGCGGGCGCTCGCGTTTTGCCATGCCAACCAGCGGGCGGTCGTCACACAGGGCGGTTTGACCGGCCTCGCGGGTGGTGCCAACCTGTTCGGCGGCGAAGTGGCGCTGAGCCTTGAACGGATGAGCGCTATCGAAGAAGTCGATACTGTCTCGGGCACGATCACCGTGCAGGCGGGCGCGGTGCTGCAACGCGTGCAGGAAGCCGCCGATGCTGCCGGCATGATGTTTCCCCTCGATCTCGGCGCGCGCGGCAGTTGCACGATCGGCGGCAACCTCGCCACCAACGCCGGCGGAAATCGCGTCATCAAATACGGCATGGCGCGCGACCATGTGCTCGGTCTGGAAGCCGTTCTCGCAGACGGCACGCTGGTCAGTGATCTCCACAAGATGATCAAGAACAACAGCGGTTATGACCTGAAGAACCTGTTGATCGGCAGCGAAGGCACGCTAGGGGTGATCACGCGCGCGGTCATGCGGCTCGCGCCCAAACCACTGGGGGTATCGACGGCATGGTGCGGGCTCCCTGACTTCGCAGCCGTCACGCGGTTGCTGCAGCATGCCCGCGCGCGGATGTCAGGCGGGGTCTCGGCATTCGAAGTGATGTGGCCGAGTTATTACGACTACGTGCTCGCAAATGTGAAGACCGTGCGTGCGCCGCTCGACACAACGCATGCGTTCTACGTGCTGCTGGAAAGCATGGGTTCCGACGCTGAAAGACAAGCCGAAGAGTTCGAAGCCATGCTGGGCGAGATGCTCGATGCCGGCGTGATCGAGAACGCCTCGCTTGCCAGTTCCGCCGCCGATGCCACCCGTTTCTGGGCCGTTCGAGACGCGCCCGCTGAATTCCCGATTCTTCTGCCGGGTCTTATCGGCTTCGACATCAGCTTTGCGATTGCCGATATCGGCCAGGTTGCCGAGCAATGCGAAGCCATGCTGCACGCGCGCTGGCCCGATATGCGCACGCTGGTGTATGGCCATCTCGGCGACGGCAACCTGCATGTCATCGCGCATCTGAAGAATGCGCCACCCGATCTCGAAGAACACGTCGATGCCGCAGTCTACGAACTCACGCGCGACTGGCATGGCGCTGTTTCCGCGGAACATGGGATCGGCGGCAAGAAGCGCGCGTATCTGGGCTACACCCGTGACGCTGGTGCGATCGGCGCAATGCGCGCGATCAAGCGCGCCCTCGACCCCTCAAACCTGCTCAACCCCGGCAAGGTGTTCGTTGACGCTGTGCCCGGCAAGTCGAGCCCCACTGGAGCGCTGTGATGCTGCGGCTGATTTCTACCGTTCTTTCGCGCCGGCTCATCGCCGCGATCCCCACGCTGCTGATGCTCTCGCTGATCGTGTTCGTCGTGCTGCGCCTCATCCCTGCCGACCCGCTCGCGATGATGCTCCCACCCAACGCCACGCCCGCCGATGCTGCTCTTTTGCGCCATCAGCTCGGCCTCGATAAACCGATCCCCAGCCAGTTCCTGATCTGGATCGTGAATGCGCTGCACGGTAACCTGGGGGCATCGATTTCGTTCCAGCAACCGGTCGCCACGCTGATCGGTTCGACCCTGCCAGCGACGCTTGAACTCTGTCTCGCGGCACTCGTCATCTCGCTGATCATCAGCGTGCCGGGCGGCGTGTTTGCTTACGCTGTCACCGATCGACGTGGCGAGTTGCCGGTCAGCTTTGCCGTCGTGCTAATGCAGTCCGTACCGTCGTTCTTGTGGGCCTTGTTGTTGATCGCGCTGCTGGGCGTGTATTTGCCCGTGCTGCCGTTTTCCGGCCGCGTGGGCGACGGCATTCCGATGCCGCACCTTACCGGCATCTTGCTGATCGACTTCCTGGTCAAGGGTCAATTCAGCGATTGGCTGAGTGCGGCGAGTCATCTCGTGCTGCCATCGCTCGCGCTGGCGTTTGGTTTCGCGCCGCTCGTGATCCGCGTGCTGCGATCGAGCCTGCTCGATCAGCGCAATGAGTCGTATGTGGGCGTGGCGCGGTTGCGCGGGGTATCGGAGAGCCGGATCTTGTGGCGTCACATGCTGAAGAACGCAGCATTGCCCGCCCTGACCATGATCGGCGTGCAGTTCGGTTTCCTGTTCGGCGGCGCTTTGCTGGTCGAGATGATTTTCTCCTTTCCCGGCGTCGGCAACTTGATGGTGCAGGCGGTGCGCAACAACGACCTGGTGTTGATCCAGGGTATCGCGATCGTGTTCTGCGCGCTGATGCTGGTGATCAACGCGATTGTCGACACGCTGTACGTGATCATGAATCCGCGCCTGCGCAAAACCGCATGAGCACACACGATATGTCCACGACCCCGTTGAGTTCGAAGCACGATATGAAGGCTGACATGCTGCGCGAATCCACTTCAGTCGACCCATCGCCGCAAGCGGCTACACCGCTCGCGCCAGTCAGCGGCAAATCGGCCCGCGTGCGCCGAAAACCCCCTGTCAACCTGTGGCTCGGCGGTGCGATCGTGCTGGGCGTGTTGTTCTGCGCCGTGTTCGCGCCGTGGCTCGCGCCGCATAACCCGCTCGATCAAGATTTGCTGCACATGTTGTCGCCGCCCGCATGGATGGCCGGCGGCGACGCCGCGTTTCCGCTTGGCACGGACAGCCTCGGCCGTGACGTGTTATCGCGCTTGTTATACGGCAGCCGAATCGCGCTGACAGTCGCGGTGATCGCGGCGTTTGGCGCGGGAATTGTCGGCAGCGTGCTGGCAATTCTCGCCGGCTATTTCGGCGGATGGGTCGATCGCAGCATCAGTTATCTGGTGGACCTGTGGATGTCGTTTCCGCCGGTCGTGTTGTCGCTCGTGCTGATGGTGAGTCTCGGCGTTGGCATAGAGAACGTGATCCTGTCGATCGTGCTGGTGGACTGGACGCGCTTTTGCCGCGTCGTCCGCTCCGAGGTGATGGTTGTGCGTCAGCGTGACTATGTGCTCGCGGCGCAACTGCTTAACTTCACGCATCTGCGGATCATGCTCCGCGAAATATTGCCTGCCGCGCTGCCGTTGATGATCACGTTGTTCTCGCTCGAAATGGGGGTCGCGATCACCGTGGAGGCGCTGCTGAGTTTCATCGGCTTGAGCGTGCCGGCCAATGTCACCGTGTGGGGCGTGATGATTGCGGACGCACGCGTGACCATGCATGAATCGTTGTCCGGACTCTTGTTCCCGGTGCTTGCCATCGTGATCACGGTGCTTGGCTGCAACCTTCTCGGCGACGGCCTGCGCGTCGCGCTCGATCCCCGCATGCGCAGCAAGGGAGAATGATGATGGCGACACCAACCGCTGAAGCTGTGCTGCAACTCGATGGCGTGACGCTGACTGCGAAGCTGGGCGCCGTGCCGGTCGCGGCGCTGCGGGATTTGACCTTATCGATAGGACGGGGTCGCGTGCTGGGCGTGGTCGGCGAATCGGGTGCGGGCAAAAGCATGCTGGCGCGCTTGATCTCGGGCTTGTTGCCTGGCGGTTTCACGGTGACAAGCGGCAGCATGCACTTCGCCGGACTGGATATGCTTGCCATGTCTGCGAGCAAACGCCGAGCACTTCTCGGCCGGAAAATCGCGTTCATCCCGCAGGAACCGCTGACCGCGTTGAACCCGCTGTGGACCATCGCCGATACCTTCAATGAGCATCTCGCACGCGTGGGCGTGCCGTCGAACGAACGCTGGGAGACCGCGCGCAAGGCGCTGGAATCGGTGCAATTGCCGGTACCTGGGGACATGCTCAAGCGCTATCCGCACCAGCTTTCGGGCGGCCAATGCCAACGTGTGCTGATCGCGATGGCCTTCGCGAGCAACCCGGCGCTGCTGATTGCCGACGAGCCCACGACCGCGCTCGATGTCGTCACGCAAACCCGCGTGATGCGCATGCTCGCGGAACAACAGCGTGTGCATTCGACTGCCGTACTGCTCATCACGCACGATCTGCGGCTGGCTGCGCATGTTTGCGATGACGTCGCGGTGATGTATGCCGGCGATCTGGTCGAGTACGGTCCGGCCCGCGATGTCCTCGATGAACCGCGCCACCCGTACACGCGAGCGTTGAAATACGCGACGCCTGATCTCACCGGACCACGACGCCGCCTGCCGGTACTCGCTCAGCAAATGCCGGGCTTGTCCGCGCTCGCTGGCATCGTCGGGTGCCGGTTCGCGCCGCGTTGCCCCAGCGCAGGCACCGCGTGCGCCGCTGTGTTGCAAACTCGCGCGGCACCCAATGGGCATCGGGTCGCGTGCAGCGAGGCGTGCGAACATGCGCCACTGGTCGACAATTCGCAGGCGCCGCTGTTGCCGCCTGCACCCGTCATGGGCGCACAACCGGTCGCGGAGCTGCGCGAGGCATCACTGACCTATACGAGTCGCGGCGGGGTGTTCGGGCAGCGCAAGACGTCTTTCCATGCCGTGAAGCCGCTGTCGCTGCAGATTTTCCCCGGGGAGTTCGTCGGGATCGTGGGAGAAAGCGGCAGTGGCAAGACGTCGGTGGCGCGGCTTTTGATGGGTATCGAACAGCCGACCGATGGGCGGGTGATGATCGGCGGCGAAGATTTGACGCATGGCAGCGCGGAGCGCGTGCGGCGTGCCCGCGAGCAGGTGCAGATAATCTTTCAGGATCCGCAGTCCGCGCTGAACCCGCGCCGCTCGGTCGAGCGGCTGCTGACGCAGGCGCTGGAAGCGGCCGGCGTGGCGTCGCTCGATGCGAAGCAGCGGCTGGCTCGCGCGCAGTCGGTGCAACGCGACGTAGGTCTTCCCGCCGATACCCTCACGCGCTTTCCGTCGCAGTTGTCAGGCGGTCAGAAGCAGCGCGTGAATATTGGGCGTGCGCTGTGTGCATCGCCGCAATTGATCGTCGCCGATGAAATCGTGTCGGGGCTCGATGTATCCGTCCAGGCGCAGATCCTGAACCTGCTGCTGGAGCTACGGCGCGAGCGGCAAATTGCGCTGTTGCTCATCTCGCACGATTTGTCCGTGGTCCGCTACTTGTGCAGCCGTGTGCTCGTGATGCGTCGTGGTGAAGTGGTGGAGCAGGGGCTGACCGAGGAAGTGTTTGCGGCACCGCGCCATCCTTACACGCGCGCGCTGATCGACGCGGTGCCGAGCGATCATGCGGGAACGCCGTGGCCGCCCGCGGAGCTGGAGGAGGCGGCATGAGCATCATGCGTGGCGGGCTTTGAGAGGCTGGCCGGAAGCTAGCCAGTACAATTATTAGTTGCGTGACACTGCCGCCTTCGCGGCGGCGTGCCAGTCGTGACTAAACACGACGAATCGCGACGAATCGCGAGACCAGACAATGGAGAACACCATGGCAACCGCCGACCCGACGGTTATCAAGCAGCCGCGCCGGACCGCGCTGCGCCCGGCCACGTTGATGGAGTCGGTGTATCAGGAAGTGCTGGGCCGCCTTCAGCGCGGCCAGATTGGCCCCGATGATCGCGTGCTCGACTACGAGATCGCGGAGGAATTCGAGTGCACACGCATGCCAGTTCGCCAGGCGTTGCTACGCCTTGTGAATGAGGGGTATCTGGTCGGCACCACGCGCGGTTTCATCACGCCTGCGCTGACCGCCGAAGATGTGCGCGAGATCTTCGAAGTGCGCCGCATGCTCGAACCGGGCGCGGCGGCCGCTGCGGCAGCGGTCCTCACCGATGAACAACTCGCCGGCATGGGTGCGGCTTATCGCAAATGCCGTCGCGCGTTCGAGCGCAAGGACATCCGGTTGATGACCGAGGCCAATGTCGAGTTCCGCGCGATCTGGCTGGAAGGCGTGTTAAATACGCGGCTGAAAGGCACGATCCTGCGTTTCGCCGATCACACGCGCCAAGTGCGCCATGGAACCATGACGAAGCCGGGCACGATGAAGCTGATTGTGGATGGCATGCAGGTGTTGCTCAAAGGCTTCGTGGATCGCGATGCCATGACGGTGCGTTCGGCGACCCAAGGTTTTATCGATGACGCCGAGCAGCAATATTTTCTCAACAGTGACGATGCGGTCTGACACCTCCACGCAATGAACGACTTCGCAGGCGTGTCGATCGTGGCGGCGGTCGAAGTGCCGTACACGCGTCACGCACCGGCCGGCACGAGTACGGCGGGTTTGCTCGCTCAGGCCTTGAAGGCCGCGCTGTCGCAGGCTGAATTGTCGACGAATGAAGTTGACGGTCTTGGCGTTGCATCGTTCACCTTGCTGCCGGATCACGCTATCGACTTCGCCTGGCGGGCCGGTTTGCGTGTGGGCTGGTGCATGGATGACTGTCACGGTGGCGCAAGCGGGATCAATCTGTTGCAGCATGCCGCGCGTGCCATTCAGGCCGGCGACGCAAGCGTGATCGTCCTGGTCAGCGGGGACCATTTCGAGGCGGCGGATTTCACGTCGCTCGTCGAGAATTACAACGTGACCACGCGAACGCATCTGCGGCCGTTGAACACGGGCGGACCGAACCCACTGTTCGCGATGCTCACGCAACGCCAGATGCGCGCCTCGCAATTGACGCGCGAGGATTATGCGGCGCTGTGCATGGCGCAACGCGAGTGGGCGTCGATGAATCCGCTGGCCGTCTACCGTGAGCCCTTGACGCTCGAAACCTATC
Organism: Caballeronia sordidicola; assembly: GCF_002220365.1. Taxonomy (GTDB): domain Bacteria; phylum Pseudomonadota; class Gammaproteobacteria; order Burkholderiales; family Burkholderiaceae; genus Caballeronia; species Caballeronia sordidicola_C. The sequence goes on along the minus strand of NZ_MTHB01000094.1, from coordinate 38,377 downwards.
TTGCTGCGCCGCCTGTTGCTGAACCCTTATGTCGCTTCGATTGCGTGCCGGTGGTGTCGGGGGCGAATGCGATTGTGCTGACTTCGTCGACCCATCGTTGTGCTGAGCGTCTGCCGGTTCGCATTCGCGCGTTGCGTGCGTCGTATAACGTCGATCATCAACATGGCGACGGGCTTGTCACGGGACTTGCCGGCATTAGCGATGCACTCTGGCGCGACGCGAACCTTCAGCCTGCCGACATGAACCTCGTCTCGGTCTATGACGATTATCCGTCGATGATCCTCACGCAACTCAATGACCTCGGGTTCGCCGATGACCAGCCTGACTTGCGCACGTTCATCCACGAGCGCATTGCGTCACTCCGCTTGCCTGTGAATACGTCGGGCGGGCAATTGTCGGCGGGACAAGCGGGGGCGGCGGCGGGCATGCATGGCCTTGTCGAAGCGATCACTCAGTTGCGTCATGAGGCCGGTGCACGCCAGGTGGACGACGCGCGCTTCGCGGCGGTGAGCGGGTACGGTATGGTTCAGTATCGATACGGCATGTGTGCGAATGCCGTCGTGCTCGAACGGGGAGCGTCGCAATGAACGTCTTCGCCTGCGTTGCGTGCGCTCAGGTCGATTTCCCCCGGCGCTTGCTGTGTCCGTCGTGCGGGCGCGATGAATTTGTTGAGGTGGATGCGGCCCAGGGTAGCGTGGAGGACGTCACCACGTTGCATCATCGGGCGGGGAAAGCGGGCGGGGATATCGCTTACATTGCGACGGTGCTGACTCACGCCGGGCCGCGCGTCATTGTGCGGCTTGAGCGCTTGCTCGCACCGGGCGCCGTCGTCTCGCTTCGCCTCGAAAGCGACGGCGCCATTGTTGGTTTCAGCGACTAGCTCATACGCTTCTTAGACGCCCGTAAGTCAAAGCATTCCGGCGCGTTCAGCGGGTCTGCACCGAACGCGGCAAGCTGGGTTTTCTGCACTTTATTCGTCGATGTCACCGGCAACGCGTCCACGAACGCAACATAGCCCGGTGCCTTGTAATACGCGAGCCGCTCCAGGCACCACGCCTGCAACGCACGTGCGGTCGCTTCACTACGTACCGTTCCCGGCGACACGATCACGCAGGCCATCACTTCTTCATCGCGCAGGGAATCGGGCGCGGCAATCACTGCGGTCTGGCGCACATCGGGATGATCGAGCAGGCACGCTTCAACCTCGAGCGCCGCAATATTTTCTCCCGATCGACGGATGATGTTTTTCTGCCTGTCGACGAAATGAAGACTGCCGTCGTCACCGCGACGCACGATATCGCCGGTATGGAACCAGCCGTGCTGCCATGCGGCTTCTGTAGCAGCGTTGTCTTTCAGATAGCCGCGGAAAAAGCCAATGCGCGGATTGAGTCCCTCCCGCCGAACCAGCATGTGGCCCGGCACACCATTCGCGACCTCGTTGTACTCGGCATCCACCAGCTTCACTTCCATGCCTGAACGTGGTCGGCCGAAACAACGCGTGCCTGCATGACGCGGCTCGCGGCTCGATGCAATCACCACGGCACCGCCCGTCTCCGTCATGGCCCATCCTTCAACGAGCGGAAAACCGAAACGCTGTTCGAACACCTGCTGATGTTTCGGATCGACGTTCGCACCGTAGCCAAATCGAACCGAATGCGTGACGGGTTTATCGGCATCCATGCCGAGCAAAATCGCGGGCATGACGCCGAGATAATGGACGATCGTTGCGTTGCTTTCCGCCACATCCGCCCACCAGCTTCGCGGATGAAACCGGTCGAGCTGGATCACGCAGCCCGCGGACAACACCATGGCCATGGTGGAGCAGGCGAGCGCATTCATGTGGAATAGCGGCAGCGGGGTGATCAGTCGTTCGACACCCGGACGTACTTCACACAGGCCGCCTTCCGTGACGTAAATCTCGGCAATGGACAAGAAATAGCGGTTGTCGAGAATGCAGCCTTTGGGTTTGCCCGTGGTTCCGGACGTGTAAAGAATGACGCATTCATCGTCCAGGGAGGGTGTGCTCACCGTGGGTGCAGCGCTTTCAATCATGGGTAGCGCGGACGCGTTCGCATCGGCAACGGGGACTTTGTCCTGGAGCGCGGCATGCAGAAGCGCCTGTGTCGTATCGATCCCAATCGCCAGCGCGATCTCGCTGTGTTCAGCCACGTACGCTATTTCATGCGGGCGCGAGTCGGCGTTGAGCGGAACCACGCTGATGCCGAGTGCATTGAGCGCGAAGAAATGAAAGAAAAAATCTGGCCGGTTCTCGAGCAGTAACGCCACGCGCATGCCCGAGCGATAACCCGCATCGCGGTAGCGCTCAATGTGCTCATCGATACGCGCCAGCGTTTCGCCATATTTCAACGTCAGCGGTTCCGGCGTCGCGTAATGCTTGCGAGCGGAGGCGGGGATATGCAGAAAGTCATTGTCCGGATACTGAAGTGCGGTTTGCTTAAACGCGAGATAGGGCGAGGTCGATGTCATAAGGCGAGAGTGATGTAACGCGTTCGGACGAGCGCCTCCCGAACGAGCGAGTGAAGCCCGTTCCGACAAAAAGCGCTGTACTCAGATAAATCAAATAACTTCAATAACAAGAGGGTCAGTCGATGTCGTTGCGCAAACCCGCTTCGCGCATCAGAGGCATGACTTGCTCGCAGAAAAAGGGCAATTCATCGGCGTAATTCACGAAGGTCAGCGCGGCGCCCGCGAACCCGCTCTCATGGATCTTGATGAGTTGATCCACTATGTGAACCGGGGTGCCGACCAGCGGAAAGCTCCCGGTCCCGGCCGCAAAACGCTGCCGATACTCAGTGAATGCACGGTCGTCGTGACTGTTGCTGAAGCCCTTCTTCTGCTTCATGTGATAGTCGAGCGCGGCTTCGTCGGTATATTCCACGGAATAGCGGTGGTAGTAATCCTGCGCCTCCTGCGCGGTCTCGCGGCACACCACGTGCGCCACCGTATACACGCCTATGTCGCGTCCCGCCGCTTGTCCACGGCCACGAATATCCGCGACATGTTCACGGCCGGCGTCGAGTTCTGAAAACGTGGTGAAGAGATAGTCGCAATACTGTGCCGCGAAGTCGCGTCCAGGTGCACCGAACGCGGCGTTCATCGTGACCGGACGAGGTGCCTGCAACGGCACAGGCCGTGAGATGGCGCCTTTCAAATGATAGAACTCGCCCTCGAAATCAAAGGGCTCGGCCGACGTGTAGAGCTTCATCAGGATCTCGGACCATTCCGCCGCTTGTTTATAGGCCTCCGGATTCAGCTTCACGCCGAACATGTCGAACTCATCCGGATTCCATCCACACACAATGTTCAGGCCCACGCGGCCATGACTGACGTGGTCGATGGTCGCCAGCGCCTTCGCCGCATAAAGCGGATGCACGAGCGGCACGTGAACTGTCGAAAACAATGCAATGCGACGCGTCACCGCGGCAAGCGCCGCCGCGAACGTGAAGGTCTCGAACGACCACTCGCGAACATGCGTGGTGCCATTGAAGCCGCGCCATCGCGCGATGGGCAGGAAAAAGTCCATGCCGCCTTCATCGGCCGCGATGGCGGCGCGCTGCACGTCGTCCCACGTCGCGCGCCATTGCTCGGGCACGGTCGTGAACGAGAGGCCACGATCCGCGTTGGCTGCAAAGACGCCGAGCTTGAACGCGTGAGCGAGCCGCATTGGATTCGCGGTGAGTTCGGTCAAGACATGCTCCTTGAAATCGAGGACGATTATTGAAGAATACTGAATTCAGAAAAATCACATGTCAAGGACCGCGTGCAATGCGTTGTGCTTGTGCGAAAACAGAACGTAGCGGGGCACGCAAGGTGCAGGAAAAGTTCGCCGCGGTGCAGCGACCTGGTTGATGTCCTTCCACGGATCAAAGTCGGTCATGTCATTCAGGGTAGCAAGGACGCCAGATCCCAACAAGCACGGTTTTGATGCAAAAAGTGCCTTGCTTGCGGTACTTACGCTGAACTTATGCCGCGATCACGTCGCCTCGGCGGCAGGTGATCGCCGCATCCCTCATGTTCCGTTTCATGCGGATCGCGTCCCGAGGCGCGGACAATCTCGCGCCATCGACTGAGCATCTCTGTCCTTCCCGCACCTTCGCCCGAAAAACAATTTTGGCAAGTTCTTGACGTCTGATTTTTACTGAAATAATCTGAATTCAGAATGTTGATCGAAGCACAAGACATTCACGCGCATTGACGCTGCCTTCCCTGGGATCCGCGCAGGGATCTGCGTGGCGCGGCGAGTTCTACCCCGAAGTCACTGACAAACGAAATCGCGACATCAAGAAATCTCGTCATCCACCCATGATCTTTAACGGAACCCAAGTGAAAACTCCTCTTATTGCTGCATCGCTCGCCGCGTTGTGCGCGAGCGGTTCTGTGTGCGCTCAAAGCAGCGTGACGCTGTACGGGATCATCGACGAAGGCCTGACCTTCTCGAATAATCAGCTTGGCAACAAGTCGTATCAGATGCAAAGCGGCATTTCGCAGGGCAGCCGCTGGGGGCTTCAGGGGGCGGAAGATCTGGGGGGAGGGTTGTCGGCGATCTTCCGGCTCGAGAACGGATTCGACATCAACTCAGGCAAGCTGCTGCAGCAGGGCCGCGAATTCGGCCGCGGTGCTTACGTGGGTTTGTCGAGCAAGACCTTGGGAACGGTCACGCTCGGCCGTCAAAACGAAATGATGGGCGACTACGTGGGCCTCTACACCGCGAACGGTAACTGGGGCATCCTGTTTCCGCATCCGGGCGATCTGGACAATACCGGCATCGACTTTCGTATCAACAATGCTGTCCGGTACACCTCGCCGATCATCTCGGGCATCCAGGCGTCGGCGTTGTACGGATTCGGGAACGTGGCCGGCGCGACCAACCGCGACGCGGTCAAGTCGGTCGGCGTGAAATACGCGGGCGGTCCGGTTGCACTGGCAGCCGCGTATACATCGATCGATCACCCGGCCGAAGCCGTGCCCGAAGGCGTGTGGACGGCGACCAACGCGGTCGATGGCAACTACGGGCTTGCTGCGTCGAAGTACCAGTCGTTCGGTATCAGCGGGCAGTACTCGTTCGGCAACGCAAAAATCAGCGCCGACTATACGAACACGAAATTTTTCGGACTGGATCCGACGGTCGGCGCCAACATCAGCGGCCACGTGTCGTTCAACATCTTTGAGGTCGTGGCGAGTTACTACGTGACCCCGTCACTGCAACTCGGCACCGGATACAGCTTCACGGAAGGTCAGGTCTCGGCGACTTCGCAGAAGCCGAAGTATCACAACGTCGATGCGATCGTGGACTACTACCTGTCGAAACGCACCGATACCTACTTGCAGGCCACTTACATGCACGCAGCGGGTGATGCTCAATACGCCGATCTCGCGCCGGTTTTGCAGCGATCGAGCACACCCAACCAGATTGAAGTTAGATTGGGGCTGCGCCATCGTTTCTGACCGTCAATAATTCATCTTCGCGCGTGCTGCGAGTCAAGTCGGTCAGATCGCGGCACGCTTTCGTGCATCTTCATCCGGCGGGATGCCGGGACACAGGAGTATCGATGGACAGTTTCGAGATCGACGCGAAGCGCAGGCAATGGTTGTTGGGGTCGCTGGCCGCAGGGGCGGGCCTGATATTGCCGTGGGACTTCGCGCGCGCGCAGGGCTCGGCAAGCGACGACGTATTGAACATCGCGTACATCTCCGACGTGCCGACCTGGGATCCGACGGCGATCACGGTGCCGCAGGCGCAATCCATCTACGAGACCGTCTTCGACTCCCCGTTGCGCTACTCGCCAACGCTGAAACTGGAAGCGCGCCAGATCACGGCATGGAAGTGGCAGGACAAGACCGACCAGCGGCTTGAAGTCACCTTGCGTGACGACATCCTGTTTCATGACGGCTCGAAACTCACGACCGCCGACCTGAAATACAGCCTTCACGATCGACCGTCAGCCGACAAGAAACTGGCGGTTGGCGGCATGTTCCAGACGCTGAAGGACGTCGAGATCATTTCGCCCACGCGCGCCGTGCTGGTGTATAGCAAACCTACGCCGGCCGCGCCGATCTATCTCGCGTTCCTGGCGGGCTACATCCTGCCGAAGGCGTACATGGAGAAGGTCGGCATTGACGGTTTCCTGGCGAAGCCGATTGGCGCCGGGCCCTACAAGCTGGTCGACTATCAGCGCGGTTCGCGCATCGTGCTCGAAGGTTTCGATAAATACTGGGGCGGCGTTCCCGCGATCAAGAACGTCACGTTCCAGATTACGACGGAACCGTCGGCGCGGGTAGCCGCGGTCGAATCCGGCCGCGCGGGCGTGGCGGTGCAGATCCCGCTGCGCGAGGCGCAGCGCCTGGCGAAGACGCCCGGCATCACGACGAAGATCTATCCGTACAGCGAGATCTACATGCTGCGCATGCCGAACTACGTCAAGCCGTTCGACGACGAAAACGTGCGCGCAGCCATGCATTACGCCATTGATACCGCCGCACTGTCCAAAGCGTTCTATGGCGGCGAAGCCGTGCCGTTGTCGGTCACGGCCACGCCCGGTTCGCCCGCGGACGTGCCCGGTTTCAAGATCGGCTTTGATCCGCAACGCGCGATTGCGGCGCTCGCGAAGTCGGGGTACGGCCCGAACAAGCCGGTGAAGGTGCCGTTCCTCACGACCAACGGCACGTTCCCGAGCGACTACGACATGGCAAGAGCGATCGCCGGTATGTGGCAGCGCGTAGGAATCCAGGCCGACCTCACGCAAACCACCATGGCGAAGGTCATCGGCGAGATCCAGGCGACCAAGATGAGCGGCGTGCTGCTCTATAGCTGGGCCAATTCGACCGGTGATCCTGAGAACTACACAGGCCGGATTCTCGATCCGCGCCTGCGTTTTTCTGCGTGGAAAGACGACGCACTGGCGCCGCGCGTCGAAGCGCTGATGACCGAAGTCGATGAGGAAAAGCGCATGGCCGGGTATCGCGCGCTGAGTCAGGAGGCATCGGAGAAATCGTGGGTCGTACCCTTGCTGCAGGCAGTGACCACGATTGCGTATCGATCGAATATTGATGTGAAGACTTTCGACAGCGGCTATATCCTGCCGGTCGAATACAAGCGCAAGTGATGGGCGGTCTCTTTCAACCAGGAGCATGCGATGCAGATTGAAGATTCTGTCGCCTTCGTGTCAGGCGCCAATCGTGGCGTAGGCGCGCGCTTTGTCACGAGCCTGATCGAAGGCGGCGCGCGCAAGGTGTATGCCGCCGCGCGCGATTGCAGCGCCGTTTCAAAGGGCGACTCGCGGATTATCCCGATCACGCTCGACATCACGGACCCCGCGCAGGTGGCGCAAGCCGCGGCAACCGCACGCGATGTCACGCTGCTGATCAATAACGCCGGCATCAACCGGCTTGAGCGAGCCATTTTTCCCCGCGACAACACCGCAGCCCGCGCCGAAATGGAGGTGAACTACTTCGGCACGCTTGGCATGTGCCGCGCATTCACGCCCGCGCTGATCGCCAATCGCGGCGCGGTCGTGAACATGCTGTCGATTCTCGCGCGCGTCGGGTTGCCTATGATGGGTTCCCTGTGCGCGTCGAAGGCGGCGGCGTTGCGCATGACGGAATGCCTGCGCGCCGAACTCGCGGAGCATCATGTGCGTGTGCTCGGCGTGCTGCCCGGCGCGATCGATACCGACATGAGCCGCGATTTTCCGCCGCCCAAGCTGTCGGTGAGCGAGGTGGTCGACGCCGTGTTCGCCGCGCTCGCGAATGGTCCCGACGAGGTGTATGTTGGGGCGATGGCGCAAGGCGTTGGTGCGGGTCTCGCGGCCGATCGCGATGCGCTCCAGAAGCAGTTCGCGGGTTATCTTTGAAATCGATGGAGGAGAGATGATGAGCGGTCAGACAATACAGGTGACAGCGTACGACGGCGGCAAGTTCGCGGCGTATCTCGCGAAGCCGGCGCAAGGGTCGGGTCCCGGCCTCGTGCTGCTGCAGGAGATTTTCGGCATCAACGGGTATATGAAATCGATGGCCGACCGTTATGCGGAAGAGGGCTATGTGGTGCTCGTTCCGGATTTATTCTGGCGCATGAAGCCGGGTGTCGAACTCGGCTACGGCGAAGCGGATTTCAAGGAAGCGCTCGGCTACAACGAAAGGCTCGATGAAGAGAACGCGGTCAACGATATTGCCGCGACTATCGCCGCGATTCGTGCCTTGCCTGAGCAGGCAGGCAAGGTCGGCACGATCGGCTACTGCCTCGGCGGCCGTCTTGCGATGCTCGCCGCCGCGCGCACCGACGTGGATTGCGCCGTGAGTTACTACGGCGTGGGACTTGATGCCTACTTAAGCAAGATCCCGGCGATTCACTGTCCGATGATCTTCCACTTCGCCGAGAACGACGCGATGACGCCGACGGCATCGCGTGAAAAGATCATCGCGGCGCTGAAGGATAAACCGTCGATTGAAACCTATGTGTACCCGGGTTGCGATCACGCATTCGCTACGCCCGAGCGCGAGCACTTCGACAAGCCCGCGGCCATGATGGCGTACTCGCGGACCATGACGTTGCTGCGTAAAGTGCTCGGTCCCGTGTACGACCTGAACCAGCTTTGGGAAATGCATTGCTACTACGAATTCGGCACGCGCGACGTGAACGCCGTCATGCCGACGATGGTGGCGCAGCCTTACGTCAACCACGTTCCCACCATGACCGGCGGTGTTGGCCACGATCAGCTGAAGCGCTTTTATAAATACCATTTCGTCGATTCGAATCCGGCGGACACGCGCCTGATTCCGGTGTCGCGCACTATCGGCTCGGATCGCGTGGTCGACGAGTTCGTGTTCTGCGCGACGCACGATCGGGAAATCGACTGGTTGTTGCCGGGACTCAAGCCGACCGGAAAATACTTCGAAGTGCCTATGCTGGCAGTCATCTGTTTTCGCGGCGACAAGCTGTACAACGAGCATATCTATTGGGACCAGGCGTCGGTGCTGGTGCAGATCGGCGCGCTCGATCCGACAGGCTTGCCAGTCGCCGGCATTCAGACCGCGAAGAAAATGGTCGATGAAACCTTGCCCACGAATACATTGATGCCGAACTGGGCGTCGAGTGAAGGCAAGCCGGTTTAATGCGGAAAAGGCGATGGCACCATGCGGTTCCGTCGCTCGAAACGCACAAACCTCAGCGCATGAACAAGCCGCCGTTCACGTCCCAGCACGCTCCGTTCGCGAAGTAAGCATTCTCCGCGGCGAGCATGACGGCTACATCGGCAACGTAATCGGCCGAGCCAAGACGTCCGCCTGGAATGCTCGCGATGACCGCGCTCAACTTGTCGGGGGGCACGCTTTCATGAACGATGGCCAAGTCCATCGGGCCGGGGGAAATGGCATTGACCGTGACGCCACGCGAGGCGAGATCACGCGCGAAAACCTTGGTGAGCGTAATCACGCCGCCCTTCGATGCCGCGTAGTGCGCACCTGTTGCCGAGCCGCCATTCTGCCCTGCGAGCGATGCGATATTAACGATGCGCCCGCCGCCGGCATCGGCGAAATGCTGGCCGAACACCTGGCAGCCGAACAACACGCTGCGCAGATTCACCTGGATGACTTGATCGAATTGCTCGGCGGTGATTTCCATCACCGGCACGACCTTCGACGCGCCCGCGTTGTTGATCAATGCATCGATGCGTTGCCACTTGTTCAGGATCGCATCGCGCGCAGCGCTGAAATCAGCTTTCGATGTCACGTCGAGGTTCAACGCAAACGCCGTCGAGTGATCCGCGCTGAGTTCGCTCGCCAGTTCCTGCGCGGCGTTGAACGCAATGTCGCCGATCGCCACGCGATATCCCGACGCGTGAAAGCGTCGTGCAATCACTGCGCCGAGGCCTCGCGCCGCGCCCGTCACCAGGACTACCCTGTCCGTCATGCTGTCTCCGATCATTGAGCGAACGCGCCTTCAAGACAAGCTTCAAAACATGCAGCGATAGCGCAAACGAGTTCGTCCGCGCCCTTGCGCCCGACGATCTGCAGACCGGCACGCAAAGGCGAACCGGCAATCGGCAGGGGCAGGCTCAGCGCCGGATGACCGCTGAGATTGAACGGCCGGATCAACGACGACATAGCGATGACCGACGTACCGTTCCTCGCCGCCTCGAGCGTGATCGGCAGCGCGGGGAGTGTCGGCAGCACGATGGCATCGACGCTTTGCAATGCATGATCGACCTCGGCGGTAAAGCGTGCACGCACCGACTCCGCGACGGCAAGATCAGCCTCTGTCGTCTTCGATGCGACCCGCAGGCGTGCCTCCAGATCCGCACCGAGCTTGCCCGTCTCGAGCAGATGACCGAACGCGGCCCACGTTTCGGCGTTGATCACGGTCAGACCCGCGTCGAAAGCGGCGCGCAGGTTAAGTAACTCGATGCCTTGCGATGGGAAGCCCGCAAGCGACGGCGCGTTCGTCACGGCCTCACTGATCTCGCGGGTCGCATCGGCTGACACCACGCCGATCCTGAGCGAAGAGGGTAACGTGCTCGCGACGCCTTCGTCGAAGCCGGGGGCGATAGCTGCCATCACGTCGATGAGCGTCAGCATCTCGCGCGCAAACGGTCCGACGCAATCGAGCGTGCTCCGTGCCGGCGCAACGCCGCGTCGCGATACGCGACCGAACGTCGGCTTCATGCCGATCACGCCGCAGCAAGCAGCAGGACCGCGCACCGAGCCGCCGGTGTCGGTGCCGAGCGCCGCGCTCGACAGATGCAACCCGACTGCCGCCGCCGACCCGCTCGACGAGCCACCCGGAATGCGTGTTTCGTCCTGCGGATTCTCGGGCGTGCCGGTGTAGTCGTTGATCCCTGTCATGCCGAACGCCAGCTCGTGCATGTTGGTCTTGCCGACCACGCGCCATCCTTGCGCGAGCAGGAGGTCCACCACTTCCGCATGATTTTGCGCCGGCGGCGCGTCCAGCAGCGCGCGGCTTGCCGCCGTGGTCGGATAACCCGCGATGTCGATCGTGTCCTTGAGCGCAATGCTCGGGCCGTCGGCGTCGCCAAGCGTAAATTCGCTGATGAATTCGTTCATTGCCTGGGAGTGCCTGAGGCGCCGAAGCTGCCGGTGGAAGAGGGATGAACCTGCCACGGCGCATCGAACAGGCGCTGCGTGCGGAAATGCTTGATGAGCCAGCGTTTGTCATCGGCGGCCGGCACGAAATCCACTTCAAGTCTCGCCGATACCAGCTCGGCCCCGCCCGCCACGTACCCCGATGCCTGCAACATGATCCAGCGCCCTGTGGCACGCGTCGTGGCGGCGTCGACATCGATAGTCTCCGATGCCATGAAGTGCGTGTTCACACTGAAATGCGGCGTGGGCGGCAGATAGCGAGCAAGCATCGCGACGATCGCTTCGCGGCCGGTGAGCGCGCCGAACTTCTCTGCGTACTCGGGGCCGATGCCTTGCCATATGGCATCTTCACTGAACAGCTCACCAAGCGTCTCGGACGGTTGGCCGCCCGATGGAACGTCGCAGAGCGCCATGTATCGCATCATGGTCCGGCGCACCGCGCGCTCGGCTTCGAGCGCGGCGAGCCGGGTTGTCAGAGCGGCCAGCGTCTCGTTCATTAGCTCGTTCATGTCGGGTTCGGCACGGTCAGTGCCCGTCCTATGCGGGCTTCGATCTTGCCGTAGCGCCACAGGTTGTATTCGCCCACCGGGGTGGTCCGGTACAGGTTGCAGACGGCGGCCGCCGTGTCGAAGCTGTCGACGTCGGCCATGATGTAGAAGGTCCAAGGTGCGCCGTCCGCCTGACCCACGACGAGCCGGTCGTCGTCCATGATGCCGAGGACCTTGACCCCTTCCATAGCCTCGATGCTCTTCAGCATCACGCCGTACGCCTGCCAGACCGTGCCGATCTGCTCGCGCGGAAGGTCGAAGAAATTCTGGGTCACGCCGCAGCAAAACAGTACGCGCAGAGGCAACGATACGGTGTCCACCATGGTGGATCTCTCCTGAAATTTGATCGGACGGCCAGTGTAGCGAGCGCGGTCAGCGCCCAAGTGCCTTCGCTGTCGTGCCCGCAATGCCGAAGTCGGTATTCGGTATGTCCTTGATCATCACGCGGATCGCCGCCAGCGGCGCGTCCAGTATCCCGGCACACGTGTGGCTCAACGCGGCGATCAACGCCCCCTTCTGCTGCTGCGTGCGCCCCGCGATCAGAATGGCGACGATCACGGGTAGCGAAGCTGAGGCGCCGTTCGCCGCCGTCTTGCCTCCTATGCCGAAGTTCGTGCCGGGCAGCTCGTTGATCAGCAGGCGAACCGATTCAGCCGGCGCACCAATCGAGTCGACGGTCGCGGTCGTCAGCGCAGCGATCAACCCAGCCTTGACGGCCGGCGTGTGACCTTCGGGAAGAAATACTTCGAGCGTTGGCATGGCGAACTAGAGCAGGAAACCGATTGCGTTGAGCGCGTCGGTGGAATCGATCAGCCTCACGACCTTTTGCACAATGCGCGGCCCACCGTCGGACAGATCGATGCGATGCTCCACGTCCGCCGCGAACAGCGTGCTGACACCGCGCTTGTACGCGACAATGACCTGCGCGCTGCGTACGTCGACCATGTCCACCGAGTCACTCGACATTGTGAAGCGCGACACGGTGCGTACCGTGCGCGCGGCGTCCGTGACGCTCGGTGAATAGCCTGAGCTCAGGCGCTGCACGCGCAACTCGCGCATGTGGTGATCGTCATAGGCGTAGTTCAGCGTTGCCGCGAAGTCGGTCGCGAGCGGATCAATAGGCACCACGTAGAACCCGTTGGGCGACCACAGATCAAGCCACGCACGATAATCCTTTCGATCCAGAATCTCGGCTTCACGCCAGATGAACTGCACGGCTTGCGCGAACACCGGCTGCGTGAGGAGGGCGTTGGTATCGTCCATGTTATTGCTGCTCCATCATCTCGCGCCATTTCGCGTAGGCGGCGCGCATGCCGGTTTCGTCGGTGGCATGCGCCGTTTTTTCGCCGTTCGCCGCCGTGGTTTCGCGATTCAATCCGCGATTGACGAGGATCGGTACGTCGGGCCCCGCGTGCGAGCCGCGCTGCACACGCTCCCATGCTTCGGCATCGTCGGGGCTGCCAAACCCGAACGGGCCTTGGAAATGTTCATGCACGCGCAAGCGCGCGCGGTTGGCTTCCTCAGGACCGCCGTCCATGCCGAGCGCCACATGACGGATCTCGGTTTCCTCGACGGAAATGGGCCGCAGCACGCGGAAAAATGCCATCGATAACGCCAGGTTCGGGAACAGGTTCAGGTTGAAGCCGACGCCCATCAGCGAGCGAACGATTCGCCTCACCTGATCGGCGGCATAGTCCTTGGCCAAAGACTCTGCCAGGGCTTCGTAGCGCGCCGGAATCGGCGCACCGTTGTCTTCGTCCAGATCAACGATTTCAGGCACAAGCACGGCAAGGCTATGGCCGTTGCCTAACGAGCGGCAAAACGCTTTGTCGCTGGTCATGAAGCTGGTGATGGCGGCAGCGGTTTCGTCGTCGATGGTTTTCATCCACGACTTGTGGACTACCGGAAAGTGATACAGGTCGGTCGTGTTTTCAAGCTGGATCTTCCAGTTACCCTTGAACTTGAACTTGTGTTCGCCGTTGGCCTTGACCGGAAAACCCGCGCCCTGTTTCATGAACAAGTCGATCCACGGTTTCGCTCCGCCAAGGAAATCCTCCAGCGGCTCGATCGACTGATCGAAGCTCGCGAAAATCAGTCCCTGATAGATCCCGACGCGCAGGCTTTTCAGCGGCAGTTCGGTCTTATCGACAATACCCTCGTAGCCATCGCCATACGGCAGCGCACGCAGTGCGCCGTCGAGTCCGTACGACCAGCTGTGATAAGGGCAGGTAAAGCCGCGCGCGTTGCCTTTGTGCTGCTCGCACACGGTCGCTCCGCGATGGCGGCAACGATTCTCGAGCACGTTGATTTCACCGGTCTTGTCGCGGACCACGATCACCGGCTGGCGCCCGATTGTCGTGGTACGAAAGTCGCCCGGTTTCGGCAGTTCGCTTTCATGTGCAACCCAGATCCACGTCTTGTAGAAGATGCGTTCGAGTTCCGCTTCGAAAATCGCCGGATCGTTATAAAGCGACGGCGAAACGCGGTCGGCTTCCGCACGCTTGTAGAGCGCGCTGGTGTCGATGGCCTGATAGGCCGTGGGGTGGAAATCGCTCATCGATGACCTGGGTAAAGTGGAGAGGGCCGTGACGCTAGTTATGGATTGAAGTGTCGGCCGGCAGGGTGCATAGGTCAAATTCATCTAAAATCGGTAGGTCCATCAATGCGGCAAATATCATGACCTCCATCGATCACGTCGATCTGAACCTGCTGCGCGTCTTTAACGCGATCATCGAAGAGCGCAGCCTGACGCGTGCGGGGCAGCGGCTGGCCCTGTCGCAGCCGGCGGTCAGCTATTCGCTCGGGCGCTTGCGCACGCTCTTCGACGACCCCCTTTTTATTCGCACGCGCGTTGGCATGCAGCCGACGCCCATCGCGCTCGAACTGGCGACAATCGTCGCGCGGGCGCTGGACACGGTGCGCGAAGCGCTGCGTTATGCGGAACGGTTCGATCCGGCCATCAGTACGCGGACCTTCAGGCTGTCGTTATCGGATGCGGGGGAGTTGGCGTATCTGCCGCCGATCTGCGCGGCTTTGCAGCGGCTTGCGCCGCGCGTGAAGCTGCGCATAGAGCCGACGCCCGTGGAAGCGATTGAAGAAGCGTTGAGAGTAAGCCGGCTCGATTTCGCGATCGGCAATTTGCCGGAGCTCACGGCGCGGACGCGCCATCGGCTTTTATTCGATGAGACGTACGTCTGCATGACGCGTAAGCGCCCCGGGTTGCCGCGCGGCGCGCAAATCGATCTGGCCGCGTTCACCGAAGCGCCGCACGTGCAGGTCTTGTCCGTTGAGCACAGTCACCATGCGCTGGAAGATGCGTTCCGCTCGCAAGGGGTCGGGCGTAATACGTTGCTCGAGTTGCCGCACTTCGTCGCGTTGCCCAGTGTGCTCGGCGTCACGGATTACTACGCAACTCTGCCGCGCCGGCTGGCCCAGATCTTTAACCGCGATGGCCGCTTCCAGATCTACGAACTGCCGGTGCAACTACCCGGTGCGACCGTCACGATGCATTGGCACGAGAACTTCGACAACGACGAAGGCAACGTCTGGCTGCGCGAACTGCTGAGCGAGAGGGTGCAGACCTTCGATCAGTTTCCGCAGGCTGACGCCTAGAGGTCGAGCACCAATACGGGAGACCGCGAGCGCGAGACGCAGCAGCAAATGACGGTGCCGCTCGCGCGTTCCGACATGCTCAGGCAGTGATCGCGATGTTCCGGCTCGCCGCCGACGACATCGACCATGCAGGTGCCGCAGACGCCTTCGCCACAAGAGGTATCGACGAGGATGTCGATGGACGCGAGCGCCTCCACTATCGACATGCCCTTGTTCACTCGCACTCTCGAGCCTGTGCTGGCGATTTCCACGTCGAAGAAATCGACAGTGGGAGCCGCGTCGGTGGTCGTAGCGGGACCGGCGGAAAACCGTTCGAGATGGATTGATTCGGCGGGAACGTATCGTTCTGCCACGTTCACCACGCAATCCATGAACGCGCCCGGGCCGCATGTGTAGACGTGGGCGCTGGGCGCAACGCCCACGAAACACTCTGCCACTTCTGCATCGGCTCGATCCGGTTCGACGCCGCAGTGAAGCGCCACGTGATTGGCGAATGGCGGCTGCAAGAGCAAGGGGAGGAATGCGGCGCTGGCCTGGTCGCGAACAAAATAGTGCAGCTTGAACGACGCATTCTGGCGAACCAGGCGGTACGCCATGCTGAGCAGCGGCGTAATGCCAATCCCGGCCGCGATCAGGATATGTTCGCTGGCCGTCGCGTCGAGCCGAAACAGGCTGCGCGGCGGCCCGATTAGCAGATGCGCTCCGGCTTCCACGTGGTCGTGCAATGAACTCGATCCTCCACGTGAAGCGCCTTCACGTTTGACCGCGAAAAGATGCTGCTCTCTCAGATCAGGGTCACCACACAGCGAATATTGTCGTGTGACGCCGGATGGGCTGGTTACGTCGATGTGAGCGCCCGGCTCGTACACGTCGAGCGGTGCGCCGTCGACGCGAGAGATGGCGTAGGAGCGAATACCGGGAGCTTCGTCGCGCACAGCATCGACGCAAACAGTGATAACGGAAGAACTCATGGCTTATGGGGGCTGTTTTACGATTGAAGCGCGCAACGACATCGAGGGATTTGGCCGGAGCGCGCTGTCAGAAAAATACAGCTAGATGCCCGATAGGCCAAATCGATAATAAATCGATTGCTATATCAGTCTGGCTTATTTCGTTGGTAATACGGTCGCATCCCTGCGGAGAGTATCGACGCGTGCGTCAGACTCATCGCCCTGCTCAAGATGCATTCAAGGGCGGCTGCACACTTTCGATAATCGACAGATCGGTGTTGCTTGGCAGGCAATGGGTGCGGTCAATTCAGGACCGGTAATCGGGTCGGCTGGACCGTTTCTGCGCGCGTGGGCGTTGCGTGGGCGTTGCGTGGGCGTTATTTCGCCCACGGCTACCTTGCAGCGCGCGTTGAAATCGCGGCTCGATTGTCCGCCTAGTTGTACGACATGGTGAACGTCGCCATCGCTTTGACAGAGCCGGGCCTGACGGCCCCCGTGCGGATGTATTGCGCCGACAAAGGCAGTACAAGTACGCCGTTGGGCGAAGCTCCGATCTGCCACTGGTTCACCACGCCCACGCCTACCGCGTCGGGTCCGAAGACGACCGGGGTGCCGTCGCCTTTCAATACCTGCACGCCAATCCCCGTTACGGTGGACTCGGGCGACAGCGTGAGCACGTTCGATCGATTCGCTGGAGTGACAACATCCGTTATCACGATGGATACCTGTGCACCGGTCGAGCACGTGAAATCCAAATGGAACGCTGTCCTTCCGGCGACTGCTCCCACACCGGCGGCAAAGGCTCTTACGGCGGGCGTGGGGAGGTGAACGGCGATGTCCTGGGTCTGTACGGAACACGTTGCCGTGTTAAGCGTGCCAGTGGCACTGCCTGTGTAGACGGGCGACGATTGGGGCCATATTTTGCCTACGTTATCCGATGTCTCGTAGGCCTCGCTCAGCACGGGAATAGAGGACAGCGTTGTCGCGCCGCCTTTGACTGCACCGTAGACAACGAAAATTGTCGTGACTGTAAGGTTCGTGACGATGTTCGGCCCAGCCAGCGGACCCGAGAGATTACACGGTATTCGCAGCAGGCTGTTACTGAGCGACAAATTGCTGGAATTTCAAGCCGGGGCGTCGAAGACGAATCGAACACCAAGGCCATCGATAGCGGTCTTGTACACGTCTGTGAAGCCAGGCGCGAGCGCGGCGGTCACCGTAAGTTGAATGTAGACAGTTGCCGAAGTATTGAACGGGCTGCTATTTAGAAAAGAGCAATTCATCAGGAAACCGGCTGGCGCGACAGTGCTTACCACGGTGCCAGATGGCGCGTTCATCGGAATGACGATCGTTCCTGCTGCCAGCACCTTGTTCACGTTACCCGGATTGCATGTGATCGCGGCGGAAACCGGAGTAACAAAAAGCGCGCTGAGCAAGAGGGTGACCAGGCCGGAAAGAAGGCACGCGCGCAAGGTTCGACCGATCGTTGACACGTGGGCCGTCAGTGATAAGCCATCGATGCGATACCGGTCACCCGGTCTGCCCGGAACTGTCATATAGCTTCATACCCTTGCGGTTTTAAACACGATGGCAGCCGCGTAAACCGAAACCGCCCCAAGCACGACAGGAGACGATCCACGAACAGGGCGACCGCGGTCAACTCCAGAGTTGTCGCCAGAGCATTTCATTCTTGGCAGCGATTTGACATGGGATGCCGGGGCAGCGACGCCAGCATTCAGTCGCTCCACGGGCCATTGCTGGAGGCTCGGTGCGATATCCGAAAGAGAAAGTGCGCTGTCGCTTGTCGCGTGCAGCCTTCTAAAAATGGCATCGTTCGTTGGCAGCACCGGACGAGATGTTTAGTGCGCGGATCCCCACTTACTCGATGCGCTTTTGACGCAGTAAAAAGCCGATGCCGGATGAACATATGTTCATCCGGCATCGGCTTTTCTGCTTTCTGGTGTTACGTCAGGCGCGGATGTTGTTCAGACCGACTGATCGCGCCCTCGGCAAACCAGCAGAATTAGTTATGCGAGTAGAGCGATTGCGTGGTGTTCGCACGGACGCGGCTGCCCGATTGCGATTGCGTGTCTTGCACGCCACCGTAGGACGACGTTGCGTTCGAGTTAGCTTGCGCTTGTTCCGCTGCAACGGTTTGTGCGCTTTGGCCGCGTTGCGATGCCGGTGCGCCGACGCTCGGGTTATACGACGGTGCCGGGCCGTAGCCGCTGCTGGCGAATGCGGGGGCAGCCAAGGCTGCGGAAGCGGCGACCAACAGGGCGGCGATAAGATTCTTGTTCATGATGTGCTCCGATTTGCATGAGTTTTAAGGGGCGCAGCGGCTTGGTTTTTCTGCTCACTGCGTCGATGAAATGCAGTGTATACCCTTACTATCAATTTATTGTATCGATAGGATGCAATTGACTCTTCGGAATTTGCTAATAATGAGATGCGGCTTCGCGGACCGCCGAGCACGCGCAATCTAGTCGTGAAGCGTTTCGATGATCGCCGCCGTGATCCCCGTGCGCCCGTACGAAGCCCTCTCGACCATCCCGACCGTGCGCATGATTGCCGGCTGCGCAATCGATATCAGCCGCAACGATGGATCGGTCTGCCATCCCGCCCTATGCAGTTGCGGCAGCACCGTCACCCCTACGTTCTTCCTCACCAGCGCCACGATCGTCTCGATGGAATTCAGCTCCAGATACTCGGTCACCTCCAGCCCAAGCGCCGTCAGCGCTTGATCCACGACCACGCCGGTTCGCACGCGCCGGTCGAAACGCAGGAACCCGTGTGACGCCAAAATCCGGCGCGGATCGGTATCGGTGATCTCGTGGCTCACGATCAGCATCAGCGGCTCCGTGTAGAGCGGAGTCCATTTAAGCGTATCGGGCAGGATCTGGTCTGGACGCGCCACGACCGCTGCAATGTCCACCTCGCCTTGCTCCACCATGACCGTCAGCTCGTCCGAACGGGCCGACAGCAGCCTTACGTCCAATCCGGGATGAGCCGTCTTTAGCCGCGCAACTCCCAGTGAGAGCGCCTGGATCACCGAGACAACCGCGCCAATTGCCACAGGCCCCTGCATCGACCCAGCGGGCGTAGCTTCGAGCTCATCGAGTAGATCGAGGATCTGCTCGACCTTCGGCCGAATCTCGTGCCCCTGCCGGCTCAGCGTGATCTGACGCGCACTGCGGTCAAAAAGCTGCCGCCCCAACGCTTGCTCCAGCCCGCGCATCTGCAAGCTGACCGCTGCCTGGGTGAGCGCGACCTTATCGGCTGCGGCCGCGAACGATCCTGTCCGCGCAACCGCCCGGAACGTCTTCAGCATTCGAATGGTCGGCATGAATTAGATGACATGAGTCATTCAAGGAAAAGTTAAGCATCAAAAAGAAAGTTTAATATTTCCTGATGCATTTAGGCCGACATAATTACTTCATTGAAAGTTTTGGCGACGGGCGGCCGCTCTATCGCCGAGAGAGAACAAGATTCCCGGCTAGCCGCCTGTATCGCCCCGCAGCGGAGTGTTGAATTTGTCGACGTTAAGCAAGCTGCCCCTGAACGAGCCCGATCGCCAGCCTGATCGCCACGATCAGGTCAATCCGGCGGCCAGACATCCTGTACTCGAAGTCAGCGGTTTCTCGCTGAAATTCTCGCGCGCCGCGCATGTTCCGAATCTCGTCGAGGACGTCTCGTTCTCCGTGAATGCGGGCGAGACGCTGTGCATCGTCGGGGAATCGGGCTGTGGCAAAAGCGTGACGTCGCTCGCGTTGATGGGTTTGCTGCCCAGTCCGCCGGCCAATATTGTCTCGGGGAAGGCAATCTTCGACGGCCGCGATCTCTTCACGCTGGGCGAACGCGAACTCGCCGATATCCGCGGCAACCGGATGTCGATGATCTTCCAGGAGCCGATGACCTCGCTCAATCCCGCGTTCACCGTCGGGCACCAGATAGCGGAATGCGTGCAGCGGCATCGCGGTTTGAGCGGTGCGGCGGCGCGCAAGGAAGCGCTGGATATGCTGCGCCTCGTGCGCATTCCCGCGCCGCAAACGCGGCTCGACGCGTATCCGCACGAGCTGTCCGGCGGCATGCGCCAGCGCGTGATGATCGCGATGGCGCTGGCCAATCGCCCGCAACTGGTGATTGCCGATGAACCCACGACCGCACTCGACGTCACCATCCAGGCGCAGGTTTTATTGCTGGTGCGCAGCCTGCAGGCCGAAACCGGCACGGCGATGGTGTTGATCACCCACGACCTCGGCGTGGTGGCCGAAGTGGCCGATTACGTCGCGGTGATGTATGCGGGACGGATCGTGGAATATGGCTCGGTGGATGAAATCTTCGATGACCCGCAGCACCCATACACCATCGGTTTGATGGGCGCGATTCCATCGGTGGGAAAACGCGAAGGCGCGCTCGCCACCATTCGCGGTTCCGTGCCGTCGCCGGAACAAATGCCAAAGGGGTGCCGGTTCGCGCCGCGCTGTCCGTTCGTGGAGCAGCGGTGCATCGACGCGGTGCCTCCCGATAAACAGCTTGGCGGAACGCATCGAGTCGCGTGCTGGGTCGCGCCGGTCGAGCACACGCTGAGTGGGGCCGTGGCATGAACTTCGCCGCTCCCATTATTGAAGCCAGGGACCTGACCAAGCACTTCGGCGGGACCCGCAATTTGTTCACGCGTACACCGACGGTCTACGCAGTGAACGGCGTTTCGTTTTCCGTGCAGAAGGGCGAGACGTTTGCGATCGTCGGGGAATCGGGTTGCGGCAAGTCGACGCTTGGACGATTGTTGCTGCGTCTTATTGATAGCACCGAAGGCCGGGTGATCTACGAAGGTAAGGACATCACGCATCTGGGCACCGAGCCCATGCGCCGCCTGCGCCGCGAGATGCAGATCATCTTTCAGGACCCGTTCGCGTCGCTGAACCCGGGTATGACGGTGGGCCAGATCATTGGTGAACCGATTGCTTTGCATGGTCTCGCGAAAGGCGCGGCACTTCGGCAGCGCGTCTCGGACTTGCTGCATACGGTTGGATTGCAACCCGGTTACGCCGAACGATATCCGCACGAGTTTTCGGGCGGTCAACGGCAGCGCATTGGCATTGCGCGAGCGCTGGCGGGCGAGCCCAAGCTGATCGTCGGCGATGAACCCGTCTCCGCGCTCGATGTCTCCGTGCAGGCCCAAGTCATCAACCTGCTCGAGTCGCTGAAGCAGAAGCTTGGCCTGACGCTGATCATGATCGCGCATGACCTCGCGGTGATCCGCCATATGAGCGATCGCGTGGCGGTGATGTATCTCGGCGAAATTGTGGAAATGGCGGACGTGGACGATCTTTTTGATCAACCGCTGCACCCGTACACGCAGGCTCTATTGCAGGCGATTCCGGCGAGCAGCCCACGTCAGCGTCGCAGCAAACCTTCATTGACCGGCGATCTTCCGAGTCCGACCGCACCGCCTTCGGGCTGCCGTTTTCATCCGCGTTGTCCGCATGCACGGGCCCGCTGCTCTGACGAGCAACCGGTCAGCGAAACGCTGGAGAACGGCCACCGGGTCGCGTGCCATTTTTGGCGCGAGATCCAGAACGCGGGTGGCGGCGCGCCGCTCGTTTCCATCGTCAGTCCAAAGCTTACCGAGCGGCTCGCGGTGTATCGCCAACGTCAGGCGCAGGTCGACGGCACGATCAAAGAACAATCGAACAAACGATAAACGGGGAAGTCCAGATGCGAAACATTTTATTGGCCGCGGTGCTCGCCGCGGGTGTCGCAAGCACCGGCGCCGTGATGGCTCAGTCGAGCTCGACTATCCGGATTGGTTTGCAGGACGACATTGGCACGCTCGATCCGGCGCGCAGCAGTCAGGTGGTCGACCGGATCGTGTTCAGTTCGCTATGCAATTCGCTGGTGGATATTGGCCCGGACCTGAAAATCGTGCCCATGCTCGCGCTGTCCTGGAGCATGAGCGCCGACAACAAGACGCTTACGTTCAAGCTGCGCCACGGCGTGAAATTCCACGACGACGAGCCGTTCAATGCCGCTGCTGTGAAGGCGAATCTCGACCGCGCGCGTTCCATGCCCGCGAGCAATCGCAAGAGCGAGCTGGCGTCTATCGATCATGTGGATGTGGTCGATGAATTCACCGTCGCGATCGTGTTGAAAGCACCGGACGCTGCACTGCTCGCCACGCTCACCGACCGCGCCGGCATGATGCTCGCGCCGAAAACGCTAACCGATGACGCGGGCGTTTCCACGCATCCGGTGTGCTCGGGTCCGTACAAATTCGTTGAGCGCGTGCAGAACGACCGCGTGGTGCTGCAGAAATTCGCGGGCTACTGGGACGCCGATAAATACCCGATCCAAAAGGTCATCTTCCAGCCGATTCCCGACAGCACCGTGCGCCTCGCGAACCTGCGCTCGGGTTCGCTCGACATGCTGGAACGTCTCGCGCCGTCCGATGTTGCGTCGGTGAAAAGCGACAAGAACCTCAACTTCATTTCGATGAGCGGTTTGGGCTTCTACGACCTGACGTTCAACGTCTCGAATGGAGCGCGCGCGCCGAAGGCATTCAAGGACAAACGCGTGCGCCAGGCGTTCGAACTTGCCGTCGATCGAGACGCGATCAATCAGGTGATCGGTGGCGGGATTTTCTCGCCGATCGCTCAGGCGATCCCGTCTAACAGCCCGTACTTCGATGCATCGCTGAAGACGACCAAGCGCGATATCCCGAAGGCCAAGGCATTGCTCAAGGCTGCCGGTTTCGAGCAACTTAATGTGGAGCTGACCTTCGGTAACAACACGGTATCGAACCAGATGGCGCAGATGCTGCAAGCCATGCTGTCGGAGGCCGGCATCAACCTGAAGTTGCGTCCGACTGACTATGCCGCTGCGCTGAATGCATCGACGAAAGGCGACTTCGAATTGCTGTATCTCGGCTGGTCGGGCCGCACGGATCCGGATGGCAACCTGCACCAGTTCGTGACCTGCAAGGGCAATCTGAACTACGGTCGATATTGCAATCCGGATGTCGACAAGCTGCTCGACGATGCGCGCGTGAAACCGACGGTGGCCGAGCGCAAGCCGATCTACGACGCCGCGCAAAAGATCCTCGCCGACGAAGACCCGATCATCTATCTCTACGCGCAGCCGTGGCCGTATGCGTTGTCGAAGAAAGTGCAGGGCTTCACGCCCTATCCGGACGGCCTGATCCGTCTGCGTGGCGTGAGCATCAAGGGGTAATTCTTCCATGTTGCGACTCATCGCCAACCGCGCGCTTGTAGCGATCCCGACACTGATCCTGGTGTCGATGATGATCTTCGGCCTGCAAAAAATGCTGCCCGGCGACCCGGTCCTGGCGATGGCCGGCGAAGACCAGAACCCGCAAGTCATAGCAACGTTACGGCTGAAGTATCACCTCGATGAACCCGTGCCCGTGCAATACGCCCTGTGGGTGAAGGACATTCTTCATGGCGATCTGGGCGCGTCGTTGAGAACCGATGTGCCGGTGACCAAACTCATCGCGCAGAAGTTGCCGGTAACGTTGCAACTGGCCGTGATGGCGATGATCTTCGCGATTGGCATCGGCATGCCGCTTGGGGTTTTATCGGCGGCGAACAAGGGAAAAGCGCTCGATTACGGCGCGAACGTTCTGGCGCTCACCGGCATGTCCATTCCAAATTTCTGGCTCGGGATCATCCTGATCTTCTTGGTATCGGTGAAATGGCAGTTGTTGCCTTCATCCGGATACGTGTCGCCGACCGAGGACTTCTGGTTAAGCATCAAGACCATGCTGATGCCCGCGTTCGTGTTGGGCGCAGCGCTTGGCGCGCAGTTGATGCGGCATACGCGTAGCGCAATGCTGAGCGTTCTGCGCAGCGACTACATTCGGACGGCACGCGCCAAAGGCCTCTTGCGCGGCACGGTGGTGGTCAAACACGGCTTTCGCAACGCGTTGATTCCGATTGTCACGGTACTTGCGTTGCTGTTCGGCGAACTGCTGGCGGGCGCGGTGCTGACGGAGCAAGTGTTCACCATCCCTGGCTTCGGCAAGCTGGTCGTCGACGCCGTTTTCAATCGGGATTACGCCGTCGTTCAAGGCGTCGTGCTGGTGACGGCCGTAGGATTTATCGTGGTGAATCTGTTCGCCGATGTCTTGTACGTTCTGCTCAATCCACGGCTGAGGAAAAGCTGATGGCGACTATTGTGGAAGTGGAAACAGCAGCTCTGCCGCGCAAACGCAATCGCGCGGTGGGTCGCTTCATGCGCAATCGTGCGGCTGTGGCGGGCGCGGCAATAGTGCTGCTGGTGATTCTCGTGGCCATCTTCGCGCCGTGGCTTTCGCCCTACGATCCCATTCAGGCGAGCTTCATGACGGTGCGGCAAGCGCCATCGGCGAGTCACTGGTTCGGAACCGATGAACTCGGCCGCGATGTGCTCACGCGCTTGCTGTGGGGCGCACGGGCTTCGTTGCTGGCGGGGGTGGTATCGGTGGGGATTGCGGTGATCATTGGCGTGCCGCTTGGTTTGCTCGCAGGCTACTTCGGCAAGCTCGTCGATGGCGTCATCTCGCGCTTTACCGACGCGTTGCTGTCCATCCCGTTCCTGATCCTCGCCATTGCACTGGCCGCGTTCCTTGGACCGAGCCTCACCAACGCGATGATCGCTATCGGCGTCTCGGCCATGCCGCGTTTCGTGCGCCTCACGCGCGGCCAGGCGATCAGCGTCAAAGCAGAGGATTATGTGGAAGGTGCGCGCGCTATCGGGCTTGGGCACTTTCGCATTATCGTCCGCTATATTTTTCCGAACGTGCTGCCGCCCATCATCGTTCAAGCGAGTCTGACGGTCGCGATGGCGATCATCGCGGAAGCCAGCCTGTCGTTCCTCGGCCTCGGGCAATTACCGCCCGCGCCATCGTGGGGATCGATGCTGAATACTGCGAAGGATTTCGTCAGTCAGGCGCCGTGGATGTCGATCTTTCCGGGCATCGCCATCTTCCTGGCGGTGCTCGGCTTCAACCTGCTCGGCGATGGACTGCGCGACGCGCTCGATCCGCGCGAGCTTTGATTTGTGCCCCAACAACTTTCATCACATCAGAGACGAGTTTCCCATGACCCGCTTCAACTGGCAGAACCCCTATCCCACGCCGCGCTTGCCCGTGTTCGCGCGCAATATCGTTTCCACTTCGCATCCCCTCGCCGCGCAAGCCGGCTTGCGGATGTTGTGGAAGGGCGGTAACGCTGTCGATGCAGCTATCGCGGCCGCAGCAGCCATCACGCTGGTCGAGCCTGTGTCGTGCGGCCTTGGCGGCGATGCGTTCGCGCTCGTCTGGGACGGCGCGAAGTTGCATGGCTTGAACGCATCGGGTGTGTCTCCGGCGGCGTGGAATGTCGATTACTTCAAGAACAAATACGGCGAGCAAAACGGCTTGGCGAACCAGCCCAAGCGCGGCTGGGATGCGGTCACCGTGCCCGGCGTCATCGCGGGATGGGAAGCGTTGCACGCGAAGTTCGGCTCGTTGCCGTTCGGCGACTTGATGGAGCCGGCCATTGAAATTGCCGAGCGTGGTCACGCGGTGGCGAGCATCGTCGCGTATAAATGGGCGGCGGCTATTCCCGAGTTGAAAGACGAGCCCGGTTTCGCCGATACCTTCATGCCGCGCGGCCGTGCGCCGGAGATCAGCGAGTTGATGCGCTATCCCGGTCATGCAAAGACCTTGCGTGCACTTGCCGAACACGGACCGCGTGCGTACTACGAAGGCGAGATAGCCGAGAAGATTGCGGCATTTTCAAAGCAGGGCGGCGGCGCGATGACCGCAGCCGATCTGCGTGACTACAAGGCCGACTGGGTCGAGCCGATCTCGAAGGATTATCGCGGGCATACGGTCCATGAGATTCCGCCTAACGGGCAGGGCATTGCTGCGCTGATCGCGCTCGGTATCCTCGATAAATTCGATGTGAAGTCGCTGACCGTCGACAAGATCGAGTCGCAGCATTTGCAGATTGAAGCCATGAAGCTCGCTTTCGCCGATGTCTATCAGTACGTCGCCGATCCGCGTTCCATGGACGTCACGCCAGAGCAGATGCTCGACGACGCATATCTCACCGAGCGCGCCAAGCTGATTGATCCGAGCAAGGCGAAGCACTTCGACTTCGGCATGCCGCCGGCGGGCGGGACGATCTATATGTCGGTGGCGGACGAGCGCGGCATGATGGTCAGTTTCATCCAGTCTAACTACATGGGCTTTGGCTCAGGCGTGGTCGTGCCGGATTCGGGTATCGCGATGCAGAACCGCGGCTTTGGTTTTTCGATGGATCCGAAATCCGCGAACGTGGTGGAAGGCGGCAAGCGGCCGTTCCACACCATCATTCCGGCGTTCCTCACGCAGGACGTGAACGGCACGCAAGAAGCGGTGATGAGCTTTGGCGTGATGGGCGGCGACATGCAGCCGCAAGGCCATCTGCAATCCATCGTGCGTTTGCTTGACTACGGACAACAACCGCAGGCTGCTTGCGATGCCCCGCGCTGGAAGGTGAATCGCGATTTCACCGTGGATGTCGAATCGACACTCGATCGCGAAACGGTGAAGGCGCTTCAGGCGATGGGACACACGATCAAATCCGTCGACGATCCTTATATGGACTTCGGCTCAGGTCAGTACATCTGGAAGCTGGACCGTAACGATCCGGAGCGTGGGTACGTGGCGGCGAGCGATAGCCGCAGGGATGGGCTGGCGGCGGGGTTTTAGGAAAAGAAACGCGCGGTTACCTTTATCGCATTCCGGTAGCACCTGTATCAGAGCGTTCTCCCTACACTCGGTTTTGTAGACCACACGTTTGCACATCGAGTGCACGGAGAGACGCAATGAACAAGAAGATCCTGGGTGCAGTACTAGGCTTGAGCGTATTGATGGTGTCGGCGGCAGCGTCCGCTCACGTGGATGTCGCCGTGGGGATTGGCGTACCGGGTTATTACGCGCCCCAGCCGGTGTATGTTGCGCCGCCTGTTGCCGTGGCGTATGGCTACGGCGGCTACGGCGGTTATCGCGACGAAGGATGGCGCGAACGCGAATGGCATCGCCGCGAATGGCGCCATGAACAATGGCGCGAGAATCATTGGCGTGAACGCCGCGGCTATGGTTATTGAGTGTTGACGGGCTGTTCAAGAGATCGGCAATCCAGGCATCAAGTCAGTCTGTTCGAAGAAGGCCCGTTCCAACGTTGGTTGGAACGGGCCTTCTTTTTCGTTGGTCGATGAACGCAGGTTCCGTTACGACGCCGATCCAAGCGCATATCGACGGCAATGTTCGAGATAACCCGCCTCGTGACTGCTCACCAACTCCACGATGCTTTTCCACAACCACGACGGCGCATCCAGCGACTTCGACTTCGCGCGACGCAACTCCGATACCCACGCGCGCCGCTGCGCCGCATCCATCTGCCGCGCGTGCGCCTTGCCAACAACCATCGCGAGGTAGCTCGCGGCCTTGATCGCTTCTTCCTGGGTCAGTTGCTCGACCGTCAGCTTCATGTCTTGCGGCAACAACTCGCGAATCACCACTGACCGGTCGTTCAGCCGTGCCGAGCGCATCCGTTCACCCAGCCACGGCGTCAAATGCCGCGCGCCTTCCACGATGCGTTCGGCGTTATCGCGCGGCATGCGCTTGGACACGTCCGCATCCGAGTAACGCGGCGCCGCGGCCTTCACGCCTTCCTTGATATCGATCAGGCAAAGATCGTCGCCTTCTACTGCACCGCCGTCGATATCCAGCAACACCGCATATCGCAAGCGGCCGAGCGAGCTGCAGCCCTTCACCCAATAAGCAGCATCGATCACGGTGACGTTTTCTTCGTCGGCGTCCTTGCGCAAAGCGGTTGCTATATCTGCAATCTCGCGCTGCCGGAACAACGTGTCTATTTCAATGCGCTCGGTTTTATCGAGCGGCCAAAAACGCTTGCCGAGAGGAATGCTCGGCTCAATGTCTTCAATGCGTTCGATCGCCAGTTGCTGCCACGTGCGTCGGACCGCTTCTTTCATCATCACCCGTACCTCTTCGGGTTTCGTGTCCCTGACTGAGCGATGACTGGAACGATCGAACGCATGCTCGTAGCCTTGTGCGACAGCTTCCATCATGCGTGCTGTGGTTACGCCAGGCAGATCGGAGCCGCGCGCGGCGGTCGCCAGCGATAACCCCAGCCGGATGATGTCGTGCGCCGGATTGCCGATCACGGTCTGGTCCAGATCGCGGATCTGGATTTCCACGCGGCCGTCGGCGTTGGCGATGGGTCCGAGATTGCCGGTGTGGCAATCTCCACAGATCCAGATAGCTGGGCCTTCGGGGAGCGTGTGACCTTCGATGCCGTCGAGCCATTCATAGAACTTGCTCGTACTGCCGCGCACGTAGGCATGCGCGGATTCGGCCATTTTCATGTTGCGGCGTTCAGAGAGAAGCGCCTGACGATCGTTGGGACTGGGAAGCTTGAATTTCTTTTTCTTGGGCATGGGATCGTCCTGTGGTGCTCACTTTGAGCAAGGCGCATGCCGTCGCGATGTAATGTAAATGAAGGGATTTGCGGGCGGCAGGAATTTTGATCCGTTACGGTATCGGCCTGCGCTTTCCAAGGAGACACGATGACGCTACCCACCTTTTCCATGGTCGATACCGCGCCCACGCCGGTCGGTCCTTTTTCTCACGCGGCCGAAGCGGATGGCTGGGTGTTCCTCACGGGACAAATGCCGACCGATCCCGCCGATGACGCCAAGCCCTTGCCCGAAGGTGTGGAAGCCCAGACGCGCCGGGTGATGGATAACCTGATTCTTGTGCTGGAAGGGATCGGGTTGTCGCTGGATAACGTGGTCAGCGTGCGGATTTTCCTGACCGAATTCAAACGCGATTACGGCACGATGAATGAAGTCTATAAGGGATACTTTTTGCCTAAGCCGTTGCCGGCGCGTACTTGTATTGGCGTGACGGGATTGGCGCGCGATGCGCTTGTCGAGATTGATTTCATCGCCAAACGGTGAGTTTAAAACGGTGAGTTTATTTACGCGCCGATGAGTCCACGTATCGGAAGGTCAGGTTGATCCGTTCTCCGCGGGCTTCCGGTTCCTTCGGCACTCTATGCGCCCAGTCGAGCTGAGTGCGTCCCCGCATGATGAGCAAGCTGCCGTGCGTGAGTTGAAGCGCATGGGTCTGGCGCGTTTTGGTGTGGCGAAAGTCGAAGGTTCGCGTCGTGCCCAGACTCACCGACGCAATCACCGGTTCTAGTCCGAGTTCTCGTTCCTTATCGGCATGCCAACCCATGCTGTCCATGCCCGTGCGGTAGCGGTTGATCAGGACACTGTTGAATGCAGTTTGAGCGGCGGCTTCGGCTTTTGTTTTCAACAATAAAACCGTCGGCGTCCACGGCTTCGGAATGTTGCGGATGCCGGAATACACGTACACCGCGCCGGGATCGCCCTGCCACGCGGTCAAGCGCGGGAAGGGGATTTTGCCGGCGGGCGTGTTCATCGAGTCTTGCTGCCAGGTGATTTCATCGATCAGCGCGGCTAGCGTGTCCGACGCCGCCGGTGCGTCCAGCCAGTCAGGCAGCCATACGATGTCAGGCTTGGGGATGTCGTCGAAGAGGTCGAACATGGCGGTGATTTCGCCTTCCGGCTGTCTGCCAGGTCAGTGTCACAGTGTCAGTAAGTTAGCAGATTCTCCTTCCTGAAACTTGCTCACATGTTTTTATAAACCGCCGCCACGTTGCGTGGCGGCGCGTCATTTCAACGAGCCAGCTTCGTCACCGTCACCCGTTTCTTCAGCACGCGTGCTTGCAGCACGATCACCAGCAACAAGAACACGCCGCGGATCACCGATTGCCAATACGCCGACAGGCTGATAAAGCCCAGTCCATTCTCGAAGTTCAGAAGATTAAACACCAGACCCAGCAACGCGACGCCTGCAATCGTCATTGCGATTGATCCTTGCCCGCCGGTCAACAACGTCCCGCCCAGTACGACCGCCGATATCGCGAACAACTCCCAGCCCACGCCTTCATTGGGCTGCCCGGCGCCAAATTGGGCAGCCAGTATCGCGCCCGCTATGCCGGCCAGCAAGCCGCTCAGCGCATAGACCGTGACCAGGGTCCTGTCTACATTCAAGCCCATCAAACGCGAGGCTTCTTCGCTGCCGCCTATTGCTAGCGCATGCCGTCCGAAGCGTGTGCTTCTCAATGCCAGCCAGCCCAACACGGCGGCCACCGCCGCGACGATTCCCGGGATCGGCAGACCCCATACATCCCCTTGTCCGAAGTTGCCAAAACTGGAACTCGGTGCGATCGATACGGCATCGTTATGTCCCAGCAGCAGCGCCAGACCGTGAGCCCCCAGACTAGTCGCCAACGTGACGATAAACGGCAGGATCCGCATGTGCGTGATGACCAGGCCGTTCAACAAGCCGATGGCGAGTCCCGCGCCCGCACCCGCGAGCACCGCGACCAGACCGCCATACGGGCTCGCCAACGCGGCCACCACGCTGGCCAGCGCCGCCACTGTTCCCACTGACAAGTCGATGCCGCCCGTGATGATCACAAACGCCATGCCCACCGATATCAACGCGAACATGGAGTTGTATCGCCAGAACGAGTTGATGTTGTAGGCCGATGCAAAGTGGTCGTATCGAAGCACGCCGAGCAGGAGTAATGCCGCTAATGCCAACAAAATGGGAAGGTTCTTTTTCATGTCGATATCTCCCTATCGCTGACGCCGCTGGACATACACCGCGGCGATGATGATGCCGGCCTTGACCACGAGCGCGGCGGCATCGGGAATGCCGTGCGCGAGCAGCGTATATCTCAGCAACTGGATGATCAGCGCGCCAATCAGGGTCCCCACGATGTACGCCCTGCCGCCCGTCAACGCCGTGCCGCCCACGGCCACTGCGGCGATGGCATCGAGCTCGGAGCCCAGACCAATGACATTAGCGTCCGACGACGAATTCACGGAGATCGATATCAGCCCCGCCAGCCCCGCCAGTCCCGCGCACAGGGTGTATGCGATCATCTTGACGCGCGCCGTCGGAATCCCGCTCAGGTACGCTGCGCGCTCGTTGCCCCCCGTGACGAGCAAGTACTGCCCGAACAGGGTCTTGCGCACGATCCACGCGAACACGGCCACGAGCGCAAGCATCAGGAACACTTGCGCCGGCACGCCCGCTACGCGGCCCAGCGCGATCCATTGGAAGGCGGGGTTGTCGAACGCTTGCAGGCTGCCGTCGGTGAACACTTGCGCAATGCCGCGCCCCGCGATGAACAGCACCAGCGTCGCGACAATCGGCTGCACAGAAAGCCTGGTGACGAGGAAGCCGTTGAACACGCCGCAGAGGGCGGCGGCCAGTACGGGCAAGACAAAGGCCAATGCAATGCCGAACGGCCCGGCCACGTTCATGAAGATCATCGGCGCGAGCGAACCGGCAATCGCCATTGACGCGCCCACGGATAAATCGATACCGCCCGTTGCCACCACCAGCGTCATCCCAATGCCGACGATCACGATCGTCACCACTTGCGTCAGGTTGACGTTGAAGGTTTGCAACGACCAGAAGTGCTGCGTGAAGAGCAGGTTGAAGACGATCATCGCGAGCAGCACGGCGATCTCGCGCTGAATCGTCATCCGATATTTTTTCTTCTGCGCGGCCTGCACAAGCGGTGCGGCTGTTGCCGGTTGAGTTTTCTGATTCATGGCTGACCTTCTTTGGCATCAACGGCTTCCGCCAGCGCCGATTCTTCGCCTGATCCATACGCGATCGCATCCATGATCGACGCTTCGCTCATGCGCGCACCATCGAGTTCGGCAACAGTCTTGCCATCGCGGATCACCACTGCGCGATCGGCTACCGCAGTGAGCTCTTCCAGCTCGGACGCCGACAACAACACCGCCAGCCCCGAGTCGCGCAGTTCCCGGATGATCTTGGCGACATCGGCTTTCGCGCCGACATCGATCCCTCTTGTGGGTTCATCGAGCAGCAACAAGCCAGGATTCGTCGCCAACCAGCGTGCGAGCAAAACCTTCTGCTGATTGCCGCCCGATAACTCACGGATCGGTTGATCGGCTGAGCGCAGTTTGATTCCGAGCGATTCGATAAACCGGTCCACGATCTCGCGCTGTTTCGCGACATCGACTACACCGCGTTTGGTCAGCGTGCGCAGGCACACGAGCGTCAGGTTGTCGCGCACCGAGAGCTCCGGCACGATGCCTTCGCCCTTTCTGTCCTCGGTGAGATACGCAATCCCACGGGCAATGGCGTCTTGCGGCGACTTGAGGGTGACCGGCTTGCCGTCGATGGAAAGCGACCCGCGTTCGGCCGGATCCGCGCCGAACATCAACCGCATGGTTTCCGTGCGGCCCGAGCCGAGCAGCCCGGCCAGACCGACGGCCTCGCCTGAGTGGACATCGAGCGACACGTCCGTCACTTTCGCGCCCGCACCGAGGTTCGTTGCGCTGATCGCAGTCGAACCGCGTTTGGCCAGATTCGCTTCCTTGACCGCGCTGTCCTCGTGCACGACGGCGGCGAGCGTACGTCCAAGCATGGTGGTGACGAGTTGCAGCTTGTCGAGCGCGGCCATCGGGCTTTCCGCCACGGTTTGCCCGTCGCGCATGACCGTGACGCGATCGCACAGCGCATACAGTTCATCCAGACGATGCGAGACGAAAATCACCGCGCGGCCGTCGTCCCTCAAACGTCGCACTACAGTGAAGAGCAATTCGACCTCGCGTTCATCGAGCGAGGATGTGGACTCGTCCATGATGACCATCTTCGCGTCCGACGATACCGCCCGCGCCAACGCCACCATCTGCTGGATAGCGGTCGAAAACTCACGCACGGGTTTGCTCACATCGATCTGCAAGCCGAAGGAGTCGAGCAATTCCTGCGCGCGCCGGTGAATTGTCTTCCAGTCGATCAACCCGAACCGGCGCGGCTCGCGGCCGAGAAAGATGTTCTCGGCAATCGAGCGGAACGGGACCAGATTGATCTCCTGGTAGATTGTGCTGATACCGGCTTCGCGCGCTTCTTTCGGGCTGCGAAAATCGGCTTCGCGGCCATCGAAGCGAATCGTGCCCGACGTACGTCTATAAGCGCCTGTCAGGATCTTGATCAGCGTCGATTTACCCGCACCGTTCTGCCCGATCAGCGCATGCACTTCTCCCGCTGTCACCGACAGCCTGGCGTGCCGCAACGCGGCCACACCACCAAAGCTGATGTCGATGTCCTGCATCTCTAGCAGGGGTGTTCCGGAATTTGGCGTGTTCATCTAGTGCGTCTCCCTGGCGGCTGGTGTTACGCACTGAATGCGTTCAGTCCGCCGGATACAAAAGAAGCGACGGCCCGCGAAAGACGGGGCGCGCCGCTTCGAACACCTTCGTTGCTCATTAGCCCAAGCTTCGTACGTTCACTTCAACGTTCGCTGAACGCGTCCGCTCAATAACCGTACTGCATGCTCTCTTTGACGTTGCTTTTATCGTAGAAGCGGTCGGAGACTTTCACCCACGGCGGAACGGTTTCACCCTTCGCGAACTTCTGCGCCACGTCGCACGCAAGCGGGCCGAAGAACGGGCTCGACTGCACGCTGGCACCAAGTTCGCCGGCAGCGATGGCGTCCATGCCGCCCTTCGTCCCGTCGATAGTCACAAGCGTGATGTCCTTGCCCGGCTGCTTGCCGGCCGCCTTGATAGCCGCAATCGCGCCGAGTGCCATTTCGTCGTTGTGTGCGTAGACGGCGGTTACATCCGGATGCGCCTGAAGCAGCGTTTCCATGACCTGACGGCCCTTGTCGCGCGCGAAGTCGCCGCTTTGCGACGCAATGATCTGCATCCCCGGATTCTTGGCGATCACGTCGTCAAAACCCTTCTTGCGATCGTTCGCAGCGGACGCGCCCGTCGATCCTTCCAGTTCGATGATCTTCGCCTTGCCGCCGGTCGACTTAACCAGCCAGTCGGCCGCGCGTTGCCCCTGGTTGATAAAGTCCGAGCCGATGAACGTAATGTAGTCCTTACCCGCTTTTGCCACTGATTGATCCACGTCACGGTCGACCAGGATCACCGGAATGCCCGCTTTCTTCGCCTGCAACACAATGGGGGCGAGCGGCTTTTCTTCACGCGGCGGGAACACGATCAAGTCGACGTGCTGCGCGATCATGCTCTGGATATCGGCGACTTGTTTCGATGCCGAGCTGTTCGCGTCGGTCATCACCATCTGCCAGCCGCACTTCGCCGCGACGTCCTTGAAGCTCTTGGTTTCGGCGAGACGCCACGGGTTGTTGCTTTCGGTCTGGGCGAAGCCGACGCGCAAGGGTTTCTTGTTCGCGAGCTTGGGCAGGGGAGAGTCGTCGGCGTGGGCGATGCTGAAGCCAGCCACCATCG
This sequence comes from Caballeronia sordidicola, assembly GCF_002220365.1. Classification (GTDB taxonomy): domain Bacteria; phylum Pseudomonadota; class Gammaproteobacteria; order Burkholderiales; family Burkholderiaceae; genus Caballeronia; species Caballeronia sordidicola_C. The sequence continues at coordinate 3,759 of NZ_MTHB01000094.1, read as the reverse complement.
ACAGCGCGAGTGCGGACGTGGCCAGCACGCGCAACGGGAATTTGCGTTTGTTGAAGTTTTCAAGCGACAGCATGTCTTCCTCCAGTATGGATGGTCCTGCTTTTTTAAGTGCTTCGGTCCTACCGTGTTTTTCCGTCCTCTCGGCTCTATCTCAATAAGTCGAGGTGCGATGATTATTCCACCGTATTTTATTATTGGTCAATCGCTAATATTATTAATTGCACGCTGTTTGACCACGGTAATTACCCTTACCGATGCGCGTTCCACCAGCGGTCCGTCGAGTTTCACCGTGCGCCGGCGCACGGGTGCACCGGCGGCGCGGTTGTGCTCTTCCTGGAGCAATGTTTCGACCGCCCATCGGCCCAGTTCATAGTTGGGCAGGACGACGGTGGAAAGCGATGGATGGGTATGCCGGGCGATTTCCTGATCGTCGTAGCCGAGTACGGATACGTCTTCTGGAACCCGCAATCCAAGCTGCTTCAGCGCTTCGATCGCACCGAGCGCCATCAAGTCGTTCGCGCAGAAAATGGCTGTTGGCGGGTTGGGCTGGCGCATTAACGACAGAGTCTGCTCGAAACCCGAGCCCGAACTCCAGTCGCCTTCACGCACCAGTTCGGCGGCGTACGGCAGGTCTGCGGTCGAGAGCGCCATCCGATACCCCTTCAGCCGGTCGCGCGACGCGTCTTGCCAGGGTTCGCCGTTCACATACCCAATCCTTCGATGCCCCGCGTTCAGCAAATATTCCGTCGCGGTATGGCCTCCCGTGACTTCCGCCGGCACCACCGACGAAAGCTCGGAATCGCTCGTGTAGCAGTTCAGCAGGACCGTTGGGACTTTTGAAAGCGCTGCGGGCAAGGTCACTTTCCGTGTATAAACCGTCGCGTAAATCACGCCGAGCACGTTGGGATTCGTGAGCGTGGCGTCGAGCACTTGCTGCTCGATTTCCGCATTGCCGTGCGTCGAGTAGACCGCCAGCATCCGGCCGTTTGCGAACGCTGTATCGCGTGCGCCGTCGATGTTCACCACCGGATGCGGACTCGTCGAAATTTCATCGGCGAGATACACGATCAGGTTCTTCTCGTTCGCCGTGATCGCTGCGTCCAGCGGTTCGCGCGACGTCATCCGGTAGCCGAGATCCTGCGCGGCCTTCAGTACTTTGTTGCGCGTAGCATCGGAGAATTTCGCGCTGGTCGCGTTGTTCAGTACGAGCGAGACGGTCGATTGCGAGACGCCGGTCAGCTTCGCGATGTCGGTCATCGTCGGACGGCGTTGCGTGGATTTTTTCATTGTCTGAGGCCGCGAAAAGGCGGCGGCGTTGTCGTTGCGTGGCGCTGTAACGTTCTGCGGATGCTGCCGACGGTACCACTAATATTTTCTACGGACAACGCTCACAAACCATCGCCCGTATTGCTTTCATCGGCGATGCGGCGGCCCTAAGTGTTATTACTAATAATATTGACTACTTCGTGGCGATCGTGCGATTCTCGGCGTATGCATGGCTGTTGGATCAATGAAAGCCAGGTGCGCCGACCGTGCCCGGCTCACGCGGCGCTATACAAGGAGACGACCATGGCCCGCTACGACGAACGAACTCGCGATAAGCTTGCGGAGGATTTCGAACGTGACGGTTTTGTGCTGCTGCCCAGCCATTTCCCCCGTGCGACGCTCGAAGCGTGGCGTGCGGCATTTGCGCCGCTTTTCAGGCCGCATGCGGACGCGGCGCGCGAGCAGGGCGCTAGCGGCAATCGCGGGCCGGGGCGTTATTACGTCACGTTGCCGTTTGAAGGCGAGTTCGCCGATCCCGCGATTTTTTGCGATGACGACGTGCTGGGGATCGTCGAGCGAATTGCCGGACCAGACCCCGTGATGTGCCAGCTCGCCACTGATACCCCCGTGCGCGGTTCCGACTTTCAGGACTGGCATCGCGACACGCCGCCGTTGTTCGAGGGCGTGCCGGAAACGCCGTCGTTCCAGTTGGCGGTGAATTTTCCGCTTATCGATGTGAACGACGAGAACGGCTCTCTGGAGACTACGCGCGGGACGCATCGGATATCGCGTGAGGATGCGCTTGCCGGCTTGGCAGATGGCCGGTTCCCGGCGGAACGCGTCCCGATGCAACTCGGCGACGTGATGATCCGTGATGTACGCGCTTTGCATCGCGGCACGCCGAATCTCACCGATACCCCGCGTCCGATGGTCGTGATCGGTTATAGCCGTTCGTGGTATTTCAGGCCGGAAGTGCAGGTGCAAGTGCCGCGCGATGTGTTCGCCGCGCTGCCTGTCCGCGCAAAACGATTGCTGCGTTATAGCCCGCAAGTCGACAAGACGCCGCGGACCTTCGATGAAAGTTATCAGCGGTTTGCATATTGAACACCGATCAAAGGACAAGCGCGGGTGAGAGCGCCGCTGTTCAACACGCTCAATCCACTCAGCCCACGCCGGCCGCTGACGACGCGTTTCGCATCGCGTTGAATGATGCTGCGCTGATCGAACTGCGCTTCGAGGAACGGCGAGCGTTGCTGGCGCCGCACGTTGGCGGCGCGATTGCGGCGTTCTACGATCTGCCGGATGTCGGCAATGGCAATGTCGGCAATGTCGGCGCTAGTGGCGACGGCAATGGTCGCGGGGCATTGCATTGGCTGCGCCCCGCGTCGGCCGACGCGCTCGCTGCTTGCAACCCGCTCGGGATGGCGAGCTTTCCGTTGCTGCCTTACTGCAACCGGCTGCGCGACGCGCGGTTTGCTTTCGACGGCCGCGAGGTCGATCTATCCGCCGATGGCAACTCGTTCGATCATGCGCTGCATGGGCACGCTTGGCGGCGGCCATGGCGCGTGGGTCTGGTGTCGTCGAACCTGGTGGAGTTGCATCTGAACCACGAGCCCGGCGGTGAACCGGCGCATCACTGGCCGTATCGATACGAAGCGACGCAGCGTTTCGAACTCGATGATTCAGGCTTGTTCGTCACCATGTCGATACGCAATCTCGCCGATCAGCCCATGCCGTTCGGCATGGGTCATCATCCTTATTATCCTCGCACCCCGGCGACGCGCATCCACACGAACGTCCGCGCGATGTGGCACGCCACGCAGGATCTCCTGCCGACGTTTCTCGGCGCGCATCCGTGCGTTGATGCGTTGGCGTCGCCGGAGGGCTTGGCCGCGAATGCCTTCGATCTGGACAACAATTTCGCTGGCTGGTCGAGGTCGGCGACCATCGACTGGCCGGATGAACACCGCAGCGTGACGCTTTGTGCCGACGCGCCGTTCGACCACATGGTCCTGTTCGCGCCCTCGGCGCGTCCGGACCTGCTGTGCGTGGAGCCTGTAACGAACACGGTGGATTTCTTGAATCTCGATGCACCGCGAGAGGACATCGGCGGCGCGGTGTTGATGCCGGGCGACATGACGCAAGCGCGATTTGGCTGGATGCCGAACCGCCCGCGCTGACCTTGATTAGTGACAGCTAGTCTTAAATTTCTTCGTTTCCCCGCCGCATATTTGAGATGTTTCTTGCAAGCCGTCGCCATTTCCTGGTTTGTCTCATTGGCCTGTTTGCAAAACTGTCAAATTAGGTTGACGCAGCACTCTGTTACTTCAAAACCCTGAATTATGTGCGAGCGCGTTTCGTATGTCGAAGTGCGCTTTGACGCTTAACTCTGACTGGGTTGGAAATGACGACTGCTACGCCTGTTAGCCCAAGCAACACTTCTTTGCCGCCAAAAAAGACAGATGACAGCCCACCCGCAGCGCTGAACTTTGC